>NZ_JAFCWZ010000011.1:0-309515 GCF_049897785.1 Pseudomonas sp. TSRC2-2
CGGGAGGCGAATTCTACAGCGTTAATCGCTGCTGTCAACACCTCTTTTTCTCCGCTTTCGACCGAGAAGATCGAACCGTTAAAAGAGCTACACATCATTGCTCTTTCAACTCCTTCCAGACTTCGATGACCCGAAGCAAGCCGCTGTCGAAAACTGCATAACTCTTTGAATCTCAAGGAGTTTTCCGTTTCGACTGCGCCGGAAGTGGGGCGAATTATAGACCTCTGGAATTTGCCGTCAACCGTTAATTTCGCTTTTCTTTCAAATAAACAAAAACGTCTCCTATATATAGACGCGACTCTCTCCAGTGCGCAGTATATTGCCCACTACCATAACAACACTTTTGCTTTTATTTGGATGCTGCCCTGTAATGAATGACCAACCCCGCTCCCTTGCCTCCAGTTTGTTCCCGGTTGGCCTGCTCATGATAGCCATGGCATCCATCCAGTCCGGCGCTTCGTTGGCGAAAAGCATGTTCCCAATTATCGGAGCACAAGGGACCACCACCCTTCGCCTAATCTTCGCTAGTGTGATCATGCTGCTGTTGCTTCGCCCATGGCGTGCAAAGCTGACCGCCAAGTCCCTGCGTACGGTGATCGTCTACGGAATGGCATTGGGCGGGATGAATTTCCTCTTCTATATGTCATTGCGGACAGTGCCACTGGGCATCGCCGTTGCGCTGGAATTCACCGGCCCTCTGGCCGTAGCTATATATGCCTCCCGCCGCGCCATCGATTTTGTCTGGATCGCGCTTGCTGCAGCCGGCTTGCTTTTATTGATCCCAACCGGCGTCACCACTGCAGGGATCGATCTGGTCGGCGCGGGTTATGCGCTGGGGGCCGGAGTCTGCTGGGCGCTATACATTTTGTTTGGACAGAAGGCCGGCGCCGACAACGGTGTGACCACTGCAGCATTGGGGGTGATGATCGCCGCGCTGTTCGTGGCGCCGATCGGCATCATTCATGCCGGCGCTGCGCTGCTCACACCATCACTGATTCCCGTCGCTATCGGAGTCGCCATTCTGTCTACCGCCCTGCCCTACACCCTGGAAATGGTGGCCCTCACTCGAATGCCCGCACGCACCTTCGGCACTTTAATGAGTATCGAACCAGCGTTCGGCGCACTATCAGGACTGCTTTTTCTTCAGGAATACCTTTCCCTGTCACAATGGCTGGCCATCCTGTGCATTATCCTGGCTTCCGTGGGTGCGACGATGACCATGGGCAGCGGTGCAAAGCCTGCTGTCGCTGCCGACTGAAGCGTAATAAGAAGTGGGTCTGGTAATTGGCGCTTATTTAGGCCATGTTTATCCCCGTAACCCATCGCCAGGCATGGATTTTTTCGCAAAGGACGGCACAACGCTGAAAACGCGAGCGAATACAGGCAGACCCGAGCAACAGACTCGCGGCCGCTATTAAGGATGGTAATGAAACGAATTTTGCTAATGATCGCCTTGCTGGCGATCGCAAGTTGCGCAGCGACCTCGGAAACGCAGGTCAAGCGCGGCAAGAAAGGGCTGCATATCAATTGTTCCGGACTTTCATCCTCATGGGACAAGTGCTACACCAGCGCCGCCAACTCCTGCGCTCCCAAGGGTTACAAGGTGATCGCCAAATCCGGCGATGCTGTGGAAGAACCAGGCGATTATCCGTTCGGCTTGAACCCCGCCGGTTATACCAGCCGCAGCATGATCGTCATCTGCAAATAACTACTCGGCTCGTGGCGAAGTGAGCTGACGCGTAATTTCCTCATGGCTCGAGCGCAACACCGTACGCTGCACGTCCGGTGTTGCCAGCATTCGCGCGACCACCAATGCACCCACGCATTGCGACAGCACCGACCAAGCCAGACTCTCGCTTTCCAGTATCTCAGCCCAGCCCTGCTGAAGACGGCAAATCCATTCTTCAGCCTGCTCATGCACCTGCACATCGGCACGGGCAATCTCCGCGCCCAATGACGGCAGCGCGCAACCGACCTCAGGTTGCTCGGCGTGGGCCATGCTCAGGTACTGCTTCAGACAACGCTCCAGCCGCTGCCGATCTGCACCGCCCTGCCCACCAAGGCGCTCAAGACTCTCACTCAGCTCTCGCTCGACGATGGCAGCGAACAAGGCATCCTTGGAGGAGAAATGGCTGTAGAACGCGGCCCCACTCAAACCGATGGCTTTCATCAGGCCATCCACGCCCACCGTGGAAAACCCCGATTTCTTTGCCGACAACGCGCTGCTTTGCAGCAGCTTTTCGCGGGTTTCCGATTTGTGTCCAGCTGAATAACGCATGCCCTCTCCCGATATAGATCGCCTTGACGCTGTCCGAATCCTAGCATAACGTTCGTTAACTAAACGATCGTTAACCCAAAGGGATTCACCCATGAATAACAAGAAGGTCGTGCTGGTTGTCGGGGCAGGCGACGCCACGGGCGGGGCGATTGCCAAGCGTTTTGCCAGTGAAGGATTCATTGCCTGCGTGACCCGGCGCAGCGCCGACAAACTGCAGCCATTGGTTGACGCAATCATCGCTGAGGGCGGTGAGGCTCATGGTTTTGCCTGCGATGCGCGCAAGGAAGAAGACGTCATCGCTCTCATCGAAGACATCGAGACCCGCGTTGGTCCTATCGAGGCCTTTGTCTTCAACATCGGCGCCAACGTGCCGTGCAGTATTCTCGAAGAAACCGCACGCAAATATTTCAAGATCTGGGAAATGGCCTGCTTCTCAGGTTTCCTTAACGCCCGCGAAGTGGCCAAGCGTATGGTGACCCGTCAGCGCGGCACGATTCTGTTTACCGGAGCCACTGCCGGACTGCGCGGTGCTGCAGGATTCGCCGCTTTTGCCGGAGCCAAACATGGCATCCGCGCACTGGCGCAAAGCATGGCCAGGGAACTGGGGCCGATGAACATCCACGTTGCCCATGTTGTGGTTGATGGTGCGATCGACACCGATTTCATTCGCAACAGCTTTCCCGAAAAATACGCAACCAGGGACCAGGACGGCATTCTCAATCCAGAGCACATCGCTGAAAATTACTGGTATCTGCACAGTCAGCCACGGGATGCGTGGACCTTCGAACTGGACCTGCGCCCATGGAATGAACGCTGGTAAGCCCTCCCCTCCTGATTACAACAATAAGAGCAACTTGATCATGACGAAAACCGTGGAGTTCTTTTTCGACCTCGGCAGCCCCACTACGTATCTGGCGCACACCCAGCTACCGAAAATCTGCGCCGAAACCCAGAGTGAATTGGTCTACATCCCGATGTTGTTGGGTGGCGTGTTCAAAGCCACCGGCAACGCTTCGCCAGCAGTCATTCCGGCCAAGGGTCGCTACATGTTCCAGGACCTCGATCGCTTCGCCAGGCGCTACGGCGTCCAGCTCAGATTCAATCCGCACTTTCCGATCAACACGCTGATGTTGATGCGTGCCGTCACTGGCATGCAGTTGTACCAGCCGCAGCGTTTCGGGGAGTTCGTCGACTGCCTGTTCAGGGCGCTTTGGGTGGACGGCCGTAACCTCAACGACCCGCAAACCATTGCCGGGGTGCTGACTGAAAACGGCTTCGATCCCCGAGAGATAATGGCGCTGACCAACGACGAGTCAGTCAAAGCCGCCCTCAAGGAAAACACCGAGACAGCCATCAAGCGCGGCGTTTTCGGTGCCCCCAGCATGTTCATTGGCGATCAGTTGTTCTTCGGTCAGGATCGACTCGACTTCGTAGAAGAGGCATTGCGCCAGGATTGAAGCCAAGCCCCAAGCCCCAAGGCACTGTGAGCAGTGCCTTGGGCAAGTCGATCAAATGGCCGCAGTGCGCTCGTTCAGCCAGCTCAGCGCCGCCCCCTCAAGCAATGGGCTCAGACGCTCATGCACTTCGCGGTGATAGTCGTTCAGCCACTGCTTCTCTTCTTGCGTCAAAAGCTCTGCAATCAGACAACGGGTATCGATCGGGCACAGCGTCAGGGTTTCAAACTTGAGGAACTCGCCGAATTCGCTGCTGCCGGCCTCGCGGTTCATCGCCAGGTTCTCGATGCGCACACCCCAGCGGCCTGGACGATAAGTGCCGGGTTCGATCGAAGTGATCATCCCCGGCTGCATAGCCGTTTGCGGCGCTGGTGCAGCCTGATAGGCAATCACCTGCGGCCCCTCATGCACGTTGAGGAAATAACCCACGCCATGACCAGTGCCGTGCCCGTAGTCGACGTTGTCAGCCCAGATCGGCGCGCGGGCGATGGCGTCGAGCAGCGGTGACAGAATGCCTTTGGGGAATCGTGCCCTCGACAAGGCAATCACGCCTTTCAACACGCGCGTGCAATCCTGCTTTTGGTCTTGCGTCGGCGTCCCCACCGGGACCATGCGCGTGATGTCTGTGGTCCCGCCGAGGTATTGACCACCGGAATCGATGAGCAACAGACCATCACCCTCGATCAGCGCATGCTCTTCTTCGGTAGCGTGATAGTGCGGCATCGCACCGTTGGCGTTGAACGCGGCGATGGTGTTGAAGCTCAGGGAAACGTAATCGGGACGACGCTCACGGGCAGCGGTGAGTTTCTCGTCGATGGTCAGTTCGGTGATGCGCTCGCGCCCCCATGCCGATTCCAGCCAGGCGAAAAACTCGCACAACGCCGCGCCATCCTGCTCCATCGCTTTACGGATGTGCTGGGCGTCGGCCTCGCTTTTCTGCGATTTGGCCAACGTGGTCGGGTTCAAGCCTTCGACCAGTTTTACGCCACTGTCCAGATTATCCAGCAAACCTGTGGTCACTCGCGCCGGATCGACCAGCAGGCTCGCGCCACTTGGTACAGCACGCAACGCATCGGCTACTTCGCTGTAGTCCCGCAGGGTCACGCCATCCTGTTCAAGCACGGCGCGCAGATCGGCATCGACCTTGCTCAGCGCCACGAACAGCGTCGCCTGCTGTTGATTGATCAGGGAAAACGAAACGAACACCGGATTGAACGAAACATCACCGCCGCGCAGGTTGAACAGCCAGGCGATGTCATCCAGGGTGGCGATGAAATGCCAGTCGGCGCCACGCTCTTGCAAGGTCTGGCGCAATTTAGCGAGCTTCTCGCCACGGCTGACGGTCGCTTGCGGCGGCAGATGCTGATAGATCGGCGCGTCAGGCAGGCTTGGACGATCACGCCAGATTTCCTGCAACAAATCGATATCTGTGCGAAGGCGAGCGCCGCCTGCTTCGAGTTTGCTGCTCAGCGTGCGCGCTGAAGCCACTGCCATTACCGCGCCATCGACCGCCACCACACCGCCCTCGGGGGTTTGCTCGGCTAGCCAGTCCAGCGGGCTCGGCTGCCCCGGTTGCAGCTTGACCAGTTCGATGCCGCTGCCGGCCAGTTCCTTGGTCGCCTGCTCCCAGTACCGGCTGTCAACCCAGACCCCAGCGAAATCAGCAGTGACGATCAGCGTACCGACCGAACCGTGGAAACCCGACAGCCATTGCCGGCCCTGCCAGTAACCCGGCAGGTATTCCGACAGATGCGGGTCGGCGGACGGCACCAGCAGCGCATGGATGCCTTCGCGGCGCATCAGCTCACGGGTATGCGCCAAGCGCTGAGGCACCGATCCTTCGGTCAAGGTGTGGGAACTCATCATGTCTCCTGCTAATCGCGTCATCATTATTGTTCGCAGCCTTCTCGGCCATGGAAAGCCTCGGCTGTTTAAAGCCCTGTCGCCCAGAATGCCGGGGCACTGGCGCAAGCGGTAGTAATCATTTCGACGGCCCTGTCGACGTCCTCGACGGTGGTAAACCGCCCGAGGCTCAAGCGAATGGTGCGCCCTGCCAGTCGCGCATCGTGCCCCAACGCCAACAGCACGTGGGACGGCGCATTGCTCGCGGAATTACACGCGGAAGTCGCAGAAAATGCGATCGAATGGCTCAACGCGGCGCTGTTGAAATCGCCTTCGCTGAAGGTCAGGCTCAGGGTGTGCGCAATACGTTGCGAGGCACTGCCGTTGAGGCGCACGCCGGGCAAACTCAACAGTTGCTCGAGCAAGCGCTCGCGTAAAGCGACAATCGATTTCTTCTCTTCATCGAATACGGCGGCGGCCAATGCAAACGCTGCGCCCATCCCGGCAATCTGATGAGTCGCCAGCGTGCCGGAGCGCAAGCCACCTTCGTGACCGCCGCCATGGATCTGCGCTTGCAGACGTTGCTGCGCCTGCGCGCCGACATACAAAGCGCCGATGCCCTTGGGGCCATAGAGTTTGTGGGCGGAAAAAGACATCAGGTCGACCGGCCAGCGACTCAAATCGATCGCGACTTTGCCAGCGCCCTGCGCGGCATCGACATGAAACAGCGCGCGCCGACTGCGCACCACTTCGCCAATCGCCTCGACATCGTTGAGCGTACCCAGCTCGTTATTGACGAGCATCAGCGACACCAGAAAGGTGTCGTCACGCATCGCTTCGCTGACCGCTTGCGGGGTGATCAAGCCTTCGGCGTCCGGCACCAGATAAGTCACGGCAATGCCTGAATCCTGCAATTGCCGGGCAGTATCGAGGATGGCCTTGTGTTCGATCTGGCTGGTAATGATATGGCCGCCCGAGATGCCACGGGCCTGGGCAACGCCTTTGAGCGCGAGGTTGTTGGACTCGGTCGCACCGGAGGTCCAGACGATCTGCTCAGGCTGCGCGCCGACCAGATCGGCGACTTGCCGACGTGCCTGCTCGACCGTCTGCCGGGCCTGCTGGCCGAAAGCGTGGGAACTGGACGCCGGGTTACCGAAGTTACCGTGAAAACCCAGACATTCGATCATCACCTGGATGACCCGCTCGTCCACCGGGGTGGTGGCGGCGTAATCGAAATACAACGGACGTGTGTTCATAAAGGACTCGCAGAGCGTGTTCCGGGATCAGGAGGCTCGTGTCTGCAAATGACCATGCATAGCCTCGTGAGCTGTGCATGGGTTCGAGAGCGTCATCAATACCTGATCGGATGCCGTTAAAGAAGTAGGGCTTCATTTAAAAGTGCGTAGGAACGCTCCTGAAACCGAGCTTAACAGGCATCGGGCCGGCGATTGAAGCAATGCGTCAGTGAAAGCTTTCGAGCAGTAACGGATACAGCGAGATCACCAGCAACGCCGCCATCCCCCAATTGAACACGCGCAACCAGCGCGGCTCTTTGAGCACATTGCGCAACAGCGTGCCGCATGCCGCCCACAGGCCAACACTTGGGAGGTTGATGATGGCGAATACCGCCGCGATGATCACAACGTTGTAGAAGTAACCCTGCATCGGCGTATACGTGCTGATGGCACCGATGGCCATGATCCACGCCTTGGGATTGACCCACTGGAACGCCGCGGCGCCCAGATAGCTGATCGGTTTAGCCTCGCCGACGGCACTGTCGCCGACCGGGCCGCAATGAGCGATTTTCCACGCCAGGTACAACAAGTACGCCGCGCCGACATAACGCAGCACCGTGTAAAGAATCGGATAGGCCTGAAACACCGCGCCAAGACCAAAGCCCACCGCCACCACCAGCAGAAAGAAGCCGCAGCTGATGCCGAGCATGTGTGGAATGGTGCGGTTGAAACCGAAATTGACCCCGGACGCCAGCAACATGGTGTTGTTCGGCCCCGGTGTGATCGAGGTGACAAGGGCAAACAGGGCAAAGCCCAACAGCAGATCAAGCGAGAGATTCATCGAGGCGTTCCATCCCGGGGTCATTCAGGTGTTGACCCTATCCCACGCCGCCCGGCAAACCCACGGACAGTTAGGAAAAACTTCAAGCAGTACAGTTTGCTGTCAGCTTGGACGACCGTGCAGCTGTATGGCACGTTCGGCGCTCATCTCGCCTTGTTGATCGAAGCCGAACGTCTTCTGCGGCTGGCCGAGCAACTGGGCTTTTTTCGCATGGTATTCGTCGAACGACAAACCGCTGCGGTTCAGCGCTTCCAGCGCCAGTTCGCGGGATTCTTCAGCGGTGTAAGGGCGCAGCTCTGGCGAAACATGGCTGGCACAGCCAGCAAGAACGGAAACAGCGAGCATCAGCGAAACAGTCAGAAAACGGTTCATGGGAGCGTCCTGGCGAGCAATGTGGGGTCGATGGAGAAAGGCTACGCCCGGGCACGCTCGCGCAGAAATCAACGCTCTCAATAGTGGCTATCAGGTTTGCGCTAACAACGGCTAACCCGGCAAACGGCAATGCAGCGCATCGTCGTGGCTGCGGGCAATGCTGCTGTGCACCTGGAACGAATTGAAGGTCACTGTTTTCGCCCGATGGGTGCGGATCAGTTGCCAGAAATCCTGCTCACCGCTTTCGAAAGTGTGAAACGCCGCCTCCCCCGCTTCGCGGCTTTGCCATTGCAAAAAGCTCAACACGCGACGGCCGTCGTCGCTGGCCTGCACGCTGGCGCTGAGAAATCCGTCGTAACGCTGCGCCAGACGCTCGGTCTGCGTCGCCAATGCCGAGATCAGCGCCGCTTGCTGACGGGGTTCGATTTCGAATTCGATCAATTGGGTAAAGCTGCGATTGCTCATGGAAAACCCCCACTCATCTTGAAGCGAGCCTTGCGACCCGAAGAGCTGCAGGGTAAAACCTCCAGTTAAGTCAAGGTCAAGAGCATTTTCAGCATGATCAGCAAAGACCAGGTGCACAAGCCTCTCACTGTTGGGGACGTTGCGGCGCGCAGCGGCGTCGCGGTCACGGCGCTGCACTTTTATGAAGCCAAGGGTTTGATCAAGAGTGAACGCAACGCTGGCAACCAGCGCCGTTATCCGCGTGCCGTGCTGCGCCGGGTGGCGTTGATCAAAGTCGCGCAACGGCTGGGAATACCGCTGGCGGAAATCGGCGAAGCGCTGAAGATCCTGCCGCAGGATCGAGCGCCAACGGCAGCCGACTGGAAGATGTTGTCTGAACAATGGCAGCGGGAGCTCGACGAACGAATCAGGCAACTGACGCTAATGCGCGATCAGCTCACCGGGTGCATCGGCTGCGGTTGCCTGTCGATGAAGGCGTGTCCATTGCGCAATAAAGGCGACGCGCTCGGTGACCAAGGGCCAGGCCCGCACTTTGGCGAGGAGTGATAACGCTGCTCGTCGGCGGAAAATCTGCGCTGCAGGGACGGTTCTATAGTGATTGCTCCGGGCAGATCCGGAGCAACCACATCTGTTGAAAACAAAAACAGGGAGAACGTCATGAGCGTCAAACCCATTCCTGAGGGGTATCACAGCATTACCCCGTACCTGGGCATCCAACAGGCCGCCGAGGCCATTGAGTTCTACAGGAGAGCCTTCAATGCCAGCGAAGTCATGCGCCTGACCATGCCCGACGGCAATATCGGCCATGCCGAGCTGCGCATCGGTGACAGCGCGATCATGCTTGGCACGCCTTGCGATCAAGGTCCGCTGAGCAATCCTGAGCAGGCGGTGTCGATCGGCTTGCACCTGTATGTCACCGATGTCGACCAGTCATTCCAACAGGCGCTGGATGCCGGGGCGCAAAGCGTATCGGAGGTAAAAGACCAGTTTTACGGTGACCGCAGCGGGACGCTGAGAGACCCGTTC
This sequence comes from Pseudomonas sp. TSRC2-2, assembly GCF_049897785.1. Lineage (NCBI taxonomy): Bacteria > Pseudomonadati > Pseudomonadota > Gammaproteobacteria > Pseudomonadales > Pseudomonadaceae > Pseudomonas > Pseudomonas sp. TSRC2-2. Next base: position 9,514 of record NZ_JAFCWZ010000011.1, read on the forward strand.
GGGCATCTGTGGTTTCTCGCCACGCACAAGGAGGATCTGAGCGAAGAGCAGATTCGCCAACGCGCCATGGAAATGTTCAGCCAAAGCTGAGCACTTGTGCCCTGGATCGGCTGGCAAAAACACCTCGCCGATGTAATTGCGAAACATTTGCTTTCATATCCGCTTTCGGGATTTTCTTCGCTCATCCGTCTTATAGGAATGCAGGCCGTTCGCGTAGGCAAAAGCCACGAACGGCCTCCCGGGGAGTCCCGTGCTACGAAGCCCGTAGCCCGGCCCCTTCCACCGCAATCAAGACGCGCAATCATGTCGAAGAAATCCCGTTCCAAACTGTGGTTCCTGGTGCATAGCTGGCTGGCGTTGCCGATCTGGTTCTTTGTGTTGATCGTCTGCGTCACCGGCACGCTGGCGGTGGTCAGCCAGGAAATTGTCTGGCTGGCCAACCCGCAAATGCGCGCCAGTCAGCCGTCGGACGATGCGCCGCGACTGAGCTACGACCAGATCCTCGCGGCGATCAAACAGGCCGAACCGCAAACCCTGGTGCAGAGCATCAACCGCCCGGACGAGTCGCACTTCGCCCTCGACGTCGAAGTCAGCTACCCCGACGGTCGCTCATTGACGGTCTACGTCAATCCGTACACCGGGGTCATCCAGGGCGCCGCGCCGGTCTTCGATTTCAAGGCCTTTACCCGCGCCCTGCACGGCTGGTGGCTGGTGCCGTTCACCAATGGCTACAGCTGGGGCTGGTATCTGGTGTCGTTGCTCGGCGTGCCGATGCTGGTTTCGCTGATTACCGGGCTGGTGGTCTACAAACGCTTCTGGAAAGGTTTTCTGCGCCCGACCCTGCGCGTGCGCCATGGCGCGCGGATCTTCTGGGGCGACTTCCATCGTCTGTGCGGCATCTGGTCGATCTGGTTCATCGCGGTAATTTCCATCACCGGCATCTGGTTCCTGATCAAGGCGATCCTGTTCGATAACCAGATCTCCATTTCCAGCGAGCCGATCATTCCGGCCATGTCGCGCGACAGCGTACCGATCTCGGCCGCCGGCACCCCGCCGCCGCGCATCAGCCTGGACCGCGCCATCGAAATCGCCCAGCAGAAGATTCCCGGGCTGGAAGCCAGCTACGTCAACCTGCCGGGCAACGCCTACTCGCACATGAGCGTGAGCGGCCGTGGCTGGTATCCGCTGATGTACCAGACCGCGACTCTCAACCCGTACAACGGCGAAATGGCCTCATCAAGGTTGCTGTCCGATCGGTCCTCGCTGGAATTCGTCACCGAATCCATGCGCCCGCTGCACACCGGCGACTTCGGTGGGATCTGGATCAAATTGATCTGGTTCTTCTTCGGTCTGTTGCTGAGCATGATGATCCTCAGCGGCCTGCTCATCTGGACCAAGCGCACCGCACTGGCCACCGCCAATGCGCTGAAACGCGAGGACAAGAAAAACCGCGTCACCGCCCAGCCGGCGCTGCGCCGTGAACCTTCGGAGGCCAGCCTGTGAACAAAGCCATTTCGGTCACACCGCCGTCGCGCCTGTCGCGTTTCTGGCACAAGTGGCGCTTCCACATCAATGTGCTGCTGTTGCTGATTCCGCTGGGCTTCATGCCGAAATACTTTGCCGATGCTTCGCTGTTTCGCGGCGACAGTGGCTTGGGTCAACGGGAAATAGGCACCGTTCAGGTCGGTCCGTGGAGCCTGCGTCTGGCGGAGTTACGCGAAGAGGCGCCGCACTTGAGCGGACCGGCCGGTTACATGAAGGACTTCACTGCCGCCGTCTGTGACAGCTGTGTCGAACAGGTCAAGGCCACTTACCTGCGCATCGGCAAACCGCGCAGTCTGCGCGCCGCCGGCACGATCTTCTTCGGTACGCCTTATCGCATGGGCACGCAAATGCCGATCCCGGCGAAGACCAAACCTGACGCCGAGCTGTGGATCACCATGGAAGGCTGGGACGGCAGCATGCACCAGGCCGCGATTCCCCTGAGCCAAGCCTCCCCCGCCACGGTTGCGTGGCTGAACAAACAAGGAGCCAAACCATGACTCGCTCACCCCTTCATACCCGTTTGCTCGCCAGCGCCGCGCTGCTGCTGAGCGCCGGTTTCAGTGCCAGCGCCCTGGCGCACAACCCGATGTGCGAATGCAAAGCCATCGATGCCGAACAGATCAAATGCACCGGCGGTTTTTCCGACGGCAGCGGCGCGCCGGGCGTGACCCTCGATGTGATCGGCTACGACGAAACCATTCTCGTGCCGGGCAAACTGGGCGACGACTCGACGCTGACCTTTAAAAAGCCCGGCAGTGAATTCTATGTGCTGTTCGACGCCGGCCCAGGCCACGTAGTGGAAATCGACCAGGCGGATATCGAAGCCCCATGAGTACCCCGACAACTCAAGTGGTACGCCCGGCCGGCGCCGGTCATGAAACCCTTAATGTGCTGCTGTTGTGCCTGGTGATCCTCGCGGTCGCCGGCTCGGTGGTGGCGTGGCGCGGGGTTTCCCATGAACCGGAGCCGGTCGCCAGCAACCAGTACGACGCCCGCCGCGACCTCAGCGCCGCCGAGCAAGGCATCTATGCCGACCTGCGGGTGACGCTCGACGAAGTCCGTTTGCTGCGCGAAGAGCAAAAAGCCCTGCCGACGCCACAGACGCTGGCCGATGAAGGCTTTGCGCCGTTCGCGTTGGATGCCAGTTCGATCAGCCGCGGCGGTCATGCGTGGCAAATGCTCGCCGACAACGCCTATTTGGGCCGTAGCGCGACGCCTGATGTCGCCGGCTCGTTTCTGATGCGTGTCGGTGCCGACGCCAACGCGGCGCCGGACATCTGGCTGAACCGCAGCGCCGATCCCGCGCCGGCGGTGGATCTGTCCGACGCCGCGCTGTCTGCCGCTGGCTGGAAACAGATCGTCGCGCAATTCGATGCCGGGGTTACCCGCGAACATCGCCATTGATTCCTCGCCTTTATCCGAGAGAAGACTGCTTGCCCATGTCCATTTCATCGCCTCGCCGTCCATTGTTACGCCTGTTTCTGCTTGGCCTGTGCGCCTGCCTGCTGAGCCCGCTGGCCGGTGCCGAGCCAGGCAAACGCCTGCGTATCGGCATCACCCTGCATCCGTATTACAGCTATGTAGCCAATATCGTCGGCGACAAGGCCGAAGTGGTGCCGCTGATTCCCGCCGGCTTCAACCCGCACGCCTACGAGCCGCGCGCCGAAGACATCAAGCGCATCAGCGGCCTGGACGTGATCGTGCTCAACGGCGTCGGCCATGACGACTTCGCCGACCGAATGATCGCCGCCAGCGAAACACCCAATGTCAAAACCATCGAAGCCAACGAAAACGTGCCATTGCTCGCAGCCACCGGTGTCGCTGCGCGCGGCGCTGGCAAAGTGGTCAACCCGCACACGTTCCTGTCGATCAGCGCCTCCATCGCCCAGGTCAACAACATCGCCCGCGAGTTGGGCAAACTCGACCCGGACAACGCCAAGACCTACACCCAGAACGCCCGCGCCTATGGCAAACGCCTGCGGCAGATGCGCGCCGACGCTCTGGCCAAACTGACCCAGGCACCGAACGCCGAACTGCGCGTGGCCACGGTGCACGCGGCTTACGACTATCTGTTGCGCGAATTCGGCCTGGAAGTGACAGCTGTGGTCGAGCCTGCTCACGGCATCGAACCAAGCCCTAGTCAGTTGAAGAAAACCATCGATCAGTTGCGTGAACTCGACGTGAAAGTGATCTTCTCCGAGATGGATTTCCCTTCCAGCTATGTCGACACCATCCAGCGCGAATCCGGGGTGAAGCTCTATCCGCTGTCGCACATTTCCTATGGCGAATACACCGCCGACAAGTACGAAAAGGAAATGACCGGCAACCTCAACACCGTGGTTCGGGCGATTCAGGAGTCCGGGGCATGACGTCGAAACAAACCCTCCCCGCCGATCACGCAGAGAACCCTGTGGGAGCGAGCTTGCTCGCGAAGGTACCGGATCAGCCAACATCTTCGCTGAATGACACACCGCATTCGCAAGCAAGCTCGCCCCCACAGGGGAAAAACGGGCCGGCGCTGGAGTTTGCGGCTATCAGCCTGACCTTGGGGCGCACGACGATTCTCGACAATGTCAGCTTCCAGGTGCAGCCCGGCAGCGTGCATGCGCTGGTCGGCCCCAACGGCGGTGGCAAGAGCTCGCTGATCAAAACCCTGCTCGGGCAGATGCCGCATCAGGGCCAGCTCAGCCTGCGCTGGCCTGGCGAGCCCGGCACCACCGGTTACGTCCCGCAGGCGCTGGAGTTCGATCGCGGCCTGCCGATGACCGTCGACGATTTCATGGCCACCATGTGCCAGCGCCGCCCGGCCTTTCTCGGTTTGAGCAAACACTACGCCGGCGCCATCGGCGAGGCGCTGGAGCGCGTCGGCATGCAGGACAAGCGCAAGCGGCGCATGGGCGCGCTGTCCGGCGGTGAGCGCCAGCGGGTCCTGCTCGCGCAGGGCCTGATTCCGGCGCCGCAATTGCTGGTGCTCGACGAACCTATGTCAGCCCTCGATGAGGCAGGGATTCAGGTGTTCGAACGCCTGCTGACTGACTGGCGCGCAGCGGGCATCACCGTGCTGTGGATCGAGCATGATCTGGAAGCGGTGGGTCGGCTGGCCGATCGGGTTACCGGTCTCAACCGCCGCGTGCTGTTCGATGCCACACCGCAACAGGCGCTGACGCCGGAACGTCTGCTGACACTGTTTTCCACCCATCCACGGAGCGCTGTCTGATGAGCTATGAAGCCTTTCGTCTGATGGTCCAGGGCTGGGCATCTTCCGGTTATCTGCCCGAAGCGCTGGCCTACGGCTTTGTCGTCAATGCCCTGCTTGCCGGCCTGCTGATCGGCCCGGTGCTGGGCGGGCTCGGCACGCTGGTGGTGGTCAAGCGCTTTGCGTTCTTTTCCGAAGCGGTCGGCCATGCCGCGTTGACCGGTGTGGCCATCGGCATTCTGCTCGGCGAACCCTATACCGGCCCATACGGCAGTCTGTTCGGTTACTGCCTGCTGTTCGGCATCCTGCTCAATTACCTGCGCAACCGCACCGGGCTGGCACCGGATACGCTGATCGGCGTGTTTCTCTCGGTATCGCTCGCCTTGGGCGCGAGCTTGCTGCTGATTCTCGCCGGCAAGATCAATGTGCACATTCTGGAAAACGTGCTGTTCGGTTCGGTGCTGACCGTCAACGGCAATGATCTGGCGGTCCTGGCCATCGTCGGTTCACTGGTCATGGCCCTCGCCCTGCCGCTATACAACCGCATCATGCTCGCCAGTTTCAACCCGCAACTGGCGGCGGTGCGTGGCGTAGCGGTCAAGACGCTGGATTACCTGTTCGTGATTCTGGTGACGCTGATCACTGTCGCGGCGGTCAAGGTGATCGGCGCGATTCTGGTCGGTGCCTTGCTGGTGATCCCGGCGGCGGCGGCGCGTTTGCTCAGTCAGTCACTCAAAGGATTTTTCTGGTGTTCGGTGCTGATTGCCACCGTGAGCACGCTGTGCGGGATTCTTGCACCAATCGTGTTCGACCTGCCGATTCCGTCCGGCGCCGCGATCATTCTCGTCGCCGGCATCGCTTTTGCCCTCGCCGCCATTGCGCGCGGCGTCGTCCCCAGCCTGAAAGGGAACCTTGGATAAATGGCTTTTTCACTGCGTAACCTGACTCTGGCCATGGCCCTGTGTGGCGTGGTCTGCACTCCGTCTCTGGCTGCTGAAAGTGCGAAACCCTTGCGCGTGCTGGCCTCGTTGCCGATCACTTATGGATTGGGCGAAGCGCTGCTCAAGGGCACCGATGTCGACCTTGAACGCGCAGCCCCGGCCAACCTGCCCGGCAGCCGCCAGACCGCGTATTTCAGCGGCCGTGGGGCGCCGGCGCTGAGCAAACTGGCCACTGACGCGGACGCGGTGATCGGTCTGCGATCGCTGTGGGCGGATGACCCGCTGTACCCTTTCGCGCGGCGCAGCAATATTCGTATCGTCGAAGTCGACGCTGCCCGTCCGGTCGACGGCGCCCTGCCCGGTATCGCCGTGCAACCGGGCCTGCAGGTGGATGGCTTGAACAGCCAGCCATGGCTGGCGAGTAACAACATGGGGCGCATGGCTGACGTGATGGCCGCCGATCTGGTGCGCCTGGCACCAAGCGCCAAGCCTGCGATCGAGGCCAACCTGGCGGCGCTGAAACAACGTCTGCTGAAACTCAGCGCCGACACCGAAGCGCGTCTGGCCGAGGCGGACAATCTGAGTGTGTTGAGTCTGAGCGATCACTTCGGCTATCTGATTGGCAGCCTCAATCTTGAACTGGCCGGACAGGACGCGCGGCCCGATGCCGAGTGGACATCGGAAGATTTGAAAAAGCTGACAGCGACGCTCAAGGACAACGATGTGGCGGTAGTGCTGCACCATCGTCAGCCAGCGGAGCCAGTGAAAGCGGCGATTGCTGAATCCGGTAGCCGACTGGTGGTGTTGAGTACCGATGCGGGGGATCCGCTGGCGGAGCTGGAGGCTAATGTGGATCTGTTGCTCAAGGGGTTGAGCGGAGCGTAGTCAGGCTGATGCCGAGTCATCGTTCATCGCAGGCAAGCCAACGATGAGGGTTTGCAGAAAATAAAAATCCAGGACATGAAAAAACCCGCTGACCATCACTGGTTCAGCGGTTTTTTTGCGCGGTCGCTTATTGCGCCGCGACTTGTGCATCCATCTTCTGGCGCAGGCTCAACGGGCGCATGTCGGTCCAGACTTCTTCGATGTAGGCCAGGCATTCCTTCTTCAAGCCGCTCTTGCCCACGGTGCGCCAGCCTTCTGGTACGGCTTTGTAATCGGGCCAGATCGAGTATTGCTCTTCGTGGTTGACCACGACCTGAAAGAGGATGTCCTCGCGGTCGAATACTGACGTCATGCTGGTTCTCCATCGTTGTAAGGTCGGCTGCACAACGGATGCAGCCGGGGTATGTAGAAAGAACGTTCGCCGCGTGAAGAAATTTACAGCGCGGCGGTGGCGGCGGCCAATGCGCGACCGAAGATCTCGGCCACCCGGTCGATTTCCGCTGCGGTAATCACCAGCGGCGGCAGGAAGCGCACAACGGCGCCATGGCGGCCGCCCAGCTCCAGAATCAGGCCACGCTTGAGGCATTCACGCTGCACCAGTGGCGCCAGACGCCCAAAGGCCGGCGGATGACCAAGCGCATCAGGCGCACCATTCGGGTCCACCAGTTCGACGCCAAGCATCAAGCCGCGCCCACGGATATCGCCCAGTTGCGGGAAGTCGCGTTGCAGAATGTGCAGATGTTCACTGAGTCGATCACCCATGGCGGCGGCGTGCTCGCAAACCTTGTGCTCCACGAGATAGCGCATCACCGCTGAACCGGCGGCCATGGCCATTTGATTGCCACGGAACGTGCCGGCATGGGCGCCCGGTTGCCAGGTGTCGAGCCAGTCGCGGTAAACCACCACCGCCAGCGGCAGACTGCCGCCGATGGCCTTGGAGAGCACCACCACATCCGGAACGATGCCCGCATGTTCAAAGGCAAACATCTTTCCGGTACGGGCGAATCCGCTTTGAATCTCATCGACGATCAGCGCTACACCAGCCTTTTCGGTGATCCGGCGCAAGCCGCGCAACCACTCGACATCCGCCGGTATCACCCCGCCCTCGCCCTGCACCGCCTCGACAATTACCGCCGCCGGCAATTGCACGCCCGCCTCGGGGTCGTTGAGCAGGTTTTCCAGATAACTCAGGTTGGCTTTGACTCCAGCCGCGCCACCGAGGCCAAACGGGCAACGGTAATCGTAGGGAAACGGCATGAACTGCACGCCACTGCTGAGCAAGGCACCCAGCGGTTTTTTCGGCCCCAGGCTGCCCATCAGGCTCAACGCACCTTGGCTCATGCCGTGATAGCCACCGGAAAAGGACAGCACGGTGCTGCGGCCAGTGGCAGTGCGCACCAGTTTCAGCGCTGCCTCCACCGCGTCGGTACCGGTCGGGCCGCAAAACTGAATTTTCGCCTGCGCCGCCAGTTCCGTCGGCAGCAGGCCGAACAGGTCCTGGACGAATCGATCTTTGACCGGCGTGGTCAGGTCGAGGGTGTGCAGCGGCAACTCGTCCGCGAGAACCTGCTGGATCGCTTCGATCACGACCGGATGGTTATGCCCCAGCGCCAGCGTGCCGGCCCCAGCCAGGCAATCGATGAACGTACGCCCCTCAACGTCCTCGACATACAAGCCCTTGGCACGTTTGAGCGCCAGCGGGATACGGCGCGGATAGCTGCGCGCATTGGACTCCTGCCGGCTCTGACGCGTCAGCAGGGGTGATTCGTTGAATTCATATAACGTTTCCGCCGGCGCCGAGGCGACCCGGGCCGACGACGCTTCGATAAGGCTGGTGGCGACTGACATCTCTCGACCCCTCAATTCGCTATGGATAATGACCAAAACAGCACACCGACAGGTGCGCGTTCCGGTCGCGGGGCGCACTTGCAGGTTTTCCTGTTCTGGAAACGCTTCAGCGAGGAAAGGATTTACACCCTTGATCGAGTTGTCCGGTGGGGGCTGGCAACGGCTTGTGCAGCAGCAAGGTCTGCAAGCCGCAGGAGATGACGGGTGGCGCTGCTTGTTGATACCCCAGATGCCGATAGAACGCCGCAGCGGTGCGGGTGCTGTTGAGGTGCACATGCTGCACCCCGCGAATCCGCAACCAGCCCTCAAGATTCTGCATCAGCGCCCGGCCGACGCCTCGGCGGAAGGACTCCGGCTGGACGTGACACAGCAAGATATCGCCACTTGCCTCGGCCATGCCGACACCCACCGGTTTGTCTTCAAGCAAAGCGACGCAGAGACAAATGTGTGGAGCGGCGAGCCGGCTACTGATGACATCGATGGTGGACTGATTGACCCAGTCGCTGACGATCGACGAATCATTGCGGTGATCGAGTGCACATCCGACGCGGATCGAGCGTTCGACGATGCGGTTGATAATGCCGGCGTCGGCCAGTGTGGCCGGACGTATGCAGACGGGTGCTTCCATGCGCAGTTCCCTCAATCCATTGAGTCAAAGCTGGGTTGACCTTAGCCCCGACCCTGGCGGATAGCGAACGCCGAGAAGTTACATTTGATGTGCCGGAACAGCAATTCTGTAGGAGCTGCCGAAGGCTGCGATTTTTTGATCTTGATCTTGAAGCAAAATCAAAAGATCGCAGCCTTCGGCAGCTCCTGCGCAGGGCGGTGCGGTCAGAGAGGTTGCAACGGCATGGTCAGTTCGACCCGCAAGCCATCCGCGCGGCTGTCGAAATGCAGGGCACAGTCACAGCGCTGGACAATCGCCTGGACAATCGCCAGACCCAGCCCGCAGCCGGTGCTCTGACCGTTGCGCCAGAACCGCTGAGTCAGATGCTGTATGTCATCCGGCGCAATGCCCGGGCCATGATCGCGCACGACAAAACGCACGCGAGCGCCAATGCTTTCAAGACTGACCTCGACCGCACAATCTTCCGGCGTATGGCGCAAGGCGTTATCGAGCAGGTTGCGCAGCGCAGCAATTGCCAGCACCGCAGGCATTTGCACCGGAGCGGCAGGCAGGTCATCCGGCACATGCAGTTTGATCCGCAGCCGTTCACCGCCCGTGGCGTCCTGAATCGCCAGTCTGGCCACCTGCTCGGCGCTGCACTGCGAGCCGTCATCGAACGACAGACTGCCTTCGACCCGCGCCAGCAACAGTAACTGTTCAAGGGTGCGGTGCAGGCGATCGGCGCCCTCCTCGGCGCGCGCCAGCGACTGATCGCGGGCGCTGCCATCGGTCATGCGCGCGACTTGCAGGTGGGTCTTGATGGCCGTCAGCGGACTGCGCAATTCGTGCGCGGCGTCACCGGTCAGGCGACGTTCACGCTCGATGGTCTTGCCGATGCGCTGGAACAACTGGTTCTGGGTTTCCAGCAACGGCTTCAACTCGCTGGGAAATGCCTGCAACTGCAACGGTTCAAGAGAATCGGCATTGCGCCGCATCAGTGCTTCGCGCAGGCGATTCAGTGGTGCAAGGCCCTGACCGATGCCCAGCCACAGCAGGCACAAACAACCGAGCAAGGCCACACCGACTGGTACCGAAGCGGCGAGCAGAATCGACATGTTCAAGGCTTCACGCTCGATCTGCCGATCTGCCGTAGTGATGCGCACATCGCCACGAGCCAGGGTAAAACTGCGCCACGGCGCACCGTCGATCATCTGATCGTGGAAGCCCATTTTTTCCGCTTCCAGCGCTTGTTCGGGATTGTTGTGGCTACGGGCAAGGATTTCCCCGCGCAACGAACTGACCTGACAGGCCATACCGCCGGGAATATTCAGCTGTTCGGCACTGAAGTGCGTGCCCTCGCCCTTGCTCGGCAGCGCCGGCAATTGCTCGAGCAGCCCGGCGACCATGCGCGCCGAGGCAACCAGACGCTGGTCGAGAGAGAACATCATCTGATTGCGCAAATCACTGAGCATCCAGGCCGCCGCCAGCGCCCAGATCAGCGCGAACGCGGTGCCGAGCGTCAGGCTCAGCCGCAGGCGCAGACTCATCACTTGCCTTGCTCTGCGCCGTCGGCGGGCCCGAGCCGATAGCCCAGACCGCGCACGGTTTCGACGATGCCCTTGCCGAGCTTGCTGCGCAGATGGTGGATATGCACGTTCAGCGCGTTGCTTTCCAACTCATCGTTAAAGCCGTAGACGCTGTCCTTCAACTGCTCGGTGGACAGCACCCGGCCACGATTGTGCAGCAACGCCTGCAAGAGTGACTGCTCACGCCGCGACAAGTCCACCGGTTGCCCGGCCAGTCGGGTTTCCCGGCTGCTTGGGTCGTAGGTGAGCGGGCCATGTTCGATCAGATTGACGCTGCGTCCGGCGACTCGACGCAACAAGGTTTGCAGGCGAGCAAACAGTTCGCGCAGGTCAAAAGGCTTGAGCAGGTAGTCGTCGGCGCCGGCCTGCAAACCGTCGACACGATCAGTCACTGAATCGCGAGCAGTGAGAATCAACACCGGAATTTCCAGACCGTGATTGCGCAGTTGCTGCAGCAGCTTGAGGCCGTCTTCGTCAGGCAGACCGAGATCGAGCACCATCACGTCGAACTCGGCGACCTTGAGCATCGCCCGCGCCTTTGATGCCGTGTTGACGTGCTCGACGGTCAGGCCCTGCGCCGTGAGCCCGGCGACGATGCCACTGGCGATCAGCTCATCGTCTTCGCAAACCAGTACGTGCATGGGGGCTCCGTGGACAAAAACGCGAGTGAAACAGCCGAGGATTAAGGCGCAATTATGGCGGTACATATCGAGTTCGCAAAGCTGCAGGCGAACATAGCGAATTATCGCGTATCGGCGACGGATGCGAGGCAGAGGGCCAAAACTCTTGTGGTTCGGGTTACCCATCCGGAAACAATTGCGGACTTTATCGAATAGATGACTTCATTTAGCTTCGGCCTGCAACTTTCAATCCGCATTTAAATGGACTTAAAACGTGAGCAACCTGAACAACTTCGTCGCCATAGACTGGCGCTCCGGCCCCGATCGGATTTATTTCTTCTTCAAGAATACCGACACTTATTCGCGCTTTGATCTGGGAAACAATAGCGTATCAGCCAATTACCCAGCCTCCACCGCAGGCAGTTGGGACACTTTCGACCCCTATACAAAAGACCTGCGCTTCGGCTTGACTACCACTTCGTTCGGCTGGAATACCGCAAGTGACGAGGACATCGCCTGGTTGTTCTTCTATCAGGGCACAACCCCGATGGTGTGCAAATATGACCAGGATAACGATAAGGTTGCTGCGTTCTACAAGGTTGCCGACTCTGTCTGGAAACCGATCCTTCCGTATTTTGACAGGATCATCGCCGGCACTTGGTTTCAACTTACCGGCCACCCTTTCCTGTTCCGCTTTATTCTTGATGACGGACACTATCTATCGTTCAACTACAGAGCCAGGACCCTTACCCGCAACCGGTTTGGCGAATATCAACTGGGCGCGCTGAAACCCTATGAAGACCGAATCATCACAGCAGCACAGAATGACCGGACATTCGCGGACAGCTACTGGTACATCTTCCTCACCAACAATCAATATTTGACCTACAACATTCAATCCGACCGACTGGTTTCCGGCCCCAGAACAATCAATGAGGATAATTGGCCCGGCCTGCTGCGCGACTGATTGGCCGATCCTGGTGGGGCTAGTAGGATAGGGTTAATTATCGGTTAATCGCCGCCGCCCATCCTGTACCCCACTTGCACAGGGACAAGGCTCCTCCATGCGTCATTTTTTTCTTCTGTTTGCTTTACTTATTTCCGGTCTGGCTCAGGCCGCAAACAATCCGTTCGAATCCAAGCCGGACTTTTTACCCGTCGACCAGGCATTCGTACTCTCCTCCGAGCGTCTGGACTCGGGAGAAACCCAGTTGTTCTGGCAGATCAGTGACGGCTACTACCTGTATCAGAAACGCTTGAAGTTCGACGGGCTGGCCGCTGATCAGCAGCCGGTACTGCCTGAAGGCGAATCTCACAGCGATGAGTTCTTTGGCGAACAGCCGGTCTACCGCCAAGGCCTGGAAGTAAAAATCCCGGCGGCGGCAAAGGGGCAGATCAAAGTCAGTTATCAGGGCTGCGCCGATGCCGGTCTGTGCTATCCACCGCAAACCCGAGTGATCGATCTGGGCGGCAAAGCCGCAGCAGCAACAGGCGCTGAAGCGCCGGACCAGGCCTTGGCCAGCAGTCTGCAACAACGGGCGCTGGGCTGGAGCCTGTTGGTGTTTTTCGGACTCGGCCTGCTGCTGGCATTCACGCCATGTTCGCTGCCGATGCTGCCGATTCTGGCCGGGATGATTGTCGGCAGTGGCGCCACACCAAGGCGCGGCTTTGCCTTGGCCAGCAGCTATGTGATCTGCATGGCGCTGGTGTATGCGGCGATGGGCGTGATTGCTGCGCTGCTCGGCGCGAACCTGCAGGCGTGGTTGCAGAATCCGTGGTTACTCGGCACATTTGCCGCCATTTTCGTGGTGCTCGCACTGCCGATGTTCGGCTTCTTCGAGCTGCAACTGCCGGTGGCCCTGCGTGATCGACTTGAACATGCTTCGCGCAGCCGCAGCGGCGGCAGCCTGATCGGCGCCGGTGTGCTGGGCGCATTGTCTGGTCTGTTGGTCGGGCCGTGCATGACCGCGCCACTGGCCGGTGCGCTGTTGTACATCGCGCAAAGCGGTAACGCCTTGCACGGCGGTTTGATCCTGTTTGCACTGGGCATCGGCATCGGTGTGCCGCTGTTACTGCTGGTCACCGTCGGCAACCGTTTCCTGCCGAAACCCGGCGCCTGGATGAATCTGCTCAAAGGTGTATTCGGTTTCCTCTTTCTCGCAACCGCATTGCTGATGCTGCGTCCGGTGCTGGCCCCGTCGTTGTGGCTCGGTCTGTGTGGCGCGCTGCTGCTGATTGCGGCTTACAGCGCCTGGAAACAGTCCGAAGGTTTTGGCCGCGTCGCGCAGATGTTTGGCGCCCTGTCCCTCTTGCTCGGTTTGTGGGGCAGCTTGCTAGTGATCGGTGCGGCTGGCGGCAGCGATGATCCGTATCAGCCGTTGCAGGTTTACAGCGCCGGCCGTGTTGCCGGTGCAGCGCCAAGTGGACACGACGCTTTCACCACGATCAATGAACCAGCCACGCTGCAACGCGAACTCGACGCAGCCAGGGCTCAGGGCCAATGGGTGTTGCTCGATTACTACGCCGACTGGTGTGTGTCGTGCAAAGTGATGGAAAAGAAGGTGTTCGGCGAGGCCAAGGTCATGCAGGCGCTGAGCAACGTACGCCTGCTGCGCCTGGATGTCACCGCCGACAACGCCGCCAGTCGCGAGCTGCTCGGTCGTTATAAAGTGCCGGGGCCGCCGACGTTCATCTGGATCGGCGCTGACGGCGCAGAACGCCGCAGCCAGCGCATCACCGGTGAGGTCGATGCCGACACCTTCCTGCAACGCTGGTCCACTACCCGAGACGCCAACTGATGCTGACGCTCACCCTCGGCACCTTCGCCATCGCGCTTAACCACTTGCTGCTGATCAGTGCTCTGGCGCTGGCGACGTTTGTCGGTTGGCGAGTGGCCAAGCGTGGCGGCGATAATCCCGAGTCGGCGCTGTTCAGCCTCTTCTTGCTGGGCATGCTCGCGGCGCGCATTGCGTTTGTCGCGCTGTACTGGTCGCATTATCGCAACGACCCGTGGCAGATCATCGATCTGCGCGACGGTGGTTTTCTCGCCTGGCCCGGGGTGATCGTTCTGCTGCTGGCGGCGTTGTATCGCGGCTGGCGGCGCCCCGGTCTGCGTCGCCCGTTGGGCTTCGGTGTGGTCAGCGGCGTGATGTTCTGGTTGCTCGCCACGCTGTCGCTGAATATTTATGAACAAGGCACGCGGCTGCCGGATATCTCCCTGCGTAACGCCGCCGGGGAAAGGATCAAGCTCCGTGACTATCAGGGCGGCCCGCTGGTGATCAACCTGTGGGCGACCTGGTGTCCGCCATGCCGGCGAGAAATGCCGGTACTGGAAAACGCCCAACAACAGCGTCCGGATCTGACGTTCTTGTTCGTCAATCAGGCCGAAAGCATGCAAAGCGTGGCAACGTTCCTGGAAACCCAGGGCCTGAGCCTGAACAACGTGCTGTTCGACCGCAGCGGCCGTCTCGGTCAGGCCGTGGGTTCCATGGCGTTACCGACTACGCTGTTCTATAGCCCGGACGGTCGTTTGCTGACCAGTCACCTCGGTGAACTGTCGAATGCCAGCCTCGCGCGCGCGCTGGAAACGTTCGACACTTCACCTTCTAGCCCGAATCAGGCCGTTGCTCCGGCCAACTCTGCAAGGAAACTGCCATGCCCCGCCTCCGCCACCTGCTGACGCTGACTCTGGGCACTGCCCTGCTGCACTTGCCGTCAGTGCAGGCTGCTGAAGAACTGCCTGCGGCGATCAAAAAAATCGAAGCAAAAGGCGCAAAAATTGTCGGCCAGTTCGACGCCCCCGACGGCCTGCGCGGGTACGCTGCGCAATACCAGAATCGCGGCATGGCGCTCTACCTGACTCCGGACGGCAAGCACGTCGTGGTTGGTAATCTGTACGACGCCGACGGCAAGGATCTGAGTAGCGAGCCGTTGCAGAAACTGGTCTATGCGCCGATGTCCAAGGAAGTCTGGGCCAAGTTCGAGGCGAGCAACTGGATTCAGGATGGCAACAAGGATGCGCCGCGCACGGTGTACCTGTTCAGCGACCCGAACTGCCCGTATTGCAACATGTTCTGGGAACAGGCGCGGCCATGGGTCAAGGCCGGCAAGGTGCAGTTGCGCCACATCATGGTCGGCATCATCCGCGAAGACAGCCCGGGCAAATCAGCCGCGCTGCTGGCGGCGAAAGATCCGGCCAAAGCGCTGGAGGATCACGAAAAGGCCGGCAAGGGCAGCACGCTCAAGGCTCTGAAAGACATTCCGGTCGCCGTGCAAACCAAACTCGCGGCCAACATGCAGTTGATGGAAGACCTGGAACTGCAGGCCACCCCGGCCATTTTCTACCTGGACGACAAAGGCGAATTGCAACAACAGCAAGGCGCGCCTTCGCCGGACAAGCTGGTGAAGATTCTCGGGCCGAAATAGACTTCGCAAGCGCTGCCCGGTGCGGCTCGTCAGTAGTCGCACCGCTCGATAATGTCCTGCAAGTGCTCGGTCTTTCCCTGTTCCGTGAGAAAGGTTGTCACCTCAGCGCACCACGCTTGGTCTGAGGCAATACCGGCCCAAGCGTGCGTCCCCGCCCAATGCCATGGACGATCGTCAAAAGTGTTGATCAGCGCTTGGTTGAATGTGTGAACGTTGAACTTGGGGTTTCGCGCGTTCTGCAACATCAACGAACTGAACACACGTTGCTGCGTTGCTTCGCATGGTTTGATTTGCTGGGCTTTGGTCGAGCTCAGGACAATGAAATCAGGTTTGACCCCTTCATCGAACGCGGCCTGCAATCTGTAATGTCCATCGATGATCACGTAAGAACACAGTCCGCCCACATACCAGAGCAGGATCGGCGGCAAACTGCCCTCCCTGGCTTTTTTGCGCCACCATTTGAGACGACCTGCAAAGGGATCTACCGTGTGCAGACCGATCAAGTGCCCCAAATCCCAATCAAGCCAATGCACAGTGTGCGGTTGCACGTTGTCGAGAATGCCCTCGCCGCGGGCGTACCAGTTGGGCAGATGACTGGACGCATCGGCCGGGGTGGAAAAATACCAGCCATCCGGTCCTGCAACGGGTTTGTATCGGCTAACCGCTGGCAATAGAGGGCGCGCCACCCAATGGCCGGGATAGAGAAAGTCCGCCTGATTGTTCATCAACTGGTTGATGAAATAGCGACACCAGCGCGGGAAGCGCTCTTGGACGGGTAATCCAAAGTGCTCCTGGACGACAGCCGAACCGATGGGCGGCACGGATGGCGATTCGAGTTGAACGGGCCTGGGATTGCGAACCAGCCACGCACCGTAATATGAGGTGGCAATAGTCGCCCAAAAGAGCGGTATTTCGTTGAGCATCAACTTCATCCGTCCGTTGTTGCCACTTTGCAGATGAAGCGCAGGTTTGCTTGATTTCGGTCGGTTGACCTCAATACTCAATCCAACCCACTTGTCCTCGAGATCCTTGAGGTCACGCCACCAGAACTGTTGCACGTCGTTCCCTTATCAAATGCTTTTATAGATGAGTTTCACACTCGCGATTGTATGGTGCCCTGCTCGCGGATGAAGGTCACTCGGTCTAGCGGTTTCGCTCGGCCAGAAACGCTAGCAGCGCCTCAGTGACGAATTCGGGGTTCTCCAGATTGGAGATGTGCCCCGCCTCTGGCACCAGCACACACGGGCAACCAATCAATTCAGCCATTTCCCGGGCTTCCGACGGTGGCCGTGGTTTGTCCTGATCGCCGCAGAGCACCAGCGTCGCAGCCGCGTCCAGCTCGGCCAGGCGTGGCAACAAGTCGTCACGACCAAAAGTGATGCGCCCCATCGGCACGATGCTTTCGCGCAGACGCTCGGGCGAATAGCCTTGCAGTTTTGCGCGCAATTGCTGATACAGCGGCGACTGCGGGTCGATGCCCGGGCGGAAGAAGATTGGCACGACGATGTCGAGCAGTTGTTCAGAGAGGGTGCCGGTGTCTTCGATCTGCTTGAACAGCGAGAAGTAATACTGCCGGGTCGGTTCCGGCTCGACGCCGACGTAAGTGTCCATCAGCACCAGACCGTTCAAACGTTGCGCTGCGGACAGTGCCAGGCGCGCGCCCCACATGCCGCCGACCGACAGCCCGACCAGAGTGACGCGGTCGATGTCCAGATGATCAAGCAAAGCCTGCGCCTGACGGGCGATGTCATCCAGCGATGTGGTGCCTTCGGGTAATTTGCCGGACTCGCCATGCCCCCACAGATCCAGCGCGATGACGCGATAGTGCGGGGTCAGCGCGGCGATCTGCGGCGCCCACATCGCCTGATCCCAGAGATAACTGCCTGCGAGCAACACGGCCGGGCCAGTGCCTTGATCAATGTAGTGCAGCGCTTGTCCGTCAACCGTGAAAAAGGCCATCGACCACCTCCGGGAGAAAAAGAGAACCGGCAGACTGAGCTGCCGGTTGTTGATCGTCAAGCCCGGAAATGTACAGTCACGTACCGGTTGATTTGTGTTGAATTCTCCGACGCCATCGCCGGCCCAAACGCCGAAGAACTAAAGCCCCTCCAGCTGCGCCATCAGATCATTCAACCGATCCACCTTCTCCTCAGTCATATCGCTGGCCGCCAGTCCATCAATGTACTCGGCCAGTTCCGCCACCGTACTGCACTCGAACATCGCGCGCAGCGGCACATTGCGTTGCAGGGTTTTCTGCACTCGCGATGCAATCTGCGTTGCCAGTAGCGAATGCCCGCCCAGTTCGAAAAAGTTGTCGCGCACGCCGACCTTGTCGACCTTGAGCACCTGGGCCCAGATATCAGCCAGGGTCTGCTCCAGCTCGTTGCGCGGGGCCAGATAGTCCTCGCTCTGCAACTGACCGATCTCCAGCGCCGGCAAGGCTTTGCGGTCGAGTTTGCCGTTGGCATTGAGCGGCATTTGCTCCAGCCACAGCCAGTGCAGCGGCACCATGTATTCCGGCAGTTCGGCGCGCAGGCGTTGCTTGATCTGCTCCAGGCGTTCGGCCGGATTGAGCGCTGCATCGGCGGCGACCAGATAACCGACCAGGTGCTTGCCGTTGACGCCCTCTTGCACGCCAACCGCCGCGTCACGTACTTGCGGTTGTTCGTGCAGACGCGCTTCGATTTCACCGAGTTCGATGCGGTAACCGCGAATCTTCACCTGATGATCGACCCGGCCGACGTATTCCAGCACACCATCAGTGCGGCGCCGCGCCAGGTCACCGGTGCGGTACAGGCGCTCGCCCGGCGCGCCGAACGGGTTCGGCACAAACACCGGCGCGGTGCGCAGCGGATCGCTGACGTAGCCGCGACCGACACCGATGCCAGCCACGCACAATTCACCCACCGCGCCCAGCGGCACCAGATCCAGCGCGCCATCGAGCAGATAGAGCAAGTTGTTGTCGGTCGGCGTGCCGATCGGCAAATAACTGCCACGCGTCGAGGCCAGGTCGACGCGGTAGAACGCCACGTCATCGGAACATTCCGCCGGGCCGTAAGCATTGACCAGGCCGATCTGCGGGTAACGCAGCAGCCACTGATGGGCCAGCTCCGGCGGCATCGCTTCGCCGGTCGGCAGCATCCAGCGCAAGCCGTCGAGACTCAGCCGCTCGGCGGCGAGCATGCCCTGAATCAGCGACGGCACACTTTCCAGCACCGTAATGCCCTGCGCCTGCACATGCGCCAGCAAACCTTGCGGATCGTGGGCAATCGCATTCGGCACGATATCGACCCGCGCGCCGAACAACGGCGCAGCGAGGAACTGCCAGACGGAAATATCGAAGCTCTGCGAGGCGGTCTGTGCAATCACATCGGCCTCGCTCAAGTCGAGATATGGTCGTTTGCTCAATTGGTTATTGAGCATGCCGCGCTGCTCGACCATGACGCCTTTTGGCAAACCGGTCGAACCCGACGTGTAGATCACATAAGCGAGATTGTCCGGGCCGCTGTGAATGCCGGGATTATGCGTCGCTGTCGCCGACGCCTGCACCTCTTCCCACACCAGCAGGCGCGGACGGTTCGAACAGCCAAACGCCTCGAGCAAGGTCTGCGCCTGTTCGCGGCAAGCTGCGCTACACACCAGCAACGGCGTGCGGCTGAGCTCGATAATGCGGCTCAGACGCTGGCTCGGCAGACCCGGATCCAGCGGCAGGTAACCGGCACCGGCCTTGAAGCTGCCGATGATCATGCCGAGCAGGTCGAGATTGCGTTCGGCCAGCAGCGCCACCGGTTGATCCATCCGCACACCGGCAGCGACCAGGGCATGGCCGAGGCGGTTGGCGTTGTGGTTCAGTTCGGCGTAGCTCAATTGCTGATCGAGGCAACTGGCGGCGATGCGCTGCGGATGCGCCGCGACCTGCGCTTCGAACAACGCCACGTAGCTTTGCTCCAGCGGATAGTCGTGGCCGCTCTGGTTGCAACCGTGCAGCAGGAAGTCGCGTTCTTCGTCGCCCAGCAGCGGCAAATCGGCCATGTCGCCATGGAAGCCGTCGACCAGCGCCAGCAGTAGGCGCTTGAACTCACTGAGCATGCGCTCGACCGTCGCCTCGTCGAAGTAACGCTGGTCATAGGACAGGTGCAAGCCAAGGTCATCGCCCGGGTAGCACACCGCCGTCAGCGGGAAGTTGGTATGGGTGCGGCCGGAATCCGAAGTGGCATTCAAACTCTGCGCTCGGTCGAGCACCGAGACTTCCACCGGGGCGTTTTCGAACACGAAGAGGCTGTCGAACAGCGGCTGGCCCTTGGGCAATTCGCTCTGTTCCTGAATGTTCACCAGCGGCAGGTATTCGTACTCGCGCAGTTGCATATTGCTGTCGAGCAAAGCGCTGAGCCATTGGCGCACGCTGCTGCGCTGATCGTCCGCAGGCATCTTCACGCGCAGGGCAATACTGTTGATGAACAGGCCGACAGTGCGCTGCATCTCCGGCATCTCCACCGGACGCCCGGCCACTGTGACGCCGAAGAGCACGTCGCGATCGCCGCTCAGGCGCCGCAGCACCAGAGCCCACGCAGCCTGGGCGAAGGTGTTGACGGTCAGTTGATGGGCCTGCGCCAGTTCCCGCAGGCGGGCGCCGTCCTCGGCATTGAGGCGGGTGTAACGGTCGCCGACGATCATGCCGCCGCTTTCGCCAGCGTGTTCGCGCAGGAACGGCCGGTCGCTGGGGATCGGCGTAGTGCGTTCGAAGCCTTGCAGATTCTGCCGCCACCACTGCCGCGCCTCGGCCAGGCTCTGACGTTGCAGCCAGCCGATGTAATCGCGATAACGCGGCGGCACGCTCAACTGCGCTTCGCGACCTTCGCCGAGGGCGGTGTAGATCTCGAAGAAATCGTTCATCAGCAGCGACCGGCACCAGGCATCGATGAGGATGTGGTGGTTACTCATCATGAACCAGTAGCGCGCCGCGCCGACCTTGATCAGGCGCAGGTGGAACGGCGCCTGATTGAGCAGATCGAACCCGGCCTCCCGCTCGCTTTTCAGCAGCGCTTGCAGCTGCGGTTCCTGCTCGGTTTCGGCGACGGCGCTCCAGTCCAGGTACTCGATCGGCGTACGCCCCGGCGTGTGAATCACTTGCAGCATGTCTTCGCCAACGTTCCAGCAGAACGAAGCGCGCAACGCTTCATGACGGGCGACCACCGCTTGCCAGGCCTGGGCGAAACGCTCGGGGTCGAGCTCGCTGTTGATGCGATAACGATCCTGCATGTAGTACAGACCGGTGCCCGGTTCGAGCAGGGTGTGCAGCAACATGCCTTCCTGCATCGGTGTCAGCGGATAGACATCTTCGATGTGCGCGGCCGGCACCGGCAGCGCATCGAGTTGTGCCTGAGTCAGTTTCGCCAGCGGGAAGTCCGACGGCGTCAGGCCACCGGCACCGCTCTGCAGGCAGTGCTCGATCAGGCTGCACAACTCGCCGAGATAGGCATCGGCCAGATCATTGATCGTCTGCACCGCATAACGCTCGGCACTGAAAGTCCAGCGCAGTAGCAGTTCCCCGCCATACACCTGACCGTCGACGCTCAACTCGTTCGGCAACGGCGCCTGCGGATCATGAGCGGCCCCGACTGCTTCATCGAGAGGATGGAACAGCGCATCGCTGCCGAAGCTCTGGTCGAACTGGCCGAGATAATTGAAGGTGATCGGCGCCTGTGGCAGCGCGGCCATGCGCTGGCGGCAGCCGTCATCGGCCAGATAACGCAGCACGCCATAACCGAGACCTTTGTGCGGCACGGCGCGCAGTTGTTCCTTGATCGCCTTGATCGAAGCACCCTGCCCGGCAGCCTCTTCGATGTTGTGCGGGGTCAGGCGCAGCGGGTAAGCGCTGGTAAACCAGCCAACCGTGCGGGTCAGGTCAATCTCGTCGAACAGGGTTTCGCGGCCGTGGCCTTCCAATTGAATCAACGCCGACGGCTGTCCGTTCCAGCGGCACAACACACGGGCCAGCGCGGTCAGCAGCAGGTCGTTGACGTGGGTGCGATAAGCACTCGGCGCCTGTTGCAGCAATTGGCGGGTGCGCTCGGCGTCGAGGCGCACGCTGACGGTTTGTGCATGCCGATGCTGCCTGCCGCCCTGCGGGTTTTCGCAAGGCAGATCAGCGCTCGGCCCGGCCAGTTGCGCCTGCCACCAGCTCAATTCTTCACGCAGCGATTCGCTGCCGGCATAAGCGTGCAAACGCGCGGCCCAGTCCTTGAAGGCGCTGGTTTTCGTCGGCAGTTTCAGCGGCTGCGCAGCGTCGAGTTGGCGATAGGCAGTTTGCAGATCGTCGAGCAACACGCGCCACGTCACACCGTCGACCACCAAGTGGTGGATGGCGATAAACAGGCGTTGCTGTGCACCGGCGACGTCGACCAGCACTGCGCGCAGCAGTGGGCCGTTATGCAGATGCAGACTGCGTTGTGCATCGGCGAACAAGGCTTCGCACGGGGCCAGCGAATCGACGCTGAACTGCCAGAGAAGTTCTTCATCGGTCAGCGCCTGGTGCGTTGCCTGCCACGCTTGATCGACTTCGCTGAAACGCAGACGCAAGGCGTCGTGCTGCTCGATCACTGCCCGCAATGCTTGCTGCAGACGTTGCGGTTCAAGGCGCATGGTCGGCTCCAGCAACAGCGCCTGATTCCAGTGCTGACGCTGGGGAATGTCCGTACCGAAGAACCAATGCTGAATCGGCGTCAGGCGCGATGCCCCATCCACCAGACCTTGCTCGGCAGTCACTTGCTGCGTGCGGCTGGCCACTGCGGCGAGCGTCTGCACCGTCTGATGCTGGAACAAGTCGCGCGGGCTGAAGTGAATGCCCTGTTGACGCGCGCGGCTGACCACCTGAATCGACAGAATCGAATCACCGCCGAGTTCGAAGAAGTTGTCGTTGAGGCCGACTTGTTTGACGTTGAGCACTTCACACCAGATCTGCGCCAGGGCCTGCTCCAGCTCGTTCTCTGGCGCGACATAGTCCTGACGATTGAGCTCCGGGTCCGGCGCTGGCAAGGCGCGGCGGTCGAGTTTGCCGTTGGCGGTCAGCGGCATGCTTGCCAGCAGCATCAGGTGGGTCGGCACCATGTAGTCCGGCAGTTGCGCCTTGAGGTGCGACTTCAGTGCTTCGCGCAGTTCAGCTTGTTGCGCTTCGCTCTGTTCGGCGATCTCTGTAACGAGGTAACCCACCAACTGCTTGCCACTCGGCGCATCCAGCGCCAGCACCACCGCTTCGCGGATCGCAGGGAGATCGAGCAGGCGCGTTTCGATTTCGCCCAGTTCGATGCGGAAGCCACGGATTTTCACTTGATGGTCGATCCGCCCCAGATACTCGACCAGACCATCGGCACGCTGGCGCACCAGGTCACCGGTGCGGTACATACGTCCGCCATCAGCGGCAAACGGGTCAGCGACAAACCGCTCGGCGGTAATGCCCGGGCGGTCGTGATAGGCCTGGGCCAGACCGGCGCCGCCAACAAACAGTTCACCGGTCGCCCCCTGTGGCACCAAGGCCAGATCGGCGTCGAGGATGTAGGCGACCCGCGACCCGATCACGCTGCCGATCGGCACGCTGCCGGCGCCCTCTTCCAGTATGTCTGGCGCCAGACTGGCCAGCGGCATGACCACGGTTTCGGTCGGGCCGTAGGCGTTGAAGAACTGCGCCGGATGGAACGCTGCGCGGATGCGCTGCAGATGCTCGCCGGTCAGCGCTTCGCCGCCGGTGATGATCATGCGCACCGGCAGGATTTCATTGTGTGTAGCGAGGAACTGCGCTAACTGGCTGCCATAGCTCGGCGTGAAGCCGAGGACGTTGATGCGATGCGCACGAATCAAGCCGCAGATTTCTTCCGCGTCCCACTGCCCTTGTGCCCGCAGCACCACCTGCGCGCCGCTGAGCAACGGCACCAGCAGACGCTCGGTGGCAGCGTCGAAGTTGATCGAGTAGAAGTGCAGTTCGCAGTCGTCCGGGCGCATGCCGAAACGCTCGATCACGGCTTGGCAGTGCATGGCGATTTCGCCGTGGGAAACCACCACGCCTTTCGGTTTGCCGGTCGAGCCCGAGGTGTAGATCAGGTAGGCCTGATGCTGCGGCAGGCTGATGAACGGCAACTCGCTCGCCGGGTAGTCGGCCAACGCTGCGCTGTCATCTTCCAGACACCAGCGCGCCACGCTTGAAGGCAACTCGCCGAGGGCTTCGAACATCGCCCGATCGCTGAGCAGCAGACCGATGCGGCTGTCTTCGATCATGTAATGCAAACGGTCGAGCGGGTACTCCGGATCCAGCGGCACATAGGCGCCGCCAGCCTTGAGAATCGCCAGCAGGCCGATGACCATTTCCAGCGAACGCTCCAGCGCCAGACCGACCCGCACTTGCGGGCCGACCCCGCGCTCACGCAGCGCCCAGGCCAGACGATTGGCGCGAGCGTCGAGTTCGGCGTAGCTCAAGGTCTGCCCGGCGAAGGTCAGCGCTGGCGCGTCTTGGCGCGCCAGCGCCTGTTCGGCGAACAGGTGATGGATGCACTGGTCGAGACGATGCTCGCCCGGCTCGACGCCAAGGCTGTCGAGCAGGTGCTGTTGCTCAGGTCTGTCGAGAAGCACCAATTCGCTGAGGCGTTGTTGCGGATCGCTGATCAACGCTTCGAGCAGATTTCGCCAATGCCTGGCCATGCGTTCGATGGTCGGTTCGTCGAACAGATCGGTGCTGTAGGTCAGGCAGCAACCGAGGCGATGGTCGAGGTCGGTGACTTCCAGGTTGAGATCGAACTTGGTTGCCCGCGCATCGTTGGCCAGGTACTCGACGGTCATGCCGGCGAGCATGCGGCTTTGCTGGAATTCCCAGCGCTGCACGTTGCACATCACCTGGAACAGCGGGTTGTACGCGGCGCTGCGCGGCGGTTGCAAGGCTTCGACCAAATGATCGAACGGCAGATCCTGATGGGACTGGCCTTCGATCACCGTATGTCGCACCTGCTCGAACAACTCGCCGACCGACATCTGCCCGTCAAGCTGGCAACGCAGCACCTGGGTATTGAGGAATGCGCCGATCAGCCCTTCGCTTTCCGGGCGGATGCGGTTGGCCACCGGTGCGCCGATGCGCAGGTCGGTCTGGCCGCTGTAGCGGTAAAGCAACGTGGCGAGCGCGGCGGTCATGGTCATGAACAACGTCAGACCGTTCTGCGCATTGAACGCCCGCACCCGCGCGGCCAGATCGTCGCTCAGTTCGAACCGGAACAGCTCGCCCTGATGGCTCTGCACCGGCGGACGCGGACGGTCGCCGGGCAACTCCAACAGCGGATGTTCACGACCGAGTTGCGCGGTCCAGTAATCGAGCTGGCGCTGGCGCTCGCCGGACTCCAGCCACTGGCGCTGCCAGACGCTGTAGTCGAGGTATTGCACCGGCAGCGGCTCGAGCGGTGATTGGCGCTCATCGACGAACGCTTCGTACAGCGCACTGAGTTCACGGGCAAAGATGTCCATCGCCCAGCCTTCGGTGACGATATGGTGCAGGGTCAGGACGAAGTAATGCTCGTGCTCGGCAGTCTTGACCAGACAGGCGCGCAGCAGCGGGCCGGTTTCCAGATCGAACGGCTGGTGTGCTTCTGCGTCAGCCAGTTGTTGCACTTGTTGCTCGCGCAGTTGCGCCGGCAGGCTGGAGAAATCCTTCCAGCCCATGCGCACGCCGGTTTCGGCATGCACCTGCTGGCGGGCGACGCCGCCGACACTTGGGAATGTCGTGCGCAGGGTTTCGTGACGCAGGATCAGCGCCTGCAACGCGGCCTCGAAATGTTCGACATGCAGCACGCCACGCAAGCGCGCCATGCCGCCGACGTTGTACGCCGGACTGTCCGGTTCCATCTGCCAGAGGAACCACATGCGCTGCTGCGAATAGGACAGCGGCACCGCCTGGCTGCGGTCGACTGTGCCGATCGGCAGCTGTTGATTGGTGCGGCCGCTGGCCTGGATCAGGCGGATCTGTTCGGCGTAATCGCCAAGCTCGCTGTGCTCGAACAAGGTGCGCAGCGGCAACTCGACGTCACAGGCCTGCCGCGTGCGCGAAATGATTTGCGTGGCCAGCAGCGAATGACCGCCGAGGGCGAAGAAATCGTCGCCCAGGCCAACCCGCTTCAGGCCGAGGACTTCGCGCCAGATCGCAGCGATCTGTTGTTGCAGTGCGCTGACTGGTTCGATGTGCTCGCACACTTGCCATTGCGGCTCGGGCAAGGCGCGGCGGTCGAGTTTACCGCTGGGACTCAGAGGCATCGCATCGAGGCGCAGCAGTTGCGCCGGAACCATATATTCCGGCAGCTCGGCGGCCAGGGCGGCTTTCAGGCGAGCGACCTGTTCGTCGGCTTGTTCAGCAGCATCGGTGGCGGTGAAATAGCCGATCAGTTGCGCACCGGCAGCAGTTTCGCGCACTAACACTGCGGCTTGGGCGACGCCCTCCTGAGCGAGCAGGCGCGCCTGGATTTCTTCCGGCTCGACGCGAAAGCCGCGCAGCTTGACCTGTTGATCGAGACGGCCGAGGTATTCGATCACGCCATCGGACGACCTGCGCGCACGGTCACCCGTGCGGTACAAACGGGCGCCCTGCTCACCCAGCGGATCGACGACGAAGCGTTCAGCGGTCAGCGCCGCACGACCAAGGTAACCGCGAGCCAGCCCGATGCCGCTGATGCACAGCTCACCCGCCACGCCCGCCGGCACTGGATTGAGATCGGCATCGAGGATGCGGCAGATCACATTGCCCAGGGGCCGACCAATCGGCGAGCGCTCGCCATCAGCAGTTGTGCAGTGCCAATGGGTCACGTTGATTGCGGTTTCAGTCGGGCCGTAGCGGTTGTGCAATTGCACCGCTGGCAATTGCGCCAGCACGCGGTTACGCAGCTCGGCAGGCAAGGCTTCACCGCCGGAAAACACTCGGCGCAGGCTGGTGCATCCGGCACTCAGCGGCTCGTCGATGAACAGCGCCAGCAGCGGTGGGACAAAGTGCAGCGTGGTCACGCCGTGTTCTTGAACCAGTTGCGCGATGCGATGCGGGTCACGGTGCTCGCCGGGGCCAGCAAGCAGCAGACGCGCGCCCGTAATCAGCGGCCAGAAGCATTCCCACACCGAGACGTCGAAACTGATCGGCGCTTTTTGCATCAGCACGTCGGTCTCATTGAGGGCGTAGGTGTTCTGCATCCATTGCAGGCGCTCGGCCAGCGCGGCGTGGGTGTTGCCGACGCCTTTCGGTTGCCCGGTGGAACCCGAGGTATAAATCACGTAGGCGAGGTTGTCGCCGTGCAGATGCAGGCCCGGGGCCTGGCTGGGCCATTTGTCCAGATGCAGCGCGTCCATGGCGATCACGCTGACACCTTCGCTGGCCGGCAAGCGTTCGAGCAGTTCAGTCTGGGTCAGGAGCAATTGGACGCCGCTGTCGCTGAGCATGTAAGCGAGGCGCTCGGCCGGGTAATCAGGATCGAGCGGCACATAGGCGCCGCCAGCCTTGATGATCGCCAGCAAACCGATGAGCAATTGCGGCGAACGCTCGGCGGCGATGGCCACGCACACGTCCGGGCCAACGCCTTTGTCGCGCAGGTAATGGGCGAGCCGGTTGGCTTGCGTGTGCAGCTCGGCAAAATCCACGCGACCGCTCTCCCACACCAGCGCGGTGCGTTGCGGGGTTTTGCGCAGTTGCTGGTCGAGCAGTTCCGGCAGCCATTGCTGCGCCGGGGTGCACGGGGCGGCGCTCCAGTCGTTGTGCTGTTGCTGTTCGCCGACGGTCAGCAAGCGCAGATCGCCGATGGCCTGCTGTGGCTGTTCGCAGATTTCGCTGAGCAAATTATGGAAATGCTCGGCCAGTCGCTCGATGGTCGCAGCGTCGAACAGTTCGCTGGCGTAGTCGAACGACAAGGTCAGGCGCCCGTTGCGATCCTCTTCGCTGTGCAGTTGCAGATCGAACTTGGCTTCGCGGCTGTGCCACGGCAGCTCTTCGGCGAGCAAGCCCGGCAGGCGCTTGAGCGCATTAAGGTCGCGCTGCTGATGGTTGAACATGATCTGGAACAAGCCCTGCTCGCGGGCCTGCGGGAAAGCTTCGAGCAGTTGTTCGAAGGGCAGATCCTGATTGGCTTGGGCGCCGAGTGCGGCATCGCGCGTCTGGCTCAGCAACTCGGCAAACGGCAGGCGCGAATCGATTTGCGCACGCAGCACCTGGGTGTTGATGAAGAAGCCGATCAGGCCTTGGGTTTCGAGGCGCGGACGGTTGGCGTTGGGCACGCCAATGCGAATGTCGCGCTGACCGCTGTAGCGGTGCAACAGGCTTTGCAACGCAGCGAGCAAGAGCATGAACGACGTCGCTTCGTGGGCCTGTGCGGTCTGGCGGATCGCCTCGCTGAGCTTCGCGCTCAAGCGCACGCTGTGGCGTGCGGCGCTGTGGTTGTGTCTGGCCGAGCGCGGGTGATCGGTGGCCAGTTCCATTGTCGGATGCTCATCGCCCAGTTGCGCTTTCCAGTACGCCAGTTGCCGCTCGCCCTCGCCTTGCGCCAACCATTGCCGCTGCCAGTTGCCGTAGTCGGCGTATTGCGTGGGCAGCGCGGCCAGTGTCGCCGTCGTACCCTGGCTTGCTGCGGCGTAGAGGCGCGAGAATTCGTCGAGGAGAATATTCAGCGACCAACCGTCGGCGATGATGTGGTGCATCGTCACCAGCAATTGATGCTCTTCATCCTCGAGGCGCACCAGGGTCACGGACAGCAACGGGCCTTTTTCCAGATCGAACCGAGTGCGCGCCTGGGCTTCGCGAATCTGCTCGGCGCGGGCTTTACGCTCGGGCATTGGCAGGTCGCTGATGTCGATCAGTTGCAGGTTGAATTCGGCATCAGCGAGCACTTGCTGCAATGCAACGCCGTCGCGTTCGAAGAAACGTGTACGCAGGGATTCGTGGCGTTCGATCAGTTGCTCGAAGGCGCTGCGCAAGGCGTCTTCGTCGAGTTCGCCCCGCAGGCGCAGGCCACCGGGAATGTTATAGGCGCTGCTGTGCGGGTCGAGCTGCCAGGTGATCCACAAACGGTTTTGTGCCAGCGACTGTGGCATCGGCTCGCTGCGCGATAACGTGCCGATTGCCTGTTGGGCGCTGCCGCCAATCGCGTGTTGCTGCGCCACAGCGGCGGCGAAGGCGCGCAGGGTTGGCGCTTCGAACAGCAGGCGCAGGCTCAGCTCGACACCGAGTGCTTCGCGAACCCGCGCAACTACTTGCGTGGCGGCGATCGAGTTGCCGCCGAGCAGGAAGAAGTGATCGTCGGCGTTGATTTGTTTGACGTTGAGTTGCTCGGCCCAGAGTGTCCCGATCACCGTTTCGAGATCCGAAGGGCAGCTGGTCGCGCTGTTCGTTTCGGCTGTAATCGAAGGGAACATCGCGTAGCTGTCGAGACTGCCATCGGCCAGACGATTACGGCACGCCGAGCGCTGCAGTTTGCCGCTGGAGGTTTTCGGCAACGCGCCCGGATTGAGCAACACCACCACGCTTGGCGCCTCCTGATACGCCTCGGCCACAGCTTGGCGAATGGCTTTGATCAGCGCTTGCGGCGGGAGGATTTTCTGCACGCTGCGGCTGATTTCCGCAGCGATGCCAATGCCCTCTTCACCGCTGTGATTGACGGCGAACGCCGCTACACGACCCTTGCGCACCACTTCGACTTCGCGCTCGATCGTCTGCTCAATGTCCTGCGGATAGAGGTTGTGACCACGAACGATGAGCATGTCTTTCAGGCGCCCGGTGACGAACAACTCGCCGTCGCGAATAAAACCCAGATCGCCGGTGCGCAACCAGGTGCGGCCAGCATGCTGAACGAAGGTCTTGGCGCTGGCTTCGGGGTTGCGCCAGTAACCGTGGGCAATGCTCGGGCCGGCGGCCCAGACTTCACCGACGGCGTTTTCGGCCAGTTCTGCCAGCGTATTCGGCTCGACGATCAGCACCGCGTGTTCCGGCTGGCTGATACCACAGCTCATGATCGCGCTGCCGTCGCCCGGCTCGGCGCGGTTTTGCGCCAGCGCCTGATCGTCCACGCGCAGCGCCGGGATGCCGGTGCCGCGCGGCGTGCCAGCGACAAACAGGGTCGCCTCGGCCAAACCGTACGAGGCCATGAAGCTGTTTTCACTGAACCCGCAAGCGGCGAATTTTTCGGCGAAGTGTTCAAGGGTATCGAGGCGGATCGGTTCGGAGCCGGAATAGGCCACCCGCCAACGGCTCAGATCGAGGCGCTCGAGGGCTGATTCGCTGACCCGTTCACTGCACAAACGATAGGCGAAATCCGGCCCGCCGCTGATGGTGCCGCCGTACTCGGCGATTGCTTCCAGCCAGCGCAAAGGGCGGCCGAGGAAGTACGCCGGCGACATCAGAATGCACGGCACGCCGCTGAAAATCGGCTGCAACAGCCCGCCGATCAGACCCATGTCGTGATACAGCGGCAACCAGCTGACGATGACGTCGTCCGGGTTGACGTCGATGCCGAAACCGTGGCGGATCAGCCGTTCATTGGCGACCAGGTTGCCATGGCTGACCTGCACGCCCTTGGGCAGCGCAGTGGAGCCGGAGGTGTATTGCAAAAAGGCGATGTGCTCGGGCGGCAGGGCCGGCTCGACCCAGTGTTCGGCCAGTGCGCTGTCGAGGGTGTCGACACACAACAGCGGCGGCGCGCCTTCGATTTGCTGCAAGCCATCGCGCAGGTCGGCGCTGGTCAGCAACAGCTTGGGCTCGGCGTCGGCGATGATCGACAACAAGCGCTCCTGATGGTGACGGCGCGCGGATTCCGGTGGATAGGCCGGCACCGCAATCATGCCGGCGTACAGGCAACCGAAAAACGCCGCGACGTAATCCGCGCCACTGGGAAACAGCAGCACCGCGCGCTCACCGAAACCGGCCTCGGCCTGCAACGCTGCGGCGATCGTGCGCGCGCGTTGGTCCAGTTCGCGATAGCTGAGCACCACAGCCTGATCGGCGTTTTCGGCGAGAAAACGCAAGGCCAGTCGATCCGGCGTCAGGGCCGCGCGACGCTTGAGGGCATGGACCAGGGTGCTGGGGAGTTCGAACGCGTCGGTCATGAGGTTTCCTGCCTGAATTCGGCTTGCAAGTGGAATCGAGGTACTGCGACACGCCCGGTCAAAGGCGTGCAGGACGCGGTCTGTGCCGACCGCGCAAGGCATCGGAATGCGCTGTGGCCGGGCTCTACGCCCGGAACCATTCACCAATGAGAACGGATGACGTCTTGAAATAATTAGTCGGCAGGCTCGACGTTCAGCGGGGCCGGAGTGCGGCGGCGTGTCGCAGTTCGCAAAACCCATCGACCTGCGGCACTACTTCTCTTTCTCATTTGACAATCATTATCATTCAACATAATTTGTCGCTCGATGTGTAGGACGGCGCCCTTCCCCAGGCCCTCCCACTAACCTACTGGCAGCAAGGTGATTTCCATGACGGAACGAGTATCCACAAGCAGGTGCGATTCACCGCTACTTCAGGCATTCGTCGACAATCGACTGATTCTGGTCAAGATTGCAGCCCGCATTACCGGCTGCCGCTCCCGTGCCGAAGATGTGGTTCAGGATGCGTTTTTCAGACTGCAATCGGCACCGCCGATCACGTCGTCGATCAAGGCTCAGCTGAGCTACCTGTTTCAGATCGTGCGCAACCTCGCCATCGATCACTACCGCAAGCAGGCGCTCGAACAGAAATACTCAGGCCCGGAAGAGGAAGGCTTGAACGTGGTGATTCAGGGCGCTTCGCCGGAAACTTCGCACATCAACTTCTCCACCCTGGAACACATCGCCGATGCGCTGACCGAGCTGCCCAGCCGCACCCGTTACGCCTTCGAGATGTACCGCTTGCACGGCGTGCCGCAAAAGGACATTGCCAAGGAACTGGGCGTATCGCCGACCCTGGTCAACTTCATGATTCGTGATGCGCTGGTGCACTGTCGCAAGGTCTCGGGCAGTCGGCGGGATGCGGTGATCACGGGTCGTCGTTAGGATCCGGATTTCGTGTCAAGCCATTCGCGAGCAAGCCCGCTCCCACATTGGTTCGGCGTACACCGGTCATTGTGGGAGCGGGCTTGCTCGCGAAGGCGGACTTGAGACCGCAACGGGTCCCCAGCCTGTCAACTCAGGCCAGTTTGCACCGATCAAAAAACCGCTCCCGCCCCAGCATCATCAGCGCCGCGCGCTTGTGCGGGAAATCGAACTCCTTCTCGCAGTGAAAGCACTGGTTGTGCATATGCCCGATCATCTTCGCGTTGTCGGCACGTGGCTCAGCGACCACACGCTGGGTCCGTGGATCGTCGAGAAACAGGTAGTGCACCAGCGCCGATAACCAACTCGCCACCTTGTGCGGGCCGCGATGACTTTCCTCGCCGACCAGCATGTGAATGCCTCGGTCGTAATCGCCGGCATCGTAGAACGGCGCGATGCGATCTTCCTTGGCCCAGTAGGCTTCGAAATAGGCAAACGGCTGATCGTCAAAACAACCGATCAGGGTCAGCGTGTGCGGATCGGCATCGAGTTTGTTGAGGTATTCGCGATGCTGCTCGAGGCTACCCTCCTCCTGCCAGAAGCTCGCCACGCGCGTGCTGTTCTGCCACCGATTGAAACGCGACAGGTCTTCCTCGATTTCCAGCGTGCGCAAGGAAATCCACGCGCCGAGCCGCGCGTCGAAACGCCGATAGACTTCCCCGCGCGGCTTCACCGGTCGCAGCGGATGGCGCTTGCCTTGGCTGATGACCATTTGCTGCGGATAGCTGCCGGTCAGCGAAGGGCCAAGCCACGGTTGTGGCAGTTGCCAGAACAGCGTGCGCTCGCAGCGATACTCACCGGCAATGTCGGTGTTGATCAGCAAACCACTGAGCAACGCCTCGGTGGGGGGTTGATCGAGTTGCCAGGTCAGCTGCTGACACGCCGGGTCACGGGCAAACAACCAGTAACAGGCTGCCCACAAGGCGTGGCCGGGCGGCAGGGCAAACCGCTCATCAAGCTGAATCGGGCCTTTGCCGTCACGGTTCAGGCGCAGACGAATCAACGGCTGCCCGTCCAGACTCAGGCTCAAGCGGCTCTCGGTAGCATCAGCGATCAATCGACTGCCCGAGGGCAAAGCCAGGGCAGTCAGGTCATTCAGATTGGACATGGGTCGGGCTCACGTAATCGTCGACAGTTCAACGAAGTGACGTGAGCCGGGAGGAGAAATTTAAGCGCGGGACGAAAACAGCGCTTCAGTGATGAGGCACCGGCACTACGGCAATTTTGTATGGCTCGAAAATATTCAGCAGTTCGCCATTGTCACGCAGACGTTGCAACAGATTGCCAAAAGCTTCGCCGGTGATCGGAGCGCTTGGGCGCAGAATCGCGTAGTGGTGATAGATCTGATCGGTACGCTGCGAGGCCAGAAGCGCATCGCGGATCTTTTCGTTGCGCAGCAGATAATCGAACAAATAGGAACGCGTCACCAGGGCGATGTCGGCGCGCCCGCGCAGCACCATCAGCAGGTTGCTGTCGTGGGAATAGGTCAGCGTGGCGTTGTAGTTGTGCGCGAGGTATTTCGGGTCGGCGTTGAAGTTGGCGAATTCGTAGTGATAACCGCTGAACAGCGCCAGACGTTTGCCCGAAAGACTGGAGAAATAGCTTTGCTGGCGGCCGTCTTCGCGTTGCGCGACGAAAATTTCGGCGTCTTCCAGGCCCATGTCGACATCCTGGTGAGGAATGTCCTTCCAGCCCCATTCAGGATTTTCGAAGATTGCCATGTCGATCCGGCCCTGCTTGAAATCCCCGAAGCGACGCGGGATCGACGTTGGCACCAGGACGAACTGATAGTCGCTCTGCGAGCGGTTCAGGGCCTCGATCAATTGCGGCAACAGGCCGGTGTCGGCGCCGTTTTCCGGGCGAATCGTATAGGGCGGGAAATGCGCGGCGCCGACCCGGACCCATTGCGCTGACTGAGCGGGCAATACCCATAACGCAGCCAGCGCAGCGAGCATCAGCCCGGCGGCTGTCCGAATTGGCGAAGACTTCAAAACACCCCACTCCCCGAAAAAAAAGCAATCAATGCATTCAAGCTAGGCGGTTTCGCCGACTTAGCCAGTTTCCTGGCCGGACAGACAGCCCTTCAACGCGCTTCAAGGACCAGAATCAGCGCTTCATCAGCGAGTTGCTCCAGGCTCAAACTGCCGCCAGCACGGAACCAAGTGGTAGTCCAGGACAGTGCGCCGGTCAGGAAACGTCGGGTAATAAAAACGTCGCCGCGAATGTAGCCGGCGTCCTTGGCCTCGCCCAGCACCTGCAGCCAGATGTCTTCATAAACGTCACGCAATGCGAGCACTTTGGCCTGGCCGTCTTCGGACAACGAGCGCCATTCGTAAACCAGCACTGCCATTGCCTCGCCGCTGCCGCCCATGATCGACTGCAACTCGCAGCGAATCAGCGCCAGGACCTTGTCGCGCACCACGCTTGCCTCGGCCAGGGCCGCGCGCATCAATGCGGTGTTGTAGCGGATGGTTTCCTCCATCACCGCGCGGAGAATTTCATCCTTGCTTTTGAAGTGGTGGAAAATACTTCCCGACTGAATGCCCACAGCGCTGGCCAGATCGCGCACTGTAGTGCGCTCGTAGCCTTTGTTGCGAAACAGGTGAGCTGCCACTTGCAGCAGCTTGCCACGGGCGCTGTCCGGGTCGGTCAACTGGCCTTGCTCGACCAATTCGCGCATGACCCGCAGGGCTTTTTGCTCGTCCACCCGTTCTCTCCTACAGTCGATCAGTGTGTTGCCCCCTGTAACCGCAGGGTTGCGCGCAATTTAAGCCGCGCGCGGGCACCAAGCAAGCGCTTGGGCAGAAGAATGTTTCCCCTGTTTACAAACCAAGCGCTTGCTTGGTAGCCTCCAGTCACTTCTGTCGCAGGTTCCTGAGTCGGAGATAAAAATGCCAACCACCGTGCGAATCGGCTGCGCCAGTGCCTTCTGGGGCGATACCTCTACCGCTGCCGCCCAACTGGTGAAGGGGGGAAACCTCGACTATCTGGTGTTCGATTACCTGGCCGAAATCACCATGTCGCTCATGGCCGGCGCACGTCTGAAAGACCCGCAGGCCGGGTTCGCCAGCGACTTTATCGAAGTGCTGGCGCCGCTCTTGCCCGATCTGGCCGAACAGAACATCCGCGTGATCAGCAATGCCGGCGGGGTCAATCCGCAGGCTTGCGCGGCGGCCCTGCAAGCAGCCTGCGACCAGGCCGGGGTCCAGCTGAAGATTGCCGTGTTGCTCGGCGATGACCTGCAAGGCCAACTCGAAAACCCCACCGATATACGCGAAATGTTCAGCGGCGCGCCGCTTCCGCGTATGTGTGTGTCAACCAACGCCTACCTCGGCGCGCCGGGGATTGTCGAAGCGTTGCGCCTGGGTGCCGACATTGTCATCACCGGTCGGGTGGTCGACAGCGCCGTGGTCAGCGCGGCGCTTGTCCACGAATTCGGCTGGTCGTGGCATGACTACGACAAACTCGCTCAGGCCGCGCTGGCCGGGCACATCATCGAGTGCGGTGCGCAGTGCACTGGCGGTAATTTCACCGACTGGCGCGAGGTGCCGGATTACGAGCACATCGGTTTTCCGATCGTCGAGGTCAGCGCCGATGGCCAGTTCCTCGTCAGCAAACCCGAATACTCCGGCGGCCTGGTCACCCCGCTGACTGTCGGCGAGCAGATGCTCTACGAAATCGGCGATCCGCAGGCCTATCTGTTACCCGACGTGATCTGCGATTTCACTCAGGTCAAACTTCAGCAACAAGGCAAAAACGTCGTGCAGGTGCACGGTGCCAAAGGCCTGCCGCCCAGCGACAAATACAAGGTCAGCGCCACCTACCCCGACGGTTTTCGCTGCACCGCCAGTTGCCTGATGGCCGGCATCGACGCGGTGGACAAGGCGCGGCGGGTCAGTCAGGCAATCATCGACAAGACCGCCGAAATGTTCAGCCTGCGCGGCTGGGCGCCCTACAGCGAAACCCACGTCGAATTGCTCGGCAGCGAAGCCACCTACGGCCCCCACGGCCAACGCCGCGACAGCCGTGAAGTGGTGATAAAAATCGCCGTGCGCCATCCTGACAAACGCGCGCTGGTGCTGTTTTCCAAAGAGATCGCCCAGGCCGCGACCGGTATGGCGCCGGGCTTGACCGGCATCGTCGGCGGCCGCCCGACGGTGTATCCGCTGATCCGCCTGTTCTCGTTCCTCATCGATAAAAACGCCTGCACCGTGCAAATCGACATGGCCGGCGAGCGCCATCCGTGTGCCCTGCCCGACCCAGTGGCCCTCGACAGCGCAGATTTGCCGATCGCCCATCAACCGCCGAAATCTTCAGGCCGCGCCGACGCCAGTGTGCCGTTGGTGAAACTGGCGGTGGCGCGCTCCGGCGACAAGGGTAACCACAGCAACATCGGCGTGATGCCGCGCCATCCCGATTATTTGCCATGGATCGCCGAAGCGCTCACCACCTCGGTGGTGGTCGACTGGATGCGTCACGTCCTCGATCCGCTTCTCGGGCGTGTTGAACGCTGGTATTTGCCCGGCACCCACAGCCTCAATTTTCTTTTGGAAAACGCCCTAGGCGGTGGCGGCGTCGCCAGTCTGCGCATCGACCCGCAGGGCAAAGCCTTCGCCCAGCAACTATTGGAAATCCAGATCCCGGTGCCGCAGAGCATCGCCGAACAGCTCGACTAGAGGATGGTGTGCATGGCTTACGCGTCGATTTTCCGCGCCGATCTGTTCAGCGGCCAGAACCTTATTGTCACCGGCGGCGGCAGCGGCATCGGTCGCTGCACCGCCCATGAACTGGCGGCCCTTGGCGCCAATGTGCTGCTGGTCGGGCGCAAGCCGGACAAGCTGGAAAAAGTCGCCGCCGAAATTGCCGAGGACGGCGGCCGCGCGCACTGGATGGCTTGCGATATCCGCGATGAAGAAGCCGTCAAGCAACTGGTCAAGGAGCTGATCGCCGAACACGGACCGATCCACGGTCTGGTCAACAATGCCGGCGGCCAATACCCGTCGCCCTTGGCCTCGATCAATCAGAAAGGTTTCGAAACCGTGCTGCGGACCAATCTGGTCGGTGGTTTCCTGATGGCTCGCGAAGTGTTCAACCAGTCGATGAGCAAACACGGCGGCAGCATCGTCAACATGCTCGCCGACATGTGGGGCGGCATGCCCGGCATGGGCCACTCGGGCGCGGCGCGTTCGGGCATGGACAACTTCACCAAGACTGCCGCGTTCGAGTGGGGGTACGCCGGGGTGCGGGTCAACGCCGTGGCACCGGGCTGGATCGCCTCCAGCGGCATGGACACTTATGAAGGCGCGTTCAAAGCGGTGATTCCGACCTTGCGCGAGCATGTGCCGCTCAAGCGTATCGGCACCGAATCGGAAGTCAGTGCAGCGATCGTGTTTCTGCTCAGTCCGGCGGCGGCATTCATCAGCGGCACCACGGTAAAAATCGACGGCGCCGCCAGCCTTGGCAGTCGGGCCTGGCCGCTGCACAAGGCCAGCCATAGCGAATCGTTCAACGGCTTTCATCGGGCGTACTTGCCTGACGTACTCAAGGACAAGGAATAGCCATGGCGCAGATTCAGTCGCAAGTCGATCCGCACAGTGAAGCGTTCGCGCGCAACCGCGCCGCCATGCTCGCCGCCATCGAGCAGGTGCAACAGCTCGAACGGAACCTGCTGGACAAGGCCGCCGAAGCCAAAGACAAATTCAGCCAACGCGGGCAACTGTTGCCTCGCGAGCGCCTGAACCTGTTGCTCGATCCCGGCGCGCCGTTCCTCGAACTGGCCAGCCTCGCCGGCTATAAATTGCACGACGACAAGGACGGCAGCTCAGCCGGTGGCGGGCTGATTGCCGGGATCGGTTACGTTTGCGGCATCCGCGCGATGGTGGTCGCCAACAACAGCGCAATCAAGGGCGGCACGATCTCGCCGAGCGGCCTGAAAAAATCCCTGCGCCTGCAACAGATCGCTCGGGAAAACAAACTGCCGATGATCACCCTCGCCGAAAGCGGTGGCGCCAATCTCAACTACGCAGCGGAGATTTTTGTCGAAGGCGCGCGCAGTTTCGCCAATCAGGCGCGCATGTCGGCAATGGGTTTGCCGCAGATCACCGTGGTGCACGGCTCGGCCACGGCGGGCGGCGCCTATCAACCGGGGTTGTCGGATTACATGGTGGTTGTGCGCGGCAAGGCCAAGCTGTTTCTCGCCGGCCCGCCATTGCTCAAAGCGGCGACGGGCGAAGTCGCTACCGATGAAGAACTCGGCGGCGCCGAAATGCACGCGCAGGTTGCCGGCACCGCTGAATATCTGGCTGAAAACGACGCTGACGGCATACGCCAGGTGCGCGACATCATGCGCATGCTGCCATGGAACGAGCAGTTGCCATGGCTGCCGGAACCGCAATTCAAAGAACCGCTCTACCCCATCGATGAACTGCTGGGGCTGATTCCGCACGATGCGAAGAAGCCCTACGACGTGCGCGAAATCATCGCGCGGATTGCCGATGAGTCGGACTTTCTCGAATTCAAAGGCGAGTTCGATCAGCAAACCCTCTGCGGCCAATTGAAAATTCAGGGCCGCGCCTGCGGCTTCATCGGCAACAACGGCCCGATCACTCCTCAAGGTGCGAGCAAGGCGGCTCAGTTCATCCAGTTGTGCGACCAGAGCCAGACGCCGCTGCTGTTTTTTCATAACACCACGGGTTTCATGGTTGGCACCGAATCGGAACAGCAAGGGGTGATCAAGCACGGCTCGAAACTGATTCAAGCGGTGGCCAACGCACGGGTGCCTAAACTGACCATCGTTGTCGGCGGTTCCTATGGCGCCGGCAACTACGCGATGTGCGGGCGCGGGCTTGATCCGCGCTTCATCTTCGCCTGGCCCAACAGCCGCACGGCGGTGATGGGCGGCGCACAGGCCGGCAAGGTCTTGCGCATCGTCACTGAAGCCAAACAGCTCAAGGACGGCCTGGTGCCGGACCCGAAAATGCTCGACATGCTTGAGCAGATGACCGCGCAGAAACTCGACAGCCAGTCCACCGCACTGTACGGCAGCGCCAACCTGTGGGACGACGGCCTGATCGACCCGCGCGACACCCGCACCCTGCTCGGTTACTTGCTGGATATCTGCCACGAAGCCGACATTCGTACGCTGCAACCCAACAGCTTCGGCGTCAGCCGCTTCTGACCGCCACGGATCCTACGGAGAACAACAACAATGATCTTCACCCCGGAACACGAAGCCCTGCGCCGCACCGTCCGCCAATTCGTCACCCACGAGATCAATCCGCACGTCGAAGAATGGGAAAAGGCCGGGCGTTTTCCCATTCATGACATTTTCCGCAAGGCGGGCGAGCTGGGCCTGCTGGGCATTTCCAAACCGGAAAAATTCGGTGGCATGGGCCTCGATTACAGCTATTCGATCGTCGCCGCCGAAGAGTTCGGCACCATTCATTGCGGCGGGATTCCGATGTCGATCGGCGTGCAGACCGACATGTGCACTCCGGCGCTGGCGCGCTTCGGCTCCGATCAATTGCGCGAAGAGTTCCTGCGCCCGGCTATCTCTGGCGAACAGGTCGGCTGCATCGGCGTCTCCGAAGTCGGCGCCGGCTCCGATGTCGCCGGGCTGAAAACCACAGCGCGCAAGGACGGCGATGACTACGTGATCAACGGCAGCAAAATGTGGATCACCAACTCGCCGAGCGCCGATTTCATCTGCCTGCTGGCCAACACCTCGGACGACAAGCCGCACATCAACAAGTCGCTGATCATGGTGCCGATGAACACCCCGGGAATCAGCCTCAGCTCGCACCTGGACAAGCTCGGCATGCGCAGCTCGGAAACCGCGCAGGTGTTCTTTGATAACGTCCGGGTGCCGCAGCGCAATCGCATCGGTCATGAAGGCGCGGGGTTCATGATGCAGATGCTGCAATTCCAGGAGGAACGTCTGTTCGGCGCAGCGAACATGATCAAGGGTCTGGAATATTGCATCGACAGCACCATCGAGTATTGCAAGGAGCGCAAGACCTTCGGCAACGCGCTTATCGACAACCAGGTCATCCACTTTCGCCTCGCCGAATTGCAGACCGAAATCGAATGCCTGCGCGCGCTCGTCTATCAGGCCACCGAGCAGTACATCAAAGGTCAGGACGTCACGCGACTGGCGTCGATGGCCAAGCTCAAGGCCGGACGCCTCGGCCGTGAAGTCAGCGACAGCTGCCTGCAATATTGGGGCGGCATGGGCTTCATGTGGGACAACCCGGTGGCCCGCGCCTATCGCGATGTGCGCCTGGTATCGATTGGCGGCGGTGCCGACGAAATCATGCTGGGGATCATCTGCAAACTGATGGGCATCCTGCCGGGGAAAAAGAAATGAGCAGCCTGCCCGATTGCCAGACGCTGTTGCTGGAACTGCATGGCGGCGTGCTGCACATCACCCTCAACCGCCCCGACAGCCGCAACGCGATGAGCCTGCAAATGGTCGCCGAACTGCGCGCGGTGCTGACGGCGATTCGCGATGACCGCACTGTGCGGGCCTTGGTGCTCAGCGGTGCCGGCGGACATTTCTGCGCCGGTGGCGACATCAAGGACATGGCCAACGCCCGGGCTCAAGGCGCGGACGCGTATCACGAGTTGAACAGGGCGTTCGGCGCGTTGCTGGAGCAAGCCCAGCACACTGCGCAAGTGCTGATCTGCGTATTGCAGGGCGCCGTGCTCGGCGGCGGGTTCGGCCTGGCCTGCGTCAGCGATGTCGCCTTGGCCGATCACAAGGCGCAGTTCAGTTTGCCGGAAACCAGCCTCGGCCTTATCCCGGCGCAAATCGCACCGTTTGTGGTGCAACGGATCGGCCTGACCGAAACCCGCCGACTGGCCCTGACCGCCGCGCGTTTCGATGGCACTGAGGCGCAGCGATTGGGGCTGGTGCACTTCGTCGAACAGGATGCCCAGGCGCTGGCCGAACGGCTGGATGAGGTCTTGCAACAGGTGCTGCGCTGCGCACCCGAAGCGAATGCGATGACCAAAAAATTGTTGCTGGCGAGTGCCGGGCAGCCTTCGAATGAATTGCTTGATGAGGCGGCGCAGTGGTTCAGCGCGGCGGTGACTGGAAAGGAAGGGATTGAAGGCACCATGGCTTTTATGCAGAAACGCAAACCTCGGTGGGTCAGCTAAAAGCTTCGCGAGCAAGCCCGCTCCCACAGGTTGAAATGCATTCCAAATGTGGGAGCGGGCTTGCTCGCGAAGAGGCCCGCACCTTCACCGCCCAAAACTCGGGAGCGCCCAAATCCCCGGTTGAAATGCATTCCAAATGTGGGAGCGGGCTTGCTCGCGAAGAGGCCATCATATTCACCGCCCAAAACTCGGGAGCGCCCAAATTCCCGGATGAAATGCGTTCCAAATGTGGGAGCGGGCTTGCTCGCGAAGAGGCCATCACACACGCCACCAGACTTCAGGAAACCAACCATGCCCGCCATTCACAAAATCCTGATCGCCAACCGCGGTGAAATTGCCTGCCGCATCCAGCGCACCGCTCAGGCGCTGGGCTATCGCACCGTCGCAGTATTCAGCGATGCCGACGCCGATGCGCTGCACGTGCAACTCGCCGATCAGGCCGTGCACATCGGCCCGGCGCCGGTGCAGCAGTCTTACTTGAATATCACAGCGATCCTCGACGCCGCCCGCCGCAGCGGTGCCGACGCCATTCACCCCGGCTACGGCTTCCTCTCGGAAAACGCCGATTTCGCCCGTGCCTGCGCCGAAGCCGGGCTGATCTTCATCGGCCCCAGCGTCGAAGCGATCGAAATGATGGGCAGCAAACGCCTGTCGAAAATCGCCATGCTCGACGCCGGCGTGCCCTGCGTTGCCGGTTACCAGGGCGCAGCGCAGGACGACGCGACCCTGTTGGCCGAGGCCGAGCGCATCGGTTATCCATTGATGATCAAGGCCAGCGCCGGTGGTGGCGGACGTGGCATGCGTCTGGTCCACGACGCCAGTGATCTGCCCGCGCAACTGCGCACCGCCCGGTCCGAAGCATTGAACGGTTTTGGCAGTGACGAGTTGATTCTCGAGCAGGCGTTGATCGAACCGCGCCACGTCGAAGTGCAACTGTTCGGCGACCAGCACGGCAATCTGGTGTATCTAGGCGAACGTGATTGCTCGATCCAGCGCCGCCATCAGAAAGTCATCGAAGAAGCACCGTGCCCGGTGATGACTGCCGAGCTGCGCCAGGCCATGGGCGAGGCGGCGCTCAAGGCCGGGCGCGCGGTGGATTACGTCGGCGCCGGCACCGTG
The DNA here is from genome assembly GCF_049897785.1 of Pseudomonas sp. TSRC2-2. NCBI lineage: Bacteria > Pseudomonadati > Pseudomonadota > Gammaproteobacteria > Pseudomonadales > Pseudomonadaceae > Pseudomonas > Pseudomonas sp. TSRC2-2. Next base: position 51,504 of record NZ_JAFCWZ010000011.1, read on the forward strand.
GAATTTCTGCTCGACGCGCGCGGGCAGTTCTACTTTCTGGAGATGAACACCCGTCTGCAGGTCGAACACCCGGTGACGGAAATGATCACCGGCCTGGACCTGGTTGCATGGCAGCTGCTGGTTGCCGAAGGCCAGCCGCTACCGCTGACGCAGGAGCAGATCCGCCTTGACGGTCACGCCATGGAAGTGCGCCTCTACGCTGAAGATCCCGCTGCGGGCTTTCTCCCGCAAACCGGCCCAATTGCGGCATGGCAACCTGCGCTGGGGCACGGTGCGCGAATCGATCACGGGCTGCTTGAAGGTCAGTCGGTCAGCCCGTTCTACGACCCGATGCTGGGCAAGCTGATCGCTCACGGCGCCACCCGCGAAGAGGCTCGGCGCAAGTTATTGCGCGCGGTGCAGGACACCGTGCTGCTGGGTGTGCAGTGCAATCAACGCTTGCTCGAAGGCCTGCTGCAACATCCGCAGTTCATCAGTGGCGATTTCAGCACCGCTTTCATCCAGCAATATTTTTCCAGCCACGCCTGTCTTAACACGTATGTGCCGACGACCGAGCAACTGGCGATTGCCGTGGTGTTGTTCTATCAGGCCAGCGCCCTGACCCACCGACCGCCGCTGAACGGCTGGCGCAACAACGCCAGCGCGCCGTTGCACTATCGACTCGGCAATGACGAGCAGGACTGGACGCTGTCGGTGCTGGCGCACAGATCGGGCAACATTGTGGTGCAGTCGGGTGAGCGCACATTGACGGTGAGCATCATTGAGCACACTGCACAGTCGGTGACTCTGGAAATCGACGGTCTGCGCCAGCGCCATGCCTACCATCTACGCGATGGGCAGCTGTGGCTGTTCACCCATCCTGGCAGCCTGCGCCTGGAGGATCGAACTCATGCGCAGATCGGTAGTCAGACCAGCGTCGCCTCCGGCACCCTGAAAGCACCGATGGACGGTGCCATTGTCGAGGTGCTGGTCAGCGAAGGCAGTACCGTCAGCAAGGGTCAGTTACTGGTGGTGCTGGAGGCAATGAAAATGGAGCACCCGCTCAAAGCCGGCATCGATGGCGTGCTCAAACGGGTGCAAGTGAAGGTCGGCGATCAGGTAAAAAATCGTCAGGTTCTGTTGCAGGTCGAGTAGTCGCCCGGACACAAACGCGGGGTTTGACTACGCTCTGATAAATCAGAACGCGAAAATCAGGAACCCTGCGATGCCCCACTGGCTGGTCATAGATCTGGAAGCCACCACAGACGAGGGTGGCTGGCCGGTCACCGAAATGGAAATTATCGAGATCGGGGCGACGCTGGTCGATCGCGCCGGGCGCGAGCAGGATCACTTCCAGCGCTTCGTAAAACCGACCCGCCGTCCCTTGCTCACGCCGTTCTGTAGGGAACTGACGCACATCACCCAGGCCAATATCGATTCGGCGCAACCGCTGAGCGAAGTCTGGCCGGCCTTCGAGCGCTGGCTGGCGCAGCATCAGACACGTCTTGAGGGCTGGGCCAGCTGGGGCGGTTACGATCGCCAGCAATTGCTGCAGGAATGGCAGCGCCTGAACATCGACAGTGGCCTGAGCAAAGTCCCGCACATGAACCTCAAACAGCGCTTCGCCAAGGCCCGGCGCCTGGAGCGACCGTTGGGGCTCAACGGCGCGTTGCAACTGGCGGGCATGCAGTTCTCCGGGCAGCAACATCGAGCGCTGGAAGATGCGCGCAATACCGCACGGTTGTTGCCATTGGTCCTGCCGCTATAGGCGCGTGACGGCACGAAAAGCCTTGTGCATACTGGCCGCCCCCTTTTAAGCCCTTTTCGAGGAATCCGCCCATGTTTAAAGTCAACGAGTACTTCGACGGCACCGTGAAGTCGATCGCCTTCGGCACCGCTGAAGGTCCGGCGACCATTGGCGTCATGGCCCCGGGCGAATACGAATTCGGCACCAGCCAGCGCGAGATCATGCACGTGGTGTCCGGCGCGCTGAGCGTCAAACTGCCAGACAGCAGCGACTGGGAAACCTTCGCCGCCGGCAGCCAGTTCAACGTGCCGGCCAATAGCAAGTTCCAACTGAAAGTCGCCGTCGATACTGCGTATCTGTGCGAATACCGCGGCTGATCCCGCCGCTTTCCAAGCGCAAAAAAATGCCCGTGTCCAAGAGACACGGGCATTTTTCATTTCAGCGACAACCTATTCGAGGATTTCCACCGGCATGCCGACTTCCAGGCGACCGTTACCGTCATTGACCAGATTCTGCCCGAACATCGCGCCATCGGCGGTAGAGCGGTGTTTCTGCAAGGTCGCGAACGGTTCACGATCAGCACTGCGCTCACCGGTTTGCGGGTCGACGGTCGTCATGATGCAACGCGCGCACGGCTTGACCACGCGAAACTCGATGTCGCCGATGCGAATACGTTTCCAGTTGTCCTCGGCGTAAGGCGCGCTGCCTTCGATAACCAGATTCGGGCGGAAGCGCAGCATCTCGAGCGCACGCCCAACTGTCTGCGAGAGGGCCAGCCGCGAGGCTTCGCCGATCAGCAACAGCGGATAACCGTCCGCGAAGGCCACTTGATCATCGTCCTTGCCGAAACCCGACTGCGTGGTGCGTGCCCGATCCAGTGGCATTTGCACCAGGCGTGTCGGCTTGCCGAGGAAGTCGCTGACAAAACGCGCCGCTTCAGCACCGGCGTCCGGCACCCGAAGCGTGTCACGCCAAATGGTTACGCCGCGCAGCTCTGCGTCCGCAGCCGGTAGCGCGACCTCGATGGACCCGTGCTCGGGAGCGCTCAGGCTCAGACCGCCGCTGGCGTTCCACAACGCCGACAACTGACTCATCTTCGCTTCGGCACGCTGGGTCAGAAAGCGCCCGCTGGCCTCGTCCACCAACATCCAGCGTCGGTCGCCCGCCAGCCCCAGCTTGTCCAGCTCGATGCTTTGCAGCATTTCGCCCTTGCCGGATTTCAGCGGGTAACGGTAAAGCGCGCTCAGACGCAGCATGGCCAGCTTCCTTGATGAAAAAACGCCACCCTATACGAGCGGCGGCGTGGAATCAAAGTGTGGACAGAAACCAGTCTGTCAGGCCGGCACGGCGTCGAGCATCAGCCGCTGGCGCACCACATCGACCAGCTTGTCCGGCTGGAACTTGGAGAGGAAGTTGTCGCAACCGACCTTTTTCACCATCGAGTCGTTGAAACTCCCCGATAACGACGTGTGCAATACAACGTACAGGCCACGCAGGCGTGGGTCGTTGCGGATTTCCGTGGTCAGGCGATAACCGTCCATTTCCGGCATTTCCGCATCGGTGAAGATCATCAGCAATTTGTCAGTCATGTTGACGCCGGTATCGGCCCAGGCCTTGAGCATGTTCAAGGCTTTCAGACCGTCGCTGGCAATATGCATTTTCACCCCGAGCTGGCCGAGGGTATCGCGAAGTTGCGACAGCGCCACGTTGGAGTCATCCACCAGCAACACTTCGCGGCCACGCGCGCGTTCGAGTACCGGATCGTCGAGCTTCTCGCGCGAGACCTTGGCGTTGTAGGGGACGATTTCGGCAAGGACTTTTTCAACGTCGATGATCTCGACCAACTGATCGTCGACCTTGCTGATCGCGGTCAGATAATGCTGACGGCCGGCACTGGTCGGCGGCGGCAGAATGGCTTCCCAGTTCATGTTGACGATGCGGTCGACCCCGCCGACGAGAAAGGCCTGCACCGAACGGTTGTATTCGGTGACGATGATCGTGCTGTTCGGGCCCGGCACCAGTGGGCGCATGCCGATCGCCTGGGACAGGTCGATCACCGGCAATGTCTGGCCGCGCAGATTGACCACACCGCAGACAAATGGATGACGCTGCGGCATCAGGGTCAACTTCGGCAGTTGCAGCACTTCCTGAACCTTGAACACGTTGATCGCGAACAACTGGCGTCCGGCCAAACGGAACATGAGGATTTCCAGGCGATTCTCACCCACCAGTTGCGTGCGTTGGTCTACCGTGTCGAGAATGCCGGCCATCAATGACTCCTGGGCTTGTTCTGATGAATTCACTATGGGGGTTTATCGGCTGCATTGAGCTAATCTTGATTGCTGTAAAGCGCGCCGCTAAAAATGCCATAAACGGCCATTGATGTCACACTGACATCATGCTTTACTGGCATTCCTGATTTCATCTGCTAGATTCATTGCGGCGCGACCTCGGTTTGCCCGTTAGGTTCCTTCGCCTAAGGGATTCCCCTAGAATCAATCAGGCCCGACCTGATATTCGCCATTTCCAATAGCCATTACTGTGACGCCATTCTCATTGCATGAACGGAGTCAGGCTATTGTGTGCGATCGCAGTTCAGTGGCAACTCACCCTCTGGAATCCCTCGGTCCGTGCACCTGCACCGCCGGGCGCGATCTGCCGACGATTCACGATCGTCGCCACACTCGGCCATCCGTCACCCAACCCGACGTGGTGGAAATGAACATGCCAATCGACCGTAAAGACTGGGCGCAACGCTTCCCCGAATTTCTGGTTGAGGCCGAAACGCTTCTCGCCAAGTCCGAAGAGTGCCTGAGCCATCTGCAACTGATCAGCAATGACAAGGATGCCATCGACTGTATGCTCGGCACTCTGCTGAAGCTGGCCGCCCGGGCCGAAGCTTTGGCGCTGGAATCGATCTCCGAGTTTTCCCTGCACATCTATGGCCTGCTGAATTTGACCCAGGATCGAGTCGACCTGCACGAACAGGCCCTCGATGCTTTGCGCGACTGTTTCACCCTGATGGCCTGGCAGCTTGAACTCGTCGATCATAAAACCGGACAACTGAGCCTTGATGGCAGCGAGCAGGCAGCCCTGCTCGAAGCCTTCGCGGCACAGATGGGTCAGGACACTCTGGAGCCTGAAATGATCAGCAAACGTTTGCTTCCTACCTCTCTGACGGCGCGCCAGGCGTGAGGCAAGAGGCTGCGATACTGTCGTAATTGAATAGTGCGTATCCACCAGCGACACTCCGGGCCAAATAGTCAGCCCGATCACCGGTTAATTTCCAAGCACCTTTATCAGGGTTTTCCCTGTGCGCACGCAGCGACACTTCCAGGCACATCGAAGTCGTCCGTATACAACAATTCCAACTTTTCAACATGGAACTTGCGTCCACGATCCGCTGTTTCCTGACCGAACAGACATATATAGCGACCGCGACCAACGGTATGTTAAGTGGTATTATGCCGCCGGTTAGTTGCCTGCCGCTTAATGGCACGCTGACTTCATTGTTTCATTAGCGATGTTATTGGCAGTCGTTGATTGCTCAACGAATGCGGCATGAATTAATACCATAATTGACAGTTTTCCAAACAGAGATCCGCCATTCGCTGGCCGGTCTGCCCGCAGTGAACATCCATTGGCTCCATCCGTTATGTACGCCAGCCTCAAGTCACTCATCACATGGCCACCCTCACGGGAAAACGCTCGGCGCTTCACACTTGTGCTGTGTGTTCTGGCGACCCTTGGCAGTTTGCTGGCCTATGTTTTTTCCGCGCACATACCGCTGGGGTTGCTGGCAATCGACGTCGCCGCTACCGCCTGCGTCTGGGTCCAATATCGCTTGTCGCGCAAGTCGATCAAGTTTCAGCCACAGGAACTGGCTGACCGTCTGCTGCAAGTCCAGGAAAACGAGCGCCATCGACTCAGCCGTGAATTGCACGACGATATCGGCCAGTTGCTGACCGCCGCCAAGCTGCAAAGTGACTGGCTCAAACGCCGTCTGCCGGTAGAACTCCAGGAACAATGCACGGTGCTTTGCGACACGCTGGATGAAACCCTGACCAAAGTGCGCGACGTCTCGGCCATTCTCAATCCGCGCCAATTGACCAGTCTGGGCCTTGAAGCCAGCCTGCGCGCACATTTGCTCAAGACGCTGGCCAACACCTCGGTCAATTGGAGTCTCGACTGCCAGCAACGGCTCAACGGCATCCCCGAAGAAATGGCCGTCGCGGCGTTTCGCATTACTCAGGAAGCCGTAACCAACATCCTGCGACACGCGCAGGCGAAAAACCTGTTGATTCGGGTACAGCGATTGCCGCAAGGTCTTACGCTGTTGATCAGTGATGACGGCCTTGGCTTCGCCCCGGCGGCCGACCCGGCGAGGGAAGGTCAACGCGGCATGGCCGGAATGGCCGAGCGTATCGAACAACTGGGCGGCACGTTGAATGTCGTCAGCGAGCCGGGCAAAGGCACTCGAATCGAAGCACTATTCCCGTGGGCGCCTCGGGCACTCGAACGGGCCAGTACAAATAAGGTTATGCGTTGACTTGTAACTTACTTCTGGTGGATGACCACTCGCTGATCAGAGCCGGCGTGCGCGCTCTAGTACTGGATATTCCCGGTTATGCGGTAATCGGCGAAGCCAGTGATGGTTCGCAATTGCTTGAGATGGTCGAGCATTTGAGCCCAGACATCGTATTGCTGGACATCTCGATGAAAGAGACGGGAGGTCTGGAAGCGCTGCAACGCCTCAAGCGTGTGCGCCCGCAGAGCAAAGTGCTGATCCTGTCGATGCACACCGATCCGGCGCTGATCATGCAGGCACTCGAGTCGGGTGCCCACGGGTATCTGCTCAAGGACACCACGGCCACCGAGCTCGAGCACGCGCTCGAAGCCCTGCGCAACAACGAACGCTACCTGAGCCCCGCCATTGCTCATACGGTGATCAATCAGGCATTGACCCGAAATCAGAAAAGCCAGCCAGACATCGCCGATTCGCACAACCTGACCGCACGCCAGCTGGAAATTCTCCGACTGATCGTGCGCGGCAAATCGACCCGCGAAATTGCCAATGGTCTGGGTTTGAGCGTCAAGACCGTTGAAACCCACCGTGCACAGATCATGAAGCGCCTGCAAATCTACGACGTGGCGGGTCTGGTGCTGTTCGCCGTCCGCGAGCAGATCATCAGCCTTGATGACTGATTGACGGTTGCTGGCCCAATAACGGCGAATCCTTTGGCAAATGCACCTGCAACGCTGCAGGTTTAGCAACGAACCGCAGACTGTCGCCTTCCAGCGGCTCGCCGTCGAGATTGATGCTCAGCCCTTCGGCAACCTTGATCTCGACCCACGGCAACCGCGCTCGCACAAACATGTTTTCTAGACCGAAACCCTCGCTCAGCAGGTTCTTCAGCGTGCCGACCAGTTCCTGCGGTGCCGGCAGAATGCTGATGTCGAGCAAACCGTCGTTGACTCGCGCCTCAGGGCACAACACATGGCCGCCACCCGCCTGCCGTCCGTTACCGATGCCCAGCGCCAGCAGCTCACCCTGCCAATGAAAGTCCGGCCCCTGCAACTCGCCATAAGCGGCATGCAGCTCGCTGAACCGAGTCAGGCCGGTAAACAGATAAGCGGCGCCGCCCAAGATCTTTTTCAGGTCTTCCGAAGTATTGGCGGTGACCTGACTGCCGAATCCGCCCGTCGCCATGTTCAGGAAAATCTGCCCGCCAACTTCGCCCAGATCGATAGCCGAAGGCTCGACATCCAGCAAATCGAGAGCCTGCGCCGGCTCCAGAGAAATACCGGCGGCGCGGGAAAAATCGTTGGCAGTGCCGAGCGGTAGCAAGACAAGACTGGCTTTCTGTGGATGCTGAGCCAGCGCTTCGGCGATATCACGCAAGGTACCGTCGCCGCCGCCGGCAATGATCTTGCTGTAGCCCGCTGCCAACGCTTCCGCTACCAGACGCTGGGCGTCCCCGGCCTCCCAGGTCACACGCACAGCAAGCTCCCAGCCTTGCTCACGCTTGGCTTCGACAGCCGCGCGAACATCCTCGTTGAGTGCCTGTTTGCCATGCAAAATCAGCAGTGCCCGGCGTTCACTCATAACGTCACTCCAAGAATTGAATCGGTTGAAACATCTTGACCACTTCGCGCTTCGAAAAAGCCACGGGGTCGGCAATTTATTCCTCTTTCAACAGCCAGCGTCCTGCACAGCGGTATTTTTTCTTACGTAACAAGAGGAATCGGCTTAATTGACCACGCCCGTCCCTTGGGTCACCGTGTGCCGGCAGCATCAACCTTCAACCCAATAACACAAGGATGTGCCGGTAATGAACGGATACCCCTCGATTCATTTTCATGAATCGCGCATTGGAAAAACCAGCAAACGTACAGTTGTTACGATAGGCGAATACTTCCATGCACAACCATGAAACCAAGGCACCGGTGAGCCCGGTCGCCGCTCTCGCCGAAAGTCGCGCGAGCAAGAAACCTGACTTTTGCAACAGCGCCAAGAACACTGGAGAGTCTGATATGGAACCCCGTGTCAGCGAGCTGGAAACCCACTTCAAATACATGCGTCGCGACATGGACGAAATGATCAATGACGTGCGGACGATCAAACATCGTCTGGCGTATTCGGCGGGTGCAACCGCTGTCATCCTGGCCCTGCTGGGATGGGTTGCCAACAGCCGATTCGATCAATTGGTGACACTGATCAGCAACTGACCGAATTCATCGTTGCACGCGCCGTGCTTGCCAGCCGACGCGTGCATGGGCAAGACGGTTACCCGAGAAGCTCACTGAGCGCAATGAAGCTTACTTCATCACCCTCGCTCAACGTGCGCCCCTCTCGAACCTCCACCAGTCCATCCGCCCACGCCGCGCTACGCAGCACACCCGAGCTCTGGTTGCGATAAATGATTGCTCGCCCTTGCTCCAGACGTCCGCGTAAATATTCGCGACGATTTCCGGCCACCGGCCAGCCAAAGCCCGCAGGCACTGCAAACTTGAGCGGCTCGACGTTTTGCACACCCAAGCGGCGTAACAGATAGGGCCGCGCCAACAATGCGAACGTCACCAGCGTCGAGGCGGGATTGCCGGGCAAACCAATCACCGGCACGTTGCGGAAATGGCCGAACGTCAAAGGCTTGCCCGGCTTGATGGCCAGCTTCCACAGGGCCAACTCGCCTTCTTCACGCAGGGCAATGCCGAGGAAGTCCGCTTCACCCACCGAGACACCGCCGGTAGAGAGAATCAGATCGACATCTTGCAGCTCGCCCAGGCGGGCCCGAGTGGTGGGCAGATCGTCAGGAAGAATTCCGCCATCAATGACTTCACAACCCAGACGCTGCAGCCAGCTGCACAAAAGCACCCGGTTGCTGTTGTAGATTTGCCCGGGCCCCAACGCCTGACCGGGTTCGACCAGCTCGTCTCCGGTGGACAATACTGCCACGCGCGGTTTGCGCACGACGTTGAGGCCGGCGCAGCCAAGCGAAGCAGCCAGGCCCTGCTCAATCGGTCCCAATCGGGTGCCTGCCTGCAGAACCATTTCACCGATTGTGGTTTCCTGGCCTTGCGGTCGAATGTTCTGCCCGGCTTTCAAAGGTTCGAGAAAGCGCACTGGCCCGTCGGGCTGAACGTCGACGTTTTCCTGCATCTCTACACAGTCGGCGCCCGGCGGCAGCGGTGCACCGGTGAAGATGCGAGCGCAAGTGCCCGACTCCAACGGCTGCGGAGACTGTCCGGCGAACACTGTTTGACTGACCGGCAGCGGCTCGCCCTGCCAATCCGCCAGGTTCAGGGCGTAGCCGTCCATGGCACTGTTCGGCCACGGCGGCAGATCCAGAGTCGAGATCAGATCTTCAGCCAGCACGCGCCCCTCGACTTGAGCCAGCGGCAAGTGCTCGCACTCGACAATGCGTGACGCATCGGCCATGTCGAGCAACCGCTCGAGCGCCGCTTCGACGGGCAGCAAGCTGCCGGTCTTGCCTGGCTTACCCACGGGATTCACAAGGCGCCGCCTGCTTCAGATGGGTGACGAAGTTGCACGGACGATGACGGGCATCCAGTTGCTCAGCGAGGATGCCATCCCATCCGGTGCGCACCGCATTGGTCGAACCCGGCAGGCAGCACACCAGCGTACCGTTGGCCAGACCTGCCAAGGCACGGGACTGCACGGTCGAAGTGCCAATATCGGCCACGGAAATCTGGCGGAACAGTTCGCCAAATCCGTCGACCTGTTTGTCGAGCAGACACGCCACCGCTTCCGGCGTGCTGTCACGCCCTGTGAAGCCGGTACCGCCGGTGATCAGTACGACCTGAACCACATCGTCTGCAATCCAGTTAGCGACTTGCGCGCGAATTTTATACAGATCATCTTTGAGCAGAACGCGCTCGGCCAGCGCGTGGCCGGCCGCGATCAAGCGATCGACGAAGACCTGGCCGGAGGTGTCGGTTTCCAGGGTGCGAGTGTCGCTGACAGTCAGCACCGCGATATTGAGCGGCACGAAAGGTACATCAGCCTTGGCTTTCATAGGCTCTTCCAGTTGTAGGGGAAACAGCCCGGTGTTATATCACAGCGGCTCATTTTTCCGCCGCCCTCTGGAGAGTCGTCATGTCCCTGAACAGCCAATTGCCGCCGTGCTCAGTCCTGCTTCTGGCCGGTGGGCGCGGCCAACGCATGGGCGGTCAGGACAAGGGGCTTATCGAGTGGCTGGGCGAGCCTTTGATCGCGCATTTACAGCGCAAGGTGCGGCTGCTGACCGACGATCTCATTATTTCCTGCAACCGCAATCGCGAGCGTTATGCCACGTTTGCCGATCAGTTGGTGATGGATGACGAAGGAGACTTTCCGGGCCCGCTGGCCGGTATTCGTGCTGGGCTGAAAGCGGCGCGCCATGGACATTTGCTGGTGTTACCGTGTGATGTGCCGCGAATAGACAAGGCCTTGCTGGAAGACATGCTGATGACTGCCGATCAGCAACGTGAAAAACCTTTAATGCTGCGCCATGGCGAGCATTGGGAACCGCTGCTGTGCGTGATACCTGTGGCGCTATTGCCGGCATTCGAAGCGGCCTGGCATGCCGGTGAACGCAGCCCGGGTCGGGTGATGCGCAGTCTCGGCGCCGTCGCATTGCAATGCCCTGACAACGATCCGCGATTGGCCAACCTCAATACGCCGGAATTGTTACATCTGCACAACACTGTGTCAGACTGACACCATCCAAGGAACTCTCACGCCTTGTTTACGTCTCAAGCTCAGTAACCAGAAGATTTCCCATTCGGAGACACACTCATGACTCAACGGACCCTCGCCACTTTCATGCTCGCACTGGGCTTGGCAACCCTCGCCGGTTGCTCCTCGCCGACAGTGATCACCTTGAATGACGGTCGCGAAATCCAGGCCGTCGACACCCCGAAATACGATGATGATTCGGGCTTCTACGAGTTCCAGCAGCTGGACGGCAAAGAGACCCGCATCAACAAGGATCAGGTTCGTACCGTCAAAGAGCTGTAAGGCTCCGGGTCGTTACCGGATACAGAAAAGCCCGCATTGCCATGCGGGCTTTTTCATGCGCGCAGCAAACGTACAACGGTTATCACCATTGCAAGGTGATCCGGCTTTCGAACTCCCGTAACTCACCCGTCACCGGGTCAACAAACCGCAGGCCTTGCGCAAGCAGCTTCAAGGGATTGGCGTAGTCGTCCACGACATCCTTCAACACAGTCGGATAAAACGGATCGTTGCAGATACTCGCGCCCAACGCCGTCATGTGCACACGCAACTGATGCTTCTTGCCGGTCACCGGAAACAGGCCGTAGCGCCACAGGTCGCCGTTTTTCTCGCGTACCTCGACCGCCGTTTCGGTATTGCTCGCGCCCGGCCCTTCATGCATGCGGAAGAACGGCTCGCCATCGACCAGCCGGCTCTTGTGCACCAACGGGAAATTCAGCTCAGGCAGCGCCGGGGCAATCGCTTCGTAGCGCTTGTCGATCTGCCGGGTCGGAAACAATGACTGATAGGCCGAGCGGGTTTGCGGATTGGCCGAAAAGATCACCAGTCCGGCGGTGTGCCTATCGATCCGGTGCAGTGGTACCAGATGCGGATTGTCCAGCCGGCGAATCAGCCGCCGCAGCAGGGTTTGTTCGACGTACTCACCGGCCGGGGTCACGGGTAGAAAGTGAGGTTTGTCGGCCACCACCAGATGTTCGTCAGCGTAGAGAATCGATTCGACCACCGGGATCGGTTTTTCGTCCGGTACTTCACGAAAGTAATGAATGCGCAGGCCTTCCTTGTACGGCAAGTCCAGCGTAATCGGCTGGCCTTGTGCATCCAGTACACGGCCCCGAGCAATCCGGTCGAGCCACTGGTCACGGCCTATGGCCCTGAAGTGCTCGCACAAGCAATCGAATACCGTCAGCCAGGAACCGGGCGGCAAGTAGAGCGTGCTGGCCTGATTTTGCGCAGCGTTAAAACCGGATGTGGACATAAGAAACGGAAATCCTCAGTGCAGGGCGGCATTATCCAACACCGAGGCACAGCCACCTAGCGCAGTTTCATCAAGCCGGAATCGATTTCAGCGCCGCCGCTTCGGTGAACTCTTTCAGCCAGCGCAAGACATCGACCGCCTCCCAGCGCCCCGGATCGTACAACGCGTACAACAGGCCCTGATAACCGACCACATCCAGTTGCTTGTGGTAACCGGCGCGCTGAAACAAGGCTTCGATTTCGGCAAAGCAGGTATTGAAATGCAGTTTGTTGAACGGCGTCTTGCCTTCCGTGACCAGCCCGTCCAGGCGCAATTCGAGGACGGCCTCGCGCACCACGTCGACCGACATCCGGTTAACGCTGCTCTTCAACTGTTCGACATTGACCACGGTTCATCCCTCTGACTCGATTGCTGTATGGACATACAGTAACCGAAGAAGCCAGCGAGTGCCAACGCAACGATGGGTTGCTGCGACCAGCGGAATAACGGCGACAGATTCGCGTCAGCGTAAAAACGCCACGATCTCGTCTGCACTGAAAGGCCAATCCAGCTCTGCGCCAGTGTCGACCCGGCGTAGTACCGGAATGCGCAAACTGTACTTTTCGAACCGCGATTGATCTTCGGCGATATCCACCAGTTCAACCAGCAGACCATGCTCGACGAAGGGCATCAGCTCGGCTTCGGCGACTTCACACAGATGACACCCAAGGGTGCCGAACAGCTGACATTCAGGAGGCATGATGGCGTTACCGGAAAACAAGTGAGCCCATTCTAGGACGCCCCCGAACCCTCGTCGACCCACCGCCGCCCGAAGGCCGCCACCCTGTCGACGCAAAATCCTGACGCAAATCATTCGGCGCAAATTGCAATTGCGTCATCCTCGCGGACTTTTTGCCTCTACGCTTCAGAGGCCAACGCCCTGACAGCGGAGTGTCCCGTGTTTGCAAATCTGTTGATCATCCTCGCCTCGTCCCTGGTGGTGATTGCTCTGTTCCGGCGCCTGCGACTGCCGCCGGTGCTGGGTTACCTGTGCGTGGGATTGCTGGTCGGGCCGAACGCATTCGATTGGGTCAACGAGAGCGAACACCTGCCCGATGTCGCCGAACTGGGCGTGGTATTTCTGCTTTTTTCGCTGGGCCTGGAGTTTTCCCTGTCGAAAATGATTGCGTTGCGTCAGGTGGTGTTTCGCCTGGGCAGTCAGCAAGTACTGATCAGCACAGCGTTGCTCGGTACACTGTTGATGGGGCTGGGCATGCCGCTCATGTCGGCGTTGTTGCTCGGTGCCGGTTTATCGCTGTCATCCACGGCGATTGTGACCAAGGAGCTGGGCAGTCTCGGTGAAGTGTTCAGCAGCCACGGCCAGAACGCGGTCGGCGTGCTGCTGTTTCAGGACGTGGTGGCGGTATTGCTGCTGACGCTGGTGCCAGTGTTCGCCGGTACCAGCGAGCAGGCCTGGTATTGGGCCTTGCCTTTGACCCTGGGCAAAACCGTGGTGCTGTTCTTCGGCCTGCTGCTCGCCAGTCGCTGGTTGCTGCCACGGCTGTTTCATGAAGTGGCGGCCTCGCGCTCGGCGGAGCTGTTCGTCCTGCTGGCGCTGGTGATCGTGTTGCTTACCGCTTGGCTCACGCACTTGTTGGGCCTGTCGCCTGCACTCGGCGCTTTCCTCGCCGGCATGTTGCTCGGTGAAAGCCACTACCGGCACCAGATCGAAGCCGACATCCGGCCGTTCCGCGACATCCTGCTCGGAGTGTTCTTCGTCAGCATTGGCATGCTGATCGACCTGCAATTGTTTGTCAGTCACAGTCTGATGATCGTCGCCTTGACCCTCGGCCTGATGCTGATCAAAGGCATCGTGGTGGCGCTGCTGGTGAAGTGGCGCGGCAGTGACAGTGAAACCGCATGGCGCAGCGGTCTGGCCCTGGCCCAGGGCGGCGAGTTCTGTTTTGCCTTGATGGCGCAGATGCAGCAGAACAGCCTGCTGCCGGCCGAACCGGGGGCACTGCTGCTCGCGGCGACGTTCTGTTCGATGCTGCTCACGCCGCTGCTGCTTCGCGCGGCGCCGCGCATTGCCGCTGCGCTGCACCGCAAGCCCAATGAGGAGGCGCAGATCGAGCAGATCAGCGCCCTCAACGCCGATCTCGACCAACATGTGGTGATCTGCGGCTATGGTCGCGTCGGCCAGTCCATCGGGCGCTTCATGGGCAACGCGGGCCAAGCCTATGTTGCGCTGGACAACGACCCGGTGCGGGTACAGGAAGCCGCGTCCGCGGAAAGCGACGTGCATTACGGCGACTCGGCGCGTGGCGATCTGCTGACTGCCGTTGGCCTGTTGCGCGCCAGGCTGCTGGTGATTGCCGTGGATCAAAGTGATGTGGCGTTGCGTATTCTTCGTGAAGCCCGCCGACTCAATCAACAGGTGCCGATTCTGGTGCGCACGCGTGACGACAGCCAATCGGCAGAGCTCAGAGCTGCCGGCGCCACCGAGGTGGTGCCGGAGCTCCTTGAATCGAGCCTGATGCTCGCTTCACACGCGCTGATCATGCTTGGCCTGCCCGCGCATCAGGTGCAGGAGAAAGTCGATCAGGTGCGCATTGATCGCTATCGCCTGCTCCATGGTTTCTACCCCGGAGCCAGTGATGAGGAAATCTAGTCCTGACTCACCGCGCCGATCTTGTGCAGCGACAGGTCGGCGCCGTAATACTCTTGTTCCTGACTCAGGCGCAGTCCATGCAGAACCTTGATCGCGCCGTAGACGACGAAGCCGCCGATCAGCGCCACCACGACGCCGAGCGCAGTGCCGATCATCTGGCTGATCAGGCTGACCCCGCCCAGGCCACCCAAAGCGGTCTGGCCAAAGATGCCGCAGGCAATTGCGCCCCACACGCCACACAAGCCATGCAACGGCCAGACACCCAGCACATCGTCGATGCGCCATTTGACCTGGGCAGCGGTAAAGCACCAGACAAACAGGACTCCAGCCATTGCGCCAGTCACCAGCGCGCCGACCGGATGCATCAGATCGGACCCTGCACAAATCGCCACCAGACCGGCCAACGGGCCATTGTGCAGAAAGCCCGGGTCATTGCGCCCGACGATCAACGCGGCGACGGTGCCGCCGACCATGGCCATCAGCGAGTTGACCGCGACCAGGCCACTGACACCTTGCAGCGTCTGCGCGCTCATCACGTTGAAGCCAAACCAGCCGACAATCAGGATCCACGAGCCCAATGCCAGAAATGGAATGCTCGACGGCGCGAACGCGACCAGACGCCCATCGCGATAACGACCATTGCGCGGCCCGAGCAACAACACTGCGGCCAGTGCCAGCCATCCGCCCATGGCATGCACCACCACCGAGCCGGCGAAGTCATGGAACGTGGCGCCAAACTGCTCCGCCAGCCAGCTTTGCAAACCGAAGTTGCCGTTCCAGACCAGGCCCTCGAAGAACGGGTAGATAAACGCCACGATCAGCGCCGTCGCACACAATTGCGGGACGAAACGCGCACGCTCGGCAATGCCGCCGGAAATGATTGCCGGGATCGCCGCAGCGAAGGTCAGCAGGAAGAAAAACTTCACCAGTCCATAACCATGATCGGCAGCGAGCACCGAAGCCGATTGCATGAAGGTGACGCCATAGGAGATCCAATAGCCTATAAAGAAATACGCCAGGGTCGAGACAGCGAAATCGCTGAGGATTTTCGACAGTGCGTTGACCTGGTTCTTCTGTCGGACCGTGCCGACTTCCAGAAAGGCGAAACCGGCGTGCATCGCCAGCACCATCACCGCGCCAATCAGAATGAACAACGTGTTGGAGCTGTGAACCAGCGTGTCTACAGCAGTTTGCAGATTTTCCATGTGGAGGCAGACCTGAAAGCCTAAAAGGGCACCAAAGCAGTTCATGCCGGCCTGTCTTGCACCAAATGAGGAACCCGGCAGTCATTCAACGGCAGAGTCGATGAACTGATTTGGCGCACAGTTCGATGTCCGGTCACGAATCGCGAGTAAATGAATTAGAGTTTTCTGCCGGGACGCCCGGCAACAGCGCACGTATACCGAGCAACGCACCACGACACAGCAAAAGTTGTACCAGGCATTTGCACTGAACCTTCACGCAAGGCTCATACTCGAACGCTTCAAAGCCACCTACGGAGATCCATCAATGGCCAGCATCAAGGCAAAGACTGCTCAAGAAATCCTGATGAACGACTTCCAGACTCTGGTTAGCGACACAGAACGCCTGCTCGAACACACCAAGACCCTCGCTGGCGATCAGGCAGATGAGCTGCGTGCCCAGATTCACGACAGCCTGCTGCGCGCCCGGGAAACCTTGAAAGTGACTGAAGACACACTGCGCGAGCGCGGCCAGGCGGCCGTCACCGCTACTGAAGACTATGTGTCGGCCAACCCATGGCAGTCGGTGGGCATCGCGGCCGGCGTCGGCTTTCTGATTGGCCTGCTGGCAACTCGGCGCTGATCATGTCGATCGGAGAATCCGGCCCGACTGAGGGCACCGCCTCCTCCACGCGTCGCCTCGGCGCTGCCGTTCTGGGCCTGCTGCACAGTCATGTCGAGCTGTTCGGCATCGAATTGCAGGAGCAGAAATCACGCACCGTCAGCCTGCTGCTGTTCGCCGGCCTGGCGCTGGTGTTTGCCCTGCTGTTGCTGGTAGGTCTGTCGACGCTGGTGATGATCATCTTCTGGGACACCTATCGCCTGGCAGCGATCATCGGCCTCTGCGTTTTCTATACGCTGGCGTCGATCTTCTGCGGCCTGCGCCTCAAAGCGGCGATTTTCGATGAGTCCTCGCCTTTCCACGGCACGCTTGAAGAGCTGGCCAACGACCGGGAGCGCCTGCTGCCATGAGCCTGCCTGAACTTCCGCACAACAGCTCCCGTCGGGAAATGCGCAAGGCACTGATCCGCCTGCGCATGGAAATGCACCGACAGGAAATCCGCCACGAAACCGCGCAGGTCTTGCAACCCTTGCAGCGCATGCGCGGCATGAAGCAGAACGTCCAGGACGGTTTCGGCCTCAAGCATGCGCCATTGTGGGGCGTGGCGGCCGTAACGCTGCTGGGTTTCCTTACTGGCAAAGGCTCGAAACGCACCGGCGGTGGCGGTCTGACTCGACTGTTGCGCCTGGGCACGACGCTTGTGCCGCTGATCAGAGTGGTCATGCACAGCTCGGGTAAACGCTGAACCGTCCCTCTGGCTACATTCTTGCAATAGCGCCGGGATGAATCTCCTTATCGGGAGATTCAATCCCGCGTGCCTATCCGGCGGACGCGGCCAACCGAAAAACAAGATTAAGGATTTGCCGTGATCGACGGGCAACCGCTCGCCTGCTTTCAGCCTTTCATCGATACCGCCACCGGACGTATTGCAGGCGTTGAAGCACTCGGCCGCTTGCGCCAGAGCGATGGTCAACTAACCTCGGTCGGGCCGTTGTTCGCCGATCCACGCACCTCGGCCACCGCCTTGCGCCGGCTTGATCGGCAGATCCGCGATAATGCCCTTAGCCGCCTGCATGAAGCTCCGGCGGAGTGGTTTCTCAGTCTGAACATGTCACCTCGCTGGATCAGCCGCCTGCGCGTCGACCAGGCCTTGCCCAGTCTCAAGCAGTTGGCGCGACACCAGGTTGATCCGCAGCGGATTGTGTTCGAGATCACTGAGTTAGGCGGTAACAGCGAACGCTTGGCGCACGTGGTCACGCGCTACCGCGACGCGGGAGCGAGAATAGCCATCGACGATTTCGGCGCCGGCTACTCACAGCTGGATCGGGTGCTGGCCCTGCAACCGGACATTCTCAAGCTCGACATGCGTCTGTTCCAGGCAGCGGCTCTGGGCGGGCCGAGCAGCGATGTGGTCAAAGCGCTTGCGCAGATGGCCGAGAAAACCGGCTGCTGGATCATCGCTGAAGGCGTTGAAACCGAAGCGCAGCTGAATTTCGCGCTGGAATGCGGCTCGCGCTACGTGCAAGGTTTTCTCTTCGCCCGGGCGCAGGAAGAGTTCTTCGCTACGGATGCTTTCGTCGAGCGTTTCGCTCAGTTGCGGCAGCGCTATGTGATGCAGAAGCTCGGCGAGCGAGGACGGCTGATGCAAATGCGTCGGCAGCTCAGCGAGCTGATGGCGATCCTGCAGCAGTGGGCGCAGGCCCGCGCACCGCTCAGCGCATTGCCACATTTGCAGTTGTTTCCGTGGCTGCTGCGTTTTTATCAGTGCGACCGCCATGGCACGCAACTGACCCCCAACCTGGAATGGCGTCAGGACGGCTGGTTCGCCGATGATAGCTACTTGGGGCACAACTGGTCGTGGCGACCTTACTTTTATCATCTGCTCGCTGAAGGCTGGGAAGAACGCCGCCTGACCCTGTCGAGCACCTACCGCGACGCCACCAGTAACCAGTATTGCCTGACTGCCGGGCAGTTCTTCGATAACGGCGAACGGCTGTTGCTGATCGATATCGATGCGGCGGGCCTGTAGTTCTGCTTGCAGGCACGGGGCCGAACCGGGAAGCTAGGGCGATCAGTCACCAGACGGAGAGAACCAGCCTTGGATTGGCCTACCCTGCTCAACCGCGAACGTCTCGGCAAGCCGCTGCACAGCCCGCAAGAACTCGGCCGCAGCCCGTTTCACAAAGACCATGACCGCATCATTTTCTCCGGCGCATTCCGCCGCCTCGGGCGCAAGACCCAAGTGCACCCGGTCACCAGCAACGATCACATTCACACCCGCCTGACCCACTCGCTGGAAGTCAGCTGCGTCGGCCGCTCTCTGGGCATGCGTGTCGGTGAAACCTTGCGCAACGCGCTGCCAGACTGGTGCGACCCCGCCGACCTGGGCATGGTGGTGCAATCGGCCTGCCTGGCTCACGACATCGGCAACCCGCCTTTTGGCCATTCCGGCGAAGACGCCATCCGCCACTGGTTTCAACAAGCGGCCGGGCGCGGCTGGCTGGACGGCATGAGCGAGGCCGAGCGCGGTGACTTTCTGAATTTCGAGGGCAATGCTCAAGGTTTTCGCGTGCTGACGCAGCTGGAATATCACCAGTTCGATGGCGGCACGCGCCTGACCTATGCGACGCTGGGGACCTATCTGAAGTACCCGTGGACTGCGCGCCATGCTGACTCCCTCGGCTACAAGAAACATAAATTCGGTTGTTATCAGAGCGAACTGCCGCTGCTCGAACAGATTGCGCACAAGCTCGGCCTGCCGCAGCTTGAAGACCAGCGCTGGGCACGCCATCCACTGGTCTATTTGATGGAGGCGGCCGATGACATCTGCTACGCCCTGATCGATCTGGAAGACGGTCTGGAAATGGAGCTGCTCGACTACGCCGAAGTCGAGTCGCTGCTGCTCGGTCTGGTCGGTGACGACTTGCCGGAAACCTATCGCCAGCTCGGCCCGCAGGATTCCCGCCGGCGCAAGCTCGCGATCCTGCGCGGCAAAGCCATCGAGCACCTGACCAACGCAGCAGCGCGGGCGTTTGTCGAACAGCAGGATGCCCTGCTTGCCGGCACCCTACACGGCGATCTGGTCGAACACATGCACGGGCCGGCGAAACGTTGCGTGTTGAACGCCAAGGACATCGCGCGCAAGAAAATTTTCCAGGACAAACGCAAGACGCTGCATGAAATCGGCGCTTACACGACGCTGGAGATCCTGCTCAATTCGTTCTGCGGCGCCGCGCTGGAACAGCACAACGGCCGTACCCCGTCGTTCAAGAGCCGGCGCATTCTCGACCTGCTCGGCAACAACGCGCCGGATCCACAGGGCTCGCTGCACAGCTCGTTTCTGCGCATGATCGATTTCATCGCCGGCATGACCGACAGTTACGCAAGTGACATGGCATTGGAAATGACCGGGCGCTCGAGTCATTGAGCGCCCCGAATTCAGCCGGCCGTCGTCAGGCCGGCCGGATATCCTGCGGTTTCCTCGCCACGAACGTTATAACGCGCTTTTCTAACTGTTCAGATAACACTGCCCTGAACTCTGCAATACGAGAAAATAACCATCAGAAACAAACATCATTTAAACGCCAGCAAATAATCGGAGTTCAAGATTGGTCTTCGAATAATTTCTGCCTCCTGTCTATTGCATACCCGTGCTTCCTTACGTCAAACCTAATTTCAACGTAGTCCATTTCCTTATTGCGCGTAGGATTAATCCGATAACGTAGTCGCGACACTACCAGTCCATGCGAGTGCTCATTCATCTGAGCTAAGGTGCGCGCTTTATTCATGCTTGCATGGGACTCTATTTATGAACTCCGTTTTTATCGTGGACGATCATCCGGTGATCCGCCTCGCCGTGCGAATGCTCCTGGAACATGAAGGCTACAAGGTCGTCGGCGAGACTGATAACGGTGTCGATGCCATGCAGATGGTGCGTGAATGCATGCCTGACCTGGTCATTCTCGATGTCAGCATCCCCAAGCTGGACGGCCTCGAAGTACTGGCGCGCTTCAACACCATGGGTTCAAACTTCAAGATTCTGATTCTGACCGCGCAGTGCCCCACGCTGTTCGGTATTCGCTGCATGCAGTCCGGTGCATCAGGGTATGTCTGCAAGCAGGAAGACTTGAGCGAGCTGGTCAGCGCAATCAAGGCGGTATTATCCGGCTACAACTATTTTCCCAGTCAGGCGCTCAATCCGGTGCGCAATGACGACATCCGATACGCAGAACTTGAACTGTTCAAATCCGTTAATGATCGCGAACTGATGGTATTGCAGTTATTTGCTCAGGGCCGCACCAACAAGGAAATTGCCCAGGGTATGTTTCTCAGTAACAAGACCGTAAGCACCTACAAAAAGCGCCTGATGCAAAAGCTCAAGGTCAGATCACTTGTAGAACTTATCGAGATGGCCAAACGCAACGCACTCGTGTGAGATTCCGCATGCCCAGCCGTTTAAAGGACTACTTGATTGCCTTGAGCGCAGCTCTGTGCCTGAGCGCCAATGCCGCGCCAGGCTCGCCGTCGGATTACGCCCTGCTCAGCCGGTCGGCAAGTGAAAACATTGCAGTGACTCTGCAACCATCGCAACGGCAGTGGCTGCAGGATCGCAGCGAATTGGTATTGGGCACTTCCGCACCTGACTACCCGCCCTTCGACATGACCGCCAGTGGCAAGGAATATGAAGGACTGACAGCCGACTACGCAGGCATCATCGGCAAGGTCAGCGGTTTGCCGATCAGGGTACAACGCTTTCCCTCTCGCGAAGCAGCGATTCGCGCCCTGGTCGATGGGCAGATCGACCTGCTTGGCACAGCCAACGGCTACGAAGCAGGGAACGCCAATCTTGCCCTCTCCAGTCCTTACGCGGTCGATCAGCCGGTATTGGTGACTCGCGAGGATGAAACCCGCTCTTTGACCGAAGGTCTGGCCGGCCTGCGCCTGAGCATGGTTTATCACTACCTGCCGCTGCCTGAGATCAAAGCGCTGTATCCCAAGGCACTGATCACCTGCTATCCCTCTTATCAGAACGCCATCAACGCCGTCGCCTTCGATCAGGCCGATGTATTTCTCGGCGACACCCTTTCCACCCACTACATGATCAACAAGGGTTATCTGAACAATGTGCGCATGGCCAATTTCGGCAAACAGGAAGCGCAAGGCTTCAGCTTTGCCGTCCGGCACAGCAATCCGCAATTGCTGGGCATCATCGACGCCGTGCTCAATGCGGTGCCAAGCGGCCAGCGCGACGACATCGCCAAGCGCTGGAGCGCTGGCAGCGACATGTTGCTCACTGATAAAAAACTGCAACTGACCGAACGCGAACAGACGTGGCTCAAGCGCCATCCCATCGTCAGCGTGGTGGTCAACGAGGCCTATGCGCCGCTGACGTTCTTCGACAGCGCGGGAAGCTTTCGCGGCATCAGCGCCGATCTGCTCGAACTGATCCGCTTGCGTACGGGCCTGCGTTTCGAGATTCAGCGCAGTCGCAACGATGCGGAAATGATCAGGCAGATCGACAACCACAAAGCCGACCTGATCGCTGCGCTGCTGCCAAGCGCTGAACGAGAGAAAACCCTGAGTTTCAGCCGCCCCTACCTGGAAAATTCCTATGTGCTGCTGACGCGCAAAAGCGCCGATGGGCCGACCAACCTGGCTCAACTCAAAGGCAAGCGACTGGCGATCGCCAAAGGCAATCCATTGGTCGCTTACTTGCACGAGAATTTCCCGCGCATCGAACTGATCGAAACGCCCGATACTTTCAGCGCCGTGTCGATGCTTGCCGGTAACCATGTCGACGGGGCCGTCAATTCCCTGGTGATCGCCAACTACTTCATTTCATCGCGCATCTTTGATCAGCCATTGCAAATCACCACCACGATTGGCACCAGTCAGGCGGCCTTCTCGCTGGCGACCGCGCGTGACAACACCGAGCTGGCCTCGATCATCAACAAGGCACTGCTGAGCATCGCTCCCGAGGAGCTCGGAGTGATCAACGGCCGCTGGCGCGGTTATTCCACGGCGTCACAAAACATCTGGCAAAACTACCAGCGCCTGTTCTATCAGGTCATTGCCGCCGCCGGCCTGATCCTGATTCTGTTACTGACCTGGAACGCTTACATGCGCCATCAGATCAAACAGCGCCAGGCCGCCGAGCGCGCGCTGAACGATCAACTGGAATTCATGCGTTCGCTCGTCAACGGCACGCCGCACCCGATCTACGTACGGGATCGACAGGGCCTGCTGCAAAGTTGCAATGACAGTTATCTGGAAGCATTCAACGCCAAGCGCGAGGACATCATTGGCAAAGATGTCATACAGGGCACGCTGAGCAATGTCTTCGAAGCTCAGGCTTTCCAGGCCGATTACCAGAGAGTCATCGCCGAAGGCACACCCTTGGTACTCGATCGGCCCCTGCACATCGGCAACCGGCGATTGACCATCTATCACTGGATTCTTCCCTATCGCGACTCCAGCGGCGCCGTTCAGGGGATCATCGGCGGCTGGGTCGACATCAGTGAGCGCCGTCAGTTGTTTGAAGAACTGCGCGCGGCGAAGGAGCAGGCCGACGAGGCGAACCGGGCCAAGAGCACCTTTCTGGCGACGATGAGCCACGAAATCCGTACTCCGATGAACGCCGTGATCGGCATGCTCGAACTGACCCTCAGACGCATTGAACCGCGGCATCCGGATCGCGCCTCAATCGACACGGCCTATCATTCGGCCAAGGATCTGCTGGGCCTGATCGGCGATATTCTCGACATCGCTCGCATCGAATCGGGTCGCCTGAGCCTGTGCCCGGAATGGATCAATCTGGTGGATACGGTGACGTCCGTTGCGCGCATCTTCGACGGCCTTGCCCGGCAGAAAAACCTCGCTTTGCAAGTGGTTTTCAACCCGCCAAACCCGGCCGTGGACGTGCATCTGGATCCGCTGCGTTTCAAGCAGGTGCTGTCGAATCTGGTCAGCAATGCAATCAAGTTCACCGAATATGGCCACGTGAGGATCACCCTCGAACTGATCTCGGCAGACGGCTCTGGACGAGCGTTGATGCAGTTGACCGTGCAGGACAGTGGCGCAGGCATCAGCGCTGAAGATCAACAGCGCCTGTTCGAACCTTTCTCGCAGGCGGAAAACGGCAGCCGCCAGGCGAAAAATGGCGCCGGGCTGGGACTGGTCATCAGTCGCAACCTGTGCGAAATGATGGGCGGACAACTGCAGTTGAGCAGCCAGCCCGGCATCGGTACTCAGGTCTGCGTCTCGCTGCCACTGGACAGCCAGCCGGCAAAGGCGAATCCACCCAAAAGCGAACCGTTGATCAAGCCCGCGACAACGCCGTTACACATACTCGTTGTCGACGACCACCCCGCCAACCGCCTGCTGATGTGCCAGCAGCTCGAATTTCTCGGCCATCGGTTCAGCGTTGCCGAGGACGGCTGCAGCGGCCTTGAGCGTTGGAAGGCCGATCATTTCGATCTGGTGATCGTCGACTGCAACATGCCCATGATGAACGGCTATGAAATGACTCGCGGGATTCGCCAGCTTGAACTGCAAAACCGCCGCCCGCCGTGCACCGTGCTGGGCTTCACCGCCAATGCCCAGCCCGAAGAAGTCCGGCGCTGCAAACTCGCCGGCATGAATGACTGCCTGTTCAAGCCGTTAAGCCTGACCTTGCTCGCGCAGTGGATCGATGGCATCACGCCGGCCTCTCCCGCAGTGTTCGACCTGCAGAGTCTGAGCCTGCTGACCGGCAACAATCCCGCGCAAACCCGACGCATGCTGGTGGAACTGCTCAGGAGCAGCCGCCTGGACCGCGATGAACTGATCACTCTGTCGCCCGAAGATGATCGCGAAGCATTGGCCGTGGTCGCGCACAAGATCAAGGGCGCGGCACGCATCGCGCAGGCTTCTCGGTTGATCGAATGTTGCGATGCCCTTGAGCAAGCTTGCCAGCAAGTGCTCGCATCACAGGAGATTGCCCGCCGTTGGGCGGCAACCAGCCAGGCAATGCTCGAACTGGAGCAGGCCCTGCAGCAGCAACTGGCGCTGACCGATCAAGGCACAGTGAGCGAGTCTTGACTATGCTTGGGCGCTGAGCAGTGAGTTAAACATTCTGGAGAGCCTGCAATGCAAAGCCCACTGCGCCCCGAGCAACGCCAGTTGCCGCTGCACGTGCACATCAGCGTCATGTTCACCTTTCTCTTGTTGCTCACAGGCGTGGTGCTGGGCCTGTTCAATTATCACCAGACCACGCAAATCATCCTGTCGAGCAGCGAGACTCTGTTCGATCGCATCGAACAGGATGTGCGTGATGACCTGCAGGCGACCTATCAGCCGATCCGCCACCTGTTGAGCCTGCTGGCAGACACCCCGGCGGCCCAGTCTGCCGAACTTGAACATCGCCTGCCCTTGCTCAAGCCGTTCAGCCAGTCATTGGTCGACAACCCGGCGTTGGCTTCGCTGTATCTGGGTTATGCCAATGGCGATTTTTTCATGGTGCGGGCACTGCGCACCCCGGCCCTCAAAGTACAGGTTCAGGCGCCGGAAGCGGCGGCCTATCAAGTCTGGAGCATCGAACACGACCCGCAGGGTGCCGTACGCTCGCAGTCGATGTTCTTTGATCTGGCGCTGACGCTGCTCAGCCGCCGCGATCATCCAGAGGAGCCCTACGATCCGCGCGGCCGCAAATGGTTCAGCGATGCTCTGCAACAGGCCGGGCAGATCACCACCGAACCTTACCTGTTTTTCTCCACTCACAATGTCGGCACCACGCTGGCGCGACGCAGCGGCGAGAACGCCGTGATTGGCGCCGATCTGACCCTCGCTTCGCTCTCCACCGCCCTGGGCAAGCACCGGGTAACGCATTCGACGGAAATCGCCTTGTACGACACCGACGGCAATGCCGTGGCCTACCTTGACAGCAATCGCCTGATCGTTGACGACCGCAGCGCGCGGCTGGCCAGAGCGGCCGATCTCAGCCCAGAGCTGAACGCATTGCTCACCTCCAAAGATATCGGCAAGCGTCTGCAGGTCAACGATCGGCAATGGATCGTCGCACGCACCCGCATTGAGGAAGGCGGGCCTAAGGGTTTGCAACTGGCGCTGCTGGTGCCTGAAGACGAGTTGCTGGTGGATGCATTTCGCATGCGTTGGCAGGGCGCGCTGATTACCCTGGCCATCCTGTTGCTGTGCCTGCCCCTGGGCTGGGTGATTTCGCGAATTCTGGTCAAACCGCTGCTTGGCCTGGTCAAGGAAGCCGACGCCATTCGCAGTTTCGATTTCAGCTTCCCGCTGACCCGACGCTCTCCCGTGCTGGAGGTCGATCAATTGGGCCTGTCAATGGCGCGGATGAAAGAGACGCTGGGAAGTTTCTTCCGCATCACCGACAGCCTGTGCGCCGAAACGCGTTTTGCTCCGCTGCTCGAACGCGTGCTGTTCGAAACCGTGCAGATCGCTCAGGCGCAGGCCGGTCTGATCTATCTGCGTGAAGCCGATGGTGCGCGCATGGAACCTTATGGGCTGGTGATCGACGGCGTGCCGCAGGCGCTGGAGGCGTTCGACATTCAGGGACGTGAGCTGCATGAAACCGCGCCGGCGTGGTTTGAACAACTGGCCAGCGCCAACAGTACAGTCAGCCATCTGGGCTTCGATCAGGCGGGCGACCTGCAGAAAATCCTGCTGGCCATGGAATCACCGCGCATCCACCTGATCGGTATCCGCCTGCACAACCAGCATGACGAAACCATCGGCCTGCTGGTTCTGCTGGTCAATGACAGCGGCGCGCCGAGCGATCTGGAAAAGGTGCGGCCCGACCGTATCGCCTTCCTGCAGGCGGTGTCCGGTGCGGCGGCAGTCAGTATCGAAAGCCAGCGCCTGCAGGCTCGGCAGAAGCAACTGCTCGATGCCTTCATTCAATTGCTCGCCAGTGCGATCGACTCCAAGAGTCCGTATACCGGGGGTCATTGTCAGCGGGTACCGGAGCTGACGCTGATGCTCGCCCAGGCCGCTGCCGCCAGCGAAGAGCCGACGTTCAGCGCCTATCAACCCAGTGAAGATGAGTGGGAGGCCTTGCACATCGCCGCGTGGCTGCACGACTGCGGCAAGATCACGACGCCCGAGTATGTGGTCGACAAAGCTACCAAGCTCGAGACCATCAACGACCGCATCCATGAGATCCGCACCCGCTTCGAAGTGCTCAAGCGTGACGTGTGGATCAGCTATTGGCAGACACTGGCGAGCGGTGCGGATGAGGCTGCGCTGGCCCGCGCGCGTGATAGCGAGCTACAGATGCTCGACGACGACTTCGCCTTCGTTGCCCGTTGCAATCTCGGTGGCGAGGCCATGGCCGAGACCGATCTGCAACGCCTTGACCAAGTCGCGAAGCGCACCTGGCTGCGCACACTCGACGATCGCCTCGGTGTGTCGTGGGAAGAAAACCGTCGCCAGGCAAAAACACCGGCGCCGACTCTGCCAGTCAGCGAAAGACTGCTGAGCGACAAACCCGAGCACCTGATCGAGCGCGACCAGAACGAGCTGATCCCGGAGGACAATCCCTGGGGCTTCAAACTCGATGTGCCCGCCTACAAGTACAACCGCGGCGAGCTGTACAACCTGAAGATTGCACGTGGCACGCTGACCCGCGAAGAGCGCTACATCATCAACCATCACATGGTGCAGACGATCATGATGCTCAGCCACCTGCCCTTCCCCGGCCACCTCGACAGCATTGCCGAGATCGCTGGTGGACATCACGAAAAAATGGACGGCACGGGGTACCCGAAACGACTGAAACGCGAGGAGATGAGCCTGCCGGCAAGGATGATGGCGATTGCCGATATTTTCGAAGCGCTGACCGCCGCCGATCGCCCCTACAAGAAAGCCAAATCGTTGAGCGAGGCGTTGGGCATCATGGCGACCATGTGCCGGGAAGCGCACATTGATGCGCCCCTGTTCGGCCTGTTCATCAACGAGGGGGTGTACATGCAGTACGCGACGCGGTTTCTCGATCCCGCGCAAATCGACGACGTGGATACGGCCAGCCTGTTGCACAAGGCTGGCCTCGGCGGCTGATCAGCAGTCGGTCAGGCGAAGGAAAATCGCTGCCAATTGCTCGATGCCGGTCTGATCTTCGGCACCGAAACGCGCCAGTTTCGGGCTGTCGAGATCGAGCACGCCGATCAGGCGACCGTCCTTGACCAGGGGCACCACCAGTTCGCTGTTCGAAGCGCTGTCGCAGGCAATGTGGCCGGGGAAGGCATGCACATCCTCGACGCGCTGGGTCTGCAGACTGGCAGCAGCGGCGCCACATACGCCACGCCCGAACGGAATGCGCACGCAAGCGATCTGGCCTTGAAACGGGCCGAGCACCAGTTCTTCGTTGCGATTGAGATAGAAACCGGCCCAGTTCAAATCATCGAGCTGGTTGAACAGGAACGCGGAAAACTGCGCGGCATTAGCGATGAAATCGCGCTCGTCCGCCAGCAGCGATTCCAGTTGCGCGGCCAACATGCCGTAGCCTTCGAGGCCCTGGCCGCTGTGTTGCAAATCAATCATGCCTTGTGCTCCAGCAATTTCAATCCCACCCAGTAGCGGGCGAATTGATACGCGCAACGTCCGTTGCGATTACCGCGGCCGGTGGCCCAGCGCACGGCGAGGATGTCCAGTGCTTCGTCGCGCTGCCAGCTCAGGCCGGCCTTGGCGGCCAACTGGCCGATCCAGTGTTCGACGACGTTGAGAAAATGTTCCTGGGTAAACGGGTAGAACGACAGCCACAGACCGAAACGGTCCGACAAGGCGATCTTGTCTTCCACTGCTTCGCTCGGGTGCAGCTCGCCGTCAACGCGCTTCCAGTTTTCATTGTCGCTTTCCTTTTCCGGCACCAGGTGGCGACGGTTGGAAGTGGCGTACAGCAAGACGTTGTCGGGGGCCTGCTCAAGCGAACCGTCGAGCACGCTTTTCAGCACGCGGTAGTCGCCTTCGCCGGATTCGAACGACAGGTCATCGCAGAACAACACGAAACGTTGCGGCAATTTGGCGACTTGCTCGACCACGCGTGGCAGGTCAGCCAAGTGATCGCGCTCTATCTCGATCAGGCGCAGGCCGGCGCCGGCATGCTCGGCGAGCAACGCACGCACCAGCGAGGATTTGCCTGTACCGCGCGAGCCCCAGAGCAAGGCGTGGTTGGCCGGCATGCCATCGAGAAATTGTCGGGTATTGCGTCCAAGCTGTTCCAACTGACGGTCGACACCGATCAGGTCGGACAGACGCATGTCAAGGCTGACTTCCAGCGGCAACAGGTAGCCGCTGCGCCCGTCACGCTGCCAGCGCGCCGCCAGACAAGTATTCCAGTCAATGACGGGGCGCGGGGCCGGCAACAGTGGTTCGATTCGCGCCAGAACCGACTCGGCGCGTTCAAGAAAAGCATTCAATCGGGAATCCACGTCTTCTCCTCGGGCACTTTCACAGTGATGATGACGATCCAGCGACCCTGCACAGATAGAATTGCCCGACCAAGCCTTGTTACAAGGCGATTCGGGAACCTCGGTATCCATACATGATCGACTATGCTTGAGCAGCGAAGGGAAACGGAAGTGGTTCAACAACCCATGGATATCAAATTCACCCACCGGCTGTCTTACAAGCAAGCCAGGCTTACCGTGCTGGTCGGGTTCATTCTGGGCACCCTGCTCAGTCTGCTGCAGATCGGCATCGATTATGCCAGCGAAGACGCTTCCATCAACCGGGAAATCCTCGCGCTACTCG
Organism: Pseudomonas sp. TSRC2-2; assembly: GCF_049897785.1. Taxonomy (NCBI): domain Bacteria; kingdom Pseudomonadati; phylum Pseudomonadota; class Gammaproteobacteria; order Pseudomonadales; family Pseudomonadaceae; genus Pseudomonas; species Pseudomonas sp. TSRC2-2. The sequence goes on from NZ_JAFCWZ010000011.1 coordinate 80,938, forward strand.
AAATCAGCCACAATCCGGCCTCGCGCATTGCCTACAACATCGACGCCGAACTGGCGCAGGAACTCACTCTGGGCCTGCTGCGCTCGCCCGCGATCATCGCGGCGCAACTGATCGACAACAACGATACCGTGCTGGCCAACGTCAAACGCCCGGAGTTGCAAAGCAACTATCGACTGATCAGCGACTTCCTGTTCGGCGCCAAGCGTCATTTTGAAGACCGTCTGTACCTCGATCACCTGCCCAACGAATCCCTCGGCGTGCTGAAACTGGAAGTCGACACCTATGCTTTTGGCAGTCGCTTTTTGCGCCGCGCGGAAGTCACCCTGCTCAACGGTTTTGCTCGCAGCCTGCTGCTGACCGGGATTCTGCTGGCGCTGTTCTACGTGATGCTGACCAAGCCACTGGTGCGAGTCATCCGTGAACTCAGCGGCCGCGATCCACGCAGCGCCGAGCCAACCACGCTCGAGTGTCCCGCCGGGCACGGCAACGATGAAATCGGCGTACTGGTCAAAGTTGCCAATCAGCAATTCGAGAACATCGCCACCGAAATCCAGCAACGGCGCACAGCGGAAAACCGCCTGACCGAATACCTTGCGCAGCTTGAAGACATCGTCTCGGCGCGTACCGCCGAACTCAAGGCAATCAATACCCGCCTGAGTCAATCCAACGAAGAACTGGAAGCGGCGCGCCGCACTGCACTGGACATGGCCGAGGCGCGTTCGGCCTTCCTGGCCAACATGAGCCATGAAATCCGCACGCCGCTCAACGGTTTGCTGGGAATGATCGCGCTGTCGCTGGATGGCCCGTTGAACGCCGAGCAGCAGCAACAACTGTCGATCGCCCACGACTCGGGCAAGGTGCTGGTGGAGTTGCTCAACGACATTCTCGACCTGTCGAAATTCGACGCCGGGCAACTGGAGCTGGAAAACATCCCGTTCGACCTTGGTTCGCTGATCGAGGACACCGCCAACCTGCTGTCGCAGAATGCCGCGCCGAGCGTCGAGTTGACCTGTCTGATCGAGCCGCACTTCCCGGCACTCGTGCTGGGCGACCCGACCCGAGTGCGGCAGATCGTCAGTAACCTGCTGTCCAACGCGCTGAAATTCACCCGCTTCGGTCGGGTCGATGTGCGTCTGTCGGCGCACAAAAATGGCGTGCGCATCGACGTCTGCGACACCGGCATCGGTATCGCCCAGGAAGCCCAAGTGAAAATCTTCCAGCCGTTCACTCAGGCCGGTGCCGGCATCACTCGTCAGTACGGCGGCACCGGGCTGGGGCTGGCGTTGACCTATAATCTTTGCGAAGCGATGCAGGGCCGTCTGACCATCAGCTCTGAAAGTGGTTTCGGCAGCCAGTTCTGCGCCGAACTACCATTGCCCATTCACACCCGCGCCCTGGCGCCGGCACCGTTACGCGGCAAGGTTCTCGCGATCACTGCTGGGAGCAGTGGTCTGGCTGAATTACTGAAAAGCCTTTTACCGGTCTGGGGCCTCGAATACACGCAGCGCACCATTGATGATTCGCTGCTGGGCCTCAATCCTGACGTACTGATCACTGATTGCCCCGAGTGCCTGTTCGGTCTGCGTCCAAATATTACTGCGCCGATCCTGCTGGTGACGGCTTACGGCAGTTTTCTGCCCAGCGAAGAAGCCGCCGCCCTTGCGCCCCTGCAGCAACAGGCCCGGCCGCTGGCGCGCAATGCGCTGTACCAGCACCTGCGGCGTATTCTGCAACCGGACGTCGCCACCCTCAGCGAAGCGCAAGCGGACGCCTCGCCGTCCGCGCGTCGGGGCAAAGTGCTGCTGGTCGAGGACAATCCGGTCAACCAACTGGTCGCCAAAGGCATGCTGGGCAAGCTTGGCTGCGATGTGGTCGTAGCGGGTCATGGCGCCGAGGCGCTGGACCAACTGGAGTTTGCCGATTTCGATCTGGTGCTGATGGATTGCAACATGCCGGTGATGGATGGCTATGAAGCCAGTCGACAGATTCGTCAGAGCGGGCGCTGGCCGAATCTGCCGATTGTCGCGCTGACCGCCAATGCCATGTCCGAAGAGCGCGAACGTTGCCGCGCCGCCGGCATGAGCGACTACCTGGCCAAACCGTTTCGTCGTGAAGAACTCGCGGCGTTGCTGGATCAGTGGATGCCGACTACGACAGCACTTTGATCTGCCCGAGCAAGTGATCGAGGCCGGCGCGTAAATCATTGAGCCGGTCGAGATCGACGCCGCTGTCGCAAAGCAGGCGCGCCTTCAACGGCCCGACCTGCTCGCGCAACGCTTGTCCGGCAGCTGTCAGGCTCAAATGCACCTCCCGTTCATCGCGTGCCGAGCGCCGACGCTGGACCAGATCGACCTGCTCAAGACGCTTGAGCAATGGCGTCAAAGTCCCTGAGTCCAGCGCCAGGCGCTCGCCCAAGGCTTTCACGGTCGGCTGCTCGGGTGCCGCGTCCTGCCACTCCCATAGCACCAGCATCGCCAGATACTGCGGGTAGGTCAGGCCCAACTGATCAAGCATCGGCTTGTAGGCACGGATCACCGCCCGCGAGGCTGCGTACAACTTGAAGCACAACTGGCTGTCGAGCCTCAGCGAATCAACCGGCACGCTCATTTCAGCAGCGCTTCGATCTCGGCGCTCAGGTCCTGCGGCTTGGTCGTCGGGGCGAAACGCTTGACCAACTGGCCGTCTTTGCCGATCAGGAATTTGGTGAAATTCCACTTGATGCCCTGCGAGCCGAGCACGCCCGGGGCGCGCTTCTTCAACTGCACGAACAGCGGATGAGCATCGGCGCCGTTGACGTCGATCTTCTTGAACAACGGGAAGCTGACGCCGAAATTCAACTCGCAGAACTCGCTGATGGCGCCTTCATTACCCGGTTCCTGTTTGCCGAACTGGTTGCAGGGAAAACCCAGCACCACCAGCCCCTGGTCCTTGTAGGTCTGCCAGAGTTCTTCGAGGCCCTTGTATTGCGGAGTGAAGCCACACTTGCTCGCGGTATTGACCACCAGCACGGCTTTACCGGCGAAATCGGCCAAGGTTTTTTGCTCACCCTTGATGGTTGTGCAGGGGATATTCAGCAAGTTGTCACTCATGAGACGGCTCCGCAATGGTGAGGAAAGCGCAAACATAACGAGCAATTGAATTGTGCGCAATCTAATAACCAATTAAAAAGGCGACGTGATGTCGCCTGTTTCGATTATTCGCGCGGCTCAAGATTCAGGCACACCGAGTTGATGCAATAACGCAGGCCGGTCGGGGGGGGACCATCCGGGAACACGTGGCCCAAGTGCGCATCACAGCGCGCGCATTTCACTTCGGTGCGGATCATGCCGTGGCTGGTGTCGCGGATTTCAGTCATCGCACTTTCGCCGATCGGCGCGTAGAAGCTCGGCCAGCCGCAGCCGGAGTCGAATTTGGTCTGGGAATCGAACAGCGGCTCGTTGCAGCAGACACAGTGATAGACACCGTCAGTTTTGGTGTCGTTGTATTTGCCCGAGAACGGGCGCTCGGTGGCACTCAGACGGCAGACGTTGTACTGCTCGGGGTCGAGCATGGCCTTCCACTCTTCCAGGGTTTTCTGCAACTTTTCCATCATCACACCTCAGCGGCTGAAAAAGCCCGATCTGTACCTTTTCCACGGATCGGGCGGCACGTATGATTGCGCCTCGTCACGCGCCAGTCTGGCAGCCAGACCGGGCGCATTCAAACGGATTCTGAGCGCAAAAGCGTCAGACCTCCGCCTGTACGAAGACGCTGCAATCCCAGTACGGTTGTCCATTTGCCGCCTGGATCGTTCATTTTCGGGATCACATCGCCATGCAGTTCAGCAAATCGAACAAGCTCGCCAACGTCTGCTACGACATTCGCGGCCCGGTGCTCAAGCACGCCAAACGACTGGAAGAGGAAGGCCAGCGCATCCTCAAGCTGAACATCGGCAACCCGGCGCCGTTTGGTTTCGAAGCGCCGGACGAAATCCTTCAGGACGTGATCCGCAATCTACCGACCGCGCAAGGCTACAGCGACTCCAAAGGCCTGTTCAGCGCGCGCAAGGCGGTGATGCAGTACTACCAGCAGAAGCAGGTCGAAGGTGTCGGCATCGAAGACATCTACCTGGGCAACGGCGTTTCCGAACTGATCGTGATGTCGCTGCAGGCGCTGCTCAACAACGGCGACGAAGTGCTGGTGCCGGCCCCGGATTACCCGCTGTGGACGGCTGCCGTCAGCCTCGCCGGCGGTAACGCCGTGCATTACCTGTGTGACGAGGGCGCCGACTGGTTCCCGGACCTGGCCGACATCAAGGCCAGGATCACTCCGAACACCAAGGCGATGGTGATCATCAACCCGAACAACCCGACCGGTGCGGTCTATTCGAAAGAAGTACTGCTGGGCATGCTGGAAATCGCCCGTGCACATAATCTTGTGGTGTTCTCCGATGAGATCTACGACAAGATTCTGTACGACGACGCCGTGCATGTCTGCACTGCTTCGCTGGCGCCAGACCTGCTCTGCCTGACTTTCAACGGTCTGTCGAAATCCTATCGCGTGGCCGGTTTCCGCTCCGGCTGGATCGCCATCTCCGGGCCGAAACACAACGCGCAGAGCTACATCGAAGGCATCGACATGCTGGCCAACATGCGTCTGTGCGCCAACGTGCCGAGCCAGCACGCAATCCAGACCGCACTCGGCGGCTACCAGAGCATCAACGATCTGGTGCTGCCGCAGGGCCGTCTGCTGGAACAGCGCAACCGCACATGGGAGTTGCTCAACGATATTCCCGGCGTCAGTTGCGTCAAACCGATGGGCGCGCTGTATGCGTTCCCGAAGATCGACCCGAAGGTCTGTCCGATCCACAACGACGAAAAATTTGTCCTCGACCTGCTGCTCTCCGAGAAGCTGCTGGTGGTGCAAGGCACGGCGTTCAACTGGCCGTGGCCCGATCACTTCCGTGTAGTCACCTTGCCCCGCGTCGATGACCTGGAAATGGCCATAGGCCGCATCGGCAACTTCCTCAAGTCCTACCGTCAGTAGTGGGCCAGCAGTGCGCAGCGAATTGTCTGTTGCGCACTGTCTGATTCAGCAACACATCTTTGTTTCGCACCTTTGCAGCCCTTCTACACTTTCACAGCGAGCCTTGAAGGCATGTCTGACCTAATGATGGCGGGACGAAAGGGTGTGTCATCCATATCGGAATCTCGGGTGGGAATTTTCCTTTTCACTCACGAAACTGCTGTAGGACACAGTTTGAAATAGTCACTCGGTTGAATAGCCCGGTGCCGCACCTTATATACCCCGCAGTACGCTAAATCTTTAGCTTGAGGAGAGTTCTACAACCATGATGCGCATCCTGCTGTTTTTGGCCACTAACCTTGCGGTCGTGCTGATAGCCAGCATCACCCTGAGCCTGTTCGGCTTTAACGGGTTCATGGCGGCCAACGGGGTCGATCTCGACCTCAGTCAGCTGCTGGTTTTCTGTGCGGTCTTTGGTTTCGCCGGCTCGCTGTTCTCGCTGTTCATCTCCAAGTGGATGGCGAAGATGAGCACCGGCACGCAAATCATCAGCCAGCCACGCACCCGTCATGAGCAATGGCTGCTGCAAACGGTCGAGCAACTGTCCCGCGAAGCCGGGATCAAGATGCCTGAAGTCGGGATTTTCCCGGCCTACGAAGCGAATGCCTTCGCTACCGGCTGGAACAAGAACGACGCGCTGGTCGCGGTCAGCCAGGGCCTGCTCGAGCGTTTCTCGCCCGATGAAGTGAAAGCCGTACTGGCCCACGAAATCGGTCACGTGGCAAACGGTGACATGGTCACCCTGGCGCTGATCCAGGGCGTGGTGAACACCTTTGTGATGTTCTTCGCCCGGATCATCGGTAATTTCGTCGACAAGGTGATCTTCAAGAACGAAGAAGGCCAGGGTATCGCCTACTACGTGGCGACCATCTTCGCCGAACTGGTGCTGGGCATCCTCGCCAGCGCAATCGTCATGTGGTTCTCGCGCAAGCGCGAATTCCGTGCCGATGAGGCCGGTGCCCGACTGGCCGGTACCAGCGCGATGATTGGCGCTCTGCAACGTCTGCGTGCCGAACAGGGCCTGCCGGTGCACATGCCCGACACCCTGAACGCCTTCGGCATCAACGGTGGCATCAAACAGGGCTTCGCCCGCATGTTCATGAGCCACCCGCCACTGGAAGAGCGTATCGACGCATTGCGTCGTCGCGGTTGATTCAACCGGTGATCATGAAAAGGCCCGCAGTGATGCGGGCTTTTTCGTCTGTTAAAGATAGGGCGGCTGGACGGGCGTCTTCGGGAGCAAGCCCCCCCTCCCGCAACGATCGCGTGTTACAAATAATCCATGAAACGACATGAGCCCCTATGGGAGGGCCTTGCTCCCGAAGACGCCGGAACAGTTAACTTAAAACTATCGGGAAGAAACCCGATAAACCCTCTCCACCAACCACTTAGCCCCGCCCTGCACAAACTTGGGGCTTTCAGCCAGAATATCCCGCTCTTCCAGCCTATCCACCTGCCAACCCTGGCCCAGCAACCGCTGTACTTCATCATTCTCCACCGCAAATGGCGGCCCCGGGATCTGCGTCTGATCGTAATCCAGAGTGATCAGCAGCCCCTGCATTCCGTGCCCCAGCAACTGCTGCAGATGCGCCGAATATCGCTGGCGCATCGCGTCCGGCAAGGCAATCAACGCGGCGCGGTCATACAACGCCGTGCAACCGGCAACATCCTCCGCCGTCAGCGCAAAGAAATCTCCGCACCACAACTCGACGGTATCGCTGCGATACACCTTGAAAGCGCCCTTCTCGCTGATTCGCGGGTCAAGCCGATGCTCACTGAAAAAGTCCTCGACGGCTTTCACTGACAGCTCTACCCCGAGCACCGAATGCCCCTGCCCGGCCAGCCACAACAAGTCCAGACTTTTCCCACACAGCGGCACCAACACCCGCGCAGACGCTGCAATCGCCAGCTCTGGCCAGTAACGCTGCAAATACGGATTGGCGTCGGGCTGATGAAAGCCGATCTGGTTCGAATCCCATTTCTTGTACCAAAACTCAGGCTGCATGGATCACTCCCGAAAAACCGATGAAAAACCGCAGGAACTTATATTAGATTCAGATCGATGATCTGGCTGAAGATGGCTCATCATAATCGCTCAGGAGCCCGTCCATGTTGCCCAGCCTGTTTATCTCCCACGGCTCACCGATGCTTGCGCTGGAACCCGGCGCCAGCGGCCCGGCGCTGGCGCGACTGGCCGCTGAACTGCCGCGCCCCAAAGCCATCGTCATCGTCTCGGCGCATTGGGAAAGCCACGAGTTGCTGGTTAGCAGCCACCCGCGCCCGGAAACCTGGCACGACTTCGGCGGATTCCCCCGTGCGCTGTTTGAGGTTCAGTACCCGGCACCGGGCAATCCGCAGTTGGCCGCTGAAGTGGCTCAAATGCTGAACGCCAATGACCTGTCAGCGCGGCTCGATCCGCAACGACCGTTCGATCATGGCGTGTGGGTGCCGCTGTCACTGATGTATCCGCAGGCGGATATTGCGGTGGTGCAAGTCTCGCTGCCAAGTCGCGGCGGGCCGGCGCTGCAGACACGGGTTGGCCGTGCGCTGGCGAGCCTGCGTGAACAAGCCGTTCTGTTGATTGGCTCCGGCAGCATCACTCACAACCTGCGCGAGCTGGACTGGCATGCCGGCCCGGAAAGCGTTGAACCGTGGGCACGTGAGTTTCGTGACTGGATGATCGACAAGCTGGCCGCTGACGATGAGACGGCGCTGCATGACTATCGCCAGCAGGCGCCGCATGCCGTGCGTAGCCACCCGAGCGATGAGCATTTGTTGCCGTTGTATTTTGCCCGGGGTGCGGGCGGTGAGTTGAACGTGGCGCATCAGGGTTTCACGATGGGCGCGCTAGGTATGGATATTTATCGTTTCGGCTGACGTTATCGCTGGCAAGCCAGCTGCCATAGGGTTTATGCAGCCCGATGAACAGGCAAAAAAAATCCCCGAACCAGTCGGGGATTTTTTATCTGCGATCAATCAGCCCAAGGGCGGATCAATCTTCGCGGTAGCGACGCAGTTTGAGCTGCTTACCGGCCACGCGGGTGTCCTTCAGTTTAGTCAGGAGTTTTTCCAGACCTTCTTCCGGCAGTTCGACGAGGCTGAAGCTGTCACGCACCTGGATGCGACCGATCGCTTCACGGGCCAGACCGCCTTCGTTGAGGATGGCGCCCAGCAGGTTTTTCGCAGCGATACCGTCACGCGCACCCAGCGCGGTACGGCAACGAGCACGGCCTTCGCCCAGAGGCATTGGCGCGCGACGCTCGCGGTCACCACGATCAGGACGATCACCGGAACGCTCAGGACGGTCGCCACGCGGTGCGTTGTTCGGCACCAGTGGACGTTCCTTCTCGATCGCCGCCAGGTTCAGCGCTTGACCGTTGGTGGCCTTGCGCAACAGCGCAGCAGCCAGGGCGCGCGGGGTGCAACCGATGTCGGCGGTCAGACGGTCGAGCAGCTCACCGTGAGTCGATTCGGCATCAGCGACCAGCGGCGACAAGCTGTTGGTCAGTTTCTTGATGCGTGCATCGAGAACGGCTTGAGCATCTGGCAGGCGTACTTCGGCAACTTTCTGACCGGTTACGCGCTCGATCACTTGCAGCATACGGCGCTCACGTGGAGTCACCAGCAGCAGTGCACGACCTTCGCGACCGGCACGGCCGGTACGGCCGATACGGTGCACGTAGGACTCTGGGTCGTACGGCATGTCAACGTTGAACACGTGAGTGATGCGCGGAACGTCGAGACCACGGGCAGCAACGTCGGTCGCGACAACGATGTCCAGACGGCCATCCTTGAGCGAGTCGATAACACGCTCACGCTGGTTCTGGGCGATGTCACCGTTCAACGCGGCGGCTTTGTAGCCTTTGGCGTCGAGGGCGCTGGCCAGGTCCAGGGTCGCTTGCTTGGTGCGCACGAACATGATCAGGGCGTCGAAGTCTTCGACTTCCAGCAGGCTGAGCACGGCCGAGGTTTTCTGGTCAGCGTGAACCAACAGGTGAGCCTGTTCGATCGCGGTGACGGTCTGGGTCTTGGTCTGGATCTTGACGTGTTGCGGATCGCGCAGGTGGCGTTCGGCAATGGCGCGGATCGACTGCGGCAGGGTCGCCGAGAACAATACGGTCTGACGGGTCGCTGGCAGAGCCTTGAAGATGACTTCCAGGTCATCCATGAAGCCCAGCTTCAACATTTCGTCAGCTTCGTCGAGAACCAGATGGTTAACGGTCGACAGGACTTTCTCATCGCGGCGCAGGTGGTCGCACAGACGACCCGGGGTGGCGACAACGATCTGTGCGCCATTACGGATTGCCTTGAGTTGCGGGCCCATCGGCGCGCCGCCGTAAACAGCCACGACGGTAACGCCTGGCATTTGCTTGGCGTAGGTTTCAAAAGCGGTTGCTACTTGCAGCGCCAACTCTCGGGTCGGCGCCAGGATCAGGGCTTGCGGTTCGCGCTTGGCAGGATCGATGCGGTGCAGAATAGGCAGTGCGAACGCGGCGGTTTTACCGGTACCGGTTTGCGCCTGGCCAATCATGTCCTGGCCGGCCATGATGATCGGGATCGATTGCTGCTGAATCGCCGAAGGCTCTTCGTAGCCGGTCGCTGCGACGGCTGCAAGAATATTCGGGTTGAGATTAAAAGCGGCGAATCCGCCGGTTTCCTGGGTCATGGGTCTGCCTCTAAGTGCATCCGCAAAGACCCATGCTCCAAAGCTGCGCATGCCGTGTTGAGACTCAAGAGTCGCCCTGGCAGCTTTGTCGGCGGGGATTTGCGAAAACGAATGAATGGAAAAGAATCGTCAAGGAAGAGCCCGCAGTGCGGACGTGCAGCCGAAGCTGACTTCGGGAAATTGCGCTACCTAAACGCGGCCCGGTTAAAGGCCGGCGCGCACTATACCGGATTTCGTCCGAAAAGGGAGCTTTTTTTATCGACGTAATCCGTGTGTCACCGCCGTGTAATGGGCTTTTGCGGATACTCGCGCGACGGTCTATTTTGCAAAGGCCCGGCCCTGCGGGCGATGACACTTAAACGTTTCACCAAACTGCGGCAAAGCGCCGCGCCTGCGCTCTTCCCGCTTGAGGATTTCGCCATGAATCAGCCCTGCGCCGGCCGCGTCAGCCGTGAACGTCGTGGTCACGTGCACCTGATCGGCCTTGATCGGGCGGCCAAGCGCAACGCCTTCGATCTCGACCTGCTCGACGACCTGAGCCTGGCCTACGGCGAGTTCGAGGCCGACAACGAGGCGCGGGTGGCCGTGGTGTTTGGCCACGGCGAGCATTTCACCAGCGGGCTCGATCTGGTCAATGCCAGCGCGGCGTTGGCCGAAGGCTGGCAGGTTCCGACCGGCGGTTGCGATCCGTGGGGCGTATTCGTCGGGCCACGGGTGAGCAAACCGGTGATTGTCGCCGCTCAGGGTTACTGCCTGACCATTGGCATCGAGCTGATGCTGGCGGCGGATATCAACCTGTGTGCGAGCAATACCCGCTTCGCGCAGATGGAAGTGCAGCGTGGGATCTTTCCATTTGGCGGGGCGACTTTACGTTTTCAGCAGATCGCCGGCTGGGGCAACGCGATGCGCTGGTTGCTCACAGGCGATGAGTTCGATGCCCACGATGCGTTGCATCTGGGACTGGTGCAGGAAGTGATGGCCAGTGAAGACCTGATGCCAAGGGCGATCGAGCTGGCAGAGCGGATTGCCCGGCAGGCGCCGCTCGGAGTGCAGGCGACATTGCTGTCGGCGCGACAGGCGCGCTATGAGGGGGAGACGGCGGCGGCTCAGGCGTTACCGGCGTTGGTAAAGAAGCTGCTCGCCACTGAAGATGCCAGGGAGGGGGTGCGGTCGTTGGTGGAGCGGCGGCCAGGGGTCTTCAAAGGCCTCTGATGAGTGCCCCCCCTGTAGGAGCTGCCGAAGGCTGCGATCTTTTGATCTTGTTTTTTTAAGATCAGAATCAAAAGATCGCAGCCTTCGGCAGCTCCTACAGTGAACGGGTCGCCACTCAGGTTGCTGGCCGAATACAGTTGATCAACGACTGCAACGAATACCCCAACTGCGGCGCCAGCGCTTCGGCCCTTCGCGTCAGCGCCTGCCTGTCCAGCGCCTGGTCGAGGTCCGCCGGGACAATCAGAATCACATTGCCCTCCTTCACCGGCAGCTCCCAGTAGTGCCGGTGATAGAGCCCGCGCAACAACGCCGCGCCCAACGGCTTGCCGTCATCGGTGGCCCACTGATTGATCACCAGCCAGCCGCCCGGATTCAGGCGCTTTTGACAATCGCCGAGAAAGCTCCAGGCCAGATGCCCGACGCCCGGCCCGACGTCGGTATACAAGTCGACGAAAATCAGATCCGCCGGCTCTGCCGTCGGCAGCAACTCCAGCGCATCACCAACCCGAATGTACAGCCGCGGATCATCGTCCAGGCCCAGGTATTCAATGGCCAGGCGCGGCACATCCGGACGCAATTCAATGGCCTCGACATCTTCCAGCGGCAAAAACCTGAGACAAGCCTGGGTCAGCGTGCCAGCACCCAAACCGAGAAACAGCGCGCTCTCCGGCTGCTCGTGGCACAGCGCGCCAATCAACATGGCGCGGGTGTAGTCGTACTCCAGCCAGCTCGGGTCGGCGGTGAACACGCAACTCTGCTCGATCGCATCGCCGAACTCGAGAAAGCGGTAATCGGCCACTTCCAGCACGCGAATCACGCCGAACTCATCCTGTACTTCGGCGAGCAGATGCTCGACGCGCTCCTCAGTCATTTCGTCTCCTGATGGTCACCGGGCGCGGTGACGCGATGGCACCGCTGTGGTGCCGTGGCAAAGCGGCGATTGTCGGCGATGGGGCGGGAACAGGTCACGCACTAATTGCTGCTAACATGGCGCTCCCCTGCGTATCAAACTTCGAGACCGTGATGAGCCAACCGTGGAGCCCTGACAGCTGGCGCGCCCTGCCGATCCAGCAACAACCGCAATACCCCGACGCCGCGCACCTGCACCAGGTCGAGCAGACCCTGGCCAGCTATCCGCCGCTGGTGTTCGCCGGCGAAGCGCGCGAGCTGCGCCGGCAGTTTGCCGAAGTCACGCAGGGCCGCGCGTTCCTGTTGCAGGGCGGCGATTGCGCGGAAAGCTTCGCCGAATTTTCCGCCGCGAAGATCCGCGACACCTTCAAAGTGTTGCTGCAAATGGCGATCGTCATGACCTTTGCCGCCGGCTGCCCGGTGGTCAAGGTCGGGCGCATGGCCGGCCAGTTCGCCAAGCCGCGTTCGGCCAATGACGAAACCATTGCCGGCGTGACGCTGCCTGCCTATCGCGGCGACATCGTCAACGGCATCGGCTTCGATGAAAAGAGCCGCGTGCCGGATCCGGAGCGTTTGCTGCAGTCTTATCACCAGTCCACCGCGACCCTGAACCTGCTGCGCGCCTTTGCTCAGGGCGGTTTTGCCGACCTGCATCAGGTGCACAAATGGAATCTGGATTTCATCGCCAACTCGGCGCTGGCCGAAAAGTACAGCCACCTCGCTGATCGTATCGATGAAACCCTGGCGTTCATGCGCGCCTGCGGCATGGACAGCTCGCCGCAACTGCGCGAAACCAGTTTCTTCACCGCCCACGAAGCGTTGCTGCTGAACTACGAAGAAGCCTTCGTGCGCCGCGACAGCCTGACCAACGATTACTACGATTGCTCGGCGCACATGCTGTGGATCGGCGACCGCACCCGCCAGCTCGACGGCGCGCATGTCGAATTCTTGCGCGGGGTGAACAACCCGATCGGCGTCAAGGTCGGCCCGAGCATGAACCCCGATGACCTGATTCGCCTGATCGACGTGCTCAACCCGGACAACGATCCTGGCCGCTTGAACCTGATTGCGCGGATGGGTGCGAACAAGGTCGGTGATCACTTGCCGGCGCTGATCCGCGCGGTGCAGCGTGAAGGCAAACAAGTTCTCTGGAGCTGCGATCCGATGCACGGCAACACCATCAAGGCCAGTAGCGGCTACAAGACCCGCGACTTTGCGCAGATCCTTGGTGAAGTGAAGCAGTTCTTTCAGGTGCACGAAGCGGAAGGCAGCTATGCCGGCGGCATTCACATCGAGATGACCGGACAGAATGTCACCGAGTGCATCGGCGGCGCACGGCCGATTACCGAGGATGGCTTGTCCGATCGCTATCACACCCACTGCGACCCACGGATGAATGCTGACCAGTCGCTGGAATTGGCGTTTTTGATTGCCGAAACGTTAAAGCAGGTCCGGCGCTAGACCGCACCCCGTGTAGGAGCTGCCGAAGGCTGCGATCTTTTGATCTTCAAAACAAGATCAAAAGATCGCAGCCTTCGGCAGCTCCTTCAGGGTGCCGGCGCCATCCACTTGCGCCAATGCCAGCCTCAGCCGAGCCGCACTCTCGCGCTGACAATTCAACTGCACCCGGGCCATTCCGAGCCACTGCGCCATCCGCTGCAGGTTCGCGGCCAGCGACAGCATGCCCTCCTCGTCCAGCCCGGCGTCTTCCTCGTGCACCGCATGCACCGCCAACTGCCCCGCCGCTCGCTCGCCGCGCAGATCGACTCGCGCGGCGATCCGTTCGTTGTGCAAAAACGGCAGCACGTAATAGCCGTAAACCCGCTTGGGCTGCGGTGTGTAAATCTCCAGGCGATAGCGGAAATCGAACAGCCGCTCGGTGCGGCTGCGTTCCCAGATCAACGAGTCGAACGGCGACAACAGCGCACTGGCAGTAACCCTGCGCGGCACTTTGGGCTCCGGCAGGCAATAAGCGATCTGCCGCCAATCGCCGACTTCGCACATCTGCAACTGCCCCGCCTCGACCAGTTCAGCCAGACGCGGCCGCGCATCCGCCGGGCTCAAGCGGAAATAATCGCGCAGGTCTTTTTCCGTGCCGACGCCCAATGCCCCCGCCGCATGCAGCAACAGGCCGCGTTGCGCCTCGGCCTCATCCGGCATCGGCTGCTGCAGGATCGCCGCCGGTATCACCCGCTCCGGTAAATCGTACAAACGCTCAAACCCGCGTCGCCCGGCCACGGTCACTTCACCGGCAGCGAACAACCATTCCAGCGCAAGCTTTTCCGCACTCCAGTCCCACCACGGCCCAGCCTTGTCTTCGCGAGTCGACAGACTGCCGGCGCCCAAGGCGCCCTGCTGTTCGACCGATGCCAGCACGCGGCGAATCGTCTCTCGCTGTTCGCGACCGAACTTCGCCAATTGCTGATAGATGCCCTCGCCGCGTCTGGCCCGCTGCATGCGCCAGCCCAGCAACGGATACATCGACAGCGGCAACAACGAAGCTTCATGGCCCCAGTATTCGAACAACGTGCGCCGACGCCCCGAACTCCAGGCAGCCTGGTCGAGCAAGTCGAAAGAATAGGAACCGAGACGGGAAAAAAGCGGCAGGTAGTGCGAGCGCACCACGGCATTGACGGAATCGATTTGCAGCAGGCCCAGCCGTTCGATCAGCCGGTTGAGATGGTTGGCGGTAACGGTTGGCGGCTGGCGCCCGTTGAACCCTTGGGCAGCCAGCGCCAGACGTCGCGCCTGTTTGAGGGAAAAGGACACTGTCGCGGGCATTTATTCCTCCATGTCTGCTCGCAACCTACCTCACCTGAAAGGGGTTTGTGTAGCAATAGCCTCATCATTTATGCATCGGGTCGTCCCAGAACGGCCGCACGGTTTCATGTTCGACATCGGCGCGGCTGATGCCGATGTCCTTCAACGCCTCGTCGCTGAGGCCGGCGAGCATTTCCCGTTCACGGTGCAGTTCGTACCAACGACTGAATTTGTGCAGCAGATCGGACACGATATGGCCGTGGCCCGACAGCTGGTCTTCGTTCACATACTCTCTTTGACCTTTCATCGTCTTGCCTCCTTTTGTGGATGGCTCAAGTCTCGTCCCGGCGCTAAGATCAATCCAACGAATGTTTCTGATGGCATGCATCACGGAGATTCATCAATTGTCCGCCTACCCCAGTATCGATACCGATGTCCTGCGTACCTTCGTGGCGATCGCCGATCAGGGTGGTTTCACCCGTGCCGGCGAGATGGTCAACCGCACTCAGTCGGCGGTGAGCATGCAGATGAAACGCCTGGAAGAAGACGTGTTACAGCGCCAGTTGTTCGAGCGCGATGGCCGTCAGGTGCGACTGACCGCTGAAGGCCAGGTATTGCTCGGCTATGCGCGGCGCATTCTCAAACTGCACAGTGAGGTGTTCAATACCTTGCGTGAGCCGCACATGGTCGGCACCGTGCGCATCGGCACGCCGGATGATTATGTGATGCGCTTTCTGCCGGGGATCCTGTCGCGGTTTGCGCAGTTTTATCCGCTGATCCAGATCGAAGTGCATTGCGAGTCGAGCAAACAGTTGCTGCAGCGCACCGACCTGGACTTGTCGATCGTCACACGTGAACCGGGCAACGAGATCGGCCAGTTGCTGCGCAAAGAGCGCTTTGTGTGGGCCGAGGCGCAGAATTTCAGTGCCCACGAGCAGACGCCGTTGCCCCTGGCGATGTTCAACAGCGACTGCTTCTGCCGCTTGTGGGCGTGCAATGCGCTGGACGCGATGGGCCGCGATTACCGCATCGCCTACAACAGCAGCAGCCTGTCGGCGCTGATGGCCGTGGTCAGCGCGGGGCTGGCGATCACCGCGCAACTGGAGAGCCTGATCACCCCGGACATGCGCATCCTTGGCGCCGCTGAAGAGCTGCCGCTGTTGCCCGAGGCCAGCATCATGCTGATCCGCAACCTGAACAATCCGTCGCCAATCACCGAGTGCCTGGCCGAGCACATCGTCGAAGGCTTCAAACTTTAAACGCGAGCATCACCGCACACAGCACGAGGAAGCCGCAGAACAGACCGCGCAGGAGTTTTTCCGGCATCGCGTGGGCAACTTTCACGCCCCAACTGATGCTGGCCAGACCGCCAAGCGCCAGCGGCAAGCCGATCATCCAGTCGACTTCGTGGTGTACCGCATAAGTCACCAGCGTCACGCCGGTACTCGGCAGGGCCAGCGCCAGGGACAAGCCCTGAGCGACCACTTGGGTAGTGCCGAACAGGCTGGTCAGCACCGGCGTGGCGACCACTGCGCCCCCCACGCCGAACAAGCCGCCCATGGTTCCTGACGCCGCGCCGAGCACGCCCAGCCATGGCCACGAATGGCGCATTTGGGCAGTAGGTGCTGGCCGTGGGCCGAACATTTTCAACAGGTTGTACACCGACAGAGCCACCAGAAACGCGACAAACCCGATGCGCATGGTTTGCGCATCGATGCCCACCGCCCAGATCGAGCCGAGCCAGGCGAAGCAGAAACCCATCACCGCCAGCGGCAGCGCATGGCGCAACTCGACGCGATTGCGCTGGTGATAACGCCACAGCGCCAGCATCACGTTGGGCACCACCATCACCAGCGCCGTGCCTTGGGCGATCTGCTGATCGAGGCCGAACCAAACGCCGAGCAAAGGAATCGCAATCAAGCCACCGCCAATGCCAAAGATCCCGCCCAAGGTGCCAAGGGCAGCGCCGAACAACAGGTACAACAGAAAATCCATCACAACGGTAATCCTCTAACGACAGGCGACCAATGCTACGCACTCGCGCCTAGCGGGGAAACGCACAGCAACGCACAATGGCTGTGCCGATCCTGCACAAGCGTGATTTCCCATGAATCCCAATCAATTGACCGATCAGCTCGGCCTGTTTCTCGATGTACTGGAGAGTGGCAGTTTTTCAGCCGCGTCACGCCGCCATCCGCTGACCCCTTCCGCCGTGGCCCGGCGCATCGACAGCCTGGAAAGTGCCGTCGGCAGTCAGCTGTTCGTGCGCAGTACCCACGCGGTCCTGCCGACGTCGGCCGGTCTGGCGTTTGCCGAACGGGCGCGGCGGATCATCGCCGAGTTGCAACTGGCACGTGCCGAAGCCGTTTCATTAAGCAGCGCGCCGGAAGGACTGATCCGCATCGATGCGCCTGCAGCCTTCGGGAGGCGGCATCTGGCGCCGGTAATTGCCGATTTTCTCCTTCTGTACCCGGGACTGGATGTGCAGATGCATCTGATCGACAGCTTCAGCGACATGGCCGGCACCAGTCTGGGCAAAGTCGATCTGATGTTGCGTACGGGGCAGTTGGCTGACTCGCGCCTGGTCGCCACGCCATTGGCGAGCATGGTACGCGTCGCCTGCGCCAGCCCTGACTACCTCAAGCAGCGCGGCGTGCCCGAGCATCCGGCGCAGTTGGGTGAACACGACGGGCTCGACTGGGAAGGCCTTGCGCCGCCTTTTGCCTGGAAATTCGAAGTGGACGGGCAAATGCAACTGCACCGGCCATCCCGCGTGCGCCTGAGCGCCAACAATGCCGAAGCGCTTGCGTGTGGCGCGGCGGCGGGTCTGGGCGTCGCACACCTGCCGACCTGGCTGGCCAGCGAATACCTGCTGCGAGGGGAGCTGGTGCCGTTGTTCTGCGAAAATGGCCTGCCGCCACCGGAGTCCACCGGTATTTACGCGCTGCGCATGGAACAGCAGATTCATTCGCGCAGTCGTTTGTTGCTGGAATATCTGAAAACCCGTTTCAGCCCGGTGCCGCCGTGGGATCTGGCATTGCAGCGGCAATTCGCCCGGCACTGACGTCGGGCATATTTATCTGGCGCATTAAAGATTCGAGCGCTAGATTAAAAAACGATCAACGATCAAGGCTTTGACAATGACTTGCGAACGCGACAACTGCGACGACCTTCTGCTCGATAATCAGGCGTGCTTCGCCCTGCACTCGACTTCGCTAATGATGACCAAGGTCTACAAGCCGCTGTTGCAGGCGCTGGGCCTGACCTATCCGCAGTATCTGGCGATGATGGTGCTGTGGGAGAAAGATGGCTTGACCGTCGGAGAAATCAGCGCACGCCTGCTGACCGATCCCGGATCGCTGACGCCGTTGCTCAAACGCCTGGAGGCCGAAGGCCTGCTCAGCCGTACCCGCAGCCGCGAAGATGAACGCGTAGTGATCGTCGAACTGACTGCAGCAGGCCGAGCCCTGCGCGACAAGGCGCAAACCGTGCCGCAGTGCATTCTTGGGGCGAGTGGCTTCACACTGGAACGCTTACAGAAATTGCAGGCTGAATTACAGGATCTGCGGGGGCATCTGCAAGACAGCCTGAATTAAGCCCTGCCACATTCCCCGTTTGGAGCGGGCTTGCTCGCGTAAGCGATTGATCAGTCAGAGCGAGCGTTGGCTGCCAGGATGCCTTCGCGAGCACGCCCGCTCCCACACTGAGTCCAGCGCCAACAAATATTTTTCTCCCCGGAACTTCCCCACCAAACGCTCTAGATCAAGCCTTACGATCCTCTCTCATGCCTCGCCTTTGAGCCAAACGCCACTTTTTCTATAAATTTATCTTGCGCGCTAAACATTAGCGCTATACATTCTCTTCACACCTACTTAGCGCGCAAACAATTAGCGCACAAAACACAACCAATGAGGCTCACACCATGCAAACTCTCTACACCGCAATCGCAACTTCCACTGGCGGCCGCGACGGTCGTGCGATTTCCAGCGACAACGTGCTCGACGTCAAACTGGCCACTCCGAAAGAACTCGGCGGTGCTGGCGGCGCAGCGACCAACCCTGAACAACTGTTCGCTGCCGGTTACTCGGCCTGCTTCATCGGCGCCCTGAAATTCGTTGCCAGCCAGACCAAACGCAAGATTCCTGACGACGCGTCGATTACCGCTCATGTCGGCATCGGCCAGATCCCTGGCGGTTTCGGTCTGGACATCGACTTGCACATCAGCCTGCCCGGCCTGGAACAAGCCGACGCGCAATCGCTGGTCGACGCCGCTCACCAGGTCTGCCCGTATTCCAACGCCACCCGTGGCAACGTCGATGTCCGTCTGCACGTCACCGTGTAATCACACAAGCCCCCGGCCCGAACAAGGAAATTGAACATGAACACTTTCAGCAAAGTCTTGACCGGTACCCTTCTCGCCCTGTCGGTACACAGCGCTTTCGCCGGTGATGTCGAACACAACACCCAGGCATTCCTCGATGCGCTGAATTCAGGCAGCGGCAAGCCGATTGAGCAGCTGTCGCCCAAGGATGCCCGCGCCGTGCTGGTCGGCGCGCAGTCCGGGGTCAAGTTGACGCTGCCAAAAGCCGATGTCAGCGAGAAGACCGTGCAGGTCGATGGTCAACCGCTGAGCCTGACCATCGTCCGGCCGGCCGGGGTCAAGGGTGAGCTGCCGGTGTTCATGTTCTTCCACGGCGGCGGCTGGGTGCTGGGGGATTTCCCCACTCACGAACGTCTGGTGCGCGATCTGGTGGTCGGTTCGGGGGCGGCGGCGGTGTTTGTCAATTACACCCCTTCGCCGGAAGCGCATTATCCGGTGGCGATCAACCAAGCCTACGCCGCAACCAAATGGGTGGCGGAACACGGCAAAGAGATCAATGTCGATGGCAAGCGCCTGGCCGTGGCCGGCAACAGCGTCGGCGGCAACATGGCCGCAGTGGTTGCGCTGATGGCCAAGGACAAAGGCACCCCGGCAATCAAATTACAGGTGCTGCTGTGGCCGGTGACCGATGCCAACTTCGACACCGGTTCGTACGACCAGTACGCCGAAGGGCACTTCCTCACTCGCAACATGATGAAGTGGTTCTGGGACAACTACACCACCGACGCCAAACAGCGCAACGAGATCTATGCCTCGCCGCTGCGCGCCACCACCGCGCAACTCAAAGGCCTGCCGCCTGCACTGGTGCAGACTGCCGGCGCCGACGTGTTGCGTGATGAAGGCGAAGCCTATGCACGCAAACTCGACGAAGCCGGCGTGCCGGTGACGTCGGTGCGTTACAACGGCATGATCCACGATTACGGTTTGCTCAATGTGGTCAGCCAGGTTCCGGCGGTGCGTTCGGCGATGTTGCAGGCTGCGCAAGAGCTCAAGGAACACCTGAAATAAATACCCCATCCGAGTGTTTGCAACAGGCATAAAAAAACCCGACTCAATGGTCGGGTTTTTTCTTTGCGCAAAAAGCAGTGCTTATTTCGCACGGCCTTTGTAGGAACCGCCTTCGCGGGTATCGATCTCGATCATGTCGCCGATTTCGATGAAGTCGGCAACCGACAGTTCGGTACCGTTCTTCAGTTTGGCAGGCTTCATTACCTTGCCGGAAGTGTCACCGCGAGCGGAGCCTTCGGTGTAGTCAACCTGACGCACGATGGTGGTCGGCAGCTCTACGGAAACCAGACGGCCTTCGAAGAATACGGCTTCGCAGACGTCGGTCATGCCTTCTTCAACGAACGGCAGAACGGCTTCGATGTCGTCAGCGTTCAGTTCGTACATGGTGTAGTCAGTGGTGTCCATGAACGTGTAAGTGTCACCGCTGATGAACGACAGGGTGGCTTCTTTACGATCCAGGATCACGTCGTCCAGTTTGTCGTCCGCACCGTAAACGGTTTCGGTCTTGTAACCGGTCAGCAGGTTCTTCAGCTTGGTCTTCATGATCGCGCTGTTACGGCCCGACTTGGTGAATTCAGCTTTCTGAACCAGCCAAGGATCGTTGTCGATACGGATCACGGTACCGGGTTTGAGTTCTTTACCAGTTTTCATTGCGAATATCCGAATTTGGATGGGATTTACAAAAATCTAGGCCGCGTATCATATCCAATTTACATAAAACTGTACCAGCGCCGTGGCAAGATCGGCCTGCAAGGCCTGTTCCAGACACCATGCTTGCGCGTTTTCCTCAAGCTCAGGCCAATGATTTCGCACCGCCAGCCAGTGCTCGCCGATTGGTTGCCCGGCGCTCCACGCTCGCCACAGACCGTTCATCGCCTGCGCCGCAGCGGGCGAAAGGCCGTGAGTATAGAGCGCAAGAAAAGCATCGAGCTTGTCCAGATGGATGTCGTCGTCCTGCTGATAAATGTGCCAGAGCATTGGCCGCCCGGCCCATTGCGCGCGCACGAATGAGTCCTCGCCACGCACTGCGTTGAAATCGCAGCACCACAGCAGATGATCATATTGGTCCTGACGGACGAACGGCAGCACTTGCACGGTCAGTGAATCGCGCACATGAATCGCGCCCACCGGCAGAAATTCCGCACCCAGCCAGCGCGCCACATCGCCCAGAATCCGCCCTTCCGGCACCAGCAGGTGGGTGCGTTGCGGGTCAGCCGCCAGCACATCCAGCCAACTGGCCAGCCCGGCATTTTCATAAGCAAACAGGGAGATCAATTGCGCGTCGGACGCGGGATCGATGCCCAAGCCTTGCAGGAAATGTCGCTGCGCCGACCCATCCCGCTGAAACTGCCGACGCTGTTCGAGCAGTCCGCGCTCACGTAGCAGGCCACCGGTGCCCGGCTTGAAGCCTGGGAAAAAGAAGAATTTTTGCACCGATTTGTATTTCACCGACGGCAAGCCGTGACAGCCGATGACCCAGTCTTCGGCGCTGAGATAATCGAGGTTGAGCCACAGCGGCTGTGTCTGCCGTGCGGCCATGCTGTCCATGTAGTCAGCGGGCAACTGACAGGCGAAGGCGGCGATGACGACATCGGCAGCGTCGGCGTGCCGCCATTCGCTCGGCCACTGACGCACCTCGACACCCTGTTGCCACTGCTGTGCAAGATTGATGTCGATCTGCGGGCAGATGCGCTCGAATGCGCGCAGGTCATCCACCCACAGACGCACCGGCAAGGCATGTTCGGCCACCAGTTGCCGGGCCAGACGCCAGGTCACGCCGATGTCGCCGAAGTTATCGACCACGGTACAAAAAATATCCCAGCGGGGTTTCGCTTCAGCCATGCCTTTCTCCCGTTGGCAAAAAACCTCGATTGTCCGCATAAATGCCTTCGTGCAGAAGAGCCGACGGCGATTAATCATCGTGCGACAATCGCCGCTTGCCCGTAACCATCCGCCAGGAGGCCGCCATGCCCTACCGCCCGAATCCGCGTCGTCCCTTGCCTGTTCAGCTTAGCGCGCTGCAGCTGACCGGCATCATTGCGCTCGGCCTGTGGCTGGGTTTCCTCGCCATTGCGCTGACCTGCTGGCTGCTTTCGCGCTTCATCTTCCCCGAGCAACTGGCGCCCGTCGCGCAAGCGGTGCAGCAATTGGCCAAGCCGCCAGCAGCCGTCGAGCCACAGCCGGACATTGCGCCGCCAGCAACGCCGATGTTCCAGCAGTACGAAGAAAACCTGCGCAAGAATGAACAGCAGGCTCGACTGGATCAGGCGCGCGCCAACTCGCGCAATGCGTCGAACCCCAAATGCCAGTTCTGGCTGCAACAGGACCAGACCGCGCCGACCGAAAAGAGCCGCGCCAACGTTTTGCAATTCTGCGATTGATCATGAACAAACACAGCGTCTACCAATTGATTCTCGACAAGCTGCGCATCGACCTCGACATCGCCGAGCGCGCCGCGCAAACCGCTTACGAAACCGCGACCCACGAAGAAAACATCGCCGAAAACAAATACGACACGCTGGGGCTGGAGGCGTCGTATCTGGCGGCGGGTCAGGCGAAGCGGGTTGAGGAGATCCGTCATTCACTGGCGCTGTGCCAGAACCTGACGTTGCGTGCCTACGATGAAAATCGCGGCATCGAAGTCGGCGCCCTGCTCGGCCTGGAAGATGAAAAGGGCCGTGAGCAATGGCTGTTTCTGGCGCCGGACGCGGCGGGCCTGAAAGTCGAATTGGTGGGTCAGCCGATCACCGTCATCACCCCCCGCTCGCCACTGGGCAAAAGCCTGCTGGGCAAGTTCGAGGGTGATGAGGTGGAGATTCTGGTGGCAGGCACCCGGCAACAGTTTGCTGTCACCGAAGTGCTCTGAAGCGGGTGCTTAGTGAACGGGAAGTTCGACGCCGTCGAACAGCTCTTCCAGCTCTTGCTTGTTATGGCACTGAATGGCCTTGGCCATGACTTCGCGGGTCAGGTGCGGGGCAAACTTCTCGATGAAGTCGCACATGAAACCACGCAGGAAAGTGCCGCGACGGAAACCGATCTTGGTGATGCTCGACTCGAACAGCTCGCTGGCATCCAGCACCACCAGATCGTTATCGAGTTTGGTATCAACCGCCATTTTAGCGACAATGCCGACACCCAGCCCCAGGCGCACGTAGGTTTTGATCACGTCGGCGTCAGCAGCGGTGAACACGACTTTCGGCGTCAGGCCGCGATGGCTGAAGGCTTCGTCGAGCTTGGAACGCCCGGTAAAACCGAACACATAAGTGACAATCGGGTATTCGGCCAGGGCTTCGAGGGTCAGCTTCGGCAACTTGGTCAGCGGGTGACCGTGGGGTACGACCACGCAGCGGTTCCAGCGGTAGCACGGCATCATCACCAGATCGCCGAACAGCTCCAGGGCTTCAGTGGCAATGGCGAAATCGACGGTGCCGTCTGCGGCCATTTCGGCGATCTGCATCGGCGAGCCCTGATGCATGTGCAGGGCCACATCCGGGTATTGCTTGATGAAATTGCTGATCACCGGTGGCAGCGCATAACGGGCCTGGGTGTGCGTGGTGGCGATCGACAGGGTGCCTTTTTTCTCATTGGAGAATTCCTGGGCAATCTGCTTGATGCTTTCGACCTTGCGCAGGATCTCGCCAGCGGTGGTGATGATGCGCTCGCCAGCCGGGGTGACGCGGGTCAGGTGCTTGCCGCTGCGGGCGAAGACTTCGACGCCCAGTTCGTCTTCCAGCAGGCGGATCTGCTTACTGATACCCGGTTGCGAGGTGTACAGGCTTTGAGCGGTAGCGGAAACGTTGAGGTCGTGGTGCGCCACTTCCCAGATGTAGCGCAATTGTTGAAGCTTCATATCAATCCCTCAAAGCAGGTAGACGCCACGGGCATCAGCGACGGTATATAACTATATTAATGGTTTGAAGAATAAATCTAGAACTTTTTTATCAAAACGCCATTATTCCTGCTTCAGCGATCTTCCCGCCGCCGGCGCTCCATCAGTGGCACCAGATACACCGGCACTTTGGCCAGTTGCAGCACCCGCGCCGCCGTGCGCCCCAACGGCGTTTCTGCCCCGACACCGTGGCTGTGACTGCCGACGATCAACAGATCGACCGAGAGCTTGTGCACCTGATCGAGAATCACCTGCGACGGATCGCCCTGCAGCACGCGCACTGCGCGAATGCGCTGCAGATCCTGTTCGCCGTCGTCTCCCAGTTCTTCGCGAAAGCTGTCAAGCACCCGTTGTTCGATATTGGCGATGACTGTTTTCAGACCCTGACTATGGAATTCGTTCAATGCCTGTTCATCGAGATAGCTCTGCAGCACCGACTCGGCGAACAGGCCCATCGGTTCCACCGCGTGCACTACATACAGATCGGCATTGAAGGTGCGCGCCAATGCCAGGGCATGCTGCATCACGAACGGTGCGTACAGACCGAGGTCGGTGGCATACAGCATTGAGCGAATCATGGGGCCTCCTCGCGAGCCAACGATGGCGGAGATTGATTCAGCTTAGCAGTGCCTTGGCGAGTACGACGTGCGACGCAACGTCCTGAATGAAAAGGCTCTAGATCAATGGTTCGTTGCTGATGCCATGGGGCACGTGGCCGGTGGCGACCACTTCGCGAGCCAGCTCGCAATGGCCGGTCTGGTCATCGAAGAACACGTCGGCGGCGAACGCTTCGAGGAACGCCGATTTGGTCAGGCCACCGAGAAACAGAGACTCATCGAGACGAATATCCCATTCCCGCAACGTGCGAATCACCCGCTCATGGGCCGGCGCCGAACGCGCGGTCACCAGCGCCGTGCGGATCGGGCAATCATCCTCGGGAAACTCGCGCTGCAACAGATTGAGTGCTGCCAGAAAGCCCTTGAACGGCCCGCCGCGCAACGGCTCGCGTGCCGATTCGCGTTCCTTGGCCTGGAACGCTTCCAGCCCTCCGGATTGATAGACGCGCTCCGACTCGTCGGAAAAAATCACTGCGTCACCGTCGAAGGCAATGCGCAATTCGTCGCTGGCTGCGCGACTGGCGCCACCGGAGAGAATCGTTGCAGCAGCGAACCCGGCGTCCAGCGCCGCGCGCACGTCTTCGGCGTGGGTCGAGAGAAACAGGTCGCAGCCAAACGCTTTCAGATAAGGATACGGACTGCGCCCACCGACGAACGCCGCACGAGAAATCGCCAGACCATAATGATGAATCGAGTTGAACACGCGCAGCCCGGTGTCAGCACTGTTACGCGAAACCAGAATCACCTCGACCCGCGCGCGGCCGAGACGACTGTTAAGACTCAGGAGTTTTTCCACCAGCGGGAACGCATCGCCCGGCGCGAGAATTTCGTCCTCGTGCTCGATCTGATATTGCCGATAGGCTTCGACGCCGCTCGACAGGTAGACCTTGTGGCTTTCGCTCAGGTCGAACAAGGCGCGCGAGGAAATCGCCAGCACCAGTTTGTCATCGATGTTATTGGCCATGCTGCCCCCAAGCCTGCGACTCATATATTGCGTCGGTCGATAAAACCCAAATGGCGATACAACGCCTCGATACGCGGCAATTCGCAGCCTGCCGCTTTTGCCGCCGCCAGTGGGCGGGCGTAGATCGCCTCCAGCTCCAGCGGGCGCTTGTGTGAAAAGTCGTGGTACATGCTCGGCCAGTAATCGGGCATTTTTTCCGTCATGGTGAACAGGTACTCGGCATAGCCGGGCGGGATCTCGTAGCCGCACGCCTTGGCGCCCTGCACCACTTCGGCCATCAACGCTTGAATCGACAAGCGGCTGTCGACATCTTTCATCAGCGCTTCAGTACCTGCGCCGAGCAGCACTGAAAGTCCGTTATAAGGGATATTCCACACCAGTTTCTGCCAGCGCGCCTGATGCAGATTGCTCATTGCCTGAGAATCGATGCCGGCGGCGCGAAACAGCCCGGCGCCCTCCTCGACAATCGCCATGCGCGCCACTTCATCGATAGCCGGACCGCTGTGATAACCGACGTTCACCGCACCAAGTGCCTGATGGGTAATCTGCCCCGGACCTTCGCGGTGCACGCAGATCAGGCACAGACCGCCGAGCAGATGCAGCGAATCGGGCAACAGCGGCCGCAAGCTGTCTTCGACATCCAGACCGTTCTGCAGCAACAGCACTTTTGCGTCGGGTTTAGTGGCTTGAATGATCGCAGGGGCCAGATCGGCGTTGCTGGTGGTCTTGGTGCCGACCAGCAGCCAGTCACAGCGCGGCATGTCTTCGGCGGCGCAATAGGCATTGGCCGGATTGAGTGTCATCGAGCCGTGCACCGCACTGTTGATCTGCAAGCCTCGTTCAGCCACCGCCGAGAATTCGCTGCGCAACAAGAAGTGCACATCGAAACCGGCGCGCGTCAGCATCACCCCGTAAAACCCACCGATTGCACCGGTACCGATAATCCCCACCACCGGTTTGCTGACTGTCTCGCTCATGGCAACTCCTCTGCAATTCGACCCAGCGCCTGTGCCACTGCCTGATCAAGTTCATCAACTGTCAGACGAGCGTGCACCGCGCCAAAGAACTCGCCGTCGCGCACCACAAACAGCGCCGGCAAATGAAACACCTGATAACGCTCGACAAGGCCGCCATTGTCGCCGGCGTCGATCCAGCACAGCCGGTCGAGCGCCAGCGGCATGCCCGGCAAGACCTCGCGGGCATAACGACAACTGGCGCAGCCGACGCTGGTGAAAATCACCAGGGAAACCCCGCGCATCGCCAGCAGCCGCTGGTCGGCGTCGAAGTCGGTCAGCTCGGATTCGACCACTATACTGGGAGAAACAATGTCAGATGGCCGACACAGGGAGTCTGTGCTCATGGGACGTTTCATTCCTCATCCGGACGAAGTGCCGGTTGAATTGACGTTGCTCAAGCCTGAATGCATTTCCAGACAACAGTTGCACACTATCAGCCTCGGCGGCATCGCTTGCAATTACCACCGCGCCTGGCGCCACGGTACTGCGCTGCAAGTGCGCATGCCGACGTTGAATGCCGACTTCTGTTGTCCGGGCTATGTGGCCTGGTGTCTGCGGCGTAAAAAGGGCTATCTGGTGGGCATCGCTTTCACTGACGAACAGACCCTGTTCAGCGCGCGAATGGGTGAGCAGGTGTGCCAGATCGAACGCTATTGGCGCATGCAGGACAGCCACGATGACCTGCAGGATATTCAGGCGCTGGCCCTGCAATGGGTCGAGGATCACGCCGAAGAGTTCTCCCATGACAACCTGCGCAACGCTTTTGCGCAGCCAGCGCTGGACTAAAGCACGGTTTGCCCATTGTCGAGCCGCGTCTGACGCGCTAAGGTTCGGCTCCCCCGACGCGCTAAATCTGCTGTGCTCCGCCGCGCGGGGATCGCTGGCGGCCGGCACCCGTGACCTGACGAGTAAACGATGGCTGATTTACCGATCAACGACCTAAACGTCGCCTCTAACGAGACCCTGATCACTCCCGATCAGCTCAAGCGTGATATCCCCCTGAGCGACGCCGCCCTGCGCACCGTCACCAAGGGCCGCGAAGTCATTCGCAATATTCTCGATGGCACCGACCACCGTCTGTTCGTCGTGATCGGCCCGTGTTCGATCCACGACATCAAGGCTGCCCACGAATATGCCGATCGTCTCAAGGTGCTGGCTGAGGAAGTCTCCGATACCTTGTATCTGGTCATGCGCGTGTACTTCGAGAAGCCGCGTACCACCGTCGGCTGGAAAGGCCTGATCAACGATCCGTACCTGGACGACTCGTTCAAGATTCAGGACGGCCTGCATATCGGTCGTCAGTTGCTGCTGGATCTGGCTGAAAAAGGCCTGCCAACCGCCACCGAAGCCCTTGACCCGATCTCCCCGCAGTATCTGCAGGATCTGATCAGCTGGTCGGCCATCGGCGCGCGCACCACCGAATCGCAGACTCACCGCGAAATGGCTTCCGGCCTGTCTTCGGCCGTCGGCTTCAAGAACGGCACGGATGGCGGCCTGACCGTGGCGATCAACGCCCTGCAGTCAGTGTCGAGCCCGCACCGCTTCCTCGGTATCAACCAGGAGGGTGGCGTGTCGATCGTCACCACCAAAGGTAATGCCTACGGTCACGTGGTGCTGCGCGGCGGTAACGGCAAGCCGAACTATGATTCGGTCAGCGTCGCCCTCTGCGAGCAGGCGCTGAACAAGGCGAAGATCAAGCCGAACATCATGGTCGACTGCAGCCACGCCAACTCCAACAAGGACCCGGCCCTGCAACCGCTGGTCATGGAGAACGTCGCCAACCAGATCCTCGAAGGCAACCATTCAATCATCGGCCTGATGGTTGAAAGCCACTTGAACTGGGGCTGCCAGGCGATTCCAAAAGACCTCGCCGACCTGCAATATGGCGTGTCGATCACCGATGCCTGCATCGATTGGTCCGCTACCGAAAACACCTTGCGCAGCATGCACGCCAAGCTCAAGGACGTGTTGCCGAAGCGTCAGCGCACCTAAGCACGGTTTTACGGATATAAAAAAACGCCGGACATTGTCCGGCGTTTTTGTGTGTGCGGTTCAGATCTTCGCAGCGCGACGCTGATGGCGTTCCATGTAGCGCTCAACGTACGAGCAGGACGGAATCACCGTATAGCCCATTTCTTCGGCGTATTGCAGCGCGCGTTCAGTCAACGCTGCGGCAATGCCACGGCCACGCAGGGCGTTGGGCACGAAGGTGCGATAGATATCCAGGGTCTGCTTGCCCAGATCCATGTAGGTCAGGTAAGCACGATGACCGTCCACAGTGGTCTCGAATTGATGACCAGCCTGGTCATGGTGGATGGACAACGCCTCGCTCATCACTACTCCTCGCGGGTCTTGAATTGTGACCCCTACCTTACCGATGTTTTCCCGGCGAAGGAACATCTACGCCACCCCGTGCCTGATGGACACCGAGAAGAGCCACACCGATCTCGCGCAACCTGACACCTGCTGAATAGTAGGCACCATTGGCGCAAATGCTCAAGGTACGCTCGTCATCGGACGGTTTGTGCACAAGGACTTCGATGCTCGCAGGTTGGGCCGCAAGACGCTCTTCGCGTGCCGTTTGCCTGAACATTGCCGGAATGTTGAGACTTAAGACGTGCAACCTTTTTTAAAGTCACCTGAACATCAACAAAGATACGCGAAGCGCTTCGCAGAACCTGAACAAAAGTGTGGACGAATTCATTTAGAAAGACTTTACCTAAAGTCGCAAAAACAGCAGCCAAGCGTGGGAACTTTTTCCGTTTGAGTCGCTCACGCCGGGGCTTGCAGCTGGATATTTTTTATACAGCGCAGTTAAAAGTTGCTCGAAAAAGAATCAACGCCTACAATTTTTTTTGCTTCTTGCGCTACGTCAGTTTACTTACTACAAGTAATGGGTAGTATGTACGCCGGCTATTTCCTCAATCGTGAGGAGACAGCCACTTAATTTGAAAGTCCTTGAAGGGGAACACGATGAACAACGTTCTGAAATTCTCTGCTCTGGCTCTGGCCGCAGTTCTGGCTACCGGTTGCAGCAGCGCATCGAAAGAAACCGAAGCACGTCTGACCGCTACTGAAGACGCAGCTGCTCGCTCCCAGGCTCGTGCAGACGAAGCTTACCGTAAAGCTGATGAAGCTCTGGCTGCTGCTCAAAAAGCACAACAGACTGCTGACGAAGCTAACGAGCGTGCTCTGCGCATGCTGGAAAAAGCTAGCCGCAAGTAATAATCCCTCGGGATTGTTATCGAGCCGATCCGGTTTTCCGGATCGGCTTTTTTGTGCCCGGCATTTGTCTCCAGGCAATAAAAAACCCGCCGGCGCTGCACGCCTCGGCGGGTTTTTCATTCAACGCTGTTATTGCAGATCGATCGGTGCACTGCTGACCATCGGCGCCGAGGTATTCGGCACGGCGATCTCTACCGGCAGACCGTCTTCGGCCGCGACCACATCACGCACCACATCCCAGTTCATGCGCAGGTTGCTGGTGATGTCTTCACGCTTGAGCATCGCGTTGATCACCGCCGTGTGCTTGTCGACCACCGACGGATTGCCCTTGTCATCGAGCGGCGTGTGCGCTTCAAGATAGACCTTGCCGCCACTGCGCCCGAACTTGTACGGGTCGTTGATGATGCGCACCGAGGTGCCCACCGGGACCATGCCGGCCATTTCCAGCACGTTGTTGTTGAACATGCGGAAGCAGCCGTGGCTGGTGCGCATGCCGATGCCGAACTTCTTGTTCGAACCGTGGATCAGGTAGCCCGGCGTGCCGAGGGTGAACTTGAACGGCCCCAGCGGGTTGTCAGGACCGGCCGGTACTACATTCGGCAGCGGATCACCGTCAGCGGCGTGTTCGGCCTTGATCGAGGCCGGAGGTGTCCAGGTAGGGTTCGGTGTCTTGGCAATGATCGAGGTGTGCGCGATCGGCGAGCCCCAGCCTTCGCGGCCGATACCCAGCGGGAAGGTGTAAACAACGTCGCGGCCTTTGGGGTAGTAATAGAGGCGGTATTCGGCGAGGTTGATGACGATGCCTTCACGCGGCCCCGGTGGCAGGATGAAACGCGTTGGCAGGACGATCTCGGTGCCGGCGCCCGGCAGCCAGGCATCGATGCCCGGGTTGGCCGCGACCATTTCCGAATAGCCCAGATCGTAGGTGGTGCCCAAGTCAGCGAAGGTGTCTTCGTACTTGGCTTTGATCACCTGCACCTGGCCGACGATGTCTTCGCCGGGTGGTGGCAGGGGAAGCTCCAATGCAGCAACGGGACCGGCCACACACAGGGCGGCAAGTGACAGGCAGCGGGTGACGGCAGGAAAGCGCGGCAACATCCGGAAAATCCTTCGCATGATCATCAAGGGTATAAGGGCGCGATTGTACACCGCGGCTTGGGGATTCGGGAGAGACGCCGATAGACCGTGTCGCGCCTTTTGATCTTAGAGTTCGAATCGCAGCTCGGGCCAGATCGGCGACGTACCGCGTTTCTGCGATTCAAGTATCGCGCGGCACAGCGAGCACAGGCGCTGGTCCTGAAACACCCGGCGATCCACGCTCGACCAGCGCGGTTGCGCCGGCAACAGGCTGCCACACAGGGTGCGATCGGCCGAGCCACCCAGTTCCAGCTGACGCGTCACCAGATGCACCCGCACTTCCTGGCAGGCGAAGAGGTCCAGCTGCTCGTCAGGCTCGATCAGTTGGTAGGCAAACAGGGACCAGGCAGGACGCGGCATCGGGGGCTCCAAATTAGGGGGCGCCACATTAGCCGAAAGCCTGTCACTAGAAAAGCCTCATAACAGCGGTTTCAGCGTCGGCCAGACATTTTCCAGCAACTTGCCCTGAGCCCCGGCGGCCGGGTGCAGACCGTCGGCCTGCATCAGGTCCGGATGGCCGCCGACACCTTCGAGAAAAAACGGCACCAGCGGGATGTTTTTCTCTTCGGCGAGCTTGCCGTAAACCTCGGCGAACGAATCGGTGTAACGCTTGCCATAATTGGGCGGCAACTGCATGCCGAGCAGCAGCACCTTGGCGCCGTTCTGCCGCGAGCTGTCGATCATCGAAGCAAGATTTTGTTGCAATTGCGTTGGCGGCATCCCGCGCAAGCCATCGTTGCCACCCAGTTCGAGGATCACCAGCGCAGGCTTGTGCTCTGCAAGCAGCGCAGGCAGGCGCGCCTGGCCTCCAGCACTGGTGTCACCACTGATCGAGGCGTTGACCACTTTGTCGTCGAAACCCTCTTGTTTGAGCCGCTGCTCGAGCAGCGACACCCACCCCAGACGGGTATCCAGGCCGAAACCGGCGCTGATACTATCGCCAACGATCAGGACAGTACCCGCCGCTGCGTTCTGGGCCATGCACATCAAGGCCAGGCCAGCACTCAAAAACCATACACGCATCGGATTCTCCATGGGCGCAAGCATTCTCACCGCGAAGAACCTCAGCAAAGTGGTCCCTAGCGCGGAAGGTGAACTGACTATCCTGCACGAACTCAGCCTGGAACTGAACAAGGGCGACAGCCTGGCCATCGTCGGCGCGTCCGGTTCCGGCAAATCCACCCTCCTCGGCCTGCTCGCCGGCCTCGACCTGCCCAGCAGCGGCGAAGTCACCCTCGCCGGCCAAGGCCTGAGCAATCTCGACGAAGACCAGCGCGCACGAATCCGCGCCGAGCACGTCGGTTTTGTCTTCCAGTCGTTCCAGTTGCTCGACAGCCTCAATGCGCTGGAAAACGTCATGCTGCCGCTCGAGCTCGATGGCCGCAAAGATGCCCGCGAGCGCGCCACGCAATTGCTCCAGCGCGTCGGCCTCGGCCAGCGCCTGACCCACTCGCCGCGCCAGCTCTCTGGCGGTGAACAGCAACGTGTAGCCATCGCCCGCGCCTTCGCCGCCGAACCGGACGTGCTGTTCGCCGACGAGCCGACCGGTAACCTCGACAGCCACACCGGCGAGCGCATCAGCGACTTGCTGTTCGAGTTGAACAAGGAACGCGGCACCACGCTGGTGCTGGTCACCCACGACGAACGCCTGGCCCATCGCTGCCGGCGTCTGATCCGTCTTGAAGCCGGGCTGCTGGTCGCCCCTCTGGAGCCTTGATGGCACGTCTGCCGCTGTTGCGTCTGTTCAGCCTTGCCCTGCGCCAGCTCATGCGCGATGCCCGCGCCGGCGAGTTGCGTGTGTTGTTCTTTGCGCTGGTGGTGGCCGTCGCGGCGAGCACCGCGATCGGCTACTTCGGCGCCCGCCTCAATGGCGCGATGATGCTGCGCGCTACCGAGTTTCTTGGCGCCGATCTGGTGCTGGAAGGCAGCTCGCCGGCCCGCGAGGAGCAAATCCGCAGCGGCACCGAACTGCGCCTGAATCATGCACAAGTGGTGGAGTTTTCCAGCGTCATTGCCACCGACAACGGCATTCAGTTATCCAGCATCAAAGCCGTCGACCGCGCCTATCCCTTGCGTGGCGAGCTGAAAAGCGCGCCCGCACCCTTTGCCCAGGAAGAAGTCGGCGGCGAACCGCAACCCGGAGAAGCCTGGGTCGAGGCGCGTCTGTTGACCGCGCTGGATCTGCAGATCGGCGACAGCATCGACGTCGGCATGAAGACCCTGAAACTGACGCGCGTGCTGACCTATGAGCCGGATCGCGCCGGCAACTTCTACAGCCTGACGCCACGGGTGCTGATCAATCTTGACGACCTCGCTGCCACCGGCGTGGTGCAACCCGGCAGCCGGGTGAGTTATCGCGAACTCTGGCGCGGCGAACCGCAGGCGCTGGAAACCTATCGCGAGCTGATCAAACCGGGCCTCGCCGCAAACCAGCGAATCCAGGACGCCCGTGACGGTAACCGGCAGATTGGCGGCGCGCTGGGCAAGGCCGAGCGCTATCTGAACATGGCCAGTCTGGTCGCGGTGTTGCTGGCCGGGGTGGCGGTGGCTTTGTCGGCCAACCGTTTCGCCAGCCGGCGTTTCGATGCCAGTGCCTTGCTGCGCTGCCTCGGCTTATCGCGCCGGGAAACCATGGTGCTGTTCAGTCTGCAACTGACCGTGCTTGGGCTGGTTGCCGCCATCAGTGGTGCCCTGCTCGGCTGGCTGGCGCAACTGGGGCTGTTCGCGCTGCTGCATGATTTGTTGCCGAGTGACGTGCCGCCGGGTGGCCTGTTTCCGGCGATTGCCGGGATCGGCACCGGGCTGGTGGCGCTGGCCGGTTTTGCCTTGCCGCCGCTCGCAGCTCTGGGTCGCGTGCCACCGCTGCGGGTATTGCGTCGCGACATGCTGCCGATCCCGTCGAGCACATGGATGGTCTACGGCGCGGCGCTGGGTGCGCTGGGCCTGATCATGTGGCGCCTGAGTCTCGACCTGCTGTTGACCTTTGCCCTGCTCGGTGGTGGCGTGGTCGCCGCGCTGGTGCTGGGTGGCCTGCTGCTGCTGTTGCTGCAAAGCTTGCGCCGGATGCTCGCCCGCGCCTCGTTGCCGTGGCGGTTGGGCCTTGGCCAATTGTTGCGTCATCCGCTAGCCGCGGCTGGGCAGTCGCTGGCGTTCGGCCTGATCCTGCTGTCGATGGCGCTGATCGCGCTGCTGCGCGGTGAACTGCTCGATACCTGGCAAAACCAGTTGCCGAAAAACGCCCCGAACTACTTCGCGCTGAACATCCTGCCGGCTGACAAACAGGCTTTCGCCGATCATCTGATCAAGGTCTCCGCGCAAGCGGCACCGCTGTATCCGGTCGTGCCGGGACGACTGATCAGCATCAATGGCGAGGCGGTGCAGCAAATCGTCAGCAAGGACTCGGCGGGGGATCGCGCCATTCAACGCGACCTGAGCCTGACCTGGGCGGCTGATCTGCCTCCCGGCAACAAGCTCACCGCCGGCTCATGGTGGAGCGGTCAGCCGTCCGACGATGTGCCGGGGGTTTCGGTGGAAGGCAAGGTGGCCGAAAGCCTTAAACTCAAACTCGGCGATCACATGGTGTTCAGTGTCGGCGGGGTCAATCGCGAAGCGAAGGTCACCAGCCTGCGCGAGATCAATTGGGACAACTTCCAGCCGAACTTCTTCATGATCTTTCAGCCCGGTACCTTGAAGGATCTGCCCGCGACCTACCTGACCAGTTTCTATCTGGCGCCGGGGCATGATCAGCAGATCGTCGAGCTGTCGCGGACCTTCCCGGCGGTGACCATCCTGCAGGTCGAAGCGTTGCTTGAACAGCTGCGCAGCATCCTCGCCCAGGTCACTCTGGCGGTGGAATACGTGTTGTTGTTTGTTCTGGCTGCGGGAATGGCGGTGCTGTTTTCGGGGCTGCAAGCGACGCTGGATGAACGCATCCGCCAGGGCGCACTGTTGCGTGCGTTGGGCGCCGAGCGGCGGTTGTTGATCAAGGCGCGGCGAATCGAGTTCGGTTTGTTGGGTGCGGTCAGCGGTCTGCTCGCGGCGATCGGCTCGGAAGTGGTCAGCCTGGTGCTGTACCGCTTCGCCTTCGACCTGCCATGGCATCCGCATCCATGGCTGCTGGTGCTGCCGTTGATTGGCGCCGCGCTGATTGGTGGCGCTGGCGTGTTTGGCACTCGCCGGGCTCTGAACGCCAGCCCGCTGACAGTGTTGCGCGAGGGTTGATAGACTCGCCCCTTGAACATGCATGACTTATCCAAAGGAAGCCGTCTTGGCCACAAATATCATCACTCGCGGCGGCTACGACACCCTCAAGGCTGAGCTTGATCATTTGTGGCGGGTCTACCGGCCCGAGATCACTCAGAAAGTGGCGTGGGCGGCGTCACTTGGTGACCGTAGCGAAAACGCCGATTACCAGTACAACAAAAAGCTGCTACGAGAAATTGATCGACGGATCAGATATTTGCGCAAGCGCCTGGAGGACGTCCGGGTCGTCGATTATTCCCCCGAGCAGGAAGGAAAGGTATTTTTCGGCGCCTGGGTCGAGGTTGAAAATGACGAAGGAGAGCTGAAAAAATTCCGAGTGGTGGGTTACGACGAAATTTACGGACGCAACGATTACATTTCGATCGACTCGCCGATGGCCCGGGCGCTGCTCAAGAAGGGGCAAGGTGACGAAGCCGTCGTGCAGACCCCGACCGGCGAGGCGATCTGGTACATCAACCGGATTTCATACGACAACTCCCCAGACAGCGCGAACACCTCACCCTGACAAAGGGTGCGCGCGAAGGTGCACGACACCGTTTCCCGATAAACCGGAACACTTGGTGTATCAAATCGGCACGCAATCGCGATGTCCACCGATCACCTGATAATTTAAGCTGGCGCGCTTACAGGGAACACGGCGCAGCTATCAACCTCGTGTCATGCAGCCAGCCCCGCCGCCTGAAACCCCTGTCCTTTTTTGATCACATCAGGAGCAATGGATGCTGGCGTTGAACACCGAGCAGTTGCATTTGCGGACCATGGTCGAGTCCGATTGGCCGTTGTTTGTCAGGCTGCACACCGAACCCCTGACCATGCAATTCGTATTCGGCGAGCTGGCCGAGGAACAGATTCGCAAAGGTTTCGACCATCGCCTGCCCGCGTGGACGCCGCAGTCCGAGCACTGGCTATGTCTGGTGGTGATCGACAAGGCCAGCAAGCAGGAACTCGGCGTCAGCGGGATGCGCATTCTGTCGCCTGGCCATGCCGAGGTTGGCACGCTGCTGCTACCGGAGTTCCAAGGAAAGGGCTTCGGCACAGAGGCCCGCAAGGCGATCATCGACTACGCGGCGGCCATCGGCCTGGAGTCGCTGGAGTCGACCGTCACCGACGGCAATATCGCCTCGTGCAAGGTGTTGGAGAAATGCGGTTTCACATTTGAACGCCGCGTGCCCCAGGCCTATCGGATTGGTGATCAATGGTTTGACGACCTGATCTATCAGCTTCGGCTGGGCTGATGGACCAGCGCCCCGCCACCGGCACACTGGCCTCGTTACGCGCCCTGCCCGCTCCGACGCGCTGGCTGTTGCTGGGCATCGGCCTGGCTCGCGTCGCTTCGTTCATGATCTGGCCATTCATTGCGGTGGCGATGAACCAACGCTTCGGTACGCCGATCACTGAAATAGGCGCGCAACTGGCTCTCGGCGCGGTGATATCGATTGCCTTGTCGCCACTCAGTGGCCTGCTGGGGGACCGCTTCAATACGCGCAATCTGATGTTATTGGGGTGCGCACTGAGTGCCAGCTGTTACCTGGTTATGGGCCTGTTACCCGGGCAAACCAGCTATTTCGTGGCGATCATCGGCATGGCGGTGTCCCAGAGCATTCTCGAACCTCTGCTGCGCATGCTGTTGAGTGATACCGCGGTCGATGCCGCTCAGCGCACCTTCCTGTTCCACATCCGTTATTACGTGGTCAATTGCGCGGCGGCAATCGGCCCGCTGATCGGCCTGTGGTTTGCCAACCATCAAAGCGACGGCGTGTTCTGCATTGCCATAGGCGCCTGCGCCATGCTGGCCCTGACGATCATCCACGCGGATCGTGCACGGTTGCATAACCCGCACCTGACGCAAACCACTTCCCCCCCGCTGCGGCAGATCTTCGGAGCGATGCTGCGCAGCCAGTTGTTTTTATCAATCATCGTCGCCAACTTTTTCCTGGTGCTGCTCTACGCACAAATGGACGAACCTCTGACCTTCTACCTGCTGCAACTGAGCGTCGATGACATCAACCACATCATCGCCATGATGAGTTTCACCAACGCCGCCGTGGTGCTGGTGGTGCACTTGTTGCTGATGAACTGGTTGATTGCCCTGGCCGACAAAACCGCCTATCTGGTGGCGCTGGGCTGCCTGATGATTGCCCACGCCCTGATAGCACTGAACACCGAGGCGTGGTGGGCGGGTTGGCTGTTCGCCGTGGTCTTCGCAACCTTTGCCGAGATCATTGTGATGCCGCTGTTCGGTACCTTGATCGATCGCCTGGCGCCGCCGGGGATGCGCGGCAGTTTTATCGGGATTTCGATGTTGGCGGGGTTTGGTTCAGCGCTGGCGCCGTTACTCGGTGCGGTGGTGATAGCACAGTACGGTGGTGCGGTATTGTTCTGGGGATTGGCGCTGACCTGCATTCCGATCGGGTTGTTGGGGTATTGGGTATTGCGCGCCAGCCAGCCTGAGTTGGTGCAAGCGTCCCCCCCGGCTTGATGACTGTCCTTGGCGGAGCGATCCATCTCGCTGGCGCCAAGGACCATAGCGGGGTCACGCGCGGGGTTGTTTGCCAAGGATCGTCACACGTTCGCCATAGCGCGAATGCGGGAAGTAATCCCAGACCGCGTGGTGCTGGGTGCAGCGGTTGTCCCAGAACACCAGAGTGTTCGGCGCCCAGCGCACCCGGCAACTAAGGATCGGTTCCCGCGCAACCAGGTCGAACAGCATGCTCAACAGCGTCTGGCTCTCGCCGCCAGACAGCTGGACGATGTGCGAGGTGAAACCGGAGTTCACGAACAGTGACTTGCGGCCGGTTTCCGGGTGGCGAACCACCACCGGGTGTTCTGTCCTGGGCAGATTGGCAGGCGGCTGAAAGCCTTTCCATGGAATCGCGCCGTCGTGGATCGCAGTCAACTCCCCGAGGAACAGCTGCATGGCCGGCGACAGCATTTCCAGCGCCAGGTGCATATTGGCAAACAACGTATCGCCGCCCGTACCAATGGCCGGGGTTTCCTTGACGTAGAGCATCGAGCCCATGGACGGTTCCAGATCCGCCGTGCCGTCGGAGTGCCAGGTTTCCCCGGCGACGAACCGCGATTTCGCGCTGGCGCGGATGACGACCAGCTCAGGGTCATCGCCGTCGATGTCCTCCACCGGCAAGGCCCGCAATTGGCCAAACAGTCGGCCGAAAGCCTTGTGCTGTTCGACGGTCAGGTGCTGATCGCGAAAGACCAGCACGTGATTTTCCAGCAGGGCCCTGCGCACTTCCGTGAGTTGCTCTTCACTCAATGGTTGTGACAGATCGATCCCGCCTACTTCGGCGCCGATGATCGGCGTGAGACGGTCCAGGGTGATGCTGCGGTAAGGCGCGCGGGATTGCCCCGCGATGCCCTCGATAGCTTTCAATGCCAATTGATCCATGTTCCCTCACCTTTTTTATTTGGATGGCCAGGCACCAGACCCTGTGGGTCAACAGTGCTCAGTCCTGAAGCGAAAGCGGCCGCATGTCGGTCCAGTGTGCTGCGATGTAATCCAGGCAAGCCTGTCGTTCGCCGCGTTGCCCCACCTGCGTCCAGCCATTGGCGCTCGGCTTGCCCACCGGCCAGAGGGAATACTGGCCTTCGTCGTTGCGAACCACCTCGAATTGCGGATTGCTGTCACTCATGCTGATTGCCCTCTTCGGGTTGCGTATCGGTGCTGATAATGTCGGCAATCACCTGCGCCCATGGGCCTGCAACGATGCCGTAGTGATCGGTGTCCAGCCGCTGCCAGCTGAGCAACTGCGGGAGCAAGTCCTGCCAGGCCTGTTTCAGGTCTGCGGCGTTCCAGGCCTCGCCCACGCTGTAGGGGTTGGCTTGAGCGGCGCTGAAGATGCGCACGCAGGTGTTCGCCAACGCCGGTGGCTGAAAGGTCTGCATGCTGGCGATGTTGTGCTGGCAGCAACGGGTCAGGTGTTGCAAATAGGCTTGCCGGTCTTCGGGCAATGCCCGGTCGAGGGAATCGGGCCAGCGCTGGGCAAACTCGCGCTGGAAAACCTGCTCGATCGCCTGCGCACCGATGCTCGCCAGTTCCGCTCCGGCGTCCGGCGCGGGCGGGTCGATCAGGTACAGCAGCGGCTGCCTGAATCCGCAGGGCGCTACGAGACTGCACATCGCCTGCGCCACCCAGGCGCCAAACGACCACCCAGCCAGGCGCCAGGCACCGCGGTTGGCTTCCCGGGCCTCGATGGCCTTCAAGTACAGTGCCGCGCGCTCAGTCACGCCGATGTTCGGCAAATCCGGAAGACGCAACGCCGGGTCGGCAATCACACGCACGCCCAGATCAGGGTGCAGCGCCGACACCAGCGCTCGGTACGCCTGGACATCACCGCCCACCGGGTGAATCAGGTACAGCCACTCGCGCCCCGCACCGGCGTGCCATTGATCAATCTGCACCGCATCGGCCCAGGTTGCCGGCGCCCCCGACGTCAAACCGACTGCAGCCGCGTCCGCCAACGCCAGGATCTCTCGCAGGCTGACCTTGTGACTGAATTGCGACAGCTGGAACACCACGCCAGTGGCCGCTTGCAACTCATCGATCAGGTCCAGCAGTGTCAACGAATCCGCCCCCAGCTCGTACAGCGAATCGTCTTCATCGAGGCTGCTGACCCCTAGCCATCGGCACAGGCACTCGTGCAGATGGCTGGGCAGATCTGGCACCTTTGGTGCAGCCACCGGCGCAATGGCGGCGCCATGGCGAACCGGATAGAAACGCCGTGCAGCAACGATGCCGGTGGTCGAGATCAACAGTTGTGGCAGTTGCGTCGCCATGGCCAGATCGAATACCCGACAGCCCTCTTGCGCCGTCATGCCGACCGCCAGGTGCCCCTGATGCGCGGCATCGCCAGTGCCCGCGCCGGTGGCCACGCCGATGTCGCGCCAGACGTCCCAGTTGATGCTCAGCCGCACGCAGTCGCCGGCGGCGTTCGGACGGTAATGGGCGAAGCCGTCGAGCACGCCACTGGCGGCCGCGTAATCCAGGTGCCCCGCGCCGCCGAACAGCGCGGACATCGATGAGCAATACAGCACAAACCCGGGGCTCATCGCTTCGATCAGCGCCTCGACCGCGAGCATGCCGCGGGTCTTGGACGCCATGGCTTCACCCAACTGCCGGGCATCACGCTGGCGGATCAGGCTTCCCGCACCGACACCTGCAGCGTGAACCACTCCCGCCATGCGGCCGTAGCGACAGGTCAGTTGATCGAGCACCGCAGGCCAGCGCGTCAGGTCGGCGATGTCAGCCCGGACGTGCTCGACCCGGCCGCCATAGGCCGCCAGCGCCGCTGGCATTTCACCCCCGCGTGACAGCACGACGATGCGTCGTTGCGGCGCCTGCAGCAGGTGCTCAACCAACGTGCGACCGATACCGCCCGTGCCGCCCAATATCAGAAACGTGCCGTCCATGGGCAGCCTGTTCGCCAGCACAGCGCTGGCCGGTAACGGACTGGCAAGCAGCCGTGGTTGCCACAGGTAACCGTCGCGAATCGCCATGCGCCGTGGCAGGGACGCCGAAGCCGCGAGCAACGCCATCAGCTGCTGCGTATCCATGCGCGGCGTCGGCCAATCCAGCCAATGACAGCGTACCGGGTATTCCTGGGGTACCACTTCGGTGATGCCGGCCAGCGCCGCCAGTTCGGGACGCAGCACCTCACCCGCAACCGGGCAGGCCTGCCACGACATCAGCCACAGGCGCAACGCCGTGGTTCGCGAGGTCTGTCCCCAGGCCTGCATCAAGGCGCTGACGGTGTCCAGACCGGCCCATTGCGCTGCCACCAGGCTTTGCTCATTGACCGGCCCGGTCACCGACAGCGGTAACGCGTGCACCCAGTCGAGTTCGCCCAAGGCAGGCACGGCCAGCTCATCGAGCAGGCGAGTCAGCGTCGGGGTATCCAGCGGGTCGAGCTCGAAATGATCCGGCGTGTGCCGTTTGAAACCATTACCGGCGCGCACCTGAACCACTCGCTGATAGACGTTGTTCAGGTGCTCCAGCACGGCCGTGTCGAGCGCGTCGTTGCTGCAAATGACCAACGTTTCGCGTCGTTCCGTGACCGCCTCAGCGTGCAAACGCTGCACGCGGGACCACTGCCGTTGGTAGAACCAATCGGCCAAGGGCTTTCGCTCAACGGCTATTGCGTTTTCAGTTTCAACGGCGCTCTGGAAGCGGAAGGTCTCCAGATCGAAAGACGCTGGCGGCAGATCCCACGGCGGCGGCGCCGAGTGCTGCGGCCAGTCGATGGTTGCACCGTCATACCAGGCGTCGATCAGCGCCTGGGGCGATTGCCCGGTAGCGTTCAATCTGACACCGGATGCGCTCACTTGCTTGATCAAGGAGGTGTGCAGTTCTTCCCCCGGCCGATACACCATTGCCAAGCGCCAAGGCAGTTGCCGACGTCCGGATTGCAGGTGACGCAGCACCGCCTCGTGACGCTCGGGAAAGGCGTTCAGATACCCTGCAATCGCCGCGACATCGCACAGCAAAGCCGAACGGCTGTGAGCCGAGATCATCAGGCAGGGCAACACGCCCTCAGCCAGCACTCGCTCCTGCTGCGCGGCCCCCACGATCACATGCGCATTCGTGCCACCGATGCCAAAGCTGCTGACCCCCGCCAAACGCCGCCGCCCTGCTGGCCATGGCCGCGCTGCGGTCGGGATGTAAAACGGCGAATTGGCGAGGTCGATCTGCGGATTGATCCGGGCAAAACCAAGGTTCGGCGGCACCACGCCGTGGAATACCGCCAGGCTTGCGCGGATCAGCCCGACGACCCCGGCGGCCGCGCCCAAATGGCCGATCTGGCTTTTCACCGAGGCCAACGCGCAACTGCCGGCCGCATCACCGAACGCCTTGCTCAACGCCGCCACCTCGACCGGGTCGCCGAGTAACGTGCCGGTGCCGTGGGCTTCGATGTAACCGATATCGGCACCGGTCAGCCCGGCCCTGGCCAACGCTTCGCCAATTACCGCACTCTGCCCCGCTACCGAAGGCGCGGTGTAGCTCATCTTGTTGCGGCCGTCGTTGTTCAGTGCAGAGGCTTCGATCAGCGCATAAATACGGTCGCCATCGGCGCGGGCGCGGGCCAGCGGCTTGAGCACCACCACGCCATAACCACTGGCGCCGATGGTGCCGCTGGCATCGTCGCTGAACGGCCGACACAGGCCATCACTGGAAAAAATGTGCTGCGAACGATGGCGATAGCCGTCGGTCAGTGTCGGGTCGATCAGCACCCCGGCCGCGAGCATCACGTCACTGTCGCCCTGGCGCAGCAGCGCACTGGCCAGGTGCACGCCAATCAGCGAGCTGCCGCAGGCCGCCTGCACGCTCATGGCAGGGCCGGTGAGGTTGAGGTGGTAGGCGGCTTTGGTCGCCAGGAAGTCCTTGTCGTGGTGCAGCGCCATCTGGAAACCGTCCGGCAAATCCCCGTCGGCGGTCTCGCGCAGCATCTGTTGGAAGTAGGTGGTTTCGCCACAACTGGCAACCAGACCGATGCGCGGGCCTTCGGCAGACGGCGTGATCGCCGCGTGTTGCAACGCCTGCACACACGCCATCAACAGATGCCGCTGTTGCGGATCCATCAGCCGTGCTTCCTGACGGCTGATGCCGAAATACTCGGGGTCGAAATCAAGCATTCCGGCCAGTTGACTGCGGGCACCCACGCGCCCCTGAGCCGCCTCGAAATGCTCGATCCCCAACTCGGCGCCCAGCACCATCGCCCAGAACTCTTCGAGGTTCTGCGCCCCGGCCACATTGACCGCCATGCCGATGATCGCCATCGGTTGCTGGCCGACATCGGCATGGCGTATCCGCTCGGTCGGGTTCGATGGCGTGCTCGACAAGTGCGCCGCCAGGCTGCGCACCGTCACCTGTTCAAACAGATCGGCCATCGCCACCTTGTGCGTCAGTTCCTGGTTGTAACGGGCATGCAGGCGCATCAGGCCAAGGCTGGTGGCGCCCGCTTCGAAGAAGGTTTGATCGGGCTCGATGTCCCGGCCGATCTCGGCGCTGAACAGCGCACTCAATTGCTGCTCCAGCGGGCTCAACGCAGTGGCCGGTGTGACCGAACGACGGCGTTGCAGCGCCTCGCCCAACCCCGTCAACGCCTTGCGATCAATTTTGCCGCTGGGCGTACGTGGCCAGGCGTCGATCCGTCGATACTCGTCAATACGCACATGGGCCGGCAGCTGCTTGGCGACTTGACGATCCAGCGTCTGCGCCATCGCCGGCTCGCCGTCCAGTTGCAGATAAGCGATCAGGCCCGGTGGCTCAGCCTGAACCGTCACCACCGCGTTGATCACCGGCGGCAGCTGCATCAGCGCCGCTTCGATCTGCCCCAGTTCCAGGCGATGACCGCTGAGTTTGATTTGCTGGTCGTCGCGCCCCAGGTAGTGCAGGCAACCATCAGCGTCGGCCCAGGCAAGATCGCCGGTGCGATAGCACAAACGAGCATCGCCTTCAGCCTGCGGCAACACGACAAACCGCGTCGCGTTGAGCGCTGGGTCGCCGAGGTAGCAGCGTGACACCATCGGTCCGGCCACCAACAGGTAACCACGGCTACCGCTCGGTACCGGACGGTCGTGCTCGTCCACCAGCAGTAAACGGGCATTGCCGACGGCGTGGCCGATCGGTGCGCGCAGCGGCCAGTCAGCAGTAGTCGGCGGCAAGCGGTAAGCGCTGACCACGTGGGTTTCGGTGGGGCCGTAGTGGTTGAACAGCGTCGCCAGCGGCAG
This sequence comes from Pseudomonas sp. TSRC2-2, assembly GCF_049897785.1. NCBI lineage: Bacteria > Pseudomonadati > Pseudomonadota > Gammaproteobacteria > Pseudomonadales > Pseudomonadaceae > Pseudomonas > Pseudomonas sp. TSRC2-2. The sequence continues at coordinate 124,791 of NZ_JAFCWZ010000011.1, forward strand.
ACCACCAAACCAGGTTTTCAACGCGTCGGTGCAGAGTAATTGCTCCCCCGCCGCGACCACTTCGCGCAACGCCGGCGGGTATGTTCCTTGAGCCATAGCGGTTTGCGCCAGATGCTGCAACGCAACGCAAGGCAGGTACAGGCGCTCGATCCTCGCCTCAATCAGATACGCCAGCAACGCCTGTGCATCCTGGCGCCAGCGCGGCGTGATCAGGTGATAGGTGCCGCCGCCGCACAAGGTTGCGAAAATCTCCTGAAACGACACGTCGAACGACAACATCGAAAACTGCAAGGTCACCGATCTGGCCGGCAATTGGCCCTCGGTGCGCTGCCAGTGCAGCAGGTTGCACAGGGTCCGATCCGACACTTGCACACCCTTCGGCGTACCCGTGGAGCCGGAGGTAAACAGCGTGTACAGCGCGCGCTCGCCGACATGATGGGCGCGTGCGAACGCTCGGCGTTCGCACTTCAGGTCTACCCGATACCGGGCAAAACGCTCGGCATCAAGGTGACCCAGTGCCGCTTCGGTCGCGGCGCTGAACAACAGGCAATGCGGGTTCGCCTGTTCCAGCACCTGACGCTGCACGGCCAGCGGATATCCGGGATCGAGCGGTACGGCGGTCAGATTGAGTTTTGCCAGGGCCAGCAAAGCAACGATGTGCTCGACCGAAGCCTCAAGAAACAGCACCACATGCAGCGGCGTGTTGTCTGGATTCGGCAGCGGATGGCGTTCGATCAAGGCCCCGGCCAGGGTGTTGGACAATTCATCCAGTTCGCCATAGCTCAACTGCTGCTGGCCAGCGACCAGCGCAATCGCGTGGGGTGTGCAATGCACTTGATGACCGAACCAGTCGGCCACGGTGTTGAACGGCGGTTCGTCGCGCGAACCTTCACTGGCCACCGGCAGGTGACGCCGATAAGGGGTGAGGAGATCATCCAGGGTGGCGGCCGGTGATTCCAGCAGCAGGTCGAGGCTGCGGCAAAGCAGTTCATGCACGGTGTGCATCTGCGCTTGATCAAAGTAGCTGCACTGATATTCCCACCAGCATTCGGCCCCCACGACCAGCAAGGTCAACGGACATTTGGCCTGCAAGTGCTCGCTGAACTCCAGGGTCGCTTGCAAACCGGACCGCGCCAGTACGGCGTAATCGGTGTTTTCCAGCACGAACATGAAATCGAACAACTGGCTGTCCGACGACAACCGCAGGTCTTCCACCACATCCGCCAACGCGACGTCCTGTAACGCCAGCACCTCGCGCACCGTGTCGGTCTGACGGCGCAATTGCTCGCTCAGCGCCAAGGTGTCATCGATGCTTGTCGGAATCAGCACGGTGTTGGCCAACATCCCCAGCATCGGTTCAAACTGCGCCAGCGGCCGGTTCGCCACTGGACTGGCGATACGTGGCCGCTCCCGCCCGGTCAGCGCGTAGAGGCTCCAGGCGAAGACACTGAGCAGCACTTCGAAACGGGTCAGGCGCTGCTGGCTGCAAAAACGGTCAAGGGCCGCGTTGCGCAGTTCGCCCAAGGGTGCGCGATGCAGTCTGGCTGGCGGGCTGACAGCCCGCATCGGCATCAGCGCGGATGACGGCGCCTCTTGCTGGCGGTGCAAACGTGCCAACGCTTCGCGCTGGCCGAGGTAATGCGGGTCGACGCTCCACTGCCGCTGCCATTGGCCGAATTCCAGCGTGGTCAGTTGTGGTGTCGGTTGAGGGCTGACGCGCCTACGCACGGCGTCTTCATACAGCTGCGTCAGGTCGTCGAACAACAGATTCATCGACCAGCCATCGACGATGATGTGGTGCAGGTTGAGCAGCAACCGGCAACTTCCATCGGCAAACGGCAGCAGCCAGGCCTGGAACAGCGTCGGCATCGCCAGATCGAAAGGCGTGCCGAACACCAATGCTGCAAAGGCTCGCCAGGTCTCTTCGGTGAAATGCCCTGTCTCGAAGGTGCGACACACCGGTCCTCGTTCGGCAATCACTTGATCGAGGCCATCGGCGCCAGACACGAATGCCGTGCGCAAGGCCGGATGGCGCTCCACCAGTTGCTCCACGGCACGCGCCAGCGACGACACATCAACACCGGTAGCCAGATGGAGAATCAGCGGCACGTTATAAGCGGTCGAAGTCGGCGTTCGTTGCTGCATCAGCCACAGGCGGCGTTGTTCGGCAGTGGCCGGCAGACGCAGTGCATGGCTGATGGCTGGCGCGGGAGGATAGATAACGTCCGCCTGTTGCCCGTTCAGCTGTTCGGCCAGTGCCACGAACGGCTCGCTCAACAGCGTTGCGACGGCAATCTCGCGCTGCCAGTGTGTACGGATTGCTGAACGCAGACGCATGGCCTTGAGTGAATCGCCGCCACTGCCGAGCCAGTCATCGTGCGCATTGAGCGCCGGTTGCCCGAGCAGCAAACGAACCTGTGCAAGCAACCAGTCCAGCGCCGGAGAACCCTCGACATCGCTCGGCTCGACGGGGGGCCGCCAAGGGCTCAACGGCTGTGCCAGCAAGGCGTCGCGGTCGATCTTGCCGTTAGCGGTCAACGGCAGTCGCTCGAGCAGAAACACCTGGTGCGCAAGCATGTAGAACGCCAGTCGGGCCTGCAGATGGGCCTCGAATTCACGGTACTGCAAACCCTCGCGAGGGACGATGAATGCCAGCAACTGATGGTCTTCGGCCTCCCGACGTCGGGTGCAGACATAGGCCTGCAGCACCTGCGGATGTTCCAGGATCTGTTGCTCCACCTCCCCCGGTTCGATGCGAAACCCACGAACCTTGACCTGCCGATCAGCGCGGCCAATGTATTCGACCAGCCCTTCGACATTGATCCGCACCCGATCACCGGTGCGGTAGTGAATCTGGGCGCCACCGTCCAGCTCGGCCAGGCGCACGAAGCTGCGAGCGGTGTCTTCGGCACGGTTGCGATAGCCACGGGCGACACCGCTGCCGCTGAGGTACAACTCGCCGACTTCACCGGCCGCCACCGGCCGTTGCTGCTCGTCCAGCACCTGCACGCCGGTGTCCGGCAATGGCCGGCCAATCGGCACCGACAAGCCGCCGAAGTCACGGGCAATCGGGTAGCACAAGGCAAACGTCGTGCATTCCGTAGGCCCGTAGACATTGAAGATCTGGCACTGACTGCGGGGATTCGCCGCGTACCAGGCGCGCACGGCGGCGGCACTGATCTGCTCGCCACCGATCAGCAACTGACGCAGGCCGGCAAAACACGCGGGCCAGTCCGCGCTCAAGGTGTTGAACAGCGAAACGGTCATGAACAGGTTGTCGATCCGCTCCTCTTCCAGAACCTGGGCCAGACGTTGCGCGTCCAGCACATCGTGATCGGCAATCATCACGCAGCAGCCACCGTTGAGCAGCGGCGCCCACAGTTCAAAACTGCACGCATCGAAGGCCGGATTGGACAGGCAGGCAAAGCGATCCGTCGGACGGATTTCGATATAGCCTGCGGTCTGCGTCAGGCGCAGCACGCCCTTTTCACCGACTTCCACGGCTTTCGGTGTGCCGGTGGTGCCCGAGGTGTAGAACAGGAAACTCACCTCGGCAAACGTGTCGGCCAAGGGTTGCAGCGGTTGCTGCGGGTAATCCAGCAGCGTGTCGACATTCGCCGTCCAACACGCGGTTGCTGGCGCCCACGACTCATCCGCGGCGATCAGCCCCACGCAGGCGGCATCGGCGAGGATCAAATCGCGGCGTTTGGCCGGGCTGGCCCTGTCCAGCGGCACCACCACGGCACCGACTTTCAGCGCGCCGAGGATCGCGGCCAGCCATTGCCAGCCCCGGGGCATGCACAGCGCCACGGACTCGCCGGGTTGCACGCCCCGTGCCTGCAAACCCCGGGCGATGCGCTCGCTGGCGCTGGCCAGTTCGCTGTAACTCAGGCGCACCTGCTGATCGACGACTGCCAGGGCTTGGGGATCGCGGCGTACTTGTGCGGCAAATTGTGCGAGCAATGTCAGCATCTGTGGATTCATGATTTCGCCTCCTGCGCGTCAAAGCGTTGCAGCTCCTGCTTGAGGGTCTGTGAGACCCGATGCACTTCAGCGGTTTCGAGCATGTCCCAGTGACCGCCATTCACCAGTTTCGCCAGGAAGTCGTCGGCACGCCGACGCCAGAAGCTGCGTAGCGGATGCAATTGCTGGCGACTGAAGCCTTCCCGGGCCTGGATCAACACCACGCGACCGGCACGCGGCTCGCACTCGTAGCCAGCCATGGCCAGGCGGTTGTGGTTGTAGAGGTTGAAATAACGTTCGACTTGCGCGTCTTCGATGCCGGGGTACATGCCATTGAACCGCACCAGTTTGTCGCGGAACTCGGCCATATCCACGGTGCCGATCTGCTGGCGGAAACCCGGATCATCCGAGCCTTGGGTATCGAGCAATACCACGGTTACCCGGCGATGGCCGGCGGCTGTCAGGCGCCGGGCCATTTCGTAAGCCACCAGGCCACCGAAGGACAACCCGGTGAGCACCAGCGGCTGCGTCGCCAAGGGTTCGATCAGGCGCAAATAGGCTTGGGCCATGGCTTCGACCGTCGGCTCGGTGGCCTCACCTGGGTTCAGCCCCGGTGACTGCACGCCGTATACGCCGACCTCTTCCGGTAGCACTTTGGCCAGGGACAAATAGCAAAACGCAGTGCCGCCCGCCGGATGAATGCACACCACATTGCGCTGACCTGCGCCGCGACGGAATTCGATCAGGTTGCTTTGCCCCGCTGCTGGACTGGCGCCGGCGCGCAACCAGCCGCCCAGGGCTTCGATGGTCGGGTAGCCGAGCACCACGCGCACCGGCACTTCGACGCCGAACGTCTGGCCGATCTGGTGGGCCATTTTGATCGCCGCGATGGACGTTCCGCCGACATTGAAGAAGTTGTCGCGAATGCCGATCTGGGTCGCCAGCAACAGACCTTTCCAGATTTGGTAGAGCGTCAATTCAATATGATCGCGCGGGCTGCTGAGGTTGACCTGACGGTTGGCCAGGTCTTGATCGGCGAGGGTCGTCAGGGCCACGCGATCGACTTTGCCATTGGCGGTCAGCGGCAGCGCGTCGAGCCACAGATAAGCGCTCGGCAACACGGCACGCGGCAGGGTCGCCGCCAAATGGGCGTGCAGCGCTGACTCATCCGGGGTTTCCATCACCGCACAACAGGCAACCAGCCGCTGGTTCTGCGCCGTATCGCCGACCATCAGCACCACGGCGGCCCGGATATCGGCGAAGGCCTCCAGCCGCGCTTCAATCTCGCCGAGCTCCAGGCGCACGCCACGCAGCTTGACCTGGAAATCATTGCGACCGAGAAATTCCAACTGGCCGTCCGGGCGATAACGCGCCAGATCGCCGCTGCGATACAACCGGTCTCCCGGCACAAACGGGTTGTCGATAAAGCGTTCGGCGGTGAGCTGCGCCAGGCCCAGATAACCGCGCGCGACACCCACGCCGCCGACGTGCAATTGACCGGTCACCCCGACCGGCACCGGCGCATCGCGCTCATCCAGCACGTAAAAACGGTTGTTGGGGATCGGCCGTCCGATCGGCACTTGCAGAGCCGGGACTTCGCCGCCGGGCTCCAGGGTCCAGACACTGTTGATCACCGTGGTTTCGGTCGGGCCATAGACGTTGTGCAAACGGGCATGGGGCAGTCGCTGCTGAAAACGCCGGGCCAGGGCTGGCGACAGCTCACCGCCGCCGCTGAAGACATCGGTCAGTTCGGTGCACAGGCTGACTTCATCGACTTCGAGGAACAGCTGCAGCATTGCCGGCACGAACACCAGCGCCGTGACCCGCTGCTCGCGCACCGTTTTCGCCATGTAACCGGGCTCCAGATGGCCGCCAGGACGCGCGATAACCAAGCGTCCGCCGGTGGCCAGCGGCCAGAAAGTCTCCCAGGCCGAGGCGTCGAAACCGAACGGAATCTTGTGCAGCATGACCCCGCGTTCGCCGCAGATCTGCGAGCACCACAACAGCAGATTGGCGAGGCCGCGATGCGCGACCATCGCGCCTTTGGGCAGCCCGGTGGTGCCTGAGGTGTAAATCACATAGGCGAGGTGATCCGGCGTGACACCAACGCTGCGCGGGTCGGGGTTTGCCGGCGACAAATCGGCCCAGAGCGCGGTCTGCGCCTGGAGGTCGAGCACCGGCGCTTCCCAGCTTGAACCTTGCTGCGCCTGACGCAATATCGCGTGCGCCGAGCCGAGCGTCAGCAGCACTGCCGGGGTGCTGTCACTGAGCATGTGGCTCAGGCGTCCGACCGGATAATCAGGGTCCAGCGGTACATACGCGCCGCCGGCCTTGAGCACCGCGAGCAAGGCCACCGGCAGCTCCAGCGAACGCTCGACGCACACTGCCACGCGCACGTCCGGGCCGACACCGAGGCTGCGCAAATACGCCGCCAGACGATTGGCCCGGGTGTTCAACTCGTCGTAGCTCAGGGTTTGCGCTTCGAAGGTCACCGCACAGGCTTGCGGGTTGCGCGCAACCTGGGCTTCAAACAATCGGTGCACGCAGTCCACCGGTTGTGCCAGCGGTGCGCAACGGTTCCAGTCCACGAGGATCTGTTCGCGCTCGGCTTCAGCCAGCAGCGACAAGGCGCCAATCGGCTGCTTGGGGTCTTCGACGATGTGCTGGAGCAACTGTCGGTAATGCCCGCTCAAGCGTTCGATCGTCGCCGCGTCGAACAGGTCGGTGTTGTACTCCACCAACAGGTTCAGCCGCCCTTCCCGTTCAACCCATTCGAACGCCAGATCGAACTTGGCCGTGGCGCTGCTGGTGCTGTACGGCGACAGGCTCAAACCGGGCATGTCCAGATCGCCCCCGGGCGTGTTCTGCAGTACCAGCATGACCTGGAACAACGGCGAATGAGCGGTATCGCGTTGCGGGTTGACGGCCTCGACCACCTGATCGAACGGCACGTCCTGATGAGCGTGCACGTCGAGCATTTGCCCGCGCACGTCCCGCAGCAATTCGGCGAAAGTGTGCTGAGGATCAAGGCGCTGGCGAACGACGACAGTGTTGACGAAGTGCCCGATCAGCGGCTCGATTTCCGGGCGGCTGCGGTTGGCGAATGGCGTACCGATGCACACATCCCGCTGACCGCTGTGCCGCCACAGCAGCACGGCCAATGCGCCCATCAACACGTTGAACAACGTGCCCTGGGTTTGTCGGGCCAGCCCCTGGAGTTCGCGCAGGGTGTTGGCGTCGAGCGATGAGCTGAACGTAGCGCCAGCGTAACGCTGCACCAGTGGCCGTGGCCGGTCGGTGGGAACAGTCGACAGTGCCGGCGCGTCAGCCAGGGTGCGCCGCCAGTAATCGAGTTGCGCAGTCAATGCATCCCCACCCAGGCGTCGTTGCTGCCAACGGGCGTAGTCGGCGTACTGCACGGGCAATGGCGCCAGACTCGACGCATCGCCGCGCAGATAATCGCCGTACAGGGTCGCGACTTCGTGCAGGATCACGCCCATCGACCAGCCGTCGGCGATGATGTGGTGCACGCTGTACAGCCACAGATATTCATCCTCAGCCAGGCGCAGCAACGAGGCGCGCAACAGTGGGCCGGCGGCCAGATCGAATGGCGCGCGGGCGTCTTGATCGACTGCCGCCCGCACGTGCTGCTCGCGTTCGGTGCCCGGCAGGTTGCTCAGATCGGTCACCTGCAAGGCCAGCGGCATCGCGCGATGGACAATTTGCCGGGGTTCGCCATCGACCATGCAAAACGTCGTGCGCAGCATTTCGTGGCGCTGGATCAGCGCGTTCAGCGCCCGCTCCAGCAGTTGCACGCGCAGCGGCCCTTTGAGCGTCACCGCTGTGGGCACGTTGTAGAACGCGTTGCCCGGTTCCAGTTGATCGAGAAACCACAGTTGGCGCTGCGAAAAAGACAGCGGCCAGTCCACTTCATCGCCCGCCCTGGAGGGAATCACCGCGCCATCATGGCCGCCGAGTAACGCGATCAGTTCAGACTTGTGCAGCTTGAGCGCTTGCATCATCTCGTCTGTAAGAAACCCGCGAGGCGCCTTGCAGCGCAGCTTGTCGCCGTCCACTTCAAGGGCTACGCCATGACGCGTGAACAGCTCCAGCAATTGATAGGCGTTCATACCTCAAATTCCTCCATGTCGCTGTCATCACTGGGCCGGTCGGGCGCAAAGGCCTCAACCGCGGCGCGGTGTTGCTCATCCGTGGTACGCAGGCCACCGACCATCGAGTAGATCAATTGATGGCTCGGCCCGAGGTTGAACAGCGCCGGTAATTGCTGTTCATCAATCGAGCCCATGCCGCAAAGGCCCAACCCTTGCTCGATGGACGTCATGCTCAGCAATTGCGCGATGGCGCCGGTTTCGATGTGGCAGAAGTCGCGACTGCGCTCGCCGTACAGCGGACGGATTGCAGCCATGTCGGCGATGAAAAACAGCGAAAACGCGGCGTTTTCGAAGACCGGCCGATTGACGAAGTAGTCGTAGGTGTCCGGGTCGAGCACGCCACTGTCGAGCGCCACCAAGCGGTGTTCGCACGGGTCGTAGTAATACGCGCCACCGGGGATGCCGAGCACCCGTTCCGGCTTGACGTACAGGTACGCCTGGATCGGGTACAAACCGCCGGCCGACGGAAACTGGTATTTGACCTCGCCGTCGAGTTGTCCCTGGGCAAGTGCAGCCAACAGCTCGGCAAAGGCGCGGGTCTGGATCGGTTGCGTGGCGTATTGGCGCACCGAGCGGTAATCGCTGAATCGCTTGGCGAATGCCGGGGTCTGCGGCAATGTCAGCGCCACACTCGGCGACGTCTGGGCAAAGGTGCGACGCCCGCGCTGATCTGCCTTGAACTGCGCGCGCAGTTGCGGATCCTCGATCACGTCCTCGGTGCTGCTCACACGCTGCTGCGCATTGCTGACCAATGCCTGGTGCTGCAGGCTTTGGCGGTACATGCCGATCAGGTGCAGCAACGTCGGTTGCGCCAACAGTTGCGCCACGTGCGGGCGAAAATGCAGTTCGCTGGACAGCGCATTACTGATGCGCACGATGTCGATCGATGTTGCGCCGAGGTTCAACAGGTTGGCGTTGCCAGCGATGGCATCACGCTTGAGCACGCCTTGCACAATCTCCACCAGCCGCTGTTCCTGCGCACCGTCGACTTCCAGCGCTGCGCCGGACGGCTCTTGCTGCGACGGCTCCGGGAGGCGCTTCTTGTCGACCTTGCCGTTGGACGACAGCGGCCAGGCGTCGACGAACGTGAACGACGACGGCACCATGTACGCCGGCAGTTTGTCCGCCAGGTACTGGGCGAAGTCGCTGGCTTGCAACGCCGGATCGGCCTTGAGCACATAGCAGGCCAGACGTTTTTCTCCGAGCGTGCTGCCAAGGATTTGCACCACCGCACCTTGCACGCCCGGGTGACGATTGAGCGCGGCTTCGATTTCGCCCAACTCGATGCGATAACCTTGGACCTTGACCTGATTGTCCTCGCGGCCAAGGAATTCGATGTTGCCATCCGGCAGCCAACGCCCGAGATCGCCGGTCCGGTACAGGCGCTCGCCGGTCAGCGGGTGCGGGAAGAAGCTGGCGGAGCTGAGCGTTTCATCGCGCCAGTAACCCTGGGCAAGGCCGATCCCGCCGATGTAGAGCTGCCCGGCGACCCAGGTCGGGCGCACTTGCAGCGCTTCGTCCAGCACGTAGAAGCGCTGGTGATCGAGGGCTTTGCCGTAAGGGATGCTGCGCCATGCCGGGTCGACGTGCTGCACCGGATAGCAGATCGACCAGATCGAAGCTTCGGTCGCGCCGCCGAGACTGAACAGTTGCGCCGCCGGCTGCAACGCCCACAGCCGTTGCGGCAGGGTCAGGGGAATCCAGTCGCCAGAAAGCATCGCCACCCGCAGGCTGGCGGGCAGTGTGCCGCGCTCGCCCTCGACGTATTCAAGCAACATGCCGAGCAACGCCGGCACCGAGTTCCACAAACTTACCTGGTGACGTTCGATCAAGTCCCGCCAGTGCGCCGGATCGAGGGCCAGTTGCGGTTCAAGCACCACCACCGCCGCGCCGGCGGCCAGGGTGCCGAAGAAGTCATAGACCGAAAGGTCGAAACTCAGCGACGAAATCGCCAGCACCCGATCCGTCGGGCCAACGGCAAAGCGTCGGTTGATGTCGAGCAAGGTGTTGACCGCGCCGCGATGATCGATGACTACGCCTTTGGGCATGCCGGTGGAACCGGAGGTGTAGATCACGTAGGCCAGATCGGTGGGTGCAACGTTGACCGGTTGCAACGGCGCGCGTTCGACCATGACCTCATCGGTCACGGCGATGGCGCTGACCTGCCCAGGCCACTCGATCACGCCAAGCAGTGCCGGTTGGGTCAGCACCAGGCTGACTTCGGCGCGCTCAAGGATATGCCGCACGCGTTCTGCCGGCAGGGTCGGGTCAATCGGCAGATAAGCGCCACCGGCGTACTGAATCGCCAGGGTCGCCACCACTTGTTCCCAGCCGCGCTCCATCATCACGGCGACCAGGCGATTGGGCACCACGCCCTCGGCCTGAAGCTGCGCCCCCAGAGACCGCGCCGCCGTGCGCAATTGCCCGTAGGTGAATTGCCGTTGCGCAGCAATCACGGCCACAGCGGCCGGCGTCATGAGAGCCTGACGCTCGAACAACTCGTTCATCAACGGCAACGTGCCTTGAGTGTCGGGCGGTGCCGGCAAACGCGCCACTGGCAACAGTTGTGGCGTACTCGCCGCCCAGGCCGCCGGCTCCAGCAGGCAATCGAGCAGTGTGTTATAGGCGACGAACATGTCCTCAATCATGCCCGCCGGAAACAGCTCATCGATGCTGTCCCAGTTGAACAGCAGACGTCCGTCGAGCTCCAGCAACGTGTGGTCGAGCCAGACTTGCGGCGTCTGAGTGATGCTGTGCATGGGTTGAGCGTTCAACGCGTCCGCGAGGTTGAATTCCGCCAGTTCCGGTGCGGCCTCAGAGAGCGTGCTGTTGAACACGATCGGCATTGCCGTCTGCTGCACGCCATGCGCCTGGGACAATTCGCGCAATACCCGCACGCCGCTGACCACCGAGTGATCAATGTCTTGCCACAATTGCGCCTGCAACGCCCGAGCCTTGTCGGTGAAGCTCATGCCCCCCTCGACGTGAACTTCCAGCAGTACCAGGGAAGTGAAGTCGCCGATGATTTCATCGACGTCCGGGTGCAACGGCAAACGGTTGAACAGCGGCAGGCTCAGGGTGAATCGCGGCTGGCGGCTCCACAGCGCCAGCACTTCGCTGAACGCCGTGAGGAGCATCACCGACGGCGTCACCGCGAACTGTTTGGCCACGGCTTTGAGCTGCGACCACTGCGCCGCCGGCATATCGCGGTCGCGTCGCGTGAAGTGCGGATTGCCGATGCTGTCCGGCTGGCGAACCAGCGGCAGGTCTGGCGCCGGTGCCAGGCGGGTGACCCGTTCGCGCCAGTAGCTCAGCGCTTGTTCATAACGAATGCCGCTGCGCAGTTGATGTTCGGCCAGCACGTAATCACGAAAGGTCAGCCCCGGCTCGGGCAGGCTCAGGTGAGGGTCAGCATAAAACGCCATGAGCTCGCGGGCGAGAATCTGTGTGCTCGCGGCATCGACGATCAACGCATCCAGGCTGATGTGCAAATGGGTGATGCCATCATCGAGCAACGACAGGCCGAACTCGAACAGTGGCCAGCGACTGGCGTCCAGCACCTGGTGCGACTGGCGCTCGCGGGTCGCTTGCAGCGCCTGTTGCGCGACCTCCGCAGGCAAACCGCGCAAATCGCTGCGAGGCATGCAATAGGTCGGCACCTGCTCCAGCACCTGTTGCGTACCGTCGGTGAGAAACACCACGCGCAGCATGTCGTGGCGCTGAATCATGCGATTGAGCGCCTGCTCGAAACGTGCGGCGTCGAAGTCCGGGATGCGCAGTTCTTCGTAGCCGTGAGCACTGACCCCGCCGAGACTGACCGTGGCTTCGCGACCGAACCAGTAGGCTTGCTGGATATCGGTGAGCGGGAACGGCGCATGCCGCGCGACACGATCTGCCTCGATCTCAAGGAAGGCCGGGACGATTTGAGCATCATTGCTGCGCCCGGCCTGCACCTGCGCCGCCAGATCCATCAGCACCGGCGTCTTGAACAGATTGCTCAAGGACAGCTGCGCGCCCATGCGCTGGTTGATCGCGTAGATCATCCGGGTCGCCAGCAGCGAGTGGCCGCCCAATTCAAAGAAGTTGTCGTGAACCCCGACTCGTTCGCACTTGAGCACCTCGGCCCAGATCTCGGCCATTTGCTCTTCAATGTCGTCGCGCGGCGCCACGTAAGCAGCCCCGGCGGTGCGCTCCGGCGCCGGTAATGCCAGACGGTCGAGCTTGCCATTGCGGGTCAACGGCAACTGCGCCAGCGAGACCCATGCAGTGGGAATCATGTGCTCAGGCAAGTGCCGTTGAAGTGCGGCACGCAGGGTTTCGCTGGACGCCGGGCCGACCACGTAGGCCACCAGACGCTTGTCACCTGCCATATCTTCACGCAGCAACACCGCCGCTTCCTGCACGCCGGGCTGCTGTTGCAGCAAGCTCTCGATCTCGCCGAGTTCGACCCGGAAACCGCGCAACTTGACCTGCTGATCGATGCGTCCCAAGTACAGCACGTTGCCGTCGGCCTGGAATTTCGCCAAGTCACCGCTGCGGTACATGCGCGCGCCGGGTTCGCCACTGAACGGGTCCGGCACGAAGCGTTCGGCGGTCAGGTCGGGGCGGTTCAGGTAACCGCGCGCCACGCAGGCGCCGGCGATGTACAACTCCCCTGCCACGCCAACCGCCACCGGGTTCATATCGTCATCGAGCACGTACAGCCGCGCGTTGGCGATCGGTCGGCCAATCGGCGGCGCGTCCGGCCAGTCGGCGGCGGCGCTGCACGACAGGCTGAACTGGCTGACCACATGGGTTTCGGTCGGGCCGTACTGGTTGTGCAAGTGCGCACCGCCGAGGTCGCGCACAAAGCGGCGCAGTTCATCGTTGATTTGCAGGGCTTCGCCGGCCGTGACGATTTCGCAGCCGCCGGCCGGCATCGGCGCATCGGCCTCGGTCAGCCCGGCGAGTTGTTGCAACACGGCAAACGGCAGGAACGCCCGCTGCACGCCCTCGGCCACCAGGGTCGGACGCAGCGCGGCGAGGTCTTTGCGACTGTCTTCGGTCATCAGCAACAGGCTGCCTCCCGAGCACAACGTGCTGCAGATCTCCTGGAACGACACGTCGAAATTCAGTGAAGCGAATTGCAGGACCCGGCCCGGTGCCGGTACTTGATCAAGCTGCCAGGCAATCAGGTTATCCAGCGCGCGGCGATTGTGCGCCACGCCTTTCGGGCGGCCGGTGGAGCCGGATGTGTAGAGCACGTAGCCGAGATTATCCGGGCTGACCTTCACCTGCGGATCGGTGTCCGGACAATGCGCCCAGCGCTGCATATCTGTATCCAGGCAGCAGGTGTCGATGTCGGTCGGCAGCGCATTTGGCAAGGCGCTCTGAGTCAGCAGCAAGGCTGGCGCCGCGTCGCTGAACATGAACGCCAGACGCTCCATCGGGTAAGCCGGATCGAAAGGCACATACGCCGCGCCCGCCTTGAGGATTGCCAGCAAACCGATGACCATTTCCGGCGAGCGTTCCAGGCACAGACCGACCCGGTGCTCGGGCCGCACGCCTTGCTCGATCAGGTAATGCGCGAGGCGATTGGCGGCCTGATTGAGTGCGCGATAACTCAGTTGCCGGTCATTTGCGATCAACGCCACTGCCTCTGGCGTGCACCGGGCCACGGCTTCAAAGCGCGCGACCGTGTCAGGCATGGCCGAGGTGTCGCGCTCGGTACGGTTCCAGTCGTGGACGATCTGTTGATGTTGTTCCGTGCTCAGCAGGCTGACGCTCGATAACGCTTGTTCCGGCTGCTCGACCATCTGCGTCAGTACCCGGCGCAGGTATTCGGCAAACTGCGCCACCGTGCCCGGCTCGAACAACCCGCAAGCGTATTCCAGACCGCCGACGATCTGCCCGTCACGCTCATGCAGCGCCAATTGCAGATCGAACTTGGCCACATGATGGCTGCTCTGCACCGGGCTGACCTCAAGGCCGGACAACAGCAGATCCGAGTCTTGATCCTGTTCCCAGGCAAACAGCACCTGGAACAGCGGGCTGTGCGCCAGGCTGCGAGGCGGGTTGAGCAACTCGACGACCTGTTCGAACGGCAGGTCCTGATGTTCCTGGGCACCCAGCGAAACGCGGCGCGCTTGCTGCAGCCATTGCGCGACCGTCGGCGAACCCGCGCGGGTCATGCGCAGCGCCAAGGTGTTGACGAAGAAGCCGATCAGACCTTCCAGTTCCTGCTGCGTACGGTTGGCCGACGGCACGCCGATCACCACATCGGCTTGCCCGGACAGTCGCGACAGCACCAGCGACCAGGCCGCGAGCAATATCATGAACAGCGTGGTGCCCTGCTGCCGGCACAAGGCTTTCAACCGGTCAGTCAGGGCCCGATCCAATACCAACGGCACGAAACCGCCGAGATAGTCCTGCACCGCTGGGCGTTTGTGATCGGCCGGCAATTCCAGCAATACCGGCGCGCCGCTGAGGGTGTCGCGCCAATAGCGGCACTGCTCGGCCAGCACATCGCCGGTCAGCCATTGGCGTTGCCATACGGCGTAATCGACATACTGCACAGGCAGCGGGGGCAAGGAATTGTCGCGCTCATGAATCGCCGCTTCGTACAGCAGGCCCAGTTCACGGGTGAGCACGCCCATCGACCAGCCATCGGAGATGATGTGGTGCTGGGTCAGCAGCATCACGTGGTCATCCTCAGCCAGGCGCAACAGGCTGACGCGCATCAGCGGTCCGCGGCTCAGGTCAAAAGGCTTTGCGCCTTCTTCGTCGATCAATTGCGCCAGACGCGCCTCGGGTTGACCTTGCAAGTCAGTTATCGCCAGCTTGATGAAAGCCCCCACCTCACCGATCAGTTGCTGCCCTTCCCCCTCGACGGTGATGAAGGTGGTGCGCAACGCGGCATGTCGTTCCACCAGTTGATTGAGGCTGCGTTCAAGGGCTGCGATGTGCAACGGACCGCGCAAGCGCAGGTTCAACGGCATGTGATACGCCGCGTTGCCACCCTCCATTTGTGCGAGGAACCACAGGCGCTGCTGCGCAGACGACAACGTTTGCGCGCCCGAGCGCTCAACAGCCGCTATCGCCACGCGAGCCGTGTCCTGGTTGCGTTTGAGCCGTTCGGCAAATTGTTCCAGCACCGGCGCAGCAAACAGCGCCGAGGGGGCCACTTCCAGGCCGAGTTGCTGGCGCACTTGAGCCAGTACGCGCATCACCAGCAGCGAGTGGCCACCGAGCGCAAAAAACTGATCCTGGCGGCCAACCTGCTCGACGCCGAGCACGTCGGCCCAGATTTGAGCCAGCGCGATTTCCAGTGGACCTTGCGCCGGCTGATAGTCGCGCTGATCGAAGGCCTGAGCGTCCGGCGCTGGCAATTGCGTGCGATCGAGTTTGCCGTTGGCCGTCAGCGGCAGCGCATCCAGGCGCACGAACGCTGTGGGCACCATGTAATCCGGCAGGCTGAGGTTGAGTTGCTTACGCAGCGAACGCGGCTTGAGCGCCGCGCCTCGGCTTTCGCAGTAGTAAGCGACCAGTCGCGATTCGCCAGCCGTGTCCTGGCGCAACAGCACCACGCTTTCACGCACGCCGGCAATGTCCGCCAGACGCGCTTCGATTTCTCCCAGCTCCAGGCGCAGGCCACGCAGCTTGGCCTGAAAGTCATTGCGTCCTAAAAACTCCAACTCGCCGTCCGCCCGATAACGTGCCAGGTCACCACTGCGATACAGGCGCTCGCCTGCCACGAAGGGACTGTCGATGAAACGTTCGGCGGTCAGTTGCGGCAGATTCAGATAACCCCGGGCGACACCGATGCCTGCGATGTGCAAGTGCCCGGCGACACCCGCCGGCACCGGGGCGCCCAAGGCATCGAGCAGATAAATCCGCGTATTGGCCAGCGCACGCCCGATAGGCAACACGCCGTCGGCCACGCTGCCTTTGTGCAATTCAAAACACGTGCTGTCGATGCTCGCTTCGGTCACGCCGTACGCCTGGACGATCTGCACGTGGTCGCCAGCCAGTCGGCGCAATTGTCGGGCGCTGTGGGCAGTCCAGACGTCCGACCCACAGACCACGGTGCGCATGAACGACAGGTCGTGGCCGCTTTCTTCAACCCAGGCCAGCAACGGATTGAGCACAGCCGGCACGAAGTCGGCGAAACCGATCTCAGCATCGCTCAGCAGACGATACAGCGCGGGCGGGTCCATCAACGATTCACGCGGGCACAGCACCAGCGTGCCCCCAAAACCGAGGGCGCGGATCAGATCGGCGCTGAACACGTCGAAAGAAAAACCAGCCATTTGCAGGTGATTGAGGGACGCGTCGAGGTTGTAGAGTTTTTCCCAGGCTGCACTCACGGCGATCAGCCCACGGTGCTCGACCATGACGCCTTTCGGGACGCCGGTGGAGCCGGATGTGTAGATCACGTAGGCCAGGTGCCGAGGCGTCAGCCCAACTTCATTGGGGTCGGGGTTGTCCTCCGGTTGCGCGTCCCATGGGCGAGTGTCGGCGATGTCCAGCACGGTGGAATGTGCAAGGCTGGCAGCGACAGAACCGTGGCTCAGCACCACGGCGGGGGCACTGTCGGCGAGCATATGCGCCAGCCGCGCGGCAGGATAAGCCGGATCCAGCGGCACATACGCACCGCCTGCCTTCAGCACCGCCAGCAGGCCGACCAGCATGTCCAGCGAGCGCTCCAGGCACAGCCCGACGCGCACGTCCGGCCCGACACCCAGGCTGCGCAGGTGATGGGCCAGGCGGTTCGAACGAGTGTTCAGTGCGCCATAACTCAGCGCCTCGTCGTGCCAGCGGGCGGCGATGGCGTCCGGGTTGCGCCGCACCTGGGCTTCGAACAAACCGTGTACGACTTGGGTGGTGTCGAAGGATTGCTCGGCGCTGTTGCAGTCGTGGAGCAGGTACTGGCGTTCGGCTGCGCCAAGCATTTGCAGCGCCATCACCGAAGCCGAGGGTTGCGCCACCATCTGCTGCAGCACCGTGTTCAGGTAACCGGCAAAACGCTCGATGGTCGCGGCGTCGAACAGCGCTGGGGCGTAATGCAAATGGCCGCTGATGCGCCCATGCGATTCAGCCAGCACCAGGCTCAGGTCGAACCCGGCAGGCAGCGGTTGCGAATTTTCCCAGGCGAATAACACCTGCATCAGCGGATGGTAGGCGGGGCTTTGTTCGTGGTTGAGGCACGCGAGCAGTTGCTCGAACGCCACGTCTTGATGCTGCTCGGCACCGTGCAGCGCAGCGCGGATGCGCATCAGTAGCTGGCTTGTGGAAGTGGCCTCTGCAAGTGACACGCGCATTGGCAGAATGCTGCCCGACTTACCCGTGCATGCGCCGATGATCACCTCGTGCTGACCCGACAACCGCGCCAGCACCACCGCCCACCCGGCGAGCAGCGTCATGCACAAAGCGTTGGCGTCACGTTGGCTCAAACTTTTCAGGCCTGCGGTCAGCGAGGCATCCAGTTCCACCCCGTACGCAGCAGTTTGCAGATTCTGCACCGCCGGTCGTGGCCGGTCGGTGGGCAATTCCAGCAACGCCGGGGCACCGTCCAGCCGCTCGCGCCAGTAGGCGAGTGACGCAGTGTCGGATGGATTTTCGGATGTAGTGCTGGGCTGCGCGGGGGTCGCCCCGCGCAAGGAGGATTTGTCGAACATCAGGCTACCGTCCATGACTGGATTATTTTTGTGTGTGCTTGGCTGGGACGTTCATAGCCCGCCGGTCAGGCCCGACACGTTGTGCCGGATCGGTGATGCGCAATTCAGGGGGATGGTGCGGCGCGTGCCTGCGGACCAGCGTCATGAGCGGGCGCAATGGCGTACACGAATTTGCGGGGGAATTGGCTGGCGAACAGCGCAAGGAATGAGTGACGAACAGCGAGGAAACTGGTGGGAGCGATGGCGACTCGTGTCGTTTTTCCCACCACACCAACCCATGCAGACCATTTGACCAATTAACACCTCACCTTTCCTTTGAGGGTCAGCGACGGGCATCGGCCTGCGCAGGGGTGTCAGCGCCAGGTTGGACCCGTTCGGATGAGATTGCCGGGCTTATAACCCATCGACAATCCTTTGACGCCGGGATATTGACCCTTGGCGTTGCCGAATAATAACCACGATTGCCCGGGATGAGGTAAACAAAAAGTTTTAAACATGTTACTAGTCATTCCTCCGCGTTATTACGGGGAGAACGCTCGCATTCGTCGACGCTGTACGGGGCAAATTCTGTCTGTTCGCCAGTGGCCGCCATAAGAGATTTTCAACCAGCGGCCACTGGCAAGGGGCGGGCGATTGCGGGCTGACCCTGCCCCGTCGCCTCAGCGCCGAGTGATCAGACCCTGCCGCGCGACGCGGATCAGTTGCTTGATCATTTGCGGCGCATCTTCTGCGCTCGGCGCCTGAATCACGGCCAGATCAAAACTGTCAGTGGCGAAACGCGCCAGCGACTCGCCGTCGTCGACGAACTGAATCAGGAACGCGGCAGGACCGCCGCTGCGACGCGGCCAGCCATCGAGATAACGCAAGAGCGTCGGCTGATGTTTGCCGCCAAGAAGGATTTTCGGGTTGCGCTGGGTGACGTGAGCCGTGATCGGCGCGGGACGTGCAGGAGGGCGTAGTGCGTTCATCGTGTCGTGTCTCTGCCTCAAAAGTCTGCATGGCAGGTGAGAGGCAACACCGAACCAGCGCTTTAGCGGTATTTCGAAGCCCTGTTCCGGCTTCTGACGGTAACTGTAGAAGTCACCTGGCGCCCCGCAAGTAGCTGTTTAAATCGGCGCATGAGCAACATCCTAGAGAACGTGACCAACCAGTGTCAAGAATCAACCGCAACAAAAAAGGCCCGCACAATGCGGGCCTTTCCCTTGAGCCAGAGCCTTCAACCGGCGATGGCGCGATCCGCCGAAAGCTTGCCGGCACCTTCGATCAGTACCGCGATGCTACCGGCCAGCAGCGCCAGGGCGAATTCATAACCGTTGTTGGCCATGAACAGACCGTTGCCGATGTGCACCGAGAAGATTGCCACCAGCGAGAGGAACGCCAGACCGAGTGCCGCCGGGCGTACCAGCAGGCCGATAATCAGTGCCAGACCGGCGAAGAATTCCGTACCGCCGGCCAGCGAGGCCATCAGATAACCCGGGGTCAGGCCGATGCTTTCCATCCATTGCGCAGTGCCGGCCAGGCCGTAGCCACCGAACAGACCAAAGAGTTTCTGCGAACCGTGGGCGGCGAAGATCACGCCGACAGCAATGCGCAGGACAGTCAGGCCGTAACCGGCGCGGGTGAACAGAACCTTGTTGATCAGAGAGCTCATGGGGCATTCCTTGTTGTGCAGAAGTGTTTGTGTGTTTGGGTTGGTCGCTATATTAATCAGTTTATTTCATGTTTAAAGCGCAAAAAATGCGCCATAACAATCGGATTATTAGATTATTTCCGAGTGACCACTTTCTGCTGCCGGGGCTCGAGCGACTCGCGCTCCCGATCGAATGCCAAGTAATACTTGTTCACGCTATTAACATAGCTGACGGCGCCCATTCCCACCTGCTCCATGGCAATGCGTTCAACCTGGAAAAACCACTGATTGGGATTCAAGCCTCGGCGTCGGGCTTCGGCGCGCATGCCCTGCACGCGCTCGGGGCCGATGTTATAAGCGGCGAGGGTGAAAGCCATGCGCTCACGCTCGTTGAGTTTCGGGCTGCTGAAAAACTTGCGGCGGATCATCGCCAGGTACTTGGCGCCGGCCTGAACATTCGCATCGAGATTCTGGATATTGCTCACGCCGACCCGTTGCGCGGCAGACGGGGTGATCTGCATCAGGCCGGTCGGGCCGCTGCCACTGCGGGCGTTGGGCTGCAGGCGCGACTCCTTGAACGCCAGCGCCGCCAGGTTGAGCCAGTCCATGTTCTGCGCGTCGGCGTGCTTTTGCAGGGTCGGACGAAGTTTTTCCAGTCGCTGGCGATCACCTTTGGCCAGCGGATTGTGCACTTGATAGAGACGGCGATAGATGCGCAGGAACGCGGCGTCTTCGTCCGACGGCTTCTTGTAGCCGGTAAGAAAGCGATCGATGCTCGCGCGCAACATCGACGCATCGCGGCGCACGAACCAATGCTCCTCGCCCGGCTCGCCCAGGCTCAATTGCCGATCAAGGCGCAGCTTCGGCAGGATCTTGCCCCAGCGCTCGGCAATCGGTTGCTCGACGATGGTCAGGTGGAAAATCCCGCCCTGGACCATTTCCAGCACGTCCTCGACGGCCAGCGTCGGATCAACCCATTCGATGTTGATCGGCGCAAGTTTGTGCAACGCCAGTTTCTGGTTGAGCTGGCTGACCACCTCCCCCGCCGCACTGCCGGTGGGCAGCGCCAGGGTTTTGCCGGAGAGTTGCTCAACCTTGGTATAGCGGCGCTGGCCCTTGATGCCGACCAGCACCAGCGGCACGTTGCTGGCAATCGGTTCACTGCTGGCGACCGCATAGCCCGAGGGCAGATCGAGCAATTCGCCGGGCGCGACCATATCGCCTTCGCCACGCTGCAAGGCGCCGAGCAGTTGATCCTTGGCTTTGGGAATGATTTTGAGGGTGACTTCCTGGCCGTCGCGGGCATGGCCGTTAAGGTATTGCTCGAAGGCGCGCAGGCGATGGTATTCGACACCAATCGCCTGGCCCTGGACTTCGCCGGAGCTGTTACGGCTCTGATTGACCAGCACCCGCAACACGCGGCTGCCGCGAATTTCGGAGAGATCGCGGACCTTGCTTGCCGGCACGGCTTGCAGCGGCCCGGGCAGGCGCGCGACCGCCGTCATCGGCAGCAGCAACGCAGCACACAACAGCAGCAGAACCGAGGGACGATGCATCCACTCTCCGAAAAGAATACGGGGCGATTGCGTCGCAAAGAGACGACATCACCGACGAAAACAGAGCGCTTTGTGCGCTGGTAAAGTGCGAGAGACTGGCACAGTGATGGCATTGTCGCCACCCCGGAGTCTTTCGCGGCCTCAACAGACAGCCTTAAGTCGTTGTAGTTCTTGGCTTTTCTTATAAATCTACAGCTCTGATATGCTTTCCGGCCTTCGGCCCGAGGTAGCACCATGCAACTCATCGATATCGGCGTCAACCTGACCAACCCCAGTTTCGCTGACAAACACCAGGCCGTGCTCGACCGCGCTTACGCCGCCGGCGTCTGCCAACTGGTGCTGACCGGCACCAGCGTCGAGGGCAGCGAGCAGGCGCTGGAACTGTGCCGGCAACTGGATGGAAGCGGCAAACAGCTGTTCGCCACCGCCGGTATTCACCCCCATTCGGCCAGCGACTGGAACGCCGACAGCGCGCGCCGCCTGCGTAGTCTGTTGAACGAATCCAACGTTGTCGCGGTAGGTGAATGCGGTCTGGATTTCAACCGCGATTTCTCCCCGCGCCCGCAACAGGAAAAGGTCCTCGAAGAACATCTGGCGCTGGCCGTCGAGCTGCAATTGCCGGTGTTCCTGCACGAGCGCGATGCCAGCCAGCGCCTGCTGGAGATCCTCAAGGACTTCCGCGATCAACTGCCGGCCGCAGTGGTGCACTGCTTCACTGGCGAGCAGAAAGCCTTGTTCAGCTACCTCGATCTGGATCTGCACATCGGTATAACCGGGTGGATCTGCGACGAACGCCGGGGCACGCATCTGCATCCGCTGGTGAAAGAGATCAAGCCGGGACGGCTGATGCTGGAAAGCGACGCGCCGTATCTGTTGCCGCGCACGCTGCGGCCGAAGCCGAAAAACGGCCGTAACGAGCCGGCGTACCTGACCGAAGTGCTGCGCGAGGTGGCGGTGCATCGCGGCGAGACCGAGGAAGCGCTGGCCGCGCATACCACCGCGTGTGCCCGGGCGTTTTTTAATCTTCCGATGTTGGTGTAACCGCAAAAGATCGCAGCCTTCGGCAGCTCCTACAGAATGTACGCCGTGCCAATGCAAGAGCTGCCGAAGGCTGCGATCTGTTGATCTTTGATCTGTTGATCCGCATCAAAAAATGGTTTTCTGAATAGCGGCACAATAATGGCACCTTGCCAAAACTGTTTCCGCTATCAGAGAAGACCTCCATGGGTGCCTGGCTTAGCAATATCTCGCTGAAATACAAATTCTGGGCGGTCAACGCGGTCGCCTTTGTCACCACCCTGCTGTTGGTTTTGTACGCCGTACACCTCGAACAACAGGCCCGCAGCCACGCCGCGCAGGCATCCGCCCAGGCGCAGGCGCAGTTGCTCAAGGCCTGGCCGTCCGGGCAACCGTTGCCCAAGTCCGCTCAGGTGCTGACCTTCAAGCGCGGTGAAGCGCCGCGTCTGAACGATCAACCGCTGCTGGAAATCAGCGGCAGCATCGGCTGGAACACCATCAATCCTCTGCCACTGCTCGGCGAAAATCCGTTGATCGGCGCCGAGGTATTCAGCCGTGCCGATGGCGAACAAGTGGCGGTCATTGCCTATGCGCCGAGCCTGAGCCAAGTATTCAGCGAACGCTTCGCCAACTATGCGCTGGCGGTCTTGATTCTGATGCTGGCAATGCTCGGCGCTTCGCAACTGTTGATCCGCTTTCTGCTCAGCCAGCTCAACACCTTGAAAGACGTGATGCTGCACGTTGAAAAAACCGGCGATCTGTCAGCTCGCGTACCACTGGTGGGCAAAGATGAAGTCGGGCAGATGGCCAATGCCTTCAATGCCATGCAGGCCGGTTATCAACGCGTCGTGAACACTGTTGCCAACACCGCGAGGCAACTGGATGTCGGTGCCGCGCGGCTGGCCTCAAGCATGAACGATGTGCGTCACGGCATGCTCGGTCAGCAAAGCGAAACCGATCAGGCTGCCACCGCGATCAACGAAATGACCGCCACCGTTTATCACATCGCTCAACATGCGGGCGCCACGCGCGATCTGTCGAAAACCGCCGACGGCCTCGCCGGCAGTGGTCAGCAGGTGGTGGCGCGGGTACAGCAATCGATTGCCGGGTTGTCCAGCGGCGTGCAGCAAACGGCGGAAATGATTCAACGCCTGGCCGAGGACAGCCAGAAGATCAGCGGCGTGGTCAGCGTGATTCACAGCATCGCCGAACAGACCAATCTGCTCGCGCTCAATGCGGCGATCGAAGCCGCCCGCGCCGGGGAGATGGGTCGCGGCTTTGCCGTGGTCGCCGATGAGGTGCGCAACCTCGCCAAGCGCGTGCAGGCGTCCACTGACGAGATCACCGGCATGATCGCCGCGTTGCAGGCCGGCACCCGCGATGCGGTGGATTTCATGCAGGAGAGCTCGTACAAGGCAGATGATTGCGTACAGCAAGCGCAGGAAGCTGGCGCGGCGCTGGCGCAAATCACCGGCGCAGTCGCGCAGATGCGCGAAAGCAATACGCAGATTGCCGTCGCGGCGGAACAGCAGAGCCAGGTTGCCGAGGAGATGAACCGGGCGGTGGTGAGTATTCGTGATGTGACCGAAAACACCGTGCAGCAGACAGTGGAGTCGGCGACGACCAGTAATGAGTTGGCGACGATGGCCGGGGAATTGAACAAGGCGATAGGCCAGTTGAAGCTTTAAGATCAAAAATCAAGATCAAAAGATCGCAGCCTTCGGCAGCTCCTACAGGGGGAACGCATTTCAAAATGTAGGAGCTGCCGAAGGCTGCGATCTTTTTTGTCCATCGTGGCTATGATGCCAATAGCCAACCTTGATTCGCCGCCCTCCGCGCCCGGGCCTATTCTTCAACCATGCAGTTCAACATGGATCGAGGAGTAGTAAACATGGGCAAACGTCACCCCAACCTTCCCGCGTGGCAATGGCGCGCCTACCCGGGCAATCATCAGCACCCGACCAATCTGGTCCTGCACCTGATTGCCGTGCCGCTGTTCATCGTGGCGTTTCTGCTGATCGTGTCGGGGGTGTTCAGCCTGAGTCTGGCCAGCGTCGCCATCGGTGTGATCGGGATTGTCGCGGCGCTGGGGCTGCAGCGCCACGGCCATAGCCTGGAGGCGCAAGCCTCCGAGCCGTTCAGTGATCGCCAGGATGCAGTTTCACGTTTGCTGGTCGAACAATTCCTGACCTTTCCGCGGTTCTTTCTCAGCGGCGGCTGGTGGCGCGCCTGGCGTGAGCGCCATCGTCGGCATTGATTCAGGCAAAGATCGTCACAGTCTGGCGACTCATCGCAATCAACTCTCCCTTCGCGCTCCACAGTTTGGCGGCCACATGACCGTAACCGTCGGCCGCGTATTCGATATCGGCCAGATATTGGCACCAATCCAGCGTGCTCAAGTCGTGTAACGGCTGCACGAATTCGATGGTCCAGGTCAGCGTGCTACCCGGTGCAGGCTTTTTCAGATACGGCAACAGCGCCGGCGGCCAGGCATCCACCAGCGCCAGCAGATGCGCCTCGTTGGCCGGCTCCTCTTTGACATCCCCACGCAACCGCACCCAACCGCCCATCAAGCGCGATGCCGTGCCGGAGAATGGAATGCCGCCGACGCTCCAGCGCATGGCCAGATGGCGCATGAATTCCGGGGTCACGCCTTTGATGTACGGCAGCTCCTGGCACTCGTCCCAGTGTTTCATGGTGGGCGCTGGATAGGCCTGGACGGCGACTTCCGAGGGCCGCGAGGCACCGAAGCTGCCCTGAATGATCGTCACCACTTGGCCATTTTGCATGGCACGGCCCAACACCTGGCTGACCGCTTTGCCTTCGCGCAACACGTCGACTTCGAAACTCACCGGCACTCCCGGCTCGACCGGGCCGACAAACGTGATCGCCAGCGAACGCACCGGGCGCTCCGTCGGCACTCTGGCACGCATGGCTTCAAATTGCAGCGCGGCCACCAGCCCGCCAAAACTGGCCCGCCCCTGACCCCATTCGGCGGGGATGGTCACTTCAGGTTGTTGGCGGACAGCATCGAGCAAATCGCAAAAGCGCATGGCAACCTCGGAAAGCGAGAAAGGGATGCGCGGATCTTACCCAGCCCGCAGCCGCGGCGCAGCGTCTATTCCGGTCAAATGGGCTGACAGATAGGCCTTGGCACTTTTCAGATGGATCTGGGGAATCCCTGTAGGAGCTGCCGAAGGCTGCGATCTTTTGATTCAAAAACAAGATCAAAAGATCGCAGCCTTCGGCAGCTCCTACAGGGGATGCGCAAGCTTCAGGATTTGAAACACGTAGCGCTGAGTTTTTCCAGCACTTGATCGGCCTTCAGCTCTGCCTTGATCAGCCCGGCCTGCCAGGTTGCCACACACGGTTGCAGGTCGGCCTCCTGCTCGGCGCGCGCCAGCCATTGCCAGCAATCGTGCCAGTCGCCCAATGCGCCTTGCGCCGATTTCAGGCGTTTGTATGCCGGTTTCGGCAGGCGATCCAGCTCGGGATAAGCTTCGATGCCATAGCGTACGCGCTTGATCAACAAACGCAGACGATGGCGGTCATGGGCGGGATCGTACAGCGCCGCATAGAGTTTCTGCCATTGTTTGCCCAGACGTTTTTCGATGCGTTTATCCAGATTCTTGAGCAGCCCCTGACGCTCGGACGCGCGCAGAAACCGTGGAAAGGCGTCGAGAATCATCAGCAACGACGCCACTTGCGCACTCGCCGCCAGTGCCGGATACGCCTCGGCCATTTGCGCCAGACGCCGCTGCGCAGCCTCGGGTTGACCATGCTCGAGCAGATACGCCGCCAGCACTTCGCGATCACGCCACGGCGTGGTCAGCTCGCCCACTGCCGAAGCCGCCGCCTCCAGTTGCTCGACACCCGGCAAGCCGCGCAACGGCCGCAACAGACTGCGCAAGCGTCGCACCGTGGTGCGCAAATCATGCAACGCCTCGGGATCGGTACGTGCAGTCAAACGCGCCTGACACGCCAGCAGCCGCACATCCAGGCTCAACACATGAGCCACCAAGCGATCGATCATGGGGGTCTACTCCGTAGACAGCTGCAAGTTGCAAGCTACAAGCTTCAAGTTGAATGCGTTTGCTTCAAAGCTTGCCGCCTGCCGCTTGAAACTTGCAGCTGCTTTTTATCTTCCTGCGCGGGATTCGCGAATGTAGAAGCGAGCTTTCTCGGCTTTCTTGCTGCAGCCTTCGAAGCCTTCAAATTGCTGCTGGGTCTTGGCGGCGGTCAGCAACGACAGTGCTTTGGAATAGCTGACGGTGCCGGCGAAGCCTTCAGCCTTGGCCAGGTCCAGTTCGTGCCAGGCCGCGTCGAGTTGGCTGCCGCAGCTGTCGCGGTAGGCGGTTTTGCCGGCGCAACCGGCCAGAACCAACGCCATCAACGGTACACAGATCCAGGCTTTCATCACTCACACCTCAAGGTAGGTCAACAGTCGTGCAGGTAAGACGGTCAAGCGGCGAAAAAGTGCCTCGCACGCCAACGAAACCAGCGTGGCGCAGAGCATAGCGCGCAAGCTTGAAGCGCGAGTGAAAAACGACGTCACAGCTTCGCGCAACGACCTTGGCGATTGAGCCGCCTGGCCGATGCGTGCATTGTGCAGGCTTGTCCGGAGGAAGTTTGATGAAAAAGCGTGTCGCACTGGTGCTGGGCTCCGGTGGCGCCCGGGGTTATGCCCATATCGGCGTCATTGAAGAAATTGAGAAACGCGGTTATGAAATCGCCTGCATCGCCGGCTGTTCGATGGGTGCAGTGGTCGGCGGGATCTATGCCGCCGGCAAACTGGATGACTACCGGCGCTGGATCGAAAGCCTTGATTACCTCGACGTGCTGCGCCTGGTCGATGTGAGTTTCCGTCTCGGTGCGATCCGCGGTGAAAAAGTCTTCGGACAGATCCGCAAGATCGTTGGCGAGATCAACATCGAAGACTTGCGCATTCCCTACACCGCCGTCGCCGCCGACCTGACCAATCAGCAAGAAATCTGGTTTCAGGAAGGCTGCCTGCATCAGGCCATGCGCGCCTCGGCGGCGATTCCCAGCCTCTTTACCCCGGTGATGCAGGGCAACCGCATGCTGGTGGACGGCGGCATTCTCAATCCGCTGCCGATCGTTCCGGTGGTGTCCAGCCATTGCGACCTGATCATCGCGGTCAACCTTAATGCGACCAACCAGCGTCAGTACAAATTGCCGGTCATCGAACGTCCGCCAGCGTTCCGCTCGCGTTTTGACAGCCTGATCAATTCGCTGGGTTCGAAGTTGCCATTCCGGCGCAAACAGGCCGAGCAGTTGTTGAAACTGGAGCAGGAAGCGCTGCGCGCCGAAGCGGCAGAGATCAATCCGTGGCTCGAAGGCGTCGAACCGGAAAGCCAGCAACCGGCGGCCGCGCCCGAGCGCGAAGGCGCGCCGAAATCCGCCACCGGGTCGTTCATCATCGATAACGTCGGGCCGGCGTCGCTGCTGGATCTGATCAACCAGAGTTTCGAGGTGATGCAGACCTCATTGGCGCAGTACAAGATCGCCGGGTATCCGCCGGATATCCTGATCAACGTGCCGAAGCGGGTGTGCCGTTTTTTCGAGTTCTACAAGGCGCCGGAACTGATCGCGCTGGGGCGGGAGATTGCCAGTGATACGCTGGATCGGTATGAGCAGGAGCAGGGTTGAGCTGATCCGGATTTTTCAGAGTGATTGCTGACCTCTTCGCGAGCAAGCCCGCTCCCACGGGGTATGGGGGTGAATGGGATCTGTGCCATACACACCTCACTGTGCCGGCCCCCACAGGTTTTCAGGGTTGAAGGATATCTGTGTCATACACAGTTCACTGTGGGAGCGGGCTTGCTCGCGAAGGGGCCAGACCAGACAACACAATACTTACAGACCACCCTCCCCCAACAACCGATACCCAACCCCCGCCTCCGTCACGATAAACCGTGGCCGGGTCGGATCGTCCGCCAGTTTCTGGCGCAGATGCCCGACCACGATCCGCAGGTAATGACTGTCCTCGGTGTGCGTCGGCCCCCAGATATCCTTGAGCAATTGCTGCTGGGTGATCACCCGCCCCGGATGCCGCGCCAGTTGCGCCAGCACCGCGTATTCCTTGCGGGTCAGGGCGACTTCGGCGCCGTCGAGCAGTACCCGTCGATAGGCCAGATCCACAGTCAACGGGCCGAAATTCAGCGCCGCCGGTTGCGCCTGCCCCGCCGGGGCCTGGCGCAGCAACGCGCGGACCCGGGCGAGAAACTCCTGAATGCCGAACGGTTTGGTCACATAGTCATTCGCGCCGCCATCCAGCGCTTCGACTTTCTGTCCTTCACTGGCGCGCACCGACAGCACCAGCACTGGCGTGCTCGCCCACTCGCGCAACTCGCGCAGCACTTGCTGACCGTCCATGTCCGGCAGGCCGAGGTCGAGCACCACCAGGTCCGGTTTGCTCAGCGCGGCTTGCGCCAGGCCTTCGGCACCGGTGCCCGCTTCGAGCACTTTATAGCCCTGTGAAGCGAGGCTGATGCGCAGGAATTTGCGAATCTGCGGTTCGTCGTCGATGACCAAAATGGTCGCGGTCTGGCTCATGGATTCACATCAACACAAAAGAGTGGCAAGAGAGTAGCGCAGTCGACTTCAAGCTTCACTGTCCATCCCCGGTTGCGCCTGCAACGGCAGATGCAAGGTGATGCAGGTGCCACGCCCGTCGATGCCGTCAGCCACGGAGATACGCCCGCCGTGCGCGCCGACCATGCCCTGACAGATCGCCAGGCCCAACCCGGTGCCCTGCCCGCCGCGATCACCGCGCGCGGCGGTGTAGAACATGTCGAAAATCTTCGCTCGATCCTCTTCGGGAATCCCCGGGCCTTCATCGCTGACCGCGAAAAAAATCTCCTGCTCATCGGCGCCGGCGCGCAGCTGCAAACGACCGTGGCTCGGCGAAAAACGGGCGGCGTTTTCCAGCACGTTGACCAGCGCCTGTTCGATCAGCGCAGCGTGCACGTAAAGCAGCGGCAACTCGGCCGGCACCTCGGTGCTGACCTGCAACGGCGCCAACACGGCGCGCAGGCGATTGAGCGAACTGCCGACGATGTCGGCCGGTGACACCCAGTCCCGCGCCAGCTTCAGGGCGCCGTGGCCGAGGCGGGTCATGTCGAGCAGGTTCTGGATGTAACGGTCGAGGCGTTCGGCCTCATCGCGGGTGCCTTCAAGCAACTCGCGGCGGTCCTCCAGCGGGATCGCTTCGCCGAGGGCCAACAGGCTGTCGATGCTGCCGCGCATGGCGGTCAGCGGCGTGCGCAAATCGTGCGACACCGAGGCCAGCAAGGCGCTGCGCAATTGCTCGGTTTCGCCATGCAGGCGCGCCGCCTCCAGATCATCGGCCAACTGGGCGCGGGCCAGGGCCTGCGCCAGCGGCTGGCTCAGCGCAGTGAGCAAGCGACGGCGTTGACCGCTCAAGCTCTGGCCTTCCCGGGCGCACACACCGAGCAGCGCCAGCGGCCCGTCCTCGACCGATAACGGCCACCACCACCAACGCCCGAGCGGCAACGTGCCGGTGCCCTTGCCCGCCGGTTGATCGTGTTGCCAGGCCCAATCGGCAGCGGCGCGTTCGGCCTCGGTGAATTGCAGCGGCCCACCGGTTTCGACTTTCCAGCCGCCCTGCCCGTCGCGGTTGAGCAGGCACAATTGCAGGTCGCTCCAGCCTTCGAGGTGCTGCGCGGCGGCGCTGACTACGGCTTGGCGGTCGGTCGCAGCGGTGAGTTTGCGCGACAGGTCGAGCAGCTCGCTGGTCTCTTCCTGGGTATCGCGCAAGGCCTGCAATTGTCGGCGCTGTCGCGCTGCAAGGTTGCCGGTGAGCGCCGCCATCAGCAGAAAGAACAACAGCGTCAGCACGTCTTCTTCGCGCTGGATGCTGAACGAGAAATTCGGCGGGATGAACAGAAAATCGTAGGTCAGAAACGACAGCGCCGCACAGGCCAGCGCCGGGCCCAGGCTGCTGCGCACCGCTACCAGCAACACCGCCGCGAGAAACACCAGCGAGATGTTCGGCAGCGGCAACACGCTCGACACCGCCCAGGCCAAGGCACTGGCCAACAACGTGGCGACCAGCGCCAGCGCGTAGTCGAACCACACCAGCGTGGCTGGATTGCGCGGGCGCGGTTGGTGCTGTTCGTGGTCACTGTCGAGAACGTTGATTTCCAGACCGTGCGCCTGCCGCAGCAGGCGCGCCGCCAGGCCCCCGCCGAACAATCGCCGGCGCAAGCGCGGCCGCGACTGGCCGACCAAGAGCAGACTGGCGCGGCGCTCGGCGGCGTGTTGAATCAGGGTTTTCGCCACTTCGCCGGCGCGCAACAGCACCACTTCACCACCGAGGCGTTCGGCCAGTTGCTGCGCGCTTTGCAGGCGCAACCGCGATTGCTCGTCACGGGCGCTGCCGTTGTCGACATGCACCAGACTCCACGGCAGATGCCGGCGCTGGGCGACGCGGCTGGCGTGTCGCACCAGACGCTCGGCCTGCGCATCGCCATCGACGCCGACCAGCAAACGCCCGCGCACCGCCGGCGCGGCCTGCCCCAACTGACGATAGCCTTGGGCAAGATCGTTATCGATTTGCGCGGCGGCAGTCTGCATCGCCAGTTCGCGCAGCGCGGTGAGGTTGGTCTGGGTGAAAAATGCATCGATAGCGGCGCGCGCCTGCTCGGGCACGTAGACCTTGCCTTCACGCAGACGCTCGAGCAATTCCCGGGGCGGCAGGTCGATCAGCAGCAGCTCGAAGGCTTCCTGCAGGACCCAGTCCGGCAAGGTTTCGCGCACTTGTACGCCGGTGATGCCGCGCACTTGGTCGTTAAGGCTTTCCAGGTGCTGGACGTTGACCGTGGTGAACACGTCAATGCCGGCGGCGAGCAGTTCCTGAATGTCTTGCCAGCGCTTGGCATGACGACTGCCGGGGGCGTTGCTATGGGCCAGTTCATCGACCAGCACCAGTTTCGGTCTGGCGGCAAGAATGCCGTCGAGGTCCATTTCCTCAAGCAGCACGCCACGGTATTCGCTGCGCACCAGCGGTTGCTGCGGCAGGCCGCCGAGCAACGCTTCGGTTTCGGCGCGGCCGTGGGTTTCAACCACGCCAGCGAGGACTTTCACGCCCTGGCGCAGTTGCGTGTGCGCGGCCTGGAGCATGGCGTAGGTCTTGCCGAC
This sequence comes from Pseudomonas sp. TSRC2-2, assembly GCF_049897785.1. NCBI lineage: Bacteria > Pseudomonadati > Pseudomonadota > Gammaproteobacteria > Pseudomonadales > Pseudomonadaceae > Pseudomonas > Pseudomonas sp. TSRC2-2. Next base: position 155,968 of record NZ_JAFCWZ010000011.1, read on the forward strand.
ACCGGGGGCGGCGCCGAGGAAAACCTTGAGCCGGCCACGGCCATCGCGGGGCAGGTCTGCTAACAGTGCGTCGGCGCGGCCGGAGTCGCTCATGCTTAGTGTTCTCTCTTCAGAATGATCGTTCCCACGCTCTGCGTGGGAATGCAGCCCGGGACGCTCTGCGTCCCATAAAAGCAGACGCAGAGCGTCTATTGATGCATTCCCACGAAGAGCGTGGGAACGATCGGTATCAACTGAATTACAGGCTTTGCAGTGCCAGATTCAGCTCCAGCACATTGACTACCGGCGGCCCTACCAGCGGTTGTTCGATGTGCGTATCGAGCAATTGCTGCAAGGTCGACACCGGCAGATGGCGCGCCGCCGCGACACGCGCCAGTTGATAGGCAATTGCCGCTGGTGGCAAGTGCGGATCGAGGCCGCTGGCGGAGGTGGTCAGCAGTGCCAGCGGCACCGGGCCTTGCCCGGAGACTTGGAGTTTGTGAGCGTCTTCAATCACTCGGGTAGCGAGGGCTGGATTGCTCGGCGCGAGGTTGCTGGCGCCACTGGCCACCGTGGCAAAAGCCCCGGCGGACGGGCGTGGATGAAACCAGTTGTCGCCGCTGAAATCCTGAGCGATCAGCGACGAGCCACGGACTTTGCCGTCGGCATCGCGGATCAGGCTGCCGTTGGCCTGAGCCGGAAAAGCGACCTGGGCGATGCCGGTGACTACCAATGGATAGGCGACGCCGGTAATCAGGGTCATCAGCGCCAACAGGGTCAGGGCCGGGCGTAGGGTTGTGGACATTGCAGAATCCTCGATTCAGAAATCAGTACTTGAGTCAGTTAAACCGTGGCGCATTCTTCGCGAGCAGGCTCGCTCCCACAGGGAAATTCAGTTTCAGGCGGGAGCGAGCCTGCTCGCGAAAGCATCACACCAGATGCAACGCCGTCAGCAGCATGTCGATCGCCTTGATCCCCACGAACGGCACAACAATCCCGCCCACGCCATAGATCAGCAGATTGCGCCGCAGTAACGCCGCCGCACTCGCCGCCTGCACCCGTACGCCGCGCAGCGCCAATGGAATCAGCACAACGATGATCAGCGCGTTGAACACGATCGCCGACAGAATCGCGCTCTGCGGACTGCTCAAGTGCATGATGTTCAGCACACCCAGCTGCGGATAAATCGAAGCAAACAGTGCCGGCAGAATCGCGAAGTATTTGGCGATGTCGTTGGCGATCGAAAAGGTCGTCAGCGCGCCGCGTGTCACCAGCAATTCCTTGCCGATCTGCACCACGTCGAGCAGCTTGGTCGGGTCGCTGTCGAGATCGACCATGTTCGCCGCCTCGCGCGCCGCTTGCGTGCCATCGTTCATGGCCATGCCGACGTCGGCCTGGGCCAGCGCCGGGGCGTCGTTGGCGCCGTCGCCGCACATCGCGACCAGGCGGCCGTCGTTCTGCTCGTGACGGATGCGCGCGAGTTTTTTCTCCGGCGTGGCTTCAGCGAGCACGTCATCGACACCCGCTTCAGCGGCGATGGCTGCGGCGGTCAGGGGGTTGTCGCCGGTGACCATCACCGTGCGAATCCCCAACTTGCGCAGCTCGGCGAAGCGTTCACGGATCCCGGGTTTTACCACGTCCTTGAGATGGATCGCGCCAAGCAATTTGCCGTCAGCGCAAACCAGCAATGGCGTGCCGCCGCTCTGCGCAATCTTGTCGATTTCCCGCGCCAGCGCCGGGGCCAGATCGCTACGTTGCTGACCGAGAAATGCCAGCAGCGAATCCACCGCGCCTTTGCGATACACACGGCCCTGATAATCAACACCGGACAAGCGGGTTTCGGCACTGAACGGCACGGCAGTCAGGGTTTCCGGGGCCGGCTCCGGTTGTGGATGCAGGCCACGGAGGAACTCGACGATCGATTTGCCTTCAGCGGTTTCGTCGGCCAGCGAAGCGAACAGCGCGCCTTCGGCCAGCTCACGGCCGGTCACACCCGGCGCGGCATACACCGCGCTGCAACGACGGTTGCCGAAGGTGATGGTGCCGGTCTTGTCGAGCAACAGCACGTGCACATCCCCCGCTGCTTCCACCGCACGGCCGGACTTGGCGATCACGTTCAGGCGTACCAGCCGATCCATCCCGGCAATACCGATGGCCGACAGCAGGCCGCCGATGGTGGTCGGGATCAGCGTGACCAATAACGCCACGAGGAACACCAGCGGCAGGCTGCCATTGGCAAAGTGCGCGAACGGTTGCAGGGTGACGACCACCAGCAGAAAGATCAGGGTCAGGCCGATCAGGAGGATGTCCAGCGCCACTTCGTTCGGGGTCTTCTGGCGTTTGGCGCCTTCGACCAGGGCGATCATGCGATCGAGGGTCGACTCACCGGGGTTGGCGGTGATCTTCACCAGCAGCCAGTCGGACACCAGCCGCGTGTTGCCGGTGACAGCGGAACGGTCGCCGCCGGACTCGCGGATCACCGGTGCCGACTCGCCAGTGATCGCCGCTTCGTTGACCGCCGCGATGCCTTCGATGACTTCGCCGTCACCGGGGATCATTTCCCCGGCCTCGACGCGCACCACATCGCCCTTGCGCAGATTGGCGGCCGGGACAATCTTGAAACTCGCATCCGGCTGGCGGCAGCGTGCGCTGAGGCCTTCGCTGCCAGCCTTGAGGCTGTCGGCGCGAGCCTTGCCGCGACCTTCGGCCAAGGCCTCGGCAAAGTTGGCGAACAGCACGGTGAACCACAGCCACAGAGCGATCTGTGCGGCGACGAAGGTCGGCACGTCAGCGTCCGGAATGAAGCACAGCACGGTGGTGAAAATCGCCGTGAGTTCGACCACCAGCATCACGGGCGAACGCGCCAGTTGCCGTGGGTCGAGCTTGACGAAGGCTTGCACCAGCGCCGGACGCCACAGGGCGGAGATCGCGGTTTTCGCTTGTTCCGGCGCTTTGGCAGCCACAGGTTTTATTGCGGGCATATTCATCGTCAGCTCCTTAGAAGCCCAGGCTCAGATGTTCAGCAATCGGGCCCAGCGCCAGCGTCGGCAGAAAGGTCAGGCCGCCCACCAACAGAATGGTCACGGTCAACAAGGTCACGAACAGCGGGCCGTGAGTCGGAAAGCTGTTCTGGCCGACCGGTGCGCTTTTCTTCATCGCCAGGCTGCCGGCCAGTGCCAGCACCGGCAAGATGTAGCCGAAGCGACCGATCAACATGCCCAGGCCGAGCATCAGGTTGTGGAACGGTGTGTTCGCGCTCAGGCCACCGAACGCCGAACCGTTGTTGGCACTCGCCGAGGTATAGGCGTACAGCAACTGGCTGAAACCGTGCGGGCCGGGGTTGCTGATGGTTGCCGCAGCGCTGGGAATCGTGGCGGCAATCGCACCGAGCACCAGCACGCCGACCGGCATCACCAGCAGCGTGACGACCAGCAATTGCACTTCACGGGCCTGGAGCTTCTTGCCGAGGTATTCCGGTGTACGCCCGATCATCAGGCCGGCAAGGAACACCGCGATCAACACGTTGAGCAGCATGCCGTAGAGCCCGGCGCCGACGCCGCCGAAGATCACTTCACCGACCATCATGTTGACCAGCGCAACCATGCCGCTCAGCGGGTTGAGGCTGTCGTGCATGCCGTTGACCGAGCCGTTCGAGGCTGCCGTCGTGGTCACCGACCACAGCACCGTAGCGGTGGTGCCGAAGCGCGCTTCCTTGCCTTCCAGCGGCGCAGTCTGCTCGACGGCGGCGTTGTTCAGGGTCGGATTCGGCTGATACTCGGCCCACAACGACGTCGCTCCGCCGATCAGAAACAGCGCCAGCATGCAGGCGATGATTGCGCGGCTCTGACGCAGGTCTTTCACGTAGTGGCCGAAGGTGAACACCAGTGCCACCGGGATCAGAATGATCGAGGCGACTTCGAACAGGTTGCTCCACGCGGTCGGGTTCTCGAACGGATGCGCCGAGTTGACGCCGAAGAAACCACCACCGTTGGTGCCCAGTTGCTTGATCGCAATCTGACTGGCGGCCGGGCCCAGCGGAATGACTTGATCAACACCCTGCAGCGTCACGGCATTTACATACTGCGCGAAGGTTTGCGGCACGCCCTGCCAGACCAGATACAGCGCCAGCAGCAGGCACAGCGGCAGCAGGCCATAAAGGGTGGCGCGGGTCATGTCGACCCAGAAGTTGCCGAGGGTCTGCGCCGATTTGCGCCCGATGCCTCGGCACAGCGCGACCAGCACGGCGAGGCCGGTGGCGGCGCTGACGAAGTTCTGCACGGTGAGGCCGGCCATCTGGCTGAGGTAGCTGAGCGTCGCCTCGCCGCTGTAGGACTGCCAGTTGGTGTTGGTCATGAAACTGACCGCGGTATTGAATGCCTGGGTCCATTCCTGGCCCGGCAGGTTTTGCGGGTTCAGTGGCAGGTGATCCTGAAACAGCAAAATTGAGAACAGCAGCAGGAAACCCGCCAGGTTGAACGCCAGCAGCGCCAGCGTGTACTTCTGCCAGCTCTGCTCCGCCTGCGCATCGACCCCGGCGAGTCGATAGCAACCGCGCTCGACCGGACCGAGGATTGGCGTCAGCCAGGTGCGCTGACCTTCCATCACCTTGTAATAGAAACGCCCGAGGAACGGCGCCGGCAGCAGGACCAGCGCAAAAAACCCGAGGATCAGCCAATAGTCGTAACTGTGCATAGCCGCTCCTAGTTCCGGTCCGCGCGCAACAGCGCAACCAACAGATAAATGAACAGCCCCACTGCCAACAGCAGTGACACCCCATCCAGAACGCTCATGGAAAATCTCCGTGTTACGGCGTATTGCCGTGTGTGCGCTGATTGTCGGGAAGGAGGCTGTAAAGGAACGAGAGCGAGGCGCGGCGTAGGGCATAAAGAAAGCGTAAATAGTGGGTTTATGCAGGTTTTACGGCTGATTTATGCGGTGTTTTGACTGGCCCCTTCGCGAGCAAGCCCGGCCCCCACTTTGAAATGCGCTGTCCTGTGGGAGCGAGCTTGCTCGCGAAGGCGGCATCGCAGTCAACATCGCACCCGGCCGAGCCGATTTTTGTGCTGTTCGCACGGGCCGCTTCGCGAGCAAGCCCGGCTCCCACTTTGGAATGCGTTCTTCTGTGGGAGCGAGCTTGCTCATGAAGGCGGCATCGCAGTCAACATCGCACCGGCCCGAGCTGATTTTTTTGCTGTTCGCACGGGCCGCTTCGCGAGCAAGCCCGGCCCCCACTTTGAAATGCGCTGTCCTGTGGGAGCGGGCTTGCTCGCGAAGGCGGCAGAATCGGCGACATCGCACCCAACTGGCGCACTTTTCCTGCACATTCAGCGTGAATCATTCCCTCTGCGACACCTTTCAACCTATTACGACTTGTTTCACGGTAATGGCACGCCCACTGCACACGGCCTTCCCGAGCTTTCCAACCATTGCGGGAGCAAGCGCATGAACACACAACTCAAACCCACGCTGGGCACTCTGCACTTGTGGGGCATTGCCGTAGGGCTGGTTATTTCCGGGGAATACTTCGGCTGGAGTTACGGCTGGGGCGTCGCCGGCACGCTGGGTTTTCTGGTGACTTCATTCATGGTCGCGACCATGTACACCTGCTTCATCTTCAGTTTCACCGAACTGACCACCGCGATTCCCCACGCCGGCGGGCCATTCGCCTACAGCCGCCGCGCGTTTGGCGAAAAAGGCGGATTGATCGCCGGACTGGCCACGCTGATCGAATTCGTCTTCGCCCCGCCAGCGATTGCCTTGGCGATCGGCGCCTACCTGAATGTGCAATTTCCGGCACTCGACCCGAAACACGCGGCGGTTGGCGCCTACATCGTGTTCATGGGCCTGAATATCCTCGGGGTGAAACTGGCCGCGACGTTCGAATTGATCGTCTGCGTGCTGGCGGTGGCTGAGTTGCTGGTGTTCATGGGCGTGGTCGCGCCGGCGTTCAGCTTCAGCAACTTTGCGCTTAATGGCTGGGCCGGTTCTGACGTCTTCGGCGCGCCGGCAATTGCCGGGATGTTCGCGGCGATCCCCTTCGCCATCTGGTTCTTCCTCGCCATCGAAGGCGCCGCCATGGCCGCCGAAGAAGCCAAGGATCCGAAACGCACGATCCCGAAAGCCTATATCAGCGGCATTCTGACCCTGGTGCTGCTGGCCATGGGCGTGATGTTCTTCGCTGGCGGCGTCGGCGACTGGCGCACTTTGTCCAACATCAACGACCCATTGCCGCAAGCGATGAAAACCGTGGTTGGCGACAACTCCGGCTGGCTGCACATGCTGGTCTGGATCGGCCTGTTCGGCCTGGTCGCCAGTTTTCACGGCATCATCCTCGGCTACTCGCGACAATTCTTCGCCCTGGCCCGCGCCGGTTACTTGCCAGCCTCACTGGCGAAACTGTCGCGCTTCCAGACTCCGCACCGCGCAATCATCGCCGGCGGCCTCATCGGCATCGCGGCGATCTACAGCGACGGCCTGATCAACCTCGGCGGCATGACGCTCACCGCAGCGATGATCACCATGGCCGTGTTCGGCGCCATCGTGATGTACATCATGAGCATGCTCAGCCTGTTCAAACTGCGTAAATCGGAACCGAATCTGGAACGCACTTTCCGCGCGCCGTGCTATCCGCTGGTGCCAATGATTGCGCTGGTGCTGGCGGTGGTGTGCCTGGTGGCGATGGCATGGTTCAACACGTTGATCGGGCTTATTTTCCTCGGCTTCATGGCGGTGGGGTTCTGCTACTTCATGCTCACCGGGCAACTGCGCGCCGATGCGCCAGCGGATGCGATGTTGACTGGTCTGTAACACGGTTCGGGTGTGCCGGGCATAAGCGGCCTAGAATGGAACCACTGCGAAGTCGTTTCGCTCAAAGGTGGTAAGCAGCATCGCACGGCGAAGTCCTCGCCCGTCGAGCTGCCATTAAGGAGAGCCGTTATGCCCTGGTATGCCTGGTTGATTCTGGTCGTTGCGATCGGCTCGATTGTCGGCGGATTGATGATGTTGCGCGACACCGCCAACAAGGTCGAACTGACCGATGAAGAACGCAAGCGCGTCGCACAGCGCAATGCCGAAGCGGATGCCAAGGATGCACAAGACCGCTGACATAAACCCCGCCGCCATGGCGGGGTTTGTTTTTTGCGATCAACCTTCCCAGCGCTTGAACAGCACGCTCGCATTGACCCCGCCAAAACCGAAACCATTGGACAAGGCATATTCGATCGCCATCGCGCGCGCCTCGCCATGGACGATGTCCACCCCTTCGCTGGCCGGATCCGGGTTTTCAAAGTTGAGTGTCGGCGGCACCACCTGATCACGGATTGCCAGCAACGTGAAAATCGCCTCCAGTCCACCCGCCGCGCCGAGCAAATGCCCTGTTGCAGACTTGGTCGACGTTACAGCGATTTTGTTCTGCGAACCGAACACAGCCTTGATTGCCGCCAACTCGCCCAGATCGCCGACCGGTGTTGAAGTGGCATGAGCGTTGAGGTGCTGCACCTGCTCCGGCATCACGCCACCCTGAGCCAATGCGAGCTGCATTGCCCGACGCGCGCCACTGCCGTCTTTGGGCCCGGCGGTCAGGTGGTAGGCATCGGCCGTGGTGCCGTAGCCTACCAACTCGGCCAACGGCTTCGCACCGCGTGCAAGCGCATGCTCCAGTGACTCGATCACCAGCAGACCGGCGCCCTCGCCCATCACAAAACCATCGCGCCCGCTGTCGAACGGACGTGAGGCACGTTCAGGGGTGTCGTTGTAGCCGCTGGACAACGCCCGCGCTGCCGCGAAACCGGCCAGGCTGACGCGATCGATCGACGCCTCCGCCCCGCCGCATACCGCGATGTCTGCCTCACCTGCGCGAATCAACCGCGCCGCATCACCGATCGCCTGAACCCCGGCGGCACAAGCAGTAACTGGTGCGCCCAATGGTCCCTTGAGGCCATGCTGTATCGACACATGACCAGCCGCGAGATTGACCAGAAACGATGGAATGGTGAACGGCGACAAACGCCGAGGGCCGCGGCTGTCGGTGGTACGCACCGCATCGGCAATGGCACCAAAACCGCCGACACCTGAGCCGATGATTGTCGCGGTACGCTCTTGGCTTCCAGTATCCGCTGGATGCCAACCGGCCTGCTCCAGCGCCTGCCGCGCCGCTTCCATGGCAAACATGATGAAGCGATCCATCTTTTTCTGTTCTTTGGGCGGCGTCGCACGATCCGGATCAAATCCGGCCTCGGCATCCTCCTCCACCGTCGGCACACTGCCGCCAACCCGTGTCGGCAGATCAGCTACCACAGCGTCGGGCAGATTGCGCAACCCGGAACGACCGGCGAGCAAACGCTGCCAGACAACTTCAAGATCACTGCCCAAAGGTGAAACCAGGCCCATGCCCGTGACGACGACTCGACGTTGGTTCATACCGTGGTTCCCCTTATCAATTCAAATACAAGCGTGTAGCGGAGTGCCGCGATTCGGATGCTAAACCAGACCCGAACGGAATTTATTATAGGCATAATCGCAGCGCAATATGATACCCATAATTTGTTGTCTTCAGGACTTCACCCAATCGCGCCCAATAAAAAGGCCGGTCAATGACCGGCCTCTCGGCGTTGAACTGTCAGCTTAGTTCACATCCAGCTTTTCACGGTTGCGATCCAGAATCGCCTTGCCAATCCCCTTCACTTCCAGCAACTCATCCACCGACGCGAACGGCCCATTTGTATCCCGATACGCAACAATTGCCTGCGCCTTAGCCTCCCCTACACCCGCCAACTCCTTCTGCAACGTTGCCGCATCCGCGCCGTTGAGATCGACTTTCGCACTCTGCGAAGGAACTGCCGCAGCATCCATCATCAAAGGCGCCTTCGTTGTCTCCGAAGTTGCTACAGGCGCAGCGATCGCAGCAATCGAGGCGCTGGTGAGGAAAGCAAAGATCAGCGAGTAGAAATAACCGGTACGCATAAGTGACGCTCCATCATCGTTTTAGAAAGCAGCTTTTCCCAAGCTGCTCTCCAAACGTAGGTCATGACGGAGGGAAGTCAAAAATGCGAGCGTTACAGAATGTGAAACAATCAGGGCTCGAGACGGCGCTGCTGGTAAATCCAGTCGACGATCTCGCCATCGGGGGTGTAGCCGGAGACGGTTTCGCGCAGGAGCTGGCGGACGCGGGTGTAGTCGTCGGCTTCGACGGCTTTCAGCAGTTCATCCAAGCGGGTTTTCAGAACGTCCCAAGGAAGGTGATCCTCGTTGGCGCTCATGATCATCGGATGCGACGTGGCCGCGACGTTGTCACCGATGAGCAATTCCTCGTAAAGTTTTTCCCCGGGGCGCAAACCAGTGAACTCGATCGAGATATCGCCCTGCGGATTTCGCTCGGAACGGATGCTTAAGCCGGACAGATGGATCATTTTTTCCGCCAGCTCGACGATCCGCACCGGCTCGCCCATATCCAGCACGAACACATCCCCGCCCTGCCCCATTGAGCCAGCCTGGATCACCAACTGCGCGGCCTCGGGGATGGTCATGAAGTAGCGGGTTATTTTCGGGTGAGTGACCGTCAGCGGGCCACCGGCTTTGATTTGGCTATGGAACAGCGGGATGACAGAGCCGGAAGAGCCGAGCACGTTGCCGAAACGGACCATGGTGAACCGGGTTTTGTTAACTCTGGAAACGTTGGCCTTATCACCAAACAAGACAGGCGCGAGCTCACGGCTCAAGGCCTGAAGAGTCAATTCCGCCAGACGCTTGGTGCTTCCCATGACATTGGTCGGCCGAACCGCTTTGTCAGTGGAGATCAGCACAAAGTTAGCCACGCCACACTTCAGTGCGGCCTGAGCGGTATTGAGCGTACCGATCACATTGTTCAGCACACCTTCGGCAATGTTGTGTTCGACCATGGGCACATGTTTGTAGGCAGCCGCGTGGTAAACGGTATCCACATCCCAAGTTTTCATGACATCCAACAGCTTGTGTTGATGCCGGATGGAACCAAGGATGGGTAACAGTCTGATCGATAAAGACTCGCGAACGGCTCTCTGCTCAAGTTCCGACAAGATGCTGTAGAGGTTGAATTCACTATGTTCAAACAGCAGCAGAGTCTTGGGCTCAAGAGAAAATATTTGCCGACAAAGCTCTGACCCGATGGATCCGCCTGCGCCGGTCACCATTACCGTCTTTCCCTTGATGCAGCGCTCCAGTAGATCAGACTGGGCGGGAACTGCATCACGTCCCAGCAAATCGGCAATGTCAACCTCCTGAATATCCTCAACCTTTACTCTGCCACTTGCGAGGTCGGTGAAATTAGGAACACTTCGTATATGAAGCGGATAACGTTCAAGAAAGTTCAAAATCTCTCTGCGCCGGGCGCGTGTCGAAGAAGGCAGGGCCAGAAGAATCTCCTGCGCTCCCGTAACGTCGATCATCTGTTGAATATGTTTAGGTTTGTATACTTGAAGTCCAGAAATTGAGCGATCAGCAATACTTGCATCGTCGTCGATAAAAGCAACTGGCCGCATCACGCGCCCCATTCTCAGGGCTGCAACCAATTGGTTACCCGCGACACCTGCACCATAAATAGCAACCTTGATCAATCCGTCGTCTCGATTGGCAAAAGGTACATGTTGAGCGGCATTGAACCAGTCGCCCATGAAGTACTGGCGCATAAATAGTCGCAAGCCGCCAATAATGACGAGGCTAAGCCACCAGTAGTTGAATATTATAGAACGCGGAACGACTGCTTCGTGGTTGCTGTACAAGTAAACAACCAACGCCAGAATAAGCGAGGAGAGGCTCACCGCCTTAATGATCGCAATGAGCGCATCGTTGCCAAAATAACGCATTACGGCACGGTACATACCGAATCGGATGAAAAGCGGAATAGCAATGACTGGTGCGCATGCGAAGAGCCAGAAATGCACGCGCAAGGGGTTGTACATATCGTCCAGGCCAAGACGGACGATAAAAGCTAACCAGAGCGATGTCCAGACCAGCAGAGAGTCAGTGGTTATCTGAATCAGCCGCTTCTGGCGGCGAGGCAGATTCAACAGAAAATCGCGTATTTTATCCATAAGTCTCTACCGACGAGGCTTGGCCGCGTTCATAGGTTGCTTCGTGTAGAAAGCGGCTGAATCGTTCCACGAAGCGTAGCTTAACACTCAACAGATTGCTTCGGTGCCTGATTTCGTGGGCCCCAGCAACTCGGCTCGGTGCCCGCGCAATGACAGCCTCCTGAGCAGCTCGCGTTAGGCCATTGTAGTCATATCAATGCCATGGCATCCTTTGCTGCTGGCAAAAGGATGAAAAAACGCGCGCAAGACAAATTGATTCACTGACATCATTGCGGTTCTTCGCTGCCGCACTCGTCGTAATATTCCATTCAAAGCATAGCTTCGGCGGCTTCACGTTCGTCGATGATTTTTCGCTCACCCAAGCTGTATCGATGTTCTATGTGCTCTCGGGCTTTATTCTGGCCCATACTCACAAGACCATCACATCGGGGCGTGAACTGGGAATGTTTTACGCCAGTCGTTTCGCGAGAATTTGGCCGTTGCACTTGATCACTGCTGTTGCCGTGATTTTGATAATGAAACACTACAACTACAACATACCGCTTCAAGATAGCTTCCTTAACTTTACTCTACTACAGTCTTGGATCCCTAACCAAGATACCTATTTCTCATTGAACGGCGTTTCATGGAGTCTTTCCAATGAGATATTTTTCTATGCGATTTTTCCGCTTCTAATATTAAACATTAAAAACACTTGGAAAATAAAGCTTGCAACCACCATCGCCATCACAGGGCTGATGCTTTTTGCTTTCAAAGACAGCGATGCGGCCTTAATGACATGGTCCACTTATATATCTCCATTGACTAGGTTGAGCGAATTTATGCTTGGCATCGCCGCCTACCAGATCTATTTGAAAATATTTAAAGCGACCGACACTCCGAGTGCTGGCTATAGCGGAGTCGAATTAATCGCGATAATTATTGCAGCCTTTGCCATGTGGTCGCCCAATCTACACTTATTCTCTAACCTACCCGCAAAGCTCAATACCCCAGTGACCATTTGGTTTATCAACTGTGGCGGAGCCTTGGCATTCGCATTTCTAATCGTAATATTGGCGCAGCAACGCGGACTCATCTCCAAGGCGCTACAGGCCCGACCTCTGGTTTACCTGGGAGAAATCAGCTTTGCTCTGTACATGGTTCATCAGGTCGTGATCCGACTGTTTGATATGTATCCCTTCCTGACGGCCGGCTTGAGTTCCGCTAGTGCTTTTGCCGCTTACTACGCAGCTTCCCTACTGGCCGCTGCCATTGCCCACGGACTGATCGAAAAACCAGCACAGAAAGTGGTTCTTCGAGCGCTTGGAAAGTTTAGAAGCATGCCAGCCAATACAAAAAAACTGCACGCACAGCAAAGGGACATATAGGTCACGAGTCCAAGACATTAAAGTCAAAGCACATTAGTAACCTTTGTAAAACCTTATTTGGTGATACTGCTGTACATTGTCCTCAAGAATAGCCGGCACAGCGGTGTATTCTTGAGGCGATGTTATTTTACGGGGAATCAGAAACTGCCCTGACCGAACCATCTACAGCGGAATGCCCGTGCTATCGAACCTCGCCGACCACGTATTCTCGACAATAAAATCGAGACGACTATCGCTAGCATCCTGAAAATCCGTAGCAACAACAAGCAAGCGATCTATATCCCTCACCGACCGACTAATGTAAGTCCCAGTAGCGCCCTCGCGGAATCCCATCTCTCCAAAATCAGTCGATACTACTGGCAACCCTAACGCTCGATATTCATAGTATTTGATAGGATCAACAGAAACTGTCAGCTCACTTCGTTTGAACGGAATGAGGCCTACGTCAAACTCACACATTGCTAGCAACGCTTCGGCATGAGAACAAGGAGGCAACAACTCGACATTTGAAGGCAATTCAAAGGGGGCAGGAGAAAATATCGGCCCGATCAAGCGCACAACATCGCCGGAACGTAGTTTTGCGAGCGCTAGAATCCAATCCCAGTCGAACCACGCGCCGATAGTCCCTACGTAGCCCAAAACCTTGCGTCGGTGTTCGGTTTTAACTTGACGTGCTACAGGCAATAGAGCCTCGTCAAGAGCATTGGGAACAAAGCAGATACGCGCTTTTTGCCGCTCCCAACGAATCTTCAGAGCCGTGCTTGAAACCCATACGCTCTCGACGGCTTGTACTATACGGACTTCTCGCCGAGACATCGCCTGGCGGGACAAACCGGAATAAAACGCGGGGAAATCATCCATCGCATCGTAGATTGAGTGTTCCGGACTGAAAAAATCTAACAGCTTCAATGCTAAAACGGAGGGCTTCCCGACAACAATCAGTGGCTCTTCATTGCCGAGTTGAGATTTCAGATCTCTGATCAAGGTCGACCAGAAACGACCATTCAGCCATCCTGAACCGGGTAAAGGCTCAATGGGGAGGGCACGGGGAGTTAACAGTCGCAACCATTGAGGTGTCGATTGATTCGCGGCTTTTCCCGACCCTTTGCCTCTTCTCAGATCACTTAAATTTGGAAAACGCGTGGGATACGGCTCTATCCAGATTACTTGTCGCCCGGTGCGCCGGTGAAACCACTCAACAAACTTGTGAGGCCGCTGAGAAAAACTTGCCCAAGGAACAGGCGACAAATAAATCAAACACATCAGCTGAAGTACTCTCGCAACGAATTGACGATGCGCTCTGCCCCGTGCCCATCTCCATAAGGTGAAACACCACGGGCCATCTCGCGATAGGCAGCTTCGTCGTCCAACAAGCGTTGAGCTTCATTGACAATTGCGTCGTAGTTGGAACCGACCAGTTTTACAACCCCGTGCTCCACAGCCTCTGGACGTTCAGTTTCTTCGCGCAAGACGAGAACCGGCTTGCCCAAGGCAGGCGCTTCTTCCTGAACACCGCCCGAGTCAGTAAGAATCAGATAGGCACGCTTCATAGCTGCTACGAACGGCGCATAATCCAAGGGGTCGCACAGCACGAAATTAGCTACCGGGCCAAGCAACTCGTGGGCAACGTCCTTTACGTTAGGGTTTGGATGCACCGGGTAAAGGAACTGCACATCCGGGTTATTCTCAGCCAAGGTGCGCAATGCGCGGCAGATGTTGAGAAACGGTTCACCGAAGTTTTCACGGCGGTGCGAGGTCACGAGCACCAGTCGCTTGCCCGGATCAAGTTCGATGCCCAGATCCAAGTCCTTTGCAGCTGTCATCAATAGTGCATCGATCACAGTGTTGCCGGTGACGATGATATCAGCATCGGGAACACCTTCACGCAGCAGGTTCTGGCGCGAGCCTTCAGTAGGCGCAAAATGCCAGCGAGCCAGCTTGCCGGCGATGACGCGGTTGGCTTCTTCCGGGAACGGGTTCTGCATATCCCAGGTGCGGAGCCCGGCCTCTACGTGACCAATAGGGATTCTGTGGTAGAAACAGGCAAGAGCAACGGTCATTACAGTTGTTGTATCACCCTGAACCAAAACGATCTCCGGCTTCTCGGCGCTCAGGACATCATCCATTTCCAGCAGGAGACGAGCAGTCAACGTGGTCAGGGCCTGGTTTGGACGCATGATGTTCAGGTCGATATCTTGCTCTATACCGAAAAAGCTCATGACCTGATCAAGCATATGGCGATGCTGGGCGGTAGCGAGAACCCGCACATCGGCCCAAGGCTCGTTTTTCAACGCCAGAATGACCGGGGCCATTTTGATCGCTTCCGGACGGGTCCCAACAACGCAAAGTATTTTTCGTTTCACAAGAGTATTCCCACAAATCAGTTATTAGCTTTCGAGACTTTGGAGCTTGTCTGCATAGACAGCCGCTCTGACGTCCCAACTGTTCTGATCAGCCAAGGTACGTAGCCGCTCACGATATGCCTGATCGTTGCAGACGTTAAGGGCTTGGCGGATCGCCACGGTGAGCCCGGCGGCGTCGCCACCGGAGAAAACCTCTGGATAAACCGTGCACTCGTTCATATCGGCAGTCACGACAACCGGCTTCTCAAGCGCAAAGTACTCATAAAGCTTCAGAGGAGATGTAGAGCGCGCGACATCGCCAGGCTTGAACGGAATGAAGCAGGCGTCAAACAAGCGGGCGGACGCAGGTAGCTCGGCATAGTTGACCGGGCCAAGATAAAGCACATTCGCGCGCTGCGGTAACAACGGGACGCAACCGCTGTAGTCTGGTCCGATAAACACGAACCCCACATCCGGCATGTCCGCGCACACCTGCTCCACTACTTCATACCAGAGCCAAGGGGCAATGGCCCCGAAGTAGCCGACGATGTGCTTGTAACGGCCTCTGAATTGGGTGAGTGCCGGGGGGACAGAGACGTCTTGTTGTGCAGCACGATAATGCGCCACATCTACGCCGTTGGGGACGCACACACAACGTTTGTCCCCGCACTCCGCCAGCGCCTCCTTGTGGAGTGCCGTAGCCGAGGACACGATGACATCGGCCTCCCCTTCAAATGCTGCAGCTTTCAGGTCAAGCAGTCGACGGATAGCGCCCTTGCCACCGGAAATCGAGGCGTCTATATGGTCGATGTACTCGTAGACCACCCGACCCCGAGTACGCGCAGCCGCCATCGCCTCACGCGTGGCCAAAAGCGATGTGCTGTAAAAGCAGCGCACCGCATCGGGAATGGCATTCACGCCCGCATCATTTGCGATCCATACATTCTCGGCCACTTGCCTGAAACCGAGGACGTCATCACCCATGGTCCGAAAAACCACCAGACAGTTGAGACGTCCCATTGCCATTGCCATGTGATGAGGACGCTGAAAAAGCGTTATCCCCCAATCGACATTCGCTTCGAAAATGATAATAAGACGATCACTGGCCGCGCTCAGCACCTGGCTCTGAAACTCGGCGCCCGTCAGATCTCCGGCTCGGATCGACGTGCGAACGCTACGGCTGCGCAGCCAGCGAACAATCGCATGCCGGGCACCATGCAGCCGGTTACGCAGGGTAGCCGGCAACAACCAGAAACAACGGCGAGCCAGTGAGTGCACTGAAATTCGGGAACGATTGGCCATTTAACCGAGCTTCACCGCGAGAGATTCAGTCACTTGGAGTGTTTGATCACCGATCAGTCGCTGGACCAGGTTCACATAACTTTGATAGGTGCGCTCTTTGTCAAGTGCGCCAAGCTCTGCTCCCGACAGTTGCGGACGAGCGCCATTGTTCAACACACGCAACATGGCATCGGCCAGACGCTGTTCAAACTGCGCGCTGGAACGCATCTCGGTAACGCTTCCGGTGAATCGCGTCATGTCATAAACAGGATCGACAAGCTCAATACCAGCATGCTTTGCAAAGTGCGACGCACAGCCAACGCTGGACATGGCAACCGGGATATCCGCCTTGATCGCCTCAAGCAAAGTCAGTGGCCCCCCTTCGAAAAAGGTTGCTGAGACAAAAGCATCAGCCATGGCCAAGTACTCAGGAATATTGTCCGTCGTACCGACATATGTCACGCGATTGTGCAAACCATGCGCCTCGATATAAGCGACCATCTCGGCGAGCAACTGTGGTTCGTAAACCGGCCCCAGGATGAGCAGGCGGAGCTTGTCACTCGAATGTGTCGCGATCTCGAAGGCCTTGATCGCACCCAGATGATTTTTCTGGTGGTTGATCGACCCAACGTCGATGAATGCAAATTCATCGTCAGTAATACCATACTGTGCACGCAAGCGAGCACGGGGGGCGTCCCGATTGAGTTCTTCGAATGGCTTGAAGTCAATGCCGTTAGGAATGACCACGCAGCTCTGTGCGGGCACGCCCAGACGCGAAACGCTGTAGTCCTTCACTTGCTGCGATACCGCCACAAAGGCACGGGTCTTCTGCGCTACCGAAGCGAACTCCTGACGCTGCTGATCGTTGAACCACATGTAGATATTGTGGATGACCTGCACAAAACCGATGCCTTTTTCGCGATAGACATCCGTACCGCTAAAAGAGTAATGAGCCAAAACAAGTTTGGGTTGCAGCTGATCGATCAACTCACTGTGGGATTGCGCTGAGTAAGGGCAACACACCACCACCTGCCCCATATCACGAGCCCGCTGGACCGCAGCGCCCTGTGTGCCCTGAACGAGCAGCACAACACGCAGTCCGGCCTTGATCATTGTCTCGTTCAAATCAAGTACAACATTTTCCAGTCCGCCAGCCTCAAAGTTATCAACTTGAACCAGGACGTCGCAGGTTGGCAGCGTCTCATGCGCAACGTCGTACGCACGATTAACGTCTACTGTCTGGACCAGCGGTTGGGACTTTCCCAGCATTGGACGCAAAACGCGCCACCCCTTGCGTGCGGCACGCCCCCGAAGGGTGCCTGCTGGCAGCACGCGGCGCGCAATGTCGGCAACGAACTGGCGCACATTCAACGTTCCAATATTCAACTTGCGCGTGTTACTGACCGGTGGAGTGAAATAGCTAAAGATTTCATCAGCACCGGTCTGGCGCACTTCCTTCAATCGATCGTAAACAGATAGGTTGGCTTCTGCCAACGCCACACGCTGTGCTTCATCAGGCAAGTTTCCGGCGAGGAAATATTCCAGGGTGATGTAGCGCATACCGAGCGCCTTGAAATCGCCGATATCTTCGCAGTCGACGATCGGCACGATACCCATTGCAAGATATTCAACAAGCTTCGTCGGGCAGGCCGCGCGGTTGACGATGATGTCTTCCCGAAGAATAAAACCGTAGTGACATTGCGGATAAAGCGTCATCAGTTCAGCATGGGTTTTGCCCTCCACGATCACAGACCCCAGCAGCTCTGCCGGCAGCATGTCTTTGACGATCTGAGGTTCTGGGCAGTAAAACCGATGATTGCATTGGTCGGCAGTGCGGATGATTGCATCAATCATCTTCGGAACCTGCTGCCACTTGTGCAGGCCACCCGCGTAAACCACAACCGGCTTGCCATCGATGAGCGGACGGGTCGCGTGTGTCGGAGTAAAGCGAGGGAAGATCGGGAAAGAAACCGAACGAGCTTTCAGCGCCCCGCGAAACTTCTGCTGGAGATAGTTCTTCATCGCTTCAGTTACAACGATGACGATACCCGCCTTCTGCACAGCAAGTCGCTCTTCCTTCTCATAAAGAACGGCACTGAAGAAATCGTTGTGCATGCGGAACTCTTCAGGCACAACACCGTGAATATCCACAGCCTTGCGAATGAATGGCAGATGCAGAAGTTGGCCAAAGCGGTTGTCGTACATGCGCAATACGCTGTGGAAATAAATCTTCCGACAACGTAAAACAGCCATCAAGGCCAACATGCGCACCAGCATTCTGCGCTTCTTGGACCCGTTGATACGCAGGACCAGCACATTCGGTTCAGGCCGATCAAACCAGATGTTGCGCCCTTTCAGCTCGTCACTTTCGACATAGACGCGCCACCGATCGGCAAACATACGATCGACAATCTGGATACGCTGGAAATAACCGTCGCTTTGACGCTCAGGGTAGAAGTACCCTCCGAAGAAAACGATGCCATCGAATTTCAGTATAAAGTCCAAACTGCGGCGTACGAACCACAGCAATCTGGCCAGCCGTGTTTCCGGGCGCGCAGAAAATGCTGCAGAAGTAGCAGGCGGCGGGATGTCGACACCGCTGGTACCGTCCTCGGCAGGGGAAGTGATGAACGTGTGAATAGCGAAGTTGCAATCAACCCGTTCGTAGACACCGCTCGTGATCGTACCCAAGTCCGATTTGAGTGCCACAGCCTCGTCGGCGTCGACGACCCCACCCGTCAATGCACGCTGTATACGTGCGACGACTTTATCCCAGAGCGAGATCAAATCCCCATAGGAACGTGCAGAAGACACGGCCTTCAGGAGCGTCTCAGGCACAACACGCCCCTGAGCGGCCAACGCCTCGGTCAGTTTGCTGAATTCTGACTCAAAGTAGCTGATCTGTTTGCCAAGACTGTCTACATACAGCTCAAGAAAAGGAGCCTGCAGAGAAAGCAGCTCTTGATGCGACAGCGCGAATTCGACGTCCATTGCAAAAGAGACAATCGGTTTCTCCGGTCGGCGGCGCCAGGTTATACCGTGTTTCTGCTCGAGGTATGCCTTGTTGCGCTGTGCTCTCTCGCTGAAATACTCATATTGCAACTGGCCGAAAGATGCCGATCCCCAGTGGTGGATAAACACATCTCGGGCCAAATGAATTTCGTAGCCGGCGTTCCGGGCGCGCAGGCAATAATCGTCATCTTCAAATCCGCCCGGGAAGAACGTATCGTCAAGCAGACCGATTTTTTCAAAGGCGGCCTTGGACACCAGAACGCAAAAGAACGTTACGTCCGTTTCAACCAGATTGCCTTTCCAGGCTGCATTCCAGCGCTCGGCAAAATTGGAAACGCGCTGATATACCTTATCGTGCAGAGCCTCTGTGCGATGATCTAAACACTCAGCAAACTCCAACTGATAGTCGACAGGAACACATTGTTCGCCGTCAGCCTTGTTAGTGACCGCACTGATAAGGTCCGAACCGCTTGCCAGCAGATTGTCCAGCCAGAAATCCGTAACGATGACGTCGCTGTTGAGCAAACAGATATGAGTAATTTCTTCGTCGGCAAGAAACTCGGAAATACCGACGTTGTTCCCGCCGGAAAAGCCCAGATTGGTATCTTGCTCGACATAGCGCCACGAGGGGCCTACTTCTGCAATGTGATGGGTCATCGCTTCGCGAATCTTGTCTCGCTCGCCAGACTCCGAAGCGTTATCGACCAGTAATACTTTGTAGGCGGATTCGTTATAGGCGCGTCGCATGCTCGCCAACGTGATCCTGACTGCCTCGGAGGCATTGTAGGAAACAATGACAATCCCGGTTTTCGTGACTTTGTTACTCATTTCCCTACTCTCCGAACAGTCCCACGCAGGACTCTCTTCCATAACGACCGCAACGAACCTTGGCTGCTCAGCCTCAGCAGACGATTGATCTCGATATCTCTTTTCGTAATTTCCTGCAGAAGATCCCGCGAAATTGGTCCCTCATCTACATTGGCCTCAGTCAGCAGATGAACTATTTCTGCATCTCTTTTGACAACTTCTTCTGCAAGCATCTGGGCGTGGGCATCTAGCTTTCTCACTTCCTGAGCAAGACTTTGGGCACTGGCATCTTGCTGCATCACTTCCTGAGCAAGGCTCTGGGCATGGGCGTCCTGCTTGATGACCTCCAGAGCTAGACTCTGAGCATGCGCGTCCAGCCTCATCACTTCCTGAGCAAGACTCTGGGCGTGTTTGTCTTGTGCGACAACTTGCCTGGCCAGCTCGTGAGTTCGGCTTTCCAACGTGTTGACCTGCTCAACCAGCACCCTGCACGCGGCATCTTTCTCCTCCAACGCAGCAAGGAGGCTATTAACGGAGTCGCCGACATCGTCCAGCTTCTGATCACGCTCAGCTAGCTGGCGCTCAAAAAAGCCGCTGGATTCCTGGTAAACCATGCCAGGGCGTAGCGCAACACTGTCCAAAACGGACAGCCTGTAAGCCGCTCGCGACGCCTTGTCCAATAATTGAGCCGCTTCAGCCAAACCAAAGGGCAGCGGCGACCGCGGATCACCACTGATATTCAGCCAGGTGCCGCTGACTAGACGTTGCACCTCGGCTACCGCGCGAACCAGATAGGCTCGTGCCGCGAGCTCATCGCCGCTTGCGACGGCAAAATCCGACAACCAGTGCAATGCATCGACGATTTTGTTGCCCAGCAATGGGCTGTAAGCGAGTACATCAATGCCGGCACAAGCCGTGAAGCACTCGATCGCATCCTCGAAACGACCGTGGATCCGCGCAAGCTCACCGCCGGCAAATAGCAAGGAGACCTGCCAACGCAATTGGTGTGGCGACGGATTGGCAATCGCAGCGAAGCGTCGAATTTCGGCCAAAAGCGCCTGGTAGCGCTCGATGGGCAGATCAACCGCTTGGGACTGGATATAGACCTTTCCGCACAGCGCTGCACCGTAATCAACCGAATCAGGGGCAGCCGTGGCCAACACCCGATCCTGCATCGACTGCAACAAAGACGCCGAACGCGCGCGCTGGCCCTGAGCAACCATTCCCCGTATCAGCCACGGATTCTGGTAGTCGCGGGCAAATGCACTGACCGAGAACTCTGGCGAGTCCGGCAGTTGCCATTGAGTTTCCTCGTACGGCACCGACACCCCTTCAAGCGGATCGGCCATACCTAGCAGCAGGACCCACTCCGCTTCCTGTTCCGGAGTGCGATCGACCGGCACAGTCTCCCACTTACGCGGTGAGTGGTGGCACTTCATGGCGCCACCCGCCGTTTGCAACATGCCTTGCTCCAGAAGGAAATGCGTACCGCACTCCTCTACCAGCCGATCCCAGGTATAAACATGCAAATGGTGCGGGTTAGGATCTTTACCGGTTTCGTCCGCCCAGTTATTCGGTGCGCAGACCATCACGCGACCACCCGGCTTGAGCACGCGCTTCAACTGGAGCAGATATTCCATTGGCTCGGGAACATGCTCGATGGTTTCGAATGCGGCAATGAAGTCGATGCTATTGTCTGCAATCGAACTGAGCGCCTGAGCGTCACCAACCTCGAACTCGACCTTGCCAGGGCGACCGTAATGGGCATTCGCATAAGCGATACCAAAATCACTCAGGTCAACGCCTAATACCGATTGGGCCTGCGAAGCCGCGTACAACATGTAACTGCCGTAACCAAGGCCGCACGCAACATCCAGCACACGATCGCCCGGGCGCACGAACTCGGCGGCCTTCTGATACCGAATACAGTGCGCGTCACCGCGTCGCCCGACTTCACGCAGCATGTCCGTATGGAGCAGCCGCTCTTCAACCAGAACCGACAAATCGTAGTGGCGCAACGCCTCGACAGGCACCTTCTCCAGCAATACGAATATCTGCCGTCCGTCTTCGTTCAATGCTTCATAAGGATTGATCTGGTAGTACAACTCATGCTTTCGAAAGCCGGCCTCGAAACACTGGGCTTCCCACCAGTCACGCTTGGCCGTCGTCAATAGCGAAGGCTCGCCCGCTTCAGCAGATGTCGTTATCTGCAGAAAAACGTACCGGGCTGATACGCGGTACATCTCGCGCAAGGCTTGCGGCACATCTTCAGGATCAAGATGTTCCAGACAGTTAGTGGAGACGACGGTGTCAAACTGGCCGTCAGCAAAGGGCAACGATACCGCGGAGCCTCGGCTGAAACGACCAGGAAAGCGTTTGTTGGCAGCTTCCACGGCAAGGGACGAAACGTCCACCCCTACTGCATTGATGCCCAACGACAGGAGTTCTGAAACCAGTCCGCCCAGACCGCAGCCGATATCCAGCACCGAGCCGGTACCGCAGGTTTTGGCGACCCATCTGGATGTCTCGCGAAAATCGCCATTGCTCTCACCCGATGCAATGACAGCTTTCCAGTAATCGTTGTTGAGCAAGCTGTAATCAATCGAATTGATTGGACTCATCGTTACCACCTGGCAGCCATATGTAAGTCGGCTATTCCACCGAAAAAGTATTCATCCTGCCGCACCAGTGTCTGGAAAAATGCTGCTTCATCTTTCCAGTGCAAAATTCTTTGGGCGGTATAGTCAGGCTTGCCTTCATAGGAAATGGATGCCTGAATCTCATAGAGATTCGAACCCAGGGAGCAGTCGCATTCCAGCCAGACATGGAATTGTTCTCCGGCCTTGAGCTGGCGCTTCCAGAACAGTTCGCCTTCACGCAGTCCGGCCAGAATCTGCATATCCTGGTTCAAGGTGCCCCAAGAATATATTTTTATCCCTTCACGACTTCGGATACGCACACCGACGTTGATGCTGTCGGTATCAATGTGTGAAACACAATTGACCCGGATGCGAATGACGTCGCCCGGATAAAAAACCGCGCATGGTTCGTCATCAACACCAAACGTACCGACGGACAACACTTCAACACCACCATCACCGAAAGACATCTGATCAGCGCGTCCCGAGACGGCAGGCGCCTGGCTTTGTTCCGAGACTTCGCTCGACTCAGGTACGGTGGCTCCTTCGCTGGAAGCGTCAGAGTCAGCGGACTGAGGAGCCGAAGCCGGAGCGGGAGCCTTGTCTGCAGCAGGCTGCATCAGCTTGGAGAAATAATCCGACTCTTCCTGATGCAGCAGCTTGCGGTAATCGAGCAGGACCTGGGAGGCAGACCCCATCGAAACCTCTCGGCCACCCTTGAGCAGGATCGCCCGATTGGTCAGCGTTCGAACCGACTCCTGATCATGGGAGACAAACAACAGGGTCACGCCATCAGAAAGCAGCTTTTCGATCCGGCCGAAGCAGCGTTTCTGAAACAGCGCATCACCCACAGCCAACGCCTCGTCGACGATCAGAATGTCTGGCTCGATTTGAACCTGTACTGCGAACGCCAAACGCACCAGCATCCCGCTGGAGTAGGTCTTGACCGGCTGATCGAGGTAGTCGCCGATATCGGCAAAGGCGGCAATCTTGTCAAAGCGCTCGTCGACCTCATCATGGGTCATACCGAGCAGCATCGCATTCAGATAGACATTGTCACGGCCGGTGAACTCGGGGTTGAAGCCCGATCCCAGCTCAAGAAGTGCGGCGACTCGGCCACGGGTTTCAACAGTACCTACCGTCGGCGCGATGGTTCCTGTGATCAACTGGAGAAGCGTGCTTTTCCCGCTGCCGTTGCGACCGACAATACCAAAAGCCTCGCCTTTGCGAATATCGAACGAAATGTTCTCCAGAGCCCAGTACTCGCGGCAAAACGATGACGGCTTACATCCTGCCAACCGTTGAATCGGAGGAATAATGAACTGCTTTAAGCGGTCACGCGGCGTCGCATAAATCTCGTAGCATTTACCAAGACCATTTACGCGGATCGAGTACTCATCAGAGGACATCTGCAAACCCCTTTCGTGTCTTCTGGAACCAAACAAAACCAAACCATGCAATTGCGCAGGAGATCAACAGATAAAGCCCCCAAACCCGCCAGTCCATAGACTCTCCCCAATACATGAGGCCTCGTGTTTGCTCTACCGCGACAGTGATGGGGCTGACTTGCACCACTGCCTGGAATCGCTCAGGCAGGCTTTTCAGCGGATAAAAAACCGGCGACAGAAACATCAGGACGGGAACAAGGGTACTGATCACCTGCGCCACATCACGCAGGTATACCCCCAGGGAAGCCACGAACCAAGTGACCCCGAGCGTCAAAAGGGCCAGCGGTAAAAGTATCAGCGGGAAGAACAGCACACCCAGATGAGGCACGCCGTAGAAGATCACATAGAAAACCAGCCAAACCACAAAGTTCACCATCAGGTGAAAAAGTGCAGACCCGAGTGTAACAATGGGCAATATTTCCAATGGAAATATTACTTTTTTTACATAGTTGACATTCGACAGAATCAAACTTGGCGCGCGATTGATACACTCAGAAAACAAGTTAAAAACCATCAGACCTGCAAACAAAACAAGTGCAAACTCAGCTTTTGAATCACTTCCACCCACCCAACGAGCCTTGAATACAACACTAAATACAAAAGTGTAAACAGCCAACATAAGCACAGGGTTAAAGAAAGACCACAACAGCCCCAGAACCGAGCCACTGTATCTTCCGGCGATGTCTCTTTTAATCAGGCTGTATATCAAACCGCGATTTTGACGGATAGACCGATACAATGTAAGGGGGGATGTTGAGCGAACAGCGTGCGGGTTCATGCGTAGCCCTTTGTGTTTTCTGTCAATTTCATTTTTCTTTCGACCATCGAGGCAGGTTAACAGCAGCAACCGCTACGCAAACACACCGAAATCGGGGGGCTCCTGGAAGCCATTCCCTGCATGGGAACCGGCCCCGGACATAAAATGTGACCGATATTAGCTTCCTTGACCAAAATCGAACATCCTACAACTTTAACGACAAGACTCATGAGCAACAGGATCAACCTCGCCGAAACGTTTCCACCGCACGCCCTTGCGATGCGAGCAGAAAAGAGAACCCGGGAATATTCGTGCAAAAACGCCGATAAACGGGGCCATCCACAGCAGCAAAATAGTCGTCAATCCTAACAGGTTTGGCCGTCTCCGGACAATGGCAGGACGGCAGTGGTCGCCGACTTGGCATAATCATTATTCCGTGACACAGACGAGCCCCGCAGGAATTCATTTCTGTAATTCGGTTTTCCCGGCAGTAAATCGGAAAGCGAGAAAAACCAATGGCAAATAGGCTGCAACCAGACCTGTGAGGCCATCGAGGTAGCCATTCACGACAAGAACCGCCACGGGAAATACCCAGAAAACATTTATACAAGTCACACCCAATGTAACAACCTTATGGCTGGAAAAATGCCGGGCTGCATATTGATAAGCGTGACTACGATGAGCCTGGTAGATCTTTTCTCCTTGCACCAGCCGCCTCAACAAAGTAACAGTTGAGTCCACCGTAAAAACGGCCAATAAGATAAGCCAACTCCATAGCAACGCAGAATTACCCCACGCGGCATAAAGCGAAAAAATCCCCAAGACAACACCCAGGAATCCGCTTCCTGCATCCCCCATGAAGATGCGGGCAGGTGGAAAGTTCCAAAGCAGGAAACCCGCCACCGCGCCGGACAAGAACAAACTCACCCATAAAACAGATTGATTTCCAGCTATCAGGGAAATAAGACTACCTGCCAGACAGACAAAAACAGCCTGAGCACTTGCAATCCCGTCGATGCCATCCATGAAGTTGTATAAGTTCAGCATCCATACGAGATAAATCGCCGCCAGCACACTGCCTGCCCAGCCAAGCTGGAATTCCATGCCAAACATGGAGACAGGCGCTATGCCTCCCATCCAGTACAAAGCCCAGACAGCCGCAACGAAGTGCCCCAACAAACGCCATCTGGCCGCGATATGCCCATGATCATCGGCAAAACCAATAAGCGCCACCAACAGACCAGAGCCAAGCAAAGCGCAAAAGAGATTGAGGTCAAGCAACCCTGAACTGTAAAGCGGGGGAAGAGCCAGAATAAAGGCAACTACAATTGCTACTCCTCCTCCGCGAGGAGTAGGAACCGCGTGAGAACTACGCTCGTTGGGAATATCCATCAAACTCTTGGCCAGCGCATAACGGCGCAAAACGAAGGTCAGCCCCCAAGAGAGAATAAATACTGCCGCCAACAGCCACCACACATTCATTGGGTGTTTGCATCCAGATAATGATTAACAGTTTGGCGCATCGCACGATCTACACTGACCGGGGGCAGCCAACCCAACAACTCACGATTTTTGTCGATATCGACCTGCAATGACCCACACAAGCGCTGAGCAACTGCCTGCATGCCGAACATTGAAGCCGCAAGCCTGAGCAACCATTCAGGGATGGGCATCAGTCGGGTCCTCCCCCCGAACGCCCGGGACAATCGATTCAACAGCTGCGTGGTGGACAGATCTTCCCCATCACTGACGAGAAAAACCTGATTGGCTGCCGCCGGATGATCGATACAAGTGACGATGAGACTGATCAGATTACCTATCGACACCAGACTTCGCCGATTCCGCACAGCCCCCAAGGGCAGCGGAATCCCCCTGCGCAGCCACCCCAACATACTCATGAAGTTGGCCTTTACGCCCGGCCCGTACACCAGCGGTGGACGAATGACGACGATCTCCATACCCGTTTCACGCGCCAGCAGCTTCAACGCCTCCTCGGCCTCGCACTTGGAGATACCGTAGGGATCTATGGGAGAAGGAAGATCATCCGCCCTGAAAACGCCCCCAGGCGGCGTGCTCTCACCATTCACCTTGATTGAGCTGATGAAGATGAAGCGCTTGACCCCCGACTCCGCAGCCTGCTGGGCCAGCTTCAACGTTCCCTGCACATTGACGTGGCGAAACTCAGCCAGCGCATCAGCAACATCCTCACGCATGACGTGCACCCTGGCCGCCGCATGAACCACAACCTGGATATTTTCAAAAGCAGGCAAGACGTTGCTACGAGTCAGATCGAAGGGCAACACGCGGCACAGTCCCTGTAAGCGAGTAGCACCACGCGCTGCCGCCACAGGACAAAAGCGCTTGCCTACCAATAAATGCAAAACCAGCGCCTCGCCCACAAATCCGCCGGCCCCAGTCACCAAAACATTCAGGGGCGTCATCTGACC
This sequence comes from Pseudomonas sp. TSRC2-2, assembly GCF_049897785.1. NCBI lineage: Bacteria > Pseudomonadati > Pseudomonadota > Gammaproteobacteria > Pseudomonadales > Pseudomonadaceae > Pseudomonas > Pseudomonas sp. TSRC2-2. The sequence continues at coordinate 183,113 of NZ_JAFCWZ010000011.1, forward strand.
TTCGTTCCTATGAGAGCTGTTGCCCAGCAAATACAGAAGAAAAACACCTTGTCACGCCGCCGTCGGCGGCAACGCCAGGCACTAAATGACAGACGCAACATTTGTGTGCGACGCAATCCCAGCCACCCCCGCACAAATGGATCAGCTTCCCGCCCCACGAGCCGAGCTATCAGTTGAACCTGACTGAACCACCATCCGTCATGAATCGTTTTGTAACGAGATATCAGGGAGTTAAGCCCCTTATTGGCACCAACCTGGTTACGCTCGTGCTGGCGATACTCCATGGACGGCTCGGGATCGATAAACCAGCTGAAACCATGACTGCGGGCAAAAGCATAGCAATACCAATCGTGCAGACTGACATTTTGCAGCTGCTGCCAATTGGTACGCATGGACGACTTGAGCGCTTCGATGACTTTTTTGCTCATCACGTAAGTACATCCAGGCCCGGCAGCCTCGAACAGGAAGTCCCATTCGACCTGCGGCTGAGCCTTGTTCAATAGATGAGTGCTGCCATTCGACCAGAATGCCGTGACGTTGCTGGAATAGGCATCAATGTGGCAGTTACGGATGATAGAAGTAGCACGCATCAACTTATCTGGATGCCAGATATCATCTTGATCAGCAAACGCCACGAAGTCGAAGCGCTCCAGCTCGACATCGCGAACCAAGCGAAAAAAGTTGCGAGCAGCCCCCCCAAAAGTGCCCGCTGGCGGTAAAACGATCACAGACGCGTGATCGCTCGCATATTGCTCGCACCAGATTTGCGTACCATCTGCGGAAGTATCCACACTGATAAAAACAGTGAGGTCGACGCCTGTCTGAGCAAGGATGGAAGCCAATTGCTCTTCGATCCAATGCATACCGTTGTAGGCCGCCAGTAAAACCGCAATTTGAGGAAGTTTTACTGACATGCAGTTCCTGCCGCAATTGAGCGCTTCATCTTGAAGGGGTCTCTCTTCCAGTCAGCGAGAAGATGAGTCCAGCAGCTTCTTCAGATATTGCCCATATCCGGTCTTTTTCAACGCATCAGCCTGGGAAGCCAGCTGCGACGCAGTGATCCAGCCAGTGTGGAAGGCGATTTCTTCCAGGCACGCCACCTTCAACCCCTGACGCTGCTCAATGGTATGCACGAAGTGACTCGCCTCCAGAAGCGAGTCATGGGTCCCCGTATCCAGCCAAGCAAAACCACGCCCCAACATTTCGACGCTAAGCATCTTCTTGTCGAGGTAAGCCTGGTTGATGTCGGTGATTTCCAGTTCGCCGCGGGCCGAGGGCTTTATACTCTTGGCAATATCAACTACTTGGTTGTCGTAGAAGTACAGCCCTGTAACGGCGTAGTTGGACTTCGGCTTCAATGGTTTTTCCTCGATGCTCAAGGCTCGCCCTTGCGCATCGAACTCGACAACACCAAAACGCTCCGGATCGGAGACGTGGTAACCAAAAACCGTCGCCCCATCAGCCTGATTGCTTGCTGCTCGCAGGTTATCCGAGAAGTGCTGACCATAAAAGATGTTGTCGCCCAGAATCAGGCAGCACGGATCATTGCCAATGAACTCTTCACCAATTATAAACGCTTGCGCCAGACCATCAGGACTCGGCTGTTCAGCATACGTCAGTTTTATGCCGTACAGACTGCCGTCGCCCAGTAGCTTCCTAAAACAAGGTAAATCTTCCGGCGTGGAGATGATCAGAATTTCACGCATCCCCGCAAGCATCAACACGGACAAGGGATAGAAGATCATCGGCTTGTCGTAGATCGGCAGCATCTGCTTGGAGACGCCTAACGTCAGCGGATGCAATCGGGTCCCCGAACCACCCGCGAGGATGATGCCTTTACGATTTGTCGTGGTCATTTGTTTAGAACTTCCCTAAGCATTCGGGTTACGCCACTTTGCCAATCCGGCAAGTGTAGAGAGAAATTGTCGCGCAGCTTCTGAGTATTCAAGCGGGAGTTCAGAGGGCGACGTGCAGGTGTCGGATAGGCAGTAGTTTCGATAGGATTAACCGTTGTCACCGCTAACTCCTCGCCTTGGGCTTTTGCGAAGTCAATGACGTGACTGGCATAGCCATGCCAAGACACTTGGCCCGCAGCAGCCAAGTGATAAAGGCCAGCTAACTCCGGTCGCTTGGTAACTTGCTGGATAGCCAACGCCGTTACGTCTGCAATCAGATCAGCCCCGGTCGGCGCTCCGATCTGATCCGCAATCACGCTCAACGTTTCGCGATCTTTGGCCAAGCGCAGCATGGTCTTGGCAAAGTTATTGCCGCGAGCACCATATACCCAGCTGGTGCGGAAGATCAGATGCTTACAACCCGATGCGATGATTGCCTGTTCGCCGGCGAGCTTGCTGGCGCCATAATGGTTCACCGGCGCAACAGGGTCTGTCTCCTGCCATGCCGTAAAGCCTTGGCCGCTAAAAACATAATCCGTTGAGTAGTGAACCAGCCATGCGCCCAGCGATGCGGCTTCTTCCGCCATCACGCCACTCGCAACGCCATTTACGCGATCCGCCAACTCGGTTTCCGACTCAGCTTTATCAACCGCAGTGTAGGCGGCAGCATTGACGATAACGTCAGGCCTTACCTGACGAATCGTTGCACACAAGGATTCAAGATTCGACAGATCACCGCTGAGGCCATCAACAAGGTGACGATCAAGAGCGACCAGTTCGCCAAGCGGAGCCAGGGAGCGTTGCAGCTCCCAGCCCACCTGGCCGTTCTTTCCTAAAAGCAGGATCTTCATGCTTTGCTCGAACGATCTGCATAGTTCTGATCAATCCACTGCTGGTAGCTGCCGCTCTTCACGTGCTCAACCCACTCAGTGTTATTCAGATACCACTCGACAGTCTTCCGAATACCAGTCTCGAAAGTCTCTTCCGGAGTCCAACCCAGCTCACGCTGAATCTTGCTGGCGTCGATTGCATAACGCACATCATGACCAGGGCGATCCTGAACATAGGTAATAAGGCTGGCGTGCGGGCGATGGGCAGAATCTGGACGCAACTCATCGAGCAACGCACACAGGGTATGCACCACTTCGATGTTTTGTTTTTCATTATGACCGCCGATGTTGTAAGTCTCACCGATAACACCTTCGGTCACGACTTTGTACAACGCTCGCGCGTGATCTTCGACATACAGCCAGTCACGAACCTGGTTGCCTTTGCCGTAAACCGGCAGCGGCTTGCCTTCCAGTGCATTGAGGATAATCAGCGGGATCAGCTTCTCAGGGAAGTGACATGGGCCGTAGTTGTTCGAGCAGTTGGTGACCAGTGTCGGCAGGCCGTAAGTGCGCGCCCAGGCACGAACCAAGTGATCCGAACTTGCCTTGCTCGCCGAATAAGGCGAGCTTGGCTGGTAAGGTGTGGTTTCGGTGAAGAGGTCTTCCGGACCTTCGAGGTCTCCGTAAACTTCGTCAGTCGAGATGTGGTGGAAGCGGAAATTGGCTTTGCGGGTGTCGTCCAGAGCAGCCCAATAATGGCGTGCAGCTTCGAGCAACGTGTAGGTGCCGATGATGTTGGTCTGGATAAACTCGGACGGGCCGGAGATCGAACGATCGACGTGGGACTCAGCGGCCAGGTGCATGATTGCATCCGGTTGGTGTTCACGCAGAACGCGATCGATCTGATCACGATCGCAAATATCGACGCGCTCGAAGGCGTAACGCGAATTCTGGCTGACTTCTGCCAGGGACTCCAGGTTGCCGGCGTAAGTCAACTTATCGACGTTGACGACCGCATCGGCAGTGTTGGAGATGATGTGACGGATGACTGCCGAGCCAATGAAGCCGGCGCCGCCGGTAACTAGAATTTTCACGCGAAACGATACCCTTGAGCTGCGGACAGCGCTGCGATCGAGCGCGGTCTAATCCATGAATGCAGAGGCCACTATCATTTGGCATCCGTCAGAGCAGTCTGAATCGACATGCATTAAGGCACGATCGAACAAGGGACGCATTTTACAGCTTAATGATGCTTTTACTAATGGATAAAGACAGGCTGAGGCGCAATTTCGACAGATGCCGTGCGCCTGACATTTTCAGATCAGTCGTTTGCGAGTCGCTCTGGTCGTACGCCCCAGAAACCAGCCCAATAGAGGTCCGATCAGCATACCAATCAGCAACGCCAATACGGTAATAACCGACACCGGCAACTGCGGGCCGGAAAAACCCAGAAACAAAAGCGAAACCGATTGCTGGTTTTCAAGCACAAACGCCAGAACAATCAGAACCATCAGCAGAAGAAAAACGCCAAGCAGTATGCGTTTCAGGTTACGCATTCACGCCCCCTTGAATTTGAATAGCGAAGATCAAGCGCCCTCCTCCTCTTCCTCATTCACGCGGTCACGCAATTCCTTGCCCGGCTTGAAATGCGGAACGAATTTACCGTCCAGACTGACAGACTGACCAGTCTTTGGATTGCGGCCGACACGTGGTGCGCGGTAGTGCAGGGAGAAGCTGCCAAATCCACGGATCTCGATACGATCACCGGTGGCGAGGCACTGAGACATTTGTTCAAGCATGGTCTTGATGGCCAGCTCCACATCCTTGGATGAGAGTAGCCCTTGATGGGTGACAATTCGTTCGATCAACTCCGACTTCGTCATATTTTTCCCTTCTTTTTCAAGCAGCTAGATCAGCGCTTGAAAGGTTTTAGCATGCCCGGAAGATTTTGAACAGCCCAGGGATTGACATATCTTTCCTGTCGTCAAAACGCACATTTTCAGGGCACTTCATTGGCGAGTCGGATAGCCGCTGTCCTAACGACACATCACTAACATGGTCCGGGTTACGAAGCCTGCGGGATTGAAGCCGAACGGATAGTCGTCTTCATCTTTCGCATCATCCGACCGAGTGATGACCTTGTAGCCCTTGCCTTTGCACTCCTTCGCTGCACGCTTCTGGCACTTTTCCCAGCCGGAGCCCAGCCCGGAACAGTCGACCTCGATACCACTGACGCCGCGCACCGCATGGGTTTTCGCACTGGTGGTACACCCTGCGAGCGCCAAGACCACTGCAACAACAAGTAACTTGTTCATCCACTTCCTTATGCCAGGCAAGCCTGGCGACTAATGCTCAAGACCAAGCTTAGTCGCGAATAGGCGATTGATCCGATTAAAGAAACAGACCCGCAAGCGAAGCCATTGGTTTCATGCACGAACGTACAAGAGGCAAATCGCAGGCACAAAAAAGGGCGACCGAAGTCGCCCTTTTTAATGATCAAGCAGAACTCAGTTCTGTTTGGCCATTGCTTGACGCAGCAGTGCCGCCATAGTGGTGTCAGCTGCTTCGCCTTCCGGAGCTGCTTTCAGGCTCTGGATGGCTTCTTTCTCTTCAGCATCGTCTTTCGACTTGATCGAGAGCTGGATTACGCGGCTCTTGCGATCAACGCTGATGATCTTGGCTTCAACTTCCTGGCCTTCTTTCAGAACGTTGCGCGCGTCTTCAACGCGGTCACGGCTGATTTCGGAGGCTTTCAGGGTAGCTTCGATGTCGTCGGCCAGAACGATGATGGCGCCTTTGGCGTCAACTTCTTTCACGGTACCGGTCACGATAGCGCCCTTGTCGTTAACCGAGACGTACTCGGAGAACGGATCGCTTTCCAGTTGCTTGATGCCCAGGGAGATGCGCTCGCGCTCTGGGTCAACCGACAGGATGACGGTGTCCAGCTCGTCGCCCTTCTTGAAGCGACGTACGGCTTCTTCGCCCACTTCGTTCCAGGAGATGTCGGACAGGTGAACCAGACCGTCGATGCCGCCGTCCAGACCAATGAAGATACCGAAATCGGTGATCGACTTGATGGTGCCGGAGATCTTGTCGCCCTTGTTGAACTGGCCAGAGAAGTCTTCCCATGGGTTCGACTTGCACTGCTTGATGCCCAGGGAGATACGACGACGCTCTTCGTCGATGTCCAGAACCATGACTTCCACTTCGTCGCCGACTTGTACGACTTTCGAAGGGTGGATGTTCTTGTTGGTCCAGTCCATTTCCGAAACGTGTACCAGACCTTCAACGCCTTCTTCCAGCTCAGCGAAGCAGCCGTAGTCGGTCAGGTTGGTTACACGAGCGGTAACGCGAGTGCCTTCTGGGTAACGGGCTTTGATAGCAACCCATGGATCTTCGCCCAGTTGCTTCAGGCCCAGGGAAACACGGTTGCGTTCGCGATCGTATTTCAGAACCTTGACGTCGATTTCGTCACCAACGTTGACGATCTCGGAAGGATGCTTGATGCGCTTCCAGGCCATGTCGGTGATGTGCAGCAGGCCGTCCACGCCACCCAGATCGACGAATGCGCCGTAATCGGTGAGGTTTTTGACGATACCTTTGACTTGCTGGCCTTCCTGCAGGGATTCCAGCAGAGCTTCACGCTCGGCGGAGTTCTCGGCTTCGAGGACGCTACGACGGGAAACGACAACGTTGTTGCGTTTCTGATCCAGCTTGATGACCTTGAATTCCAGCTCTTTGCCTTCCAGGTGCGTGGTGTCGCGCACTGGACGAACGTCAACCAGGGAACCTGGCAGGAACGCACGGATGCCGTTAACGTCGACAGTGAAGCCGCCTTTAACCTTACCGTTGATAACGCCCTTGACCACTTCCTCGGCTGCGAAGGCTGCTTCCAGAACGATCCAGCATTCAGCGCGCTTGGCTTTTTCACGGGACAGCTTGGTTTCGCCAAAGCCGTCTTCAACCGAATCCAGAGCAACGTGAACTTCATCACCAACGTTGATGTTCAGTTCGCCAGCATCGTTGTAGAACTGCTCAAGCGGGATGAGTGCTTCAGACTTCAGACCAGCGTGAACGGTTACCCAGCGAGCCTGGTAATCGATATCAACGATAACACCGGTGATGATGGAGCCTGCCTGAAGGTTCAGGGTTTTCAGGCTTTCTTCAAAGAGTTCCGCAAAGCTTTCGCTCATTTTAATTCCTGTAGATGAGGGCGAAGAAAACGCCCATCTCCACACCCCAGACGGTGTGGGTTAGTTTCATTTAAAAGAAGCACCGCAGGACTATGACTGGTCCCCTGCGGCCCTCTTGGTCACCCGGCGATATCGCGAATGGCGATCTCGCTCATGATGCGTTCAAGCACCTGATCGATGGAAAGCTCCGTGGAATCCAGCTGAATCGCGTCGGCCGCCGGCTTGAGCGGGGCTACTGCGCGCTGGGTGTCACGCTCATCGCGCGCACGGATCTCATCTAGCAGACTCGACAGACTAACACCCTCGACTTTGCCCTTCAACTGCAAATATCGACGGCGCGCCCGCTCCTCGGCACTGGCGGTGAGGAAAATCTTCAGCGGTGCGTCCGGAAAAACCACCGTGCCCATGTCGCGACCGTCGGCCACCAGGCCCGGCGCTTCCTGGAACGCACGCTGGCGCTGCAGCAGCGCCTCGCGCACGGCGGGCAGCGCAGCCACTTGCGAAGCGCCGGAACCGACGCTTTCGGTGCGGATGACATCACTGACTTCGTCGCCTTCCAGAATGATCCGCTGCAGCTGACCTTCGGTCGCCGCGATGAACTGCACATCCAGATGAGCGGCCAATGTCTTCAGCAACTCTTCATTGGTCAGATCGACGCCATGGTTGTGCGCAGCAAACGCGAGCAATCGATAAAGCGCACCGGAATCCAGCAGGTTCCAGCCCAGACGCTTGGCCAGAATCCCGGCGACCGTGCCTTTGCCGGAGCCGCTTGGCCCATCGATGGTGATGACCGGTGCAATGTTTTTCACGACTGAGCCTCTTGTGCCACACGAATGCCGACTTGCCCGCACAGCGCGAGGAAGTTGGGGAACGAGGTCGCGACGTTGGCGCAATCATGGATGCGGATCGGTGCGTTAGCGCGCAACGAGGCGACGCTGAAAGCCATGGCGATACGGTGGTCGCCGTGACCGTGCACTTCCCCGCCGCCGATCTGGCCGCCGTCGATGATGATGCCGTCCGGAGTCGGTTCGCATTTGACGCCCAGCGCCAGCAAGCCGTCCGCCATGACCTGAATCCGGTCGGATTCCTTGACCCGCAGCTCTTCAGCGCCGGTCAGCACGGTACGCCCTTCGGCACACGCAGCCGCAACGAACAGTACCGGGAATTCGTCGATGGCCAGGGGCACCAGTTCTTCCGGAATCTCGATACCTTTGAGTCTAGCTGCCCGTACGCGCAAGTCAGCCACCGGCTCGCCGCCAACCTCGCGCTGGTTTTCCAGAGTGATGTCAGCGCCCATCAGGCGCAGGATGTCGATGACGCCAGTACGGGTCGGATTGATGCCGACGTGCTCGAGCACCAGCTCCGAACCCTCGGCAATCGAAGCTGCGACCAGGAAGAACGCCGACGACGAGATATCGCCCGGCACTTCGATGTGGGTCGCGGTGAGCTTGCCGCCAGACTCGACCGAAGCCGTGGCGCCGTCGACACTGACCGGGTACCCGAAGCCACGCAGCATGCGTTCGGTGTGGTCGCGGGTCGGTGCCGGCTCGGTCACGGTGGTCTTGCCTTCGGCGTAGAGACCGGCGAGCAGCAGGCAGGATTTCACCTGGGCGCTGGCCATCGGCATGGTGTAAGTCAGGCCCTTGAGCTTGTGGCCACCGCGAATGGTCATCGGCGGACGACCTTCGGCGGCGGTCTCGATCACGGCGCCCATTTCCCGCAGCGGATTGGCCACGCGGTTCATCGGGCGCTTCGAAAGCGAGGCATCACCCGTCAGGACACTGTCGAAGTTCTGCGCAGCCAACAGGCCGGAAAGCAGACGCATCGAAGTGCCCGAATTACCCAGATAGATCGGGCCCGGCGCAGGTTTCAGGCCGTGCAGACCGACACCATGGATGGTCACGCGGCCGTGGTGTGGGCCTTCGATAACCACGCCCATGTCGCGAAACGCCTGCAAGGTCGCCAGGGCGTCTTCGCCCTCGAGGAAGCCTTCGACTTCGGTGACGCCTTCGGCCAGCGAGCCGAGCATGATCGAACGGTGGGAAATCGATTTGTCACCCGGTACGCGAATCCGACCGGACAGGCGGCCACCAGGTTGAGCCAGGAAGATCAGATCGTTGGAATTCATAGCGTCCACATAGGCCCTGCGGGCCAGGATTTTACTGAAATGCTCGCGGGCAACCCGGGCGCGCGTGAAAACGCCCAACAATTGGTGCCCATCCCCTGCATCGACCGCGTCGCGCAAGGCGTCGAGGTCGCTGCGAAATGTATCGAGTGTGCGCAGGACAGCCTCGCGGTTGGCGAGGAAGATGTCGTGCCACATCACCGGGTCGCTTCCGGCGATTCTTGTGAAATCGCGAAAACCACCGGCAGCGTAACGGAAGATCTCCAGATTTTCATTGCGCTTGGCCAACGAATCGACCAGACCGAAGGCCAGCAGGTGCGGCAGATGACTGGTCGCGGCCAGCACTTCGTCGTGCCGCTCGACCTGCATGTGCTCGACATCGGCGCCCAGTTCGCGCCACAGGCGATCGACCACCGCCAGCGCGGCAGGATCGGTTTGCTCCAGCGGCGTCAGGATCACCTTGTGCCGGCGGAACAGCTCGGCGTTGGAGGCTTCCACCCCGCTCTGCTCGGAACCTGCAATCGGGTGCCCCGGGACGAAACGCGCCGGCATGCCGCCGAACGCTTCGGTCGCGGCGCGCACGACGTTGCCTTTGGCGCTGCCGACATCCGTAAGAATCGCCTGCCCCAGATCCATACCCGCCAGACGCGCGAGCAGTTTTTCCATGGCCAGAATCGGCACCGCCAGCTGAATCACATCGGCACCGACGCAAGCTACGGCCAAATCGTCTTCACAGCGATCAACCACACCCAACTCGACAGCCAGTTTGCGCGATTGCGGATCCAGATCGACGCCGACCACTTCACGGCACAGGCCGCTTTCACGCAAACCCTTGGCAAACGAACCACCGATCAACCCCAGACCGACCACCACAAGGCGACCGATCATAGGTGCAGCAGGTTGCAGCGCAGTGACATCAACCACGAGCCAGAACCTTGCGCAGCGCCTCGAGGAAACGGCTGTTTTCTGCTGGCAGACCGATGGTCACGCGCAAGTGGTTCGGCATGCCGTAATTGGCCACCGGACGCACGATCACGCCTTCGCGCAGCAGGCCCTGAAAAATCGGCGCCGCGACCTGGCCAAGATCGACGCAGATGAAGTTGCCTTTGGACTCGATCCAGCCCAACCCCAGCTCGCGGAAACCCGCCTGCAACTGCTGCATGCCGGATTCGTTGAGCTGACGGCTTTGCGCCAGATATTCCTCGTCCTTCAGCGCCGCACACGCCGCCGCCAGCGCGAGGCTGTTGACGTTGAACGGCTGACGAACGCGGTTCAGCACGTCCGCCACCACAGGTGTCGACAAGCCATAACCGACGCGCAGCGCGGCCAGACCATAGGCCTTGGAGAAGGTGCGCGACACCAGCAGGTTCGGGTATGCGGCGAGGAAGTCGAGACCGTCCGGCAAGTCGCTGCCTTCGGCGTACTCGATGTAAGCCTCGTCGAGGACTACCAGCACATGCTCGGGAACGTCCTGCAGGAACTCGTCCAGCGCTTCAGCGCCGAACCAGGTGCCGGTCGGGTTGTTCGGGTTGGCAATGAAGACCACGCGGGTGTTGGCATCGATTGCCGCGAGCATTGCTGGCAGATCGTGCCCCCAATCCTTGGCCGGAACCACTTTGGCTTGCGCGCCGACCGCTTGAGTCGCGATCGGATATACCGCGAAAGCGTGCTCGCTGAACACGGCATTCAGGCCCGGCGCCAGATAGGCACGGGCGACCAGCTCAAGAATGTCGTTGGAGCCATTGCCCAGCGTGACCTGATTCAGCTCGACGCGGCACTGTTCGGCGAGCAGCGATTTCAGGGCGAAACCATTGCCGTCCGGGTAGCGGGTCAGCTCGGCCAGCTCTTCGCGAATCGCCGCCAAGGCTTTTGGGCTGGCGCCCAGCGGATTTTCGTTGCTCGCCAGTTTGACGATTTTTGCCGGATCCAGATCCAGCTCGCGCGCCAGTTCGTCCACGGGCTTGCCCGGAACGTACGGCGAAAGTTGTTGCACGCCCGGCTGTGCCAGAGCGAGGAAGTTGCCACTCATTTGCTACCGCCCTTAGAGAACTGCTTTCGGGTAGGAACCCAGCACTTTGAGTGCTACTGCTTCCTGACTGATCTTTTCCAGCACACCTTTGATCAACGGATCGCGGTGGTGGCCGACGAAGTCGATGAAGAACACGTACGTCCATTTGCCGCTGCGCGACGGACGGGTTTCGATGCGGGTCAGGTCGATGCCATTGTCGTGGAACGGCACCAGCAGCTCGTGCAGCGCGCCGGGTTTGTTGCTCATGGACACGATGATCGAGGTCTTGTCGTCGCCGGTCGGCGGCACTTCCTGGTTACCGATCATCAGGAAGCGCGTGGAGTTGTCCGGGCGATCCTCGATTTTCTCGGCCAGTCGCGTCAGACCATACAGGCCCGCTGCCATGTCGCCAGCAATCGCCGCCGAATTCCACTCGCCCTTGACCCGTTTGGCCGCTTCGGCGTTGCTCGACACCGCGACGCGCTCGACATTCGGGTAATGCGCGTCCAGCCACTTTCGGCACTGGGCCAGCGACTGCGCGTGGGAATAGATGCGGCTGATACTGTCGGTCTTGGTGTTTTCGCCGACCAGCAGATGATGGTGGATGCGCAGCTCGACTTCGCCGCAGATCACCATGTCGTGTTCAAGGAAGCTGTCCAGCGTGTGATTGACCGCACCTTCGGTGGAGTTTTCGACCGGCACTACGCCGAAATTCACCGCACCGGCCGCCACTTCGCGGAACACTTCGTCGATCGCCGCCATCGGCTTGCTGATCACCGCGTGGCCGAAATGCTTCATCGCTGCCGCTTGAGTGAAGGTGCCTTCAGGACCGAGGTAAGCCACTTTCAGCGGCTGCTCCAGCGCCAGGCACGAGGACATGATTTCGCGGAACAGCCGCGCCATCTCCTCGTTACCCAGCGGCCCCTGATTGCGCTCCATCACCCGCTTGAGCACCTGAGCTTCGCGCTCGGGACGATAGAACACCGGCACTTCGCCTTCGGCCAGCGAGGCCATCTTCACGCGGGCGACTTCCTGGGCGCAACGCGCACGCTCACTGATCAGCTCGAGGACTTTGGTGTCCAGAGCGTCAATGCGAACGCGCAGTGCCTTGAGTTCTTGCTCGGACATCAGCCGTGTTCCTTCTCGAATTCCGCCATGTAGGCCACCAGCGCGTTGACCGCGGTGATGTCGACGGCGTTGTAGATGGAGGCGCGCATGCCGCCCACCGAGCGGTGGCCTTTGAGGTTGAGCAGACCGCGCTCGTCGGCACCGGCGAGGAACGGCTTGTCCAGACGATCGTCAGCCAGACGGAACGGTACGTTCATCCACGAGCGATCCGACTTGTTGATCGGGTTGCTGTAGAGGCCGCTGGCGTCGATGAAGTCGTACAGGGTGCGTTGCTTGACGTCGTTGAGTTTGGCGATTGCTTCGACACCGCCCTGCTCTTTCAGCCACTGGAACACCAGACCGGACAAGTACCAGGCCAGGGTCGGCGGGGTGTTGTACATCGAGCCGTTATCGGCCGCGACCTTGTAGTTGAGCATGGTCGGGCACAGCGAGCGGGCCTTGCCGAGCAGGTCTTCGCGGATGATGTTGACGACGATGCCGCTCGGGCCGATGTTCTTCTGCGCGCCGGCGTAGATCATGCCGAAACGCGAGATGTCGACCGGGCGCGAGAGGATGTCGGAAGACATGTCGGCCACCAGCGGCACGTCACCGGTTTGCGGGATCCACTGGAATTCCAGGCCGCCGATGGTTTCGTTCGGCGCGTAGTGAACGTAAGCGGCGTCTTTGGACAGATTCCACTCGTTCTGGCCGGGAATGGCGAAATAGTCGTAAGGCTTGGCGGTGGCGGCAACGTTGACGTGACCGTAGCGCGAGGCTTCTTCGATGGCTTTCTGCGACCAGATACCGGTGTCGATGTAGTCGGCCGAGCCGCCCTCAGGCAACAGGTTCAGCGGGATCTGTGCGAACTGCTGGCTGGCGCCGCCCTGCAGAAACAGCACTTTGTAGTTCGACGGGATATTCAGCAGGTCACGCAGATCCTGCTCGGCCTGGGTGGCGATGGACACGAACTCATCACTGCGATGGCTCATTTCCATGACCGACAGACCCTTGCCGTGCCAATCAAGGAGTTCAACCTGGGCGCGCTGCAGGACAGCTTCAGGCAGCGCCGCCGGACCGGCGCAGAAGTTATAGGCTCGCTTGCTCACATCCAATCTCGCTCTGATTTGGTGGTAACGCATTACATCATCAGCCAACACGGATTCAATGCGGGAGCGGGCTTGCTCGCGAAAGCGGTAGATCAGGCGACATCGTCATCGGATGTCAGTCCGTCTTCGCGAGCAAGCCCGCTCCCACACCGAGTCCTGTGGGTGATTCAAATTTCAAACAGGACAAATAACAAGGGGGCGAATTCTCATCCGCCCCCTCGTTTGTCCGCTTATTCCTGCGGCTCTTCGTCAGCTGCGGCGTCGAGTTGCTGGTCGTCTGCGGCGTCGTCGATACCGACGGTGCCTGCGAACTCCTCGCCCTCTTCACCTTCGAGCTCTTCTCCTTCGATTTCCGAAGGCTCCTGAACCCGCTCCAGCCCGACCAGCGTTTCATCCTTGGCCAGTTTGATCAGCGTTACACCCTGGGTGTTACGGCCCAGGCTCGACACTTCGTCGACACGGGTACGCACCAGGGTGCCCTGATCGGAGATCAGCATGATTTCTTCGCCGTCGAGCACCTGTACCGCGCCGACCAGACGGCCGTTACGCTCGTTGCTGACCATGGCGATCACGCCCTGACCGCCACGCTTGTACTCAGGGAACTCGGTGATCGCGGTGCGCTTGCCATAACCACGCGCCGAAGCGGTGAGGATCTGGCTGCCTTCTTCCGGGATCAGCATGGAAATCAGCTTCTGCCCTTCCGGCAGACGCATGCCGCGCACGCCGCGAGCGGTACGGCCCATGGCACGTACGTCGGACTCTTTGAAGCGGGTGACCTTGCCGCCGTCGGAGAACAGCATCACTTCACGCTCGCCATCGGTAATGGCTGCGGAGATCAGCACGTCGCCTTCGTCCAGCTCCAGCGCGATCAGGCCAACGCTGCGCTGACGGCTGAAGGATTCCAGCGGGGTCTTCTTCACGGTGCCGTTGGCGGTGGCCATGAAGATGTAGTGACCTTCGGTGTATTCCTCGACCGGAAGCATGGTGGTGATGTATTCACCGTCATCCAGCGGCAGCAGGTTGACCAGCGGACGGCCACGGGCCGCGCGGGAGGCTTCCGGAATCTCGTAGGTCTTGAGCCAGTACACCTTGCCCTTGCTGGAGAACAGCAGCAGCGTGGTGTGGCTGTTGGCGACCAGTAGGTGAGCGATGTAGTCCTCGTCCTTGACGCCGGTAGCCGATTTGCCTTTGCCGCCACGACGCTGAGCCTGGTACGCAGCCAGCGGCTGGGTCTTGGCGTAGCCACCGTGGGAGATGGTCACGACGCGTTCTTCTTCCGGGATCATGTCACCCAGGGTCAGGTCGAGACGGGCATCGAGAATTTCGGTGCGGCGCACGTCGCCGTATTCGGCGCGGATCACTTCCAGCTCTTCGCGGATCACTTCCATCAGGCGCACGGCGCTGTTGAGAATGCGGATCAGCTCGCCGATCTGGTTGAGGATCTCCTGGTACTCGGCCAGCAGCTTCTCGTGCTCCAGGCCGGTCAGACGGTGCAGGCGCAGTTCGAGAATCGCTTGTGCCTGTTCCGGCGAGAGGAAGTACTTGCCTTCGCGCAGACCGTATTGCGGATCGAGGTTTTCCGGACGGCACGAATCGGCACCGGCACGTTCAACCATCGCCACCACAGCGGAGGATTCCCAAGGCGTGCTGATCAGCGCTTCCTTGGCTTCCGACGGCGTTGGCGAAGCCTTGATCAGGGCGATCACCGGGTCGATGTTCGACAGGGCAACGGCCTGGCCTTCGAGAATGTGCCCACGCTCGCGCGCCTTGCGCAGTTCGAACACGGTACGGCGGGTAACCACTTCGCGACGGTGACGGACGAAGGCTTCCAGCAGATCCTTGAGGTTGAGGATACGCGGGCGGCCGTCGATCAGCGCGACGATGTTGATGCCGAATACCGATTGCAGCTGGGTCTGGGCGTAGAGGTTGTTGAGGATCACCTCAGGCACTTCGCCGCGACGCAGTTCGATCACGACGCGCATACCGTCCTTGTCGGACTCGTCGCGCAGCTCGGTGATGCCTTCGAGCTTCTTCTCCTTGACCAGCTCGGCGATCTTCTCGATCAGACGCGCCTTGTTCAACTGGTAAGGCAGTTCGGTGATGACGATCTGCTGACGGCCACCGACCTTGTCGATGTCTTCGATGATCGAGCGGGCGCGCATGTAAATGCGTCCGCGACCGGTACGGTAGGCTTCGATGATGCCTGCGCGACCGTTGATGATCGCGGCGGTCGGGAAGTCCGGACCGGGAATGTATTGCATCAGCTCATCGACGGTCAGCTCGGGGTTGTCGATGAGGGCCAGGCAACCGTCGATGACTTCACCGAGGTTGTGCGGCGGGATGTTGGTCGCCATGCCTACGGCGATACCGCTGGAACCGTTGACCAGCAGGTTCGGTACGCGGGTCGGCATGACCGCCGGGATCAGTTCGGTGCCGTCGTAGTTCGGCACCCAGTCCACGGTTTCTTTATGCAGGTCAGCCAGCAGCTCGTGCGCCAGCTTGGTCATGCGCACTTCGGTGTATCGCATGGCCGCGGCGTTGTCGCCGTCGACCGAACCGAAGTTGCCCTGGCCGTCGACCAGCAGGTAGCGCAGGGAGAAAGGCTGGGCCATACGAACGATGGTGTCGTACACGGCAGTGTCACCGTGCGGGTGATACTTACCGATCACGTCGCCGACGACACGGGCAGATTTCTTGTACGGCTTGTTGTAGTCGTTGCCCAGCTCGCTCATCGCGAACAGTACGCGACGGTGCACGGGCTTGAGGCCATCGCGCGCATCCGGCAGTGCACGGCCGACGATCACGCTCATCGCGTAGTCGAGGTAGGACTGTTTCAGCTCGTCTTCGATATTGACCGGGAGGATTTCTTTGGCCAGTTCGCCCATGAGAAGCCTGATTCCTTTTTCTGGTGAAACTTCGTCATTTCCATGTGGGAGCAACGAAGCTCGTCGGGGCCGGCCGAGTGCCATGCGCCGACTTACGACAAATCAACATTGGATCGCGGATTTGCGCAGTGAAGACAGCTCCGTGGAGCCGCCTCGGAAAACGCCGGATGTTATCACAAAGGCCGCCACGCACCTATCCCCCAGATGCGCATGGAGCATAGTTAGTTGACTGATGACAGGCTTGAGGGGGACGAGAGAGGCTCAGAGCTTCGTTGAATGCAGATTTGTGGCTTGGATTAGCGATGTTTATTGACTTTTAGGGGGACGCACACTTGTAGGAGCTGCCGAAGGCTGCGATCTTTTGATCCTGACCTCTAAAAAGCAAGATCAAAAGATCGTCCGATCGCGGCCCGAGCCTTCGGCAGCTCCTACACTGAATATCACCGCATCAATGCAGGCGCTTGCGGCACATCAGTTGGGCCATTTTCGCGGTGTCCGGGCGTTCGACGATGCCTTTCTCGGTGACGATCGCATCGATGAGGTCAGCAGGCGTTACATCAAACACCGGGTTGAACGCCTCAACGTCCGCACCGACGCGCTTGCCGCCGACTTCCAGCAACTCGGCGCCATCACGCTCTTCGATCGGAATGTCATCGCCGCTGGCAAGATTCATGTCGATGGTCGAGCTCGGTGCCACCACCATGAAGCGCACGCCGTGGTGCATGGCGTTCACTGCCAGTTGATAGGTGCCGATCTTGTTGGCGACATCGCCGTTGGCGGTGATGCGGTCAGCGCCGACGATCACCCAGGTCACGCCTTTGGTTTTCATGATGTGCGCGGCGGCGGAGTCGGCGTTCAGGGTCACCGGGATGCCTTCGTTGGCCAGCTCCCATGCAGTCAGGCGCGAGCCCTGCAGCCACGGCCGGGTTTCGTCGGCGTAGACGCGTTCGACCATGCCTTCTATATAAGCCGCGCGGATCACGCCCAGCGCGGTGCCGAAACCGCCGGTGGCCAGGGCGCCAGTGTTGCAATGGGTGAGAATTGCTTGAGCATTGCCCTGATGTTTGCGGATCAGGTCGACGCCGAGTTGCGCCATGGTCAGGTTGGCTTCGCGATCGCTTTCGTGAATGGCGACGGCTTCGGCTTCCAGCGCCGCCAGCGGATCGGCATTGCTTTTCAGCCGATCCAGACGATCGTGCATGCGGCCCAGCGCCCAGAACAGATTCACCGCGGTCGGACGGGAATCGGCCAGCAAGGCGAAATCCTCTTCCAGCGCCGCGTACCAGTCGCCGCCCTCGGCAATCCGCGCTCGCGCCGCGAGGACGATGCCGTACGCTGCGCTGATGCCGATGGCCGGCGCGCCACGCACGACCATCGAGCGAATCGCCTCGGCCACGCCGGCGGCGCTGGTGTAGGCGATCCAGGTTTCCTCGAACGGCAAAATACGCTGATCCAGCAGGTGCAGCGCGCCATCACGCCAATCGATGGCCTTTACTTTCTCCGCAGCCAACAGTCGATCGCGCATCCCACACCCCGCACTCATGAACAAAAGCCGCCGATTATAGCGATCCCCCCGCGAAGACGCTCGGGTATACTTCGCCATCCTTTACAAAAGCACTGGAACCGACCCTCGATGCCGAAACCTGCCATTGCGCTCGACCTGTTATTGCTGCCGACCTGGCTGGTCCCCGTCGAACCTGCAGGCGTGGTACTCAAGGACCACGGTCTGGGCATCCGTGATGGTTGCATCGTGTTTATCGGCCCGCGCGCCGAAGCGCTGAAGTGTAACGCGACTGAAATCCGTGAATTGCCGGATGTGCTGCTCGCCCCCGGCCTGATCAACGCCCACGGCCACGCGGCGATGACGCTGTTCCGTGGCCTGGCCGATGACCTGCCGTTGATGACCTGGCTGGAAAATCATATCTGGCCGGCCGAGGGCAAATGGGTCGATGAAGCGTTCGTCCGCGACGGCACCGATCTAGCCATCGCCGAGCAGATCAAGGGCGGGATCACCTGTTTCTCGGACATGTACTTCTTCCCGAAAGTCGCCAGCGAGCGCGTGCACAACAGCGGCATCCGCGCGCAAATCGCCATTCCGATTCTCGATTTCCCGATCCCCGGCGCCAGCAGCGCCGACGAAGCCATTCGTCAGGGCGTCGAGCTGTTCGGCGATCTCAAGCACCACGAGCGCATCAAGATCACTTTCGGTCCTCATGCACCCTACACCGTCGGCGATGAGAACCTTGAGAAAATCAGGGTGATCGCCGAGGAGCTGGACGCCGCGATCCACATGCACGTGCACGAGACCGCTTTCGAAGTGCAGCAGGCCGTGGAGCAAACCGGCGAGCGGCCACTGGCGCGCCTCGCTCGTCTTGGCCTGCTCGGCCCGCGCTTCCAGGCCGTGCACATGACCCAGATCAGCGATGACGACCTGGCGCTGCTGGTAGAAAGCAACAGCAGCGTGATCCACTGCCCGGAATCCAATCTCAAACTGGCCAGCGGCTTCTGCCCGGTCGAGCGTTTGTGGCAGGCTGGGGTCAATGTGGCCGTCGGTACCGATGGCGCGGCGAGTAACAATGATCTTGATCTGCTCGGCGAAACCCGCACCGCCGCTCTGCTGGCCAAAGCCGTCGCCGGTTCCGCCACCGCGCTGGACGCCCATCGCGCCTTGCGCATGGCCACCCTCAATGGCGCGCGTGCGCTGGGGATCGAAGCGCAGGTCGGCTCGCTGGAGATCGGCAAAGCCGCGGACATCGTCGCCTTCGACCTGTCCGGCCTGGCGCAGCAACCGGTGTATGACCCGGTGTCGCAGCTGATCTACGCCACCGGTCGCGATTGCGTGAAACATCTGTGGGTCGCCGGCAAGCAACTGCTCGACGAGCGCCGGCTGACCCGCATGGACGAACAACAGCTGGGCGAGACCGCCCGCCACTGGGGCCAGCGCATCAGCGGCCACACCGAATCGTAAACACCGCGGCGCAATATTCGCGGCTACAGCCCTTTTCAGGTTTTTCGAGGAATTGAACATGAGCAACGTCGACCACGCCGAAATCGCCAAATTCGAGGCCCTGGCCCATCGCTGGTGGGACCGCGAAAGCGAATTCAAGCCGCTGCACGACATCAACCCGCTGCGCGTCAACTGGATTGACGAACGGGTCAATCTGGCCGGCAAGAAAGTCCTCGACGTCGGCTGCGGCGGCGGCATCCTCAGCGAGGCCATGGCTCAGCGCGGCGCCACGGTGATGGGTATCGACATGGGCGAAGCGCCGCTGGCGGTTGCACAACTGCATCAGCTGGAATCCGGGGTCAGCGTCGAATATCGCCAGATCACCGCCGAAGCCCTCGCCGAAGAAATGCCCGAGCAGTTCGACGTCGTAACCTGCCTGGAAATGCTCGAGCACGTGCCGGATCCATCCTCGGTGATCCGCGCCTGCTTCCGCATGGTCAAGCCGGGCGGCCAGGTGTTCTTCTCGACCATCAACCGCAACCCGAAGGCGTACCTGTTCGCAATCATCGGCGCCGAATACATCATGAAGCTGCTGCCGCGCGGCACTCACGATTTCAAGAAGTTCATCCGCCCGTCCGAGCTCGGCGCCTGGAGCCGCATGGCCGGCCTGACCGTCAAGGACATCATCGGCCTGACCTACAACCCGCTGACCAAACACTACAAGCTGGCCAGTGACGTCGACGTCAACTACATGATCCAGACCCTGCGCGAGGAATAAGCCGATGGCCATCAGAGCGGTACTTTTCGACATGGACGGCACGCTGCTCGACACCGCGCCGGACTTCATCGCCATCTGCCAGGCGATGCGCGCCGATCGTGGTTTGCCGCCGATCAACGACAAGCATATCCGCGACGAGATTTCCGGCGGCGCCAAGGCGATGGTTGCAGTGACGTTCTCGATGGACCCGGAATCGCCAGGCTTCGAAGAGCTGCGCCTGGAGTTTCTCGAGCGTTATCTGGTTGGTTGCGCGGTGCACAGCAAATTGTTCGACGGCATGGGCGAACTGCTCGCCGATATCGAGAAAGCCAACCTGATCTGGGGCGTGGTCACCAACAAACCGGTGCGCTTCGCCGAGCCGATCATGCAACGCCTGGGGCTGGCCGAGCGTTCGGCGCTGCTGATCTGCCCCGATCACGTGAAGAACAGCAAGCCGGATCCGGAGCCATTGATCCTCGCGTGCAAGATGCTTGATCTGGATCCGTCGACGGTACTGTTTATCGGCGATGATCTGCGCGATATCGAGTCGGGTCGCGACGCCGGCACCAAGACCGCTGCGGTGACCTACGGCTACATTCACCCCGACGACAACCCGCGCCACTGGGGCGCGGACGTGGTGGTGGATCACCCGCTGGAGTTGCGCAAGGTGCTCGACAGCGCGCTGTGCAGCTGCTGATCAGAATCAAAAGGACTATGAGGGTTTTATGTTTGATTACACCGCTCGCCCTGAACTGCTGAAGGATCGGGTCATTCTGGTTACCGGTGCCGGGCGCGGCATCGGCGCGGCTGCAGCCAAGACTTACGCCGCTCACGGCGCGACCGTGTTGCTGCTGGGCAAGACCGAAGCCAACCTGACCGAGGTCTACGACGAAATCGAGGCCGCCGGCCATCCACAACCGGCGGTGATACCGTTCAACCTCGAGACCGCCCTGCCCCATCAGTACGATGAGCTGGCAGCGATGATCGAAACCGAGTTCGGCCACCTCGATGGCCTGTTGCACAACGCTTCGATCATCGGTCCGCGCACGCCAATCGAACAGCTCTCCGGCGAAAACTTCATGCGCGTCATGCAGGTCAACGTCAACGCAATGTTCATGCTGACCAGCACCCTGCTGCCACTGCTCAAGCTCTCGCAGGACGCCTCGGTGGTATTCACTTCCAGCAGCGTCGGGCGTAAGGGTCGTGCGTACTGGGGCGCTTACGGTGTGTCGAAATTCGCCACCGAAGGCCTGATGCAAACCCTTGCCGACGAAGTCGAGGGTGTTGCGCCGGTGCGCTCCAACAGCATCAACCCAGGCGGCACTCGCACCAGCATGCGCGCCCAGGCGTATCCGGGGGAAAACCCGCTGAGCAACCCGACGCCGCAGGAGATCATGCCGGTCTATCTGTACTTGATGGGCCCCGACAGCGCGGGCGTTAACGGCCAGGCTTTCAACGCCCAATAACGCCATACGTCGCATTTGTTGCCGCGGCAGAATGCTGTCGCGGCAAGTCATTGTTGATCATTAGCTTCGCGCCGCCGCCAATTATCCAGCGCGGCAGTTCCGCAGCCGCCAGCAAGTCATTGATTCAAAAAGCTTTAAATAAAATCGAACCGAATGGCACGTGTTTCGCTCTAAATTCCCTCAAAACATGCCGTGTGATGGCCATGGGGCAACGCCGATTTCGATAGCTGACTGATCGTCTTGCGGCAGACTAAACTTAGGCCAAACGTCCTACGGGACTGATGGATCAGTACGACGCGCAGCCCATAGCCGCTCTCACCCAGCCTGTAAGACAGACTTACTGCTTAGGGGCTCACGCCATATGAAATCGCCTTCCCAGACCCATGCAATTGACTTTGACAGTGCCAAATTGCAGCGCCTGGGCTTCGGTCAACTGCCGGCGCGGATCGAGCGCCCGACCAGCCTGGCGCAACTTCGTCAGCAAATGAGCCTGCAGCTGCAAACCAGCCTTGAGCCACAACGCATCCTTGGCCTGTTCTTTCGTGAAATCCAACGCCTGGTGCCGCTGGATGCCCTCAGCTATGTGCATCAGGCCAGTGACCTGCGTCTGGAGTTCGGCACGCGCGGCCATCATCCGGTCAGCTACACCCTGAGCCACGAAGGTGAGCACATGGGCGAGCTGGTGTTTCGCCGCAATCAGCGTTTCAACGACAAGGAACAGGGCGAACTCGAGTCACTGCTGTCCTGCTTGCTGTACCCGATGCGCAACGCCCTGCTCTATCGCGCCGCAACCCAAAGCGCTTTGCGCGATCCTCTGACCGGCGCCGGCAACCGTGTGGCCATGGAGCAGACCTTGCAGCGCGAGATCGACATGTCGCGCCGGCATGCGCAGCCGCTGTCAGTGCTGATGCTCGACATCGACCACTTCAAACGGGTCAATGACGAACACGGTCATGGCGCTGGTGATGATGTGCTCAAAGCTATTGCAGCATCGATCAAGGCGCAGCTGCGCAACGTCGACATGGTGTTTCGTTATGGTGGCGAGGAGTTTCTGATCCTGCTCTCCAACACCGGACGCGAAGCGGCGGCGATGGTCGGTGAGCGTTTGCGCCAGGCGACGCAGTCAGGGGAATATTTTGCCGATGGCCAATTGATCGAGATCACCGTAAGCCTGGGATGCTCGACGCTGTTGCCGGGCGAGTCGGCGGACAGTTTGCTGCGCCGGGCCGACAGTGCGCTCTATGTTGCAAAGCGCGAGGGGCGTAATCGGCTGGCAATGGCTGGCTGAAAATAATCGTGGGAGCGGGCTTGCTCGCGAATGCGGTCTGCCAGACAACGAATCCGTTGAATGACCTTACGCATCCGCGAGCAAGCCCGCTCCCACATTTGCTACATGTTTTTCCTGAGATCAGCTCTCGACGACGGTCCTGCGCTCGCGGTTGACCATCAGCCGCTCCGAGGCCTCAAGCTGCATGCACCGCTCCAGAAACAGGTACATATAGTCATAGCTCTTGCAGATCGCCTGCCGCAGCTCGGCCTGCAAAGCCTTGCTCGGATTCATGCCGGCCAGGGTGCAGATGATTTCCAGCGCTTCCCACGGATGGGCATCGTCGTACTGGGCATGCATCTTCAGCCATTTCATTGCGCGTTTGCGAACCTCTTCCGGGAACGCCGCCGCGTAGACGCCGGTCGAGCAGACCACCGCAGACCACTCCCCGGTCGCGCCCTCGATCGCATAGTTGGTCGCGGCAATCGCCACGATCAACGAATCCGCCGAGCTGGTGTGCCAGCACCAGTGACTCAGCGCGTGCAACTCGGGCGGCACTTGCTGGGCCTGGAGATCTTCGAGGCTGACGCCATGGGCGCGGCTCCAGTGCATCCAGTAATCGGCATGGTTGAGTTCGACGCGGATGTTGCGCATCAGCCAGCGCCGCGCCATGTCTTCGCCGGGATGGCGGGCGAAGCGGGTCTTGGTGAGGTTCTGCGCCATGTACAAGGCAAACTGCTCGACGACCGGCCAGCCCCCGATCAGGTACTGGCGCATGGTTTTTGCGCTGAGTTTGTTGTCCCGCATGCGCTGATAAAGTTCATGTTCGACAACCCGGCGCTTGCTCTCGCTGCAGTCCTGAATGAGCTGTTGTGCCCAGACAGGATAACTTGCAGCTTCCATGAGGGGTCCGGTTCGGTTGAATGTGTCGATCACTGTTCGGCTCCTTTTGATTTGTGATGGCAAGGATCGGCGAGAGACTTCAACGGAACGTGCCAGGCGCTTTGAACAACAACGGCTGCGGTCTGGCAGGGCGACTTTGCAAACTGTCACAGGTAAACAACTGCGGACGCTCGATAACATAACCCTGAGCGTAATCCACACCTATTTCAAGCAATGCCTGTTCGATCTGGTTAGTTTCAACAAACTCGGCAATTGTCTGCTTACCCATGACGTGGCCGATGTGATTGATCACCTCGACCATTGCCCGATTAATCGGGTCGTCCAGCATGTCCTTTACGAAACTCCCGTCGATCTTCAGGAAGTCTACAGGCAAATGTTTCAAGTAAGCGAATGAAGACATTCCGGCACAAAAGTCATCTAAGGAAAAGTGACAACCTAAACCTTTGAGTTCATTGATAAAACGGATTGCGCTGCCTAGATTCGCGATTGCACTGGTTTCGGTAATTTCAAAACAAATCATTTCAGGCGGTATAGCGTAGTTAACGAACTGGTCCCTGAGGAAGTGCAAAAAGTCGTCATCTCCGATAGTAATGCCTGACAGATTAATCGCACACATGGCTAAAGGAAGTTCATGTTCCTGCTCAATACACTGAGCAATAACCTTGAAAACGTTCTGCACTACCCAGCGATCTAACTGAGTCATCAAACCGTACCGTTCCGCCGCCGGGATAAAGCTGTCAGGCAAAATCATCCGCCCGGACTCATCATGCAAACGCAGGAGGATCTCGATGTGTCCGGCCTCGCCGGGTTGCGGTTTTAGCGGCGCGATCTGCTGGGCATACAGGCAGAAGCGGTTTTCCTCCAGCGCCATGTGCAGGCGCTGCACCCAGGCCATTTCACCGAAGCGCATGGAAAGTTCGGAATCGTCAGCGTGGTAGACCTGGACGCGGTTGCGTCCCTTTTCCTTGGCCATGTAGCAAGCCATGTCCGCCGCACGCAACGAGGCCTCGAGGGTGGTTGGATTCTGCGCCACATGCACTAGACCGATACTGACCGTGGTCAGGAACGGCCGCCCTTTCCAGACAAAATGCAGGTTCTGCACCGTCTGACGCAGGCTCTCGGCAATCTTCTCCGCGACCTCCGGCGCGCAGTTCTCCAGCAGGATACCGAACTCATCGCCACCCAGCCGCGCCAAGGTGTCGCCCTCGCGCAGGCCCGATTGCAACAGCGTGCAGATATGCCGCAACAGCTCATCGCCTGCCGCATGGCCGCAGGTGTCGTTGACCAGTTTGAACTGGTCGAGATCGAGGAACATCAGCGCATGCCGCCCGGGCTGGCGAGTGAGGTTGTGCAACGCCTGTTCGAGGCGGTATTCGAATTCGCGACGGTTGGCCAGCCCGGTCAGCGCATCGTGGGTCGCCTGCCAGGACAGATTGGCGATGTATTGCCGCTCCTGCGTCATGTCATGCAGCACCAGCACCGTGCCGCTGACATTGCCGGCGTTGCGGATCGGTGCACCGACCAGAGTCACCGACAGGGTGCTGCCATCCAGACGCTGGATCAGCTTGGAATGTTCGCTACCACCGCTGAGCTGGCCGCTGAGAATGTGTTCGATCAGCGTCAGCCCTTCGGTCTGGGCGTTTTCGTCAAGCAGGTTGAACAGCGCCGACAACGGCAGGCCCGCCGCCTGCTCGGCCTTCCAGTGAGTCATGGCTTCGGCGGCCGGGTTCATGTAGTCGATCGCGCCGTTGACGTCGGTAGTGATTACGCCATCACCGATCGACTGCAGGGTGATGTGCGCGCGATCCTTCTCAAGTTGCAGTGCCTGGGCAAATTCATGACGCTGCCTGAGCAGTTTGTGCGTGCGCCACAGCGCCAGCACGATCAGGCCCAGCGCAGTGGCCAGGTTGGTAAACAGCAACAGGCGCATGATCACCCGCGAGCCTTCGCCCAAGGCATCACTGAAGGCTTTCGCCGCTGGGGTCACGGCATCGTTGATGGCAAATATCTGCACTTTCCAGCGCTGCACATCGCCGGGGCTGGCCTGGTTGCGGGCAATGCCTTGGTGCATCTCCTGCGCTACTTCGTGCAGTCGGTCGAGGTAGGCATCGCCGATTGTCCAGCGATCAATCGCGGTTTCGAGATAACTGAAGTGGCGAAAATTCAGATACAGCCAGATCAGGCTGGAGACGTCGTCGGGGTGATTGCCACCCTGCAGAATGCCTTCGCGCGCCGCTTGCAGATCCGGCGGTTGACGATCGAGCGCCAGACGCAATTGGTGACCGCCCTGAGGCACGGCAATAGCCGTCAGGTATTTGCGGTAGATCGCCTCGTCACGGCTGTCGGCGTAGAGATTGAGGTAATAGATGGCATCCTTCTGGCCCTTGGACCACAGGCTTTCGCCGGCCACGTAGCCACGCACGGCCGAGAGCACGTAAAGGCTCACGCCCCCCAGTAATGCCTGGAACACCACGACAGCAATAAAGGGCCAGACGATACCCAACAACCGTGGCGTTCCCAGAGTCTGCTTTTGCTTCATGAGATTCCTTGCATGAGCACTGCCCGCTCGCCTTCCGGGCGAATTCGCTATGACGAGACTAGGTGGGGTTCTCGTTCAAGGCAAGGCGCGGCGTTACACCGCACGCAGAACCTCTGACAGGTCGGCGAGGGTTTCGATCAGTGCTGTTGCAAGTTGCCGTAAAGCTTGGCGTAGAGACCGCCGTCGGCGATCAGTTGGCGATGATCGCCGTCCTCGGCGATCTGCCCGCCGTCGAACACCAGCACCCGGTCCGCCTGTTTCACCGCCGACAGGCGATGGGCGATGATCAGTGTGGTGCGGCCGTTGAGAAACTTCGCCATCGCTTGATGCAGGTTGTACTCGGTAGCGGCATCGAGGGCCGAAGTGGCTTCGTCGAGAATCACCACTTTCGGCTCGGCGAGAATCATCCGTGCGATCGCCAGACGTTGGCGCTGGCCGCCGGACAAACGCACGCCGGAACGCCCGACGATGCTGTCGAGGCCGTCGGGCAGCGCGCGGATGGTCGCGGCCATTTGCGCGATTTCCAACGCCTGCCAGCAGGCTTCGTCGCTGCGCATCCTCCCCATGGTCAGGTTGGCACGCACGCTGTCGTTGAACAGCGCCGGATGCTGCAAGACCACGGCGACATTCTCGCGCACCGTCTCCAGACCGATCTCCTGCTGGGTCGATCCGCCGAAGCGAATGCTCCCGGCCGCTGGCGTGTACAGCCCCAAGAGCAACTGCACCAAAGTACTTTTGCCACCGCCGCTGGCGCCGACGATCGCGACTTTTTCGCCGGGCAGGATCGACAGGTTCATCTGATCCAGCACCAGTTCATCGCCATAACCGAAACTCAGGCCTTGCACCTCGATGCCGACGGTGTCGCGCCCCTTGAATGGATCAACGCCACCGGGATACTGCGGCTCGTCGGCGCGCGCCAGCAGTTCGTTGATCCGCGTCAGCGCACCGCCCGCCGCGTAATAGGCGTATTGCAGATTGAGCAGCTGTTCGACCGGGCCGATCATGAACCACAGGTAACTGAACACCGCGAGCATCTGCCCGATCGACAGGTCGGAAAACAATACGGTGAGCATCGCTGCGGCACGAAAGATGTCGATGCCGAACTGGAACAACAAACCACTGGCGCGGTTCGAGGCGTCGGTTTTCCACTGCGAGTTGACGGCGTAATTGCGCACTTCCTGCGCGCGCAAACCGAGGCGCCCGAGGAAATAGCCCTGGCGATTGCCGGCGCGCACTTCCTGAATCGCATCGAGCGTTTCGCTCAGCGCCTGAGTGAAGCGTGAGGTGCTGTCGTTCTCGAGTTTCTTCAGGTGTTTGACCCGTTTGCCCAACTGCACCGTGGCGTAGATCACCAACGGGTTGAACAGCAGAATCAGCAGCGCCAGCTTCCAGTGCATCCACATCAAAATGCTCGCGGTGCCGACCAGCGTGAGCATGGCCACGAGGAAACGGCTGAGGGTTTCTCCGACGAATTTGTCGAGGGTATCCAGATCGGTGACCAGATGCGTGGTCACCGTGCCGCTGCCCAGGCTTTCGTATTCGCCAAGGGAAATGCGCTTGAGCCGCTCGATCAGACGCACGCGGATGCGGTAGACGATGTCCTTGGCCAGCCGCGCAAACAGCCGCGACTGCAACACACCAAAACACAGAGCGCTGCAGCGCAAGGTGAGGGTCACCACCAGCATCAAGCCGATATAACCCGCCGCCTGCTGCCACATGCTCGGCAGGAAGTGGTTCATGACTTTCAGTGCGGCATCGCCGTGGCCAAGCAGGACTTCGTCCACCAGCAACGGCAGTAGCAATGGAATCGGCACACTGCACAGCGTCGCCAGCACGGCCACGCCATTGGCGATCCACAGGGATTTTTTGTGATGCAGTGCCAGACGCCGGACTTCAGCCCAGCTCAGCCGGTCGACACGCTCTACGGCTGGCGTGTCATCGGCAAGGTCAGACACAGGCCGCACGCTCCAGCCAGCGGCCGAGCAACGGCGACAGCTCGCTGAGCGGTTGATAGCCATTGGTCAGCAGCGCCAGTTGCCCGTTGCGCTCGGCCAGCAGGGTCGGGAAACCGGCGATGCCCAGATCCTGCACCCACGTGAAGTCGGCCTGGGTCGCCTTGTGCTGATCGGCATGATCGAACAACGCGGCGAACTCGATACGCGGCACCCCGGCCTGCTCCGCCAGTTCGACCAGCACGCTGGCCTGGGTGACATCGCGACCCTCTGCGTAAAACGCCTGCTGGATCAGCCCAACCAATGTCCAGGCGCAATCCGGCGCCAGACTGCGCGCGGTAACGATGGCGCGACAGGCAGGCTCGGTGTCGTAGACAAAACCGTCGGGCAGCGCACCGTCAAGTTTGAACGGCTGGCCGGTGGCCTCGGTGACGGCTTGCCAGTGCTCAAGAATGTAACGCCGGGTGGTCGGCTCCAGCGCCGAGCCGCTGCCGGTGCGCAGACCGCCAACCACCAGATGCAGCTCGACCCCGGCTGCCTGCGCCTGCTCGACCAGTGCCTTGGCCACCGGAGCAAAACCCCAGCACCATGAACACATCGGATCCATCACATAGAGCAGGCGCGCAGACATGGTTAAGCCTCGGTGGATGCTTGCTTATAGTTGTAGCCGATCGGGTGCGGCTGGTTGCGCGCCTTGGCCAGTTCGATCTGCTTTTGCCGATCAATGGCGCTGCGCCGGGTTTTCTCGCTGAGCTTGTCCCAGCAGTGCGGGCAACTGATGCCGGCGACGTAGTGCTCGGAGGCGCGATCTTCAACGCTGACCGGGGTGCGGCAGGCATGACATTGATCGTAGTCGCCTTCCGTCAGGTCGTGACGCACGGTCACGCGGTTGTCGAAGACGAAGCAGTCGCCGCGCCACTTGGTTTCTTCCTGCGGCACCTCTTCGAGGTACTTCAGGATGCCGCCCTTGAGGTGGTAAACCTCTTCGAAACCTTCGCCGAGCATGTAGCTCGAGGCTTTCTCGCAGCGGATGCCGCCGGTGCAGAACATCGCGACCTTCTTGTGCACGGCCGGGTCGAAGTGTTCTTTGATGTAGTCGGGAAACTCGCGAAAACTGGTGGTTTTCGGATCGATGGCGCCTTCGAAGGTGCCGATCGACACTTCGTAATCGTTGCGCGTGTCGATCAGCAGCACTTCCGGATCGCTGATCAGCGCGTTCCAGTCCTGCGGCTCAACGTAGGTGCCGACCTTCTTGTTCGGGTCAACGCCTTCGACGCCG
The DNA here is from genome assembly GCF_049897785.1 of Pseudomonas sp. TSRC2-2. Classification (NCBI taxonomy): domain Bacteria; kingdom Pseudomonadati; phylum Pseudomonadota; class Gammaproteobacteria; order Pseudomonadales; family Pseudomonadaceae; genus Pseudomonas; species Pseudomonas sp. TSRC2-2. The sequence goes on from NZ_JAFCWZ010000011.1 coordinate 212,372, forward strand.
AGGGTGACGATCTCTTTCTTCAGCTTGACCTTGGTGCGGTAGAACGGCTGCTCGTCGCAGTACGATTCCTTGTGGTCGATGTCGACCATGCGCGGATCGTTCTTGAGCCAGGCGAGCAGTCCGTCGATGCCTTCGCGGGTGCCGGAAACGGTGCCGTTGATGCCTTCTTCGGCAATCAGCAAAGTGCCTTTGATACCGTTGTCGACCATCGCTTGCAGCAGGGGCTCGCGCAGGTCAACGTAATCTTCGAGGGTGACGAACTTGTACAGTGCCGCCACGACAATCGGTTGTGTCATGGGTATTTCTCCAGGTGGCTACCCTCGCAAAGGGTGAACCGGATTCAAAAAAAACGCGCCGGCTAAGCGGCGCGTTGCGGATTCTAGCAAAAAAGATCGCAGCCTGCGGCAGCTCCTACAGGGGAACGCATTCCAAAGCAGGTGCTGCCGAGGGCTTGGATCTTTTGATCTTAATGTTTGCTGCCGCCGGCACAGGTCGGCGACGCCGGAGCGCCATCGATCTCTGCCCACTCCTGCGGGGTGTAGGTGTGCAGCGCCAACGCATGGAACTCGCCCATCAACTCGCCGAGCGTACCGTAGACCTTCTGGTGGCGCTTGACCCGGTTCAGGCCTTCGAACTGCGCGCTGACCACCACCGCCTTGTAGTGGGTCTGTAACCCGCGACTGTGCATGTGGCTTTCGTCCAGCACTTGCAGGTGCTCAGGCTGTAACAGGGCCAGCGTCGATTCGATGCGTTGTTGCATGGTCATCACGAACTCCGCTTACTTCTTCTTGGCCGGCGCAGCGGCGCCTTTCGGGTCCAGCTCTTTGGTCATGTCGTCGAGCAGCTTGTTGACCACCGGCACTGCGCTTTCCAGCTTGCCCTGGGTCATCTGCGCCGACTGCTGGGTCAGCTGCGGCATTTTTTCGAGGACTTTCTTGCCCAGTGGCGATTTGTAGAAAGCAACCAGATCTTTCAGCTCGGATTCGCTGAAGTTGCTGGTGTAGAGCTTGACCATGTCGGGCTTGAGCTTGTTCCAGCCGATGGCCTGGTCCAGCGCGGCGTTGGCCTTGGCCTGGTAGGTTTCGAGCACGGCTTTCTTCGACTCCGGGGCTTTGGTCTGTTCAAAGCGCTGGGCGAACATTTGCTGCACTTGCATGTACACCGGGGTGCCCAGCTTGTCAGCGTGAGCCAGCGTCAGGAAAGCTTCGGCACTGGCGTTGTGGCTGGCGGTATCGGCAAGCACCTGGCCGCTGGCGCAAACCAGTGCAACCGCGGTACAGATGGCGCGAAGACGAGTCATCGAGTTTCCTTTAAGCAAAGCGAGGTCGAACCCCAAGGGCGACCATTCTGCGCCTAACAATCGCTGTGGCTCAACCCCCGACCCTTGCCACGCTTGATTGGCGGGGTTTTGCGGTCAACAATCGAGCCGATGGAACCACCCGGGGCGACACCGGCCTAAATTGCGCCAACAGACCAACAGGAGTGTGCACGATGAGCCGTATCGAAACCGACAGCCTGGGCCAGATCGAAGTCCCGGACGACGCTTACTGGGGTGCTCAGACGCAACGCTCGCTGATCAACTTCGCCATCGGTCAGGAGCGCATGCCGCTGCCGGTGCTGCATGCCCTGGCGCTGATCAAGAAAGCCGCCGCGCGGGTCAACGACCGCAACGGCGATCTGCCGGCCGACATTGCCCGCCTGATCGAACAGGCCGCCGATGAAGTCCTCGCCGGCGAACATGACGAGCAGTTCCCGCTGGTGGTCTGGCAGACCGGCAGCGGCACCCAGAGCAACATGAACGTCAACGAAGTGATCGCCGGTCGTGCCAACGAACTGGCCGGCAACCCGCGCGGCGGCAAATCGCCGGTGCACCCGAACGATCACGTCAACCGCTCGCAAAGCTCCAATGACTGCTTCCCCACCGCCATGAGCATTGCCACCGCCAAAGCGGTGCAGGAACAACTGCTGCCGGCGATTGCCGAGTTGTCCGGCGGCCTCGCTGAACTGGCGGCGCGGCACATGAAACTGGTCAAGACCGGACGCACGCACATGATGGACGCGACGCCGATCACCTTCGGTCAGGAGCTGTCCGGCTTCATCGCGCAACTGGATTACGCCGAGCGTGCGATTCGCGCCGCGCTGCCGGCGGTCTGCGAGCTGGCTCAGGGCGGCACCGCAGTCGGTACCGGGCTGAACTCGCCACACGGTTTCGGTGAGGCGATTGCCGCCGAGCTCGCTGCGCTGTCTGGCTTGCCGTTCGTCACCGCGCCGAACAAGTTCGCCGCGCTGGCCGGCCATGAGCCGCTGGTAACGCTGTCCGGTGCGCTGAAAACCCTCGCCGTGGCGCTGATGAAAATCGCCAATGATCTACGCCTGCTCGGCTCAGGTCCCCGTGCCGGTTTCGCCGAAGTGAAGCTGCCGGCGAACGAGCCGGGCAGCTCGATCATGCCCGGCAAGGTCAACCCGACTCAGTGCGAAGCGTTGTCGATGCTCGCCTGTCAGGTGCTCGGCAACGACGTGGCGATCGGTTTTGCTGCCAGCCAGGGGCATTTGCAGTTGAACGTGTTCAAACCGGTGATCATTCATAACCTGCTGCAATCGATCCGTTTGCTGGGCGATGGCTGCAGCAACTTCCAGCAGCACTGCATTGCCGGGCTCGAGCCGGATGCCGAAGCGATGGCCCAACATTTGGAACGTGGGCTGATGCTGGTGACTGCGCTCAACCCGCACATCGGTTACGACAAGTCGGCAGAGATCGCCAAGAAGGCCTACAGCGAAGGGCTGACCTTGCGTGAGGCGGCGTTGCAGCTGGGTTATCTGACTGATGAAGAGTTCGATGCGTGGGTGCGGCCGGAGAACATGATCGAGGCGGGTGCCAAGGGTTAAGATTTTTAGCGCCTGTCAGTCCGCCTTCGCGAGCAAGCCCGCTCCCACATTTGGCCGCATTCTCATGTTGCAAATGCGCTCAAGTGTGGGAGCGGGCTTGCTCGCGGAGAACGATGACTCGATCAACCTGCTGCTATACGCATCCGCCGCGCCCTGAGCCCGGCAATCAACGATGGCCCCAACGCGACCAGTGCCGAACCCAGCACCACCAGCACCGCCCCGCCATAGCCCAGCGCATTGATCTGCTCGGCATGCACAAACTCGGGCCAGACCCGCGCCGCGATTGCCACAGCCACAAACGTCACCAGCGGCGTGATCGCCAGTGTTGCGCTGACCCGCGATGCTTCCCAATGTGCCAGTGCTTCGGCGAATGCGCCGTAGGCGATCAAGGTATTCATGCAGCACGCCAACAGCAGCCAACCCTGCAGCGGGCTGAGGTTCAGCGCTTCGAGCGGATGCACCCACGGCGTCAGCAACAGCGCGCAGAACAGGTAGATCACCATCATTACCTGCAATGAATTCCACACCGTGAGCAATTGCTTCTGCCCCAGCGCATAAAAGGTCCAGACCGTCGATGCCAGCAAGACCAACAACACGCCGGCAGTGTAATCGGACAGCGAGGTCAACAGCTCGGCCAGGCGCTGGTTGAAGAACAGGCCAAAGCCGATCAGCAACACCAGCAAGCCGATGCCCTGGCCGATGCTGAAGCGTTCCTTGAACACGAACAGACTGGCGATCAACAACATGATCGGTCCCATCTGCACCACCAGTTGCGCGGTGCCGGGGCTGAGCAGGTTGAGGCCCATCAGGTACAGCACGTAATTGCCGACCAGCCCGAGCACCGCCATCAGCACCAGCCAGCCGCCCTTGGGGCCCAGCACTTTGCGACTCGGCAGGCGTTTGACCGAAGCCAGATAGATGAACAGGCAGCCACCGGACACCGTCAGGCGAAACCAGGTCACCGTCACCGGGTCCATCACCTGCAGCACCTGTTTGAGCTTGATCGGCAGGATGCCCCACAGAAACGCGGTCAGCAGCGCCAGGAACAGTCCGTATACCCAGCGCCCCGATGAAATGTGCATGCGAACCCCAAAATCCTGCTGACAAGAACACTCATTCTAGGCGCCCGACCGCGTGCAACACAGGGACAGTTGCCGGCAGGCCGCGAATGAAACTGTGCAGGTCGCAGCCGTAAACCGACGCTTCGCCGTTGATCGGCCGGGCAGGCGCACCAAGTGCTTCAGGCATAAGCTGGTTGCAGACTTTCGAACGCATTGATCAGGGAGACCGACATGTACGCCATGCGCGCCGAGGACAGCGCCCCCGCCACTCGTTTTCGCAGCGACCGCGTGTGTAGGGTCAATGGCGAGCTGTATTTCAGCACCCGGGAAAATACTCTTGAGGGGCCGTTTGACAGTCAGGTTATAGAGAAGGAAATTCAGGCTTATATAGCGCGGATGCAGCGGCAGGATTCCAGGCGCTGAACCGAGGTGATTCCTTCGCGAGCAAGCCCGCTCCCACCGGGGAATGCGATCACCTGTGGGAGCGGGCTTGCTCGCGAAGAGCCCTGTACAGGCAACCGATCCTTTATCGAACCGCCTCAAACAACCCACTCGCCCCCATCCCGCCGCCCACACACATGGTGACGATGCCGTAGCGCAAATGGCGTCGCTGCAATTCCCGGATCAAATGCCCGACCTGGCGCGAGCCGGTCATGCCGAACGGGTGGCCGATGGAAATCGAACCGCCGTTGACGTTGTACTTTTCGTTATCGATCTCCAGGCGATCGCGGCTGTACAGGCACTGCGAAGCGAACGCCTCGTTCAACTCCCACAGATCGATATCCGCCACCTGCAAACCTTTGGCCTTGAGCAGTTTCGGCACCGAGAACACTGGGCCGATGCCCATTTCGTCCGGCTCGCAACCGGCCACAGTGAAGCCCCGGAAAAATGCTTTCGGCTTGAGTCCCAATTCCAGGGCTTTATCCAGGCTCATCACCAATGTCATCGAGGCGCCGTCGGACAGCTGCGATGAATTGCCCGCCGTCACCGAGCCATCTTCGGCGAAGACCGGTTTCAATCCGGCAAGGCTTTCGTAGGTGGTGTCCGGACGGTTGCAGTCGTCGCGCTCGACCACGCCATCGAGAATCTGCACTTCGCCGCTGTTCTTGTCCTCGACGCGGTATTTCACCGCCATCGGCACGATTTCATCATCGAACAGACCGGCCGCCTGAGCGTGAGCCGTGCGAATCTGGCTTTGCAGTGCATAGCGATCCTGCGCCTCGCGGCTGACCCCGTAACGTCGTGCCACCACTTCGGCGGTCTGGCCCATGGTGAAGTAGATGCCGGGGGTCTGTTGCTGGAGCAATGGGTTGATCAGGTGATCGGTGTTGACGCTTTTCAGGGTCAGGCTGATCGACTCGACGCCGCCGGCAACGATGATGTCGCTGCAACCGGAGGCGATCTGATTAGCGGCAATCGCAATTGCCTGCAAACCCGACGAGCAGAAACGGTTGAGGGTCATGCCGGCGGTGCCGGTGCCCAGACGCGAGAGCACCGCGACGTTGCGGCCGATGTTGTAACCCTGCGCGCCTTCGTTGGAGCCGGCGCCGACGATGCAGTCCTCGACGCTCGCCGGGTCGATATCGTTGCGTGTCAGCAGCGCATTGACGCAGTGGGCCGCCATGTCATCGGGGCGGGTCTGGTTGAACTTGCCGCGAAAGGATTTGGCCAGGCCGGTCCGCACGCTGTCGACGATCACCACTTCACGCATGGCATACCTCATTGTTGTTGTCGGTTGAAAGTGGGCCTGAGCATAAGTCCACCTTCTTGCCGACCGCGAGGATCATTCACCCGGCGTATGCGCGGCCATCGCTTCAGTCCTTGTGCTTCCTGGCCTTTTTGTCGGATTTCTCGAATGCGTCTTCCAGCGCACGGTTGATCGTGCGCAGCACTTTTACCCGTGCCCAGCGCTTGTCGTTGGCCTCGACCAGCGTCCACGGCGCGATTTCGGTGCTGGTGCGGTCGACCATGTCGCCCACCGCTCTACGATAGTCGTCCCACTTTTCCCGATTGCGCCAGTCGTCCTCGGTGATCTTGAAGCGCTTGAAGGAGATCTCTTCGCGCTCCTGAAAGCGCTCCATCTGGGTGTCTTTATCGATGGCCAGCCAGAACTTCACGACAATCACGCCGGCGTCGGCCAGTTGCTCTTCAAAGTCATTGATCTCGCCGTAAGCGCGCAGCCAGTCCGCCGGTTTGCAAAAACCCTCGATCCGCTCGACCAGTACGCGGCCGTACCAAGAGCGATCGAACACGGTGAACTTGCCGCGCGCCGGCAGGTGCCGCCAGAACCGCCACAGATACGGGTGCGCGCGTTCTTCTTCGGTCGGCGCAGCGATCGGGACGATGCTGTATTGACGCGGGTCGAGCGCCGCTGCAACGCGCCGGATCGCGCCGCCCTTGCCCGCCGCGTCATTGCCTTCGAACACCGCGATCAGCGCATGGCGGCGCATGCGTTTATCGCGCATCAATCCGGACAGGCGCGCTTGCTCGGTGATCAGTTGTTCTTCGTAATCCTTCTTGTCCAGACGCTGGCTGAGGTCGAGGCTGTCGAGCAGGTTCAATTGATCGACCGGCGTACCCAGCGGCGCGGCACTGACCTGGCGCGGATTGACCTCGGCCCGTTCGAGCGCACTTTGCAGCCCTTCAAGGAGAATCTTGCCCACCGCCAGGCTGCGGTAGTTGGCGTCGGCGCCTTCGATGATGTGCCACGGCGCGTAATCGCGGCTGGTGCGGCGCAACACGCGTTCGCCGTATTTGACGAACTTGTCGTAGGTCTGCGATTGCTGCCAGTCCAGCGGACTGATGCGCCAGCTGTGCAGCGGGTCGTCAGCCAACGACTTGAGCCGTGCTTTCATCTGCTTCTTGGACAGGTGAAACCAGAACTTGAAAATCAGCGCGCCTTCATCGCAGAGCATTTTTTCCAGACGCTCGGCACCGGCGATGGCCTGGTCCAGACGCGGATCCTTGAACAGCCCATGGACCCTGCCTTGCAACATCTGGCTGTACCAGTTGCCGAAGAAAATCCCCATGCGCCCCTTGGCCGGCAGCATCCGCCAGTAGCGCCACGCCGGTGGCCGCGCGAGTTCTTCATCGGTTTGCTGGTCGAAGGTGCGTACTTCGATCAGGCGCGGATCCATCCATTCATTGAGCAGTTTGACCGTCTCGCCCTTGCCCGCACCTTCGATGCCGTTGATCAGGATGATCACCGGAAAGCGCTTCTGCTGCTGCAACTCGAACTGCGCTTCCAGCAAGGCTTCACGCAGCGCAGGAACCGCCGCCTCATAGGTGTCTTTGTCGATGGCGTGACCGATTTCAGCGGATTCAAACATGGGACGGCTCCTTCCAGGGTTCAGCAAGACTAGCGGATTGGGCACGGACGCGGCGCATAAATTCCCTGCGTGCAACCATTGTTCCCGAGCGGTCGACGCTGGACCTTGCGCTGGATCAGGCAGCCCCCGCGCGATCGGCTAGAATGGCCGCCTTGTGTTCGCCGAGCCTGCCATGAAAGCCGAAATCCCCCACGCCCAACTCGACTGGGATGACCACGGACGCCCACGTTCGCGGGTGTTCGATGACGTGTATTTTTCCGACCAGTCGGGGCTGGAGGAAACTCGCTATGTGTTCCTCGAACAGAACCGTCTGGCCGAGCGTTTCGCTGCGCTGCCGGCGGATGGGCGTCTGGTCATTGGCGAAACCGGTTTTGGCACCGGGTTGAATTTTCTTTGCGCCTGGCAGTTGTTCGAGCAACACGCGGTGGCGGGCGCACGTCTGCATTTTGTCAGCGTCGAGAAATACCCGCTGGCGCCTGCGGACCTGCACCGGGCCTTGGCCCTGTGGCCGCAACTCAAATCCCTGGCCGATCAACTGCTCAAGCACTATGTGGCGATTCATCAAGGCTTTCAGCGCATCACGCTGGCCGACGGTCGCGTGACGCTGACCCTGCTGATTGGCGATGCACTGGCGCAACTGCCACAACTCGACGCGCAGATCGACGCGTGGTTTCTCGACGGTTTCGCCCCGGCGAAAAACCCCGACATGTGGACCGCTGAGCTGTTCGTCGAGCTGGCGCGTCTGGCCGCACCGGGGTCGACTATCAGCACGTTCACCAGCACCGGTTGGGTCCGGCGTTTGCTCAACGCGGCCGGGTTCAAGATGAAGCGCACGCCGGGCATCGGCCATAAATGGGAAATCCTGCGTGGCGAATTTCTCGGCTGGCCCGCCGAGGTGGCTGCGCCAGAGCCGGCCAAACCCTGGTTCGCCCGCCCTGCGCCGCTGAGCGGTGAACGCCGGGCGCTGGTGATCGGCGCCGGCCTGGCCGGTTGCGCAACGGCGTCGAGTCTGGCGGCGCGCGGCTGGCAGGTGAGCCTGCTGGAACGTCACGCGGCCGTCGCGCAAGAAGCTTCAGGCAATCCGCAAGGCGTGCTTTATCTCAAGCTTTCCGCCCATGGCACCGCGTTGTCGCAGTTGATCGTCAGCGGTTTCGGTTACACCCGGCGCCTGCTGGAAACCCTGCAACGCGGCAGCGACTGGGACGACTGTGGCGTGCTGCAACTGGCGTTCAATGCCAAGGAAGCCGAACGTCACGCGCAACTGGCGGCAGCGTTCCCCGAAGATCTTTTGCAGTGCCTGGAACAGCCAGAAGCGCAGGCCCGCGCCGGTGTTGGCGTGGCCCATGGCGGTTTGTTCTATCCCGAGGGCGGCTGGGTGCATCCGCCGGCGCTGTGTCAGGCCCAGGCGATGCACACCCATATCGAACTGCTCAGCCATCACGACGCCCTGCAGCTGCGCAAAGTCGCAGACCAGTGGCAAGCCTTCGACGGCGAACGTTTACTCGCCAGCGCACCGGTTGTAGTGCTGGCCGGGGCTGCCGAAATCAAACGTTTTGCCCAGAGCGCCGAATTGCCGCTCAAGCGCATTCGCGGGCAAATCACGCGTCTGGTTGAAACCGCAGAAAGCCAAGCCTTGGCCACGGTGGTGTGCGCCGAAGGCTACGTCGCTCCGGCGCGCTTGGGCGAGCACACGCTGGGCGCGAGTTTCGACTTCAACAGCGACGATCTGACCCCCACGACTGCCGAGCATCAAGGCAACCTGGCCATGCTGGAAGAGATCTCCGGCGATCTCGCCGCCCGTTTGCACATTGATCAACAGTCGGTCGACGGCCTTGAGGGGCGCGCCGCGTTTCGCTGTACCAGCCCTGATTACCTGCCGATTGTCGGCCCGCTCGCTGATCTGCAAAGCTTCAATCAAACCTACGCGGCATTGAGCAAGGATGCCCGGCAGGTGCCGGACAGCCCTTGCCCATGGCTTGACGGCTTGTATGTCAACAGCGGCCACGGCTCGCGCGGACTGATCACCGCGCCGCTGTCCGGTGAACTGCTCGCCGCGTGGCTGGACAACGAGCCGCTGCCGCTGCCGCGCAGCGTGGCCGAAGCCTGCCACCCCAACCGATTTGCCTTGCGCAAACTGATTCGCGGCAAGTGAATATCAGATGTCCGGCATCACACAGAAGCCGAGATCCATCAGGCGGATCGACTCTTCGGTCAGGCGCTTGATCACTGCCTCTTGCGCCTGCTCCTTTTCCAGCTGGAGGGCATTCGCCTGACTCACATAGTCGGCACTGAGCAGCGTGTCCGCCTGCTCATCGAGGGCACTCATGCGCGGCGCGAACGATTCGTCGATCATTGAAAATTTGCGTGTAAACGTACGCTTCAGATAATCACGCCAGAACGTTCGCTCCTGCATGAACTTCAGCCACTGGGGCGAGAGTTCGGCCTTGGTGATCCGGTGTCTCGCCGCGTCCAGGTCAGCTGCGGTGACGCCACTCTGCTTGTTGAACAGCATGCCTTGCGGCTGACCCGGCAGTTCCAGCACTTTGGCCAGCCCGACGCGATAAGCAAGGTTCACCTCCAGCGGGTCAGACTTCGCAGCCTTGACCGCATGTTCTTGGGCAATCGCGTTCAACTGATCCAGCCGGAACAGACCACGTCCCAGATTAAGCAGCGGCTTGGCAGTGACTCGTCCGCCAGCCCCTTGGGTCACCCGATCAACTTCAACAGCGACTTCCAGATGACTGAAATTGACCGCCGCGCTGTCAGTGCAATTGTTCGGATTGGCGGCTATGTCCAGCAGTTGGTCGCAGAGGGTCTCGTCGGTTTCCGCCGCTTTGAGTACTGCCCAGACGCGCCGCTGCATGTCCGCGCTGCCCTTCGTCGCGTCGGCAGTATCGCCCAGTTGCGCGAGCAAATGAAACAAGCCCTCGGCGCGCGTATCGTCGCGAAATGCCGCCCAGGTTCGCGACTGCTCGGCCCAGTCTTCACCGTCGACTTTGGTAAACCATAACGATCGCGCGGTCTGCTCGTTGAGGCGGGGAATGTCATCGGCGGGATAACCCATTCCGATACCGAAATTCTTGCGGTAGTTATCCAGATACGTCTTGGTGGTTTCGTTGAATGGATTGAGTCCGAGATTGAGCGCCTCCGTGAATCGTCGCGTTTTCTGAAATAACCAGTCAGGCAATTCCTTGATCTCGTTCTCGCGCAGGTCTATCCATTCAATATGCGCACAATTGTTCAGGCCTTCTGGCAGTTCGGTGAGTCCCGTATCGCGTAGCAACAACCGACGCAGATTGCTCATCAGACTGACATCAGGCGTTGCACCCAAAGGGTTGTTGCTCAGATTCAGATACCACAGCGTGCGCAGCCGATTGAGCTTTGCCAGTGTCTGCTCGGTCAGTTTCAATTGATTGCCCGCCAGGCTCAAACGCTTGAGCCTGGGCATGTTCGACAGTACTTCAGGCAGACGCGTGACTGTGTTGCTGTCGAGTTCGAGCGACTCGAGCTGTTTGAAGGATTTGAGGAAGTGCGCGACATCGTCATCCTGCGCCATGTTCTTCATCGACAATTGCTGAACATGGTCAAAGTTCAAGCCAGGCGGCAACGCCGGCAACTTGCCGATGCGCATGCCGTCAAGATTGAGCGCGCATACCGATTTGCCTTGGTCATCAGTCAGCCAGTGAAATCGCCGAAAACCTTCTTCGATCAGTTCGGCCGCCATTTTCCGACTGTGCCGCGCTTCTGCCAGGTCGCCGCCCATTGCTTTCAAGGCAGCGCCATCCTCAGCCCAGGTAAACAAGACATCGCGCAGGGTTTTCAGCTCCTCGCGCAAGGCTTTGACCCGGGTCGCCCGGCTCAGAGCATCGTCGCCCAGCTCATCAAGCAATTGGCTGGCCTGTGCCTCATCCAGGCGCGGAAACAGTTTGCGCACCTTGCGCAGCAACTGGCGCGGATGAGAGGTCACGGGCGCCTGATCGCCTTGCACACAGGGCGGCTCGACGATCACCGGTTCAGCATTGCCGTCGAGCAATGTCCGCGCAGTAACTTCGCGGTCGTCAAGTGCGACGTCCAGCAATTTATTGCGTAACTGTTGCGCGCTGGCCTGCTCGGCATCAGCAAACCCGGCCGCCGTCCGTTGACGTGACGGTAGCGCCTTGAGGATGGCCAGATATAACGCGTTGGGGCCCGATTCCACTTTGCCCAGCGATTTGCGGTCGCCGCCAAATGCCTCATAACCGTCACGGGCCTTCACCAGATAACCCGTATTTTCCGTGGTCGTCGAGGCATCACCGAGCGCCTCGAGCAACGGTCCGGTCAACGTCTTGTCGCGTACCTCCAGGCGTAATTTTGCATCCCAGCCAGGGAGGCGCGGCAGCGACGCGATAGCCAGCTTGTCGGTGTCGGCAGTGGCCAGTCGCGGCCAGTGCAAGCCTGCCAGCGCGCGGTCAATGCGTACTTTTGCGGTGCTGGCCCGGACACGTTGCCCGAGTCTCAAGGGCACGCGTGCGGTGGAGCGCAGGTGCAAGCGCTCGACACTCGGAGCGCGGTCAATCAGCCTTTGACCATGGCGCGCCGGAATGTCGGCGAAGACCTGGCGCAATTTGCCGAGGTCCTGCGCGTCACTCTGGTCAAAGCGCTTGTACATCCGCGCGAACGCGGTGCGGTAATCCGCCGTGAGCGCGGCAGCCAGTTTTTTTGCCAATGCCGCTGCTTGCGCAGGTTTTGCGACTTTGCCGCCGAGCAAGGCATCGACTTCATGCTCGTAAAGACCGTCAATGACGGTCTGCAGCAAGCGTCCGAGTGCCAGCTGGCCCTGCGTGACCGGCACACCCAGGGTGTCGTCGATAGCAGTGTCCGGCGGATAGGTGGTTTCGAGGTCGCCCTCATGCCCGGTGACCTCGATGTATCTGTCAGTCGGCCAACCCGGCAGTGTCGTCAAGGCATGCATTTGTTCCTCGACAGGTTGTCCGGAGTGGATCTCGCCGCCCGCCAGCTCTGTGGTCAGCTCCCGCAACTGGCGCCCGATGCGTGCGCGCTCGACGGTATCGCGCAGGCGCACAGGCAGTTTCAGATTGTCATTGAACGTGTCGAGCAGGGTCTGCTGGGAGGTGCCGCTCAGCCGGCGGATCATGTCCAGATCGCTGTCGGCGAATTCGCTCAACTGCGGGTCGATGCGCTTGAGCGCGTACGCAGAACTGCCCCACTCTTCAGGCTCTTCAGCAGGGAGCCGCCAGCCACCTTCGACGTGGCGGATCAGTTCAGGCGCATAGGCCTGTGCACGTTCGGCGTGCTCCAGACGCCAATGCTGGGTGACGGGATCAAAGTCGCCGGCCAACAGGCGGTGGTCAACGCGAGCGATGGTCTTGCGGCCAATCTGATAGAACTCCCTGGAGCCGGCATCGATAGTGAAACCGGCGGGCAGAGAATGCTCGTAATGGCTGAGATCAGCCTTCCACAGGCGCGACTTGCCGGCCCGATTGACAATGGCGGTAAATGGCGCGAAGAACTCCGGGTGCGTGCGCAGCAATTTGCTGCCCAGTGTCCCCAGCACTTTCTGGCCACCGGCAAAGGCCCCCATCAACGCTATGTTTTCGACCACACTGAGCAGATGTGACAGCGCCTGTTGATGATCACCGCGCCGCCAGTCCTCGACACCTTCATACACTTCACCGAGCAATTGCCCGACTGCGACACCCATCATCAATTGCCCGAGAACCGGCACGAAAAGCCCGGCCACCGACGCCACCGTGACGCCCCGCTGAAGAAAATCCAACAGGCGTTTGTTTCGTGCGTCTTCATCGATATCAGCGGTGGGCACTGCCAGTTTGCGCGCGTCGATCTGCAACTTGCCGACATGGCTCTGCACCATGAAATCAAAGAGCGGGACATCGATGGCCCATTGCTTGACGTCCCCCAGATCGCTTTTCTCGGCGAAACTCTCGAAGAAATCGGCCTTGTCGTCTTCATCGAGGCTGTGGCCGAACCAGTCCTGATACTCGGGAGTTTTCAGTTGTTGCGCGAGGTAGCGCTTGAACGCATTGAAACTCGGGTATTCGTACACTGCCCGGGCAGGCTCACCGGGCATGTACACCATGCATCCGTCCTCAGGATGCTGTTGCACGGAGCGTTTGGAGAATACGACAACGCCCCACACGCAGCAGTCGAGGATTTTGACACCCTGCATGATCAGCGAATCCTTGCCGTAGCGCAGGGTCTGCGCCGACACCACGCCCCCGGCCACCATCAGATCCTGCAACATGCGCAATCCTGCCGCGGTGATGTCCCCCTTGAGCGCGGCCAGATGCGCGTCGAGTTCCAAAAGCGACTGTTTCAATGTGGCGATATCGCGGGTCATCGCGCTGGTCGCCACGACTTTTGCGCTGTCATCACGCAGACCGAACACTTGCTGCAGATGCTCCTGGTATTTTTTGCCCAGATCCAGCTGTCGACAAAACGCGGCGAATGCCGCCGGGGTCAGGCCGCTCACACCCTGCGGCGCGCTCGTGATGCGTACCTGGCTGCCTTCGGGAAATGCGTCAGCCTGCTCTTCGTCTTCGGTGAAGTTCTGCATGGCTGCCTGCAAGAGGGTTTGCGAAGCATGTTTGACCTTGTCGATCCCGGCCTGATCGGTCGCGGTGGCTTCGCAGCCACAATCAACACCCGGCAGACTGACCTGATCAGTGCATACGTCATAAAGCGCTGGCCATTGCTTGCTCAGCGCCGCCTCGAGCTCGCTGATGCAAAAGCTCTGCAGCGGTTTGAGCCGGCCCAGGTTCTTATCGACCTTCTGCTGCACGGCATGCAGTTCACGGTTGATTTCATCCAGCCTGGCCAGGCTGGTGGTCGAAGCCTTGAGCAAATGCGCCGGCAGGTTTTTTTCCAGGGCTTGAGCGGTGTCGAGGTCGCCGGTCGCGTCGAACAAGGTGCTTAGGGTCGATGCCTTGATCGCGGTTTTTTTCTTGTCGAGGGTGAGCATGGCAATAGTCCTTTATTGCGGTTTGTACCCTCGAGCCTATCGGTACCAGGCAGCCGTTAACAGTTCAAATTCCTGGGCAAAACCGAGGCAGATCAAGCACTTTTTGTCATGAATAAAATAGCCCTGCACCACCCGCGTCAAACGTCTGCGCCGGAGCGGGCTTATTCAAAAAAAGCGTAACGGCATAGCGTGCAAATCCAGCCCGACTTCGGCGCTGATAGCGTTAGGGCACAACGCCGCTTAGCCGCCTTATAACTTATCGATCTAAAACTCCCCCTACCGAGACAGGTCAGTTTCTGAGTACCCGCACTTTTCGCGCGGTACGGCTTGACCTTCCCCAACGGAAAAACCGGTAAGGACTTTATGTGCGGATTAGCTGGCGAGTTACGTTTTGATCAACAACCTGCAGACCTTGCAGCGATCGAGAGAATCACCCATCACCTGGCCCCTCGCGGCCCTGACGCGTGGGGCTTCCATGCCCAAGGGCCGATTGCCCTGGGCCATCGACGCCTGAAAATCATGGACCTGTCGGACGGCTCGGCGCAGCCGATGATCGACAGCCAACTGGGCCTGTCCCTGGCGTTCAACGGCGCGATCTACAACTTCCCCGAACTGCGCGAAGAGCTCGAAGCCCTGGGTTATGCCTTCTATTCCGGTGGCGACACCGAAGTGCTGCTCAAGGGTTATCACGCCTGGGGCGAGGCGCTGCTGCCGAAACTCAATGGCATGTTCGCTTTTGCCATCTGGGAGCGCGATGCCAAGCGCCTGTTCATCGCCCGTGACCGTCTCGGCGTCAAGCCGTTGTACCTGTCGCGCACCGGTCAGCGCTTGCGTTTTGCCTCGGCTCTGCCTGCATTGCTCAAGGGCGGCGATATCAACCCGATCCTCGATCCGGTGGCGCTCAATCACTATTTGAATTTCCATGCGGTCGTACCTGCGCCGCGAACCTTGCTGGCTGGCATCGAGAAACTGCCGCCGGCCACTTGGATGCGCGTTGAAGCCGATGGCCGCACCGAGCAGAAAACCTGGTGGACCCTGCCCTACGGCCCACGTGAGGACGAAAAAAACCTCAATCTGGAAGACTGGGTTGATCGCGTCCTCGACAGCACCCGCGAAGCGGTGGCGATTCGTCAGCGTGCGGCGGTTGATGTGGGTGTGTTGCTCTCGGGTGGCGTCGATTCGAGCATGCTCGTCGGCCTGTTGCGCGAAGTCGGCGTAGAGAACCTGTCGACCTTTTCCATCGGTTTCCAGGATGCCGGCGGCGAGCGCGGCGACGAGTTCCAGTATTCGGACCTGATCGCCAAACACTACGGCACCCGCCATCACCAGTTGCGCATCGACGAGAAGGAAATCATCGAGCAACTGCCCGCCGCGTTCCGTGCGATGAGCGAGCCGATGGTCAGCCATGACTGCATCGCGTTCTATCTGTTGTCCCGCGAAGTGGCCAAGCACTGCAAAGTGGTGCAGAGCGGTCAGGGCGCGGACGAGTTGTTCGCCGGTTATCACTGGTATCCGCAGGTCGACGGCGCGGCAGATCCGTACGCCGCTTATCGCGATGCATTCTTCGATCGCAGTTACGACGACTATGCGGCGACGGTTCAGCCCAAATGGCTGGTCGATCACGATGCGGCCGGCGACTTCGTCAAAGAACACTTCGCCCAACCCGGCGCCGATGCCGCGGTGGACAAGGCGTTGCGCCTGGACAGCACGGTGATGCTGGTCGATGACCCGGTCAAACGCGTCGACAACATGACCATGGCCTGGGGCCTGGAAGCGCGCACGCCGTTCCTCGACTATCGACTGGTCGAATTGTCGGCCCGCGTGCCGGGCAAATTCAAGCTCCCGGACGGCGGCAAGCAGGTGCTGAAAGAAGCTGCGCGCCGGGTCATTCCAAGCGAAGTGATCGACCGCAAGAAAGGCTATTTCCCGGTGCCGGGGCTCAAGCACTTGCAGGGCGACACGCTCAACTGGGTGCGCGAGCTGCTGCTGGATCCGAGCCAGGATCGCGGCCTGTTCAACCCGACCATGCTCGACAAGCTTTTGACTGATCCGCAAGGCCAACTGACCCCGTTGCGCGGCTCGAAACTGTGGCAACTGGCGGCCCTGAACCTGTGGCTCAGTGAACAAGGAATCTGATCGATGAAACCCCATGCCACGTCCATCAACCAACGCCTGCTGCGTGGTCAGGCCCCATCGTATGAACGTTTGCAGGCGCGCCTGGCCGAAGACGGCAGCGAACCTGCCACCGCCCCGATTGCCGTGCACTGCGGCTGGGGCCGGCTGCTGATCGGACACACCTTTCCAGATCCGGCGTCGCTGGCGCAGGAGCTGCTCAACGAGCAGCCCGGCGAGCGCGATATTGCTCTGTACGTCGCCGCACCGCAGCAGATTCTAGGCCTGGAGCCGACTCAGCTGTTTCTCGATCCTTCTGACACCCTGCGCCTGTGGTTCAGCGATTACCGGCAGGCCACGCGGGTGTTTCGCGGCTTCCGTATTCGTCGCGCGCAGAGCGAAACCGACTGGCAGGGCATCAACCGTTTGTACCAGGCGCGCGGCATGTTGCCGATCGATCCGGAGCTGCTCACCCCGCATCATCAGGGCGGCCCGGTGTACTGGCTGGCGGAAGACGAGGACAGCGGCGCGGTGATCGGCAGTGTCATGGGCCTCAATCATCAAAAAGCCTTCAACGATCCGGAACACGGCAGCAGCCTGTGGTGCCTGGCGGTCGACCCGCACTGCTCACGTCCGGGCGTCGGTGAAGTGCTGGTGCGGCATTTGGTCGAACACTTCATGAGCCGTGGTCTGGCGTACCTGGACCTGTCGGTATTGCACGACAACCGCCAAGCGAAAAACCTCTATGCCAAACTGGGTTTCCGCAACCTGCCGACGTTCGCCATCAAGCGCAAGAACGGCATCAACCAGCCGCTGTTTCTCGGCCCGGGCCCTGAGGCGAATTTCAATCCTTATGCGCGGATCATCGTCGAAGAAGCGCATCGACGCGGTATCGACGTGCAAGTGGATGACGCCGACGCCGGGCTGTTCACCCTCAGCCATGGCGGCCGTCGCGTGCGCTGCCGCGAGTCGCTGAGTGATTTGACCAGTGCGATCAGCATGACCCTGTGCCAGGACAAAAGCCTGACTCACAAGGTGCTCAAGGCCGCAGGCTTGAAACTGCCGGCACAGCAACTGGCGGGCAATGCCGACGACAATCTGGCCTTTCTCGATGAATACCAGCGCGTGGTGGTCAAACCGCTCGACGGTGAACAGGGCCATGGCGTCGCCGTGGATCTGAGCACCATCGAAGAGGTGCAGAAGGCCATCGAAACCGCCAAGCAGTTCGACAGCCGCGTGTTGCTGGAGAGTTTCCACGAAGGCCTCGATCTGCGCATCGTGGTGATCGGTTTTGAAGTGGTCGCGGCGGCGATTCGCAAGCCCGCCGAAGTGGTCGGTGATGGTCAGCATTCGATCGGTGCGCTGATCGAAGCGCAAAGCCGCCGCCGGCAAGCGGCCACCAGCGGCGAGAGCAAGATCCCGCTGGACCACGAAACCCAGCGTACGCTGCACGCGGCCGGTTACGACTACAGCAGCATTCTGCCGGCCGGCGAGCATCTGTTCGTGCGGCGCACGGCCAATCTGCATACCGGCGGTACGCTGGAGGATGTGACTGACATTCTTCATCCGACGCTGGTTGACGCGGCCGTGCGCGCGGCGCGGGCGCTGGATATTCCAATGGTCGGCCTCGATCTGATGGTGCCGGCGGCGGATCAGCCCGAGTACGTCTTCATCGAAGCCAACGAACGCGCCGGCCTGGCCAATCATGAACCACAACCGACGGCGGAGCGCTTTGTCGATCTGTTGTTTCCGCATAGTCAGCCGGCTGTCTGAACCCTTCCTGATCGTTCCCACGCTCTGCGTGGGAACGCCTCATCGCACGCTCCACGTCCATTCGAGGGACGCAAAGCGTCCCGGGCTGCATTCCCACGCAGAACGTGGGAACGATCAGTGCTCAACCCTTCAGGAGTTTCCATGACCATGACCACACAAATCCCTGAACCGGATCTGGCTTACCTGCAAAAAGTCCTGCTGGAAATGCTCGCCATTCCCAGCCCTACCGGTTTCACCGATACCATCGTGCGCTACGTCGCCGAGCGTCTCGAAGAGCTGGGCATTCCGTTCGAAATGACCCGGCGCGGCACCATTCGCGCGACGTTGAAGGGCAAAAAGAGCAGCCCTGACCGCGCCGTGTCTGCCCATTTGGACACCATCGGTGCCGCCGTGCGTGCGGTGAAAGACAACGGGCGCCTGACCCTCGCCCCGGTCGGCAGCTGGTCGAGCCGCTTTGCCGAGGGCAGCCGGGTCAGCCTGTTTACCGACACCGGCGTTATTCGCGGCAGCGTATTGCCGCTGATGGCCTCCGGGCATGCGTTCAACACGCAGGTCGATGAAATGCCGATCAGTTGGGATCACATCGAGCTGCGTCTGGATGCTTACTGCACAACCAAGGCCGATTGTGAGTCGCTGGGCATCAGCGTAGGTGACGTGGTGGCGTTCGATCCACTGCCGGAGTTCACCGAAAGCGGCCATATCAGCGCACGCCACCTTGATGACAAGGCAGGCGTCGCAGCGCTGCTTGCCGCACTGAAGGCGATTGTCGACAGTGGCCAGGAACTGAACATCGATTGTCATCCGCTGTTCACCATCACCGAGGAAACCGGCAGCGGCGCGGCGGCGGCATTGCCGTGGGACGTCAGCGAGTTTGTCGGCATCGACATCGCACCGGTCGCACCGGGCCAGCACTCCAGCGAACACGCGGTAAGCGTGGCGATGCAGGATTCCGGCGGGCCTTATGACTATCACCTGTCGCGGCATCTGTTGCGTCTGGCCGGCGAACACGAATTGCCGGTCCGCCGCGACATGTTCCGCTACTACTTCAGCGATGCGCACTCGGCGGTCACCGCCGGCCACGACATCCGCACTGCCCTGCTCGCTTTTGGCTGCGATGCCACGCATGGCTACGAACGCACGCACATCGATAGCCTGGCGGCGCTCAGCCGCTTGCTCGGCGCATATATCCTGAGCCCGCCGGTATTCGCCAGCGACGCAGCGCCAGCCAATGCTTCACTGGATCGCTTCAGCCATCAGATCGAGCATGACACGCAGATGGAAAGCGAAACCCGCGTACCGCCGGTGGACAGTCTGGTGGGACAGCGTTCCGAAAGTTGAGCCTTCGGTGAACAGATAACCGCCTTCGCGAGCAGGCTCGCTCCCACCTTTGAAATGCGATTCCTGTGGGAGCGAGCCTGCTCGCGAATGGGCCGGCACTATCGATACATAACTGGCAGACGAAACCCAATCCCCGTAGCATCCCGACATTGATTTGACCGAGGTGCCCATGCTCATTCCCCACGACGCGCTTGAAGTCGACACCCTCACCCGCCTGATCGAGGACTTCGTCACCCGCGACGGTACCGATAACGGCGATGACACCCCACTGGAAACCCGCGTGCTGCGCGTGCGCCAGGCATTGACCAAAGGCCAGGCCTTGATCGTGTTCGATCCGGAAAGCGAACAGTGCCAGTTGATGCTCAAGCACGACGTACCCAAGCACCTGTTCGACTGAAAACTTCAGCCAGCCTTCGCAGCGGCCTCCTTGCGCTTGATCCGGTCGTAGACCTCGGCGCGGTGCACATGGACTTGCTTCGGCGCCTCGACGCCGAAGCGAACGCTGGAACCATTGACCGACAGAACACGCAACGTGATGTCGTCACCGATTGAAATCAACTCACCGACCACACGGCTGAGTACGAGCATGGGATTCATCCTTCAGGACTGGCAAACCCTGAAGATGCGCGGCTTACAGCGGCTTAACAATGCGTGACGGGCAAATCAGTCTTGCCCTACAGTCACCCACGCCTCTAGCTGTCAGACGCTTCGCACAAAGACATCAACCGGTGGAAAAGCGCGGCCCGAACAGAATCACACTGGCACCGACCACGCACAGCGCCATGCCGATCCAGTCCGAGCCCAGTGGGCGCACCCGTTCAATCAGCGCCAGCCAGCCAATCGAAGCAACGATGTAGATTCCGCCGTACGCCGCGTAGGCGCGCCCGGCGTAGGCCGCTTCGACACGGGTCAGCAGCAGCGCGAACACGGTCAGGCTGAGCAACGCGGGAATCACCCACAACGCACTCTTGCCCTGGCGCAGCCACAGGTAAAAAGCAAAACAGCCGGCGATTTCAAACAGCGCCGCCAGAAAGAACCACAGGTAATTGAGCATGAACGCGTCTCGACAGGGTGACCATGGCGGCCACCCTAACGACGCGGCAGGCAGCGAACAAGATCAAGCGTTGTTTTGTTTGGCCTTGGCGCGCATTTTCTCGGCCATGGAAGTCATCTCGTTATAGAGCAATTGCGGATTCTTCTGTTTGAGCGCCCAGGCCATACGCCCTTGTTCGTGCGGCAGAATCATGAACTCGCCAGCAGCGACCTGCTGATAGATGTAGTCAGCGATGTCGGCTGCACTGATCGGCGAACTTTCCAGCAACTTGCCGACCTGGGCTTTCATTGCCGGAGTCGGGCCACGAAAAGAATCGAGCAAGTTGGTCTGGAAGAACGATGGGCAAACCACATGCACCGCCACTTCCTGCTGCGCCAGTTCAATCAGCAGACTTTCCGACAACGCCACCACGCCGGCCTTGGCCACGTTGTAGTTGCTCATCGCCGGGCCTTGCATCAGCGCGGCCATGGAAGCGATGTTGATGATCTTGCCTTTGCTCTGTTCCAGCAGCGGCAGGAACGCCTTGCAACCTTTGACCACGCCCATCAGGTTGATCGCGATCTGCCAGTCCCAGTCTTCCAGGGAGAGTTCGCTGAAGAACCCGCCCGAGGCGACGCCGGCATTGTTGACGATGATGTCGATGCCGCCGAGCTTCTCTTCGCAGGCTTGGGCGAAGGCGGTGAGCTGGCTGTAATCGCGCACGTCGCAGCGCTGGATGAAACCGTCACCGCCCGCCTCGCGCACCAGTTTCAGGGTTTCCTGCAGGCCGGGCTCACTGACATCGGACAAGGCCAGCCGCCAGCCTTCACGGGCCCAGCGCAGCGCGATTTCGCGACCCAGGCCGGAGCCTGCACCAGTGATCATCATGCGATTTTGCATAGCGGACAGCCTTGTTGTTCCGGGAAAGATGCGCCGAGTGTAGCGAAGGTTCCACCGCCACCCACGCTCCATCCAGTTGCTGAATGGAGGATCAAAAGATTGCTGCCCCCGGAAACTTCGCAACCCGATCCTGTAGGAGCTGACGAGTGCAACGAGGCTGCGATCTGTTGCTTTAAAGGAAATAACAGAGCAATCCAAATACATTAAAAAAACATTGAATTTTTTTTCATCGGCACAAGTCGGAACATGTAAGCCGGCTGGAATTTAGTTGCTCTCCAGCTGCCCACTGAGCATCAAGACTCTTCCAGACTCTGAACAAGGAAATCACCCATGGGCACAATTCTAATCATCATCCTGATCCTGTTGCTGATCGGTGGTCTGCCGGTCTTCCCGCACTCCAGAAGTTGGGGTTATGGCCCGTCGGGCATTATCGGCGTGGTGTTGGTCGTGCTGCTGGTGCTGTTGTTACTCGGCAAGATATGACGATTTGAAGCTTTAAAAAAAGAGGCCCTTTTTCAAGGGCCTCTTTTTTATTGCACGGACTTTAACCAGTCATCAGTCCGGTTTGCCGTGAATGACACCGGCGGTGTTATCCAGCAGGCTCTTGGTCGCGGTTTGCAAAAACGCCTCGAGCTTGAGTTTAAGTTCGGCAGTACGCGGCGCGTTTGGCACCACTTCGGCGTGCGGATTGGCACCCAGTTGGTATTGCCAGATTTTCGGGCCCATGTCCTTGTCACGTGGCAGTACCAGAATCTGGTCGGCGGTGACGATGGCAGTGGTCTGCTCGCTGCCCGATGGCTTGATCACACCGAAACCGGTATCGCCCTGCGGCAGGTTGAGCAGGTCGCGGCCCCAGCACTGATGACGCACTTCCCCACCGAGACGGCCCATGATGGTCGGCACGATGTCGATCTGCGTACCCACGGTGTGGTCGCGGGTACCGAACTTCTGCTGAATGCCCGGGGCGATCATCAGCATCGGCACGTTGAAGCGACCCAGGTCCATTTCGGTGATCTGGCGCTCGTTACCGAAGCCATGGTCGCCAACGATGACGAACAGGGTTTCGTTGAAGTACTTCTCTTTGCGCGCCTTCTCGAAGAACTGGCCCAGCGCCCAGTCGGAGTAGCGCATCGCGGTCAGGTGTTCATTGAGGCTGCCACGATCAGTCACTCGCTCGACCGGCAACGGCGTCGGCAAGGCGTACGGCGTGTGGTTGGACAGGGTCTGCAGCAGCGCGTAGAACGGCTTGCCGTTTTCTCGTGCCTTGAGCTCCTGCAAGCCACGATCGAACATGTCCTGGTCGGAAACGCCCCAGGTCGGATCGGAGAACACCGGATTGACGAAATCGTTGCGGCCAACAAAGTTGGTCATGCCCTGGTTGCTGAAGAAGCCGGACTGGTTGTCCCAGGCAAAATCGCCGTTGTAGACGTAGACGTCGTCATAGTCGCGGGCGCTGAGCAATTGCGGCAGGCCGGACAGTTTGTGGCTGCCTTCCGGGGTCTGCATCAGGTATTCGAAACCTGGCAGATTGGGGAAACAGGCCATGGTCGCGAACATGCCCTGATGCGTGTGGGTGCCGTTGGAGAAGAAGCGGTCGAACAGCAGACCTTCCTTCGACAGCTTGTCCAGGTACGGGGTGATGTTGCCCGGCGCACCCAGCGCACCGACCGAGTGCCCGGCCATGCTTTCCATCAGGATCACGACGACGTTCTTGATAGGCAGTGTCTTGTCGGCAGGCGGCATGTAATCACGGCGTACGGCAGCGATGTCGGCATCGACCAGTTTGTCGTCCGGCATCAGCAGCATGTCGCGCACCATCTGCTGGGCCTGCTCTTGCGGCAACGTGGCTTTCCAGATGTTGTCGCGGTCCTCGCCCATGCGCGCCTTGGCGGCAGCGATCAGCGACAGCGTGCCGTTGAGGCCGAGCTGGTTGGCGAAGTTGGAATCGGTGGTGTAGACGTCGCCCCAACGCATCGGCGGCCCCTGGCGCAAGGTGCCACGAGCGGCGACCACGCAGATCAGCAGGCAGACCACGAATACCGCCAGACGCGTGTACCACGGCGCAACCTGGCGGGAGCTGACGCTGCCGCCGCTGAACGGCCCACGCGGGCGGGTCGCGCGGTCGGCGCCTTTGAACGCCAGGGTCAGAATGACTGTGCCGATGACCCACGCCAGAAGGTAGCGAACCACCGGAAAACCGTACCAGAGCATGCTCATCACGGTTTTCGGGTCTTCCTTCACGTACTGGAACACCAGACCATTGAGGCGCTGGTGAAACTCGCGGTAGAAGTCCATTTCCATCAGGCCGAGGAACAGCGCGATGCTCGACGCGACGGTCAGCCACAGGCGGAAGAAGCCGCGCGCAGCCATGGCCCGGGCGCTGAACAGTGCCAGCACCAGCGGAATGCACAGGTACACCACCAGGCGCAGGTCGAAACGCAGACCGTTAATGAACGCCTCAAGAAAGGTCGCGGCCGGGGTATCGAGGATCATCTCGCGGTTGTAGACCAGCAGCGCGAGGCGCAGCGCGGAAAACATGACCATCATGACCAGTGCGCACAGCAGCGTGTAGGCCAGATGCGATTTGACGGTTGGTTGCAGCAGGCGAGCAGATGATCGCTGCTGATTCAGGGCGTCCGGGTTTGCCATGTCGTTTTAGGACCCATTGGAAGTTGAAGTTGCAAAAATACAGCGGCGCCAGGCCCTCTATTGGTCATTACAGACCCCGGGGCGTGCGCGGTGCGCAAATGTTGCACGATCGTTCACACCATTGCCATTGATTACTCACCTGCTCTTCGAGACTTTCGTTAACAGGCTGGCAGCGCTGTGGCAGGCAACAAGTGCGGGCGAATTGTCTTGGAGACTTTGTGAAAATTTCGTGCAACGCATATCTGGAAATACAATTTAGAGACAAAACAAAACGCCCCGAACCGGTCGGGGCGTTTTGCTTACAGCGCGGAGATTATTTCTCGGCGCGCTCTTTGAGTGCTTTCAGGGTATTGAATGGCGCATCGACCACGAACTTGTTGGCAACCATGGCTGGCACGCTGCCGCCAGGCTCGGTGTGCACTTGGTACGTCACTTCAACCTGATCGCCTTTGGGCACGAACTTCCAGAAGCCTTTGACCTGCTGAACCCGTACGAAGCCTTTCTCTTCCGGCAGATAGGTCGGCACGCCTTCAAGGTTACGGGTCAGGCTGCCATCGGCGCCTTCAACGGTGGTGATCTTCAACACCGAATCACGCGGGGTCACCGGCCATGGCGTGTTGAATTGCGAATAGGTCCAGCTCAGATCGCCTTCGTGCTTGAGCAGTTTCTGGCTCTTGCACTCGTGGATCCATGCGCAGGCGCCGGAGACGTCTTCCTGCAAGGCGCGCAATTTGGCGATGGTGGTCTTCATCAGCGCGACGCCCTGGTAGGACTTGTAGTCCGAACCCGGCACTTCGGCCAGCGAGACCTTGATGCCATCCTGTTCCTTGGCGACTTTCCAGCCCTCAGCGTGAGCGATGGACGTGGCCAGCACAGCGGTCAAACCACACAACACAGCGATACGGTGCAGCGAACCCATAGTTTTATTCCTTATTGTTGAAGTTCCGTTCGTGAACACATCACGCCGCCGTCATCTGCTCCCACCAGCCGATCAATCTGATCGCTTCTTGCGAACTGCTGCCGCAAACCTCGACATCCGCAGCGAACCCCGAGCAAACAGGCGGACGCTCCGGGCGGCCGAAAATGCTGCACAGGTTATCGACTGACAGCTGCACGCAACGTTCGCCGGCGGGTTTGCCATCGGGCATGCCAGGGATCGGCGAACTGATGGAGGGGGCAATGCAGCAAGCGCCACAGCCTTCACGGCATTTCATGACGTACAGATCCTCGCAACGGGCGATGTGTAAAGAGACGGGAACAGAGTAACCGCTAAAACGACTGTTTCAAATTGCTGCAAGCGGGTTTTCAACGATAAGTAAAAATGACCGGGCAGTCTCCGACGAAGCGTCTGGTCTGCACATTGCAGATGGCCGGGGCCTACTGTTTGAATTCAAAATCCAGTGCCGCGCCTTCCACATCGCGTCGCGCTTCATTGCGCAGTTGCAACTGCATTTCATTGCTGAGCAAACGGCCGTTGAGCTGGAAGCCGCTGTCTTTCTCACCAAACATTTGCGGCAGGATCGCCTCGCGTTTGGGCAGCTCCACGGTACCCTTGGGCTTCAACTCTTCAACCATGTCCTTGGGCAGGCTGAGATCGAGTTTTGCCGGCGGCAATTTGGTCCTCGCCACTTCGCTGGCTGATTTCGATTTCGAGGCAACCGGGCGGCGCTTCTTCACCGTGGCGCTTTTTTTGGCCTGAGTTTTTTTTGCTGGAACCGCAGTTTTCACGGTTTGCTTCGTTGTACTCGTCGCTGCCGGGTTTTCCTGGGCCGCGGCCGCCATGACACCCGGCGCCTGACCGGTCATCAGCAAACCCAGCAATACCCACGCGGCAGGAACAATCGCTTTCATGGACCCAACGAACTGACGGCAGAGGGCCACATGCTCGCCTGTTGTGCGCCACATGACAAGCCTCACCTGCCCACTCGTTCAGAATCCGCCAGCGGTTTCCTGACACAATTGGGTCGCCAACAGACCCAGCGTCATCAGTGCCCTCTCCGCCTCGCGGTTCCACGGAATGCCGCAATTGAGGCGGATACAGTGGTTGAACTGCTCGGTGTTACTGAAGATCAGCCCCGGCGCGATACTGATGCCTTGTTGCAGCGCGCGAACATGCAATTCCTGGGTGTTGACCCGCCCCGGCAAGCTCACCCAAAGGATGAAACCGCCCGTGGGCCGGGACATTTGCGTGCCTTCGGGGAAATGCTGCTGCACCGCCAGCTGGAACGCGCTGAGGTTTTTTCGGTATTCCTGACGGATGTAGCGTAAATGCCGGTCATAACCGCCGTTTTCCAGATAGGCGGCGATCGCCATCTGCGTGACGCTGCATGCCGAATGGGTACTGAAAGTCTGCAGGCGCTGGATTTCCTGCTGGTACTTGCCAGCGATCATCCAGCCGATGCGCACACCTGGCGACAAGGTTTTGGAGAAGCTCGAGCAGTAGATCACCCGATCCAGTCGATCGTAAGCTTTCAGCGCCTTGGTGCGGCCCTGTTCGAACATCAGTTCGCCGTAGATATCGTCTTCGACGATCTGAATATCGAAATCCGAGGCCAGGCGCAGCAACTGTTTCTGTCGCTCCTCCGGCATGGTTCCGCCGAGGGGATTGCTCAGGCGCGTAGTCAGCACCAGCGCCTTGATCGACCATTGGTTGGCGGCCAGTTGCAAGGCCTCCAGGCTCATGCCGGTGGCGGGGTCGCTGGGAATTTCGATGACTTTCAGCCCGAGCAGATCGGCCAGTTGCAGCAGCCCGTAATAGGTCGGTGATTCGGCCGCGATCAGATCCCCCGGCCGGGTCAGCACGCGCAATGACATCTGCAAGGCATCGACACAGCCGTGGGTGATGACCACTTCCGATGGATCGACCACCACGCCGGCGTCACGCATGCGGATCGCGACTTGCCGACGCAGCGGTTCGAAACCGGGGCTGAACATGTAGCTGAACGCCCGAGGGCTGTGAAACCGGGTGACCTTGGCCAATTGCTGATGCAGCGCGCGCACCGGCAGATAATCGACACTCGGCACCGCAGCGCCCAGGGGAAACACGCCTTCGCGGCGGGATTCGACCAGTACCTGTTGAATGATGCTGCTGCGCGTGACCAGCCCCGGCCGCTCGACCCGGGCGATGTCCGGGGTCGGCGCGGTGAGCGCGGGGGTCTGGTGCACGTAATAACCCGATTGCGGACGGGCGCGGATCAGGCCCTGGTCTTCGAGATTGGCATAAGCCTGTAACACCGTCGCATGGCTGACGTTGAGCTGCGAACTCATCTTGCGCACCGAAGGCACGCGCTCCCCCGGTTGATAGACACCACGGCGGATGTCTTCGGCCAGTTGCTGAGCAATACGTTGGTAGAGCAAGAGATTGGTCATGACGCAGCACTCGATTTCACGGGCGTTTTATTCTTGTGTGGAACAATACCGGAACAGTTTAGAAGTGTACTGGGACAGTTGCCAGATTACTCGACAGTACAGTGGGGTGTCTGCCTCATCTGTACGGTTTTGCGCAGCAATCGACAGTCGTAAAAAAGCCCGGCACTGCATGACAGGCCGGGCTCTCCAGAGACGCAGCCCTCAGCGGGCAGCGCCGAGCTGGCCTTTTTCGTCGGAGAAAACAATTTCCACGCGGCGGTTCTGCGCCCTGCCGCGCTCGGAGGCGTTGGCGTCGACCGGGAACTGATCACCGTAACCTTCGACCTGAATACGCTTCTCATCGATACCCAGGTCGACCAGCACATCGGCCACCGACTGCGCACGATCGCGGGACAGCTTGAGGTTTTCCTGCTTGCCGCCCGTGCTGTCCGTATAGCCCTCGATGCGCACAACGCGCTTGGGGTTCAGCTGCAGGAACTGAACAATCTTCAGCACGACCCGGTTAGCCGAGTTTTTCAGTTCAGCCTGGCCGGTGTCGAACAACACATCGCCGAGGGTCATGACCAGACCACGATCAGTCTGCGTGGTAGCCAGCGCCACGATCTGTTCCTCCAGCCACTTGCCTTGCTGCTGCACGCTGAGCAGCTTGGACTCGCGCAGGGCCAGTTGCAGCCGTTGGCGCTCAAGTTCGAGCTTGGCCGCTTGCTCCTCGTTGAGTACCTGGTTGGTGTGCTCGCGGGCAATTTCGCTGTAGCGCTGGCTCAGGTAGGCGTAGTGCACCACATCGGCACCGCTGCCCCAATAGGTCGACAGCCGATCGGCACGCGCGAGGGATTCGCCGGCACGGATCACGTCTTTCGGCGCGATGCGCAGCACATTGGAGTCTTCCTTGACCTTCTGGAAATTAGCGCCGGCCTGTTGCAGCGCCGCCTCGCTGTGCTGGCCGGCGCAGCCGTACAGGCTGGCGCAACCGGCAAGAAGCAGAATGCGGAGCGCGTTGGACTTGAGGCTCATTGCGCGTCCCCCAGTTGCAGCTGCTTGCGCAGGCGGACAATGCGGGTATTGAGCACATTCAGTTGCTCTTCGCTTTTTTTCGTCAGCACCTTGGCTTCGGCCAGACGTGCATCCAGTTCGGCCTGCTCGGCACGCATGCGCGCGTTGCGATAGGACTCGTCCGCCATATTGCCTTTGGCACGGTTGTACTTGGTTTCGGCCAGCTGCATTTCCGGCACTTCGTCAGCGGTGGCGCCGACTGCCCTGGCCTGCATGATGGCTTGTTCGGTCAAACGCATTTGTTCACTGGGTGCCGGATCGCTCGCGCACCCGGCCAGGGCCAGAACGGCCACGGCCGCGAAAAGAGGTCGAATACTCACTAAGAATCCCTACTGTTTTGGGGCACTGACGGGTTGTGGCGGCTGTTGCTGTTGCGCCTTCCAGCGCTCGATGTTGCGTTGCAGCGCGGCTTCCGTCAGTCCGGACGCGGGCAATTCTGTCATCTTTTTGGCGAGCTGTCCGCGCAACCACGGATCGTTGCAGGCCGAGTTATGGGAAACCGCGAGGAACAGACCCGGGCGGTCGATGGGTTGCTCGAACGCCAACAGATCGCTGGTCATGCCCAATGCCTGCGCGGCGGCCAGCCCTGAGTAACGCCCGGCGAGGACATATTCCACCTCGCCCAGCAGCAATTTCTGTAGCGCCTGGGTAAGGTTGGCTGTCCGCGTCAAGGTCAAGTTCTGTTCGGCGAAAGTGCCGAATGCCTGTGTCATCCGAGACTTTTCCGACACCGCGCCGGTGTGGGTTTTGAGGTCGCTGGCTTCGCCGTAGGTCAGCGTCGCGCCTTTGCGCGTCCATACCAGATAGTCGTTCTCCAGCAGTGGCGGATGGATGTAATCGAGGTGTTCAAGCTCATTCACGGTCAGTGGCGCGTCGGCCAGCATGTCCATGCGCCCGCTGCGCACTTCATCGAGCGCCTGTGAGCGTTTGCCGGCATACAGCAGGTCGACTTTAATGCCCAGGTCCTTGGCCACTTGCTGCAACAGATCGGCACTGGCGCCGATCAGGCGCTTGGGGTTTTGCGGGTCCTGCCACAGGTATGGCGGCGCATCCGGGCTGCCGGTGACGATCAGGCGCTCGCACTTGCCAGCCGCCATGACCACACCTGGCAACAGGGCCAATCCCAACAACCATCCGCAGCGCAGATCCATGGCAAAACGCTCCCCACTCAAATCCGTGACAAAAAAAAGCCCGACCAACAGGCCGGGCTCTTTATAAGTGAAGCCGCCGGATTAGACCAGCTTCTCCAGCTCAGGTATTGCTTCGAACAGATCCGCCACGAGGCCGTAATCGGCCACCTGGAAGATCGGCGCTTCTTCATCCTTGTTGATCGCAACGATCACCTTGGAGTCTTTCATACCGGCCAGATGCTGAATCGCGCCGGAGATACCGACGGCGATGTACAGCTGTGGTGCAACGATCTTGCCGGTCTGACCGACCTGCATGTCGTTGGGTACGAAACCTGCGTCGACCGCAGCGCGCGAGGCACCGACGGCAGCGCCGAGTTTGTCGGCCAGCGCGTACAGGTGCTTGAAGTTGTCACCGTTCTGCATGCCGCGACCGCCGGAAACGACGATCTTGGCAGCGGTCAGCTCAGGACGATCGGACTTGGCCAGCTCTTCGCTGACGAAGCTCGAAGTACCGGCATCGTGCGCAGCACCAACAGCTTCAACGGCAGCCGAACCACCTTCAGCGGCAACCGGATCGAAACCGGTGGCACGCACGGTGATCACTTTGATCGCAGCAGTCGACTGCACGGTAGCGATGGCGTTACCGGCGTAGATCGGACGCTTGAAAGTGTCAGCGCTTTCGACCGAAATGATCTCGGAGATCTGGTCGACGTCCAGCGCAGCAGCAACGCGCGGCAGGATGTTTTTGCCGTTGGAAGTGGCGGCAGCGAGGATGTGGCTGTAGCCAGCACCCAACTCGGCAACCAGCGGCGCAACGTTTTCCGGCAACTGATGCGCGTAAGCGGCGTTGTCAGCGTTGAGGACTTTGCTCACGCCAGCGATTTTCGCCGCGGCTTCGGCTACCGGGCCAGCGCCCTGACCTGCTACCAGAACGTGAATGTCGCCGCCGATTTTGGCAGCAGCGGCCACGGTGTTCAGTGTGGCCGGGGCCAGCACTTTGTTGTCGTGTTCAGCAATAACCAAGATAGTCATTTAGATTACCTTCGCTTCGTTCTTGAGTTTTTCAACCAGTTCAGCCACCGACTTGACCTTGATACCCGCGCTGCGTGCAGCCGGCGCTTCGACTTTCAGGGTCTTGTTGGTGGAGGCGGTGGAAACGCCCAAAGCGTCCGGAGTCAGCACTTCGAGAGGCTTCTTCTTGGCTTTCATGATGTTCGGCAGGGACGCATAGCGCGGCTCGTTCAAACGCAGGTCGGTGGTGACGATGGCTGGCAGTTTCAGCGAAACGGTCTGTGCGCCGCCGTCGATTTCGCGGGTCACGGCAACGCTGTCGCCCGAGACTTCGACTTTCGAAGCGAAGGTGCCCTGACCGTAGCCGCTTAATGCAGCGAGCATCTGGCCGGTCTGGTTGTTGTCGCTGTCGATCGCCTGTTTGCCAAGGATCACCAGCTGAGGCTGTTCCTTGTCGACAACGGCCTTGAGCAGCTTGGCCACGGCCAGGGAGGTCAGGTCTTCAGCGGATTCGACGAGGATGGCGCGGTCGGCACCCAGAGCCAGTGCGGTACGCAACTGCTCCTGAGCGGTGGTCGGGCCGATGGAGACGACGACGATTTCAGTCGCAACGCCCTTCTCTTTCAGGCGTACGGCTTCTTCCACGGCGATTTCGCAGAATGGGTTCATCGACATCTTGACGTTGGCGAGGTCGACGCCGGAATTGTCCGCCTTGACGCGGACCTTGACGTTGTAATCCACAACGCGTTTGACAGCTACAAGAACCTTCATGGATTCCTCGTTACTCTCCGGTGAAAAGAAAGTCGCCTAGGCGAACCTGGCGGATGATGCTCATCGGGCGACAAGGGCACCTCTAAAAACGCCGGCTTGAATGTGAGGTGATTCACTTCGCGATGGGAGGTGACCGTTCGTCAGCGGTGACTGTCGGGTCATTCATTCTCACGCTGTGTAAACTGCGCGCCGGACTTGCGCTGCGCATCACCGTCTACTGCCTGTGCCCTGTCTTTAGAGGTGCTCTTGAAACCGCCAGTCTGCCTACGGCGAGCGCAAAACCGCCCGTATCTTGACCGGAACGCCCATTCTGGTCAATACGCCAAAATGCCCCGTCATAAGCCGCGCTTCTTTGATTTATCAGGGCTGGAGGCAATTCAAACAAACGTTTGTATTGGACGCTCGGAGTGGTGTAGATATAATGCGCCGCCTAGAGAGAAAGGTGGATTCGCCAATATTCCCTTTGACGTTAACGTAAAGGCAATACGGATGCGACACCAAACCTCCAAATCAGAAAAAAAACTGTTGAGCCTTGAGTAGGAGATAGCCTGTGGAACGCGAATACATGGAATTCGACGTCGTCATCGTCGGTGCCGGCCCCGCTGGTCTGTCAGCCGCCTGCCGCTTGAAGCAGAAGGCCGCTGACGCCGGTAAGGAAATCAGCGTCTGCGTGGTCGAAAAAGGCTCCGAAGTCGGCGCACACATCCTTTCCGGTGCGGTGTTTGAACCGCGCGCACTGAACGAACTGTTCCCGGACTGGAAAGAACTCGGCGCGCCGCTGAACACGCCAGTCACGCGCGATGACATCTTCGTGCTGAAAAACGCCGACAGCGCGCAGAAGATTCCTGATTTCTTTGTGCCCAAGACCATGCACAACGAAGGCAACTACATTATTTCCCTCGGCAACCTGTGCCGCTGGCTGGCTCAGCAGGCCGAAAACCTCGGCGTGGAAATCTACCCCGGCTTCGCCGCTCAGGAAGCGCTGATCGATGAAAACGGCGTGGTGCGCGGGATCATCACCGGTGATCTGGGCGTCGACCGCGAAGGAAACCCGAAAGAAGGCCTGTACACCCCGGGCATGGAATTGCGTGGCAAATACACGCTGTTCGCCGAAGGCTGCCGTGGTCACATCGGCAAGCAACTGATCAAGCGCTACAACCTCGACAGCGATGCCGACGTTCAGCATTACGGCATCGGTCTGAAAGAAATCTGGGAAATCGACCCGGCCAAGCATCAGCCAGGCCTGGTGGTGCACACCGCCGGCTGGCCGCTGGACATCATGGGCACCGAGAACACCGGCGGCTCGTTCCTCTATCACCTGGAAAACAATCAGGTGGTGGTCGGCCTCATCGTCGACCTGTCCTACAGCAATACTTACCTGTCGCCCTTCGATGAATTCCAGCGCCTCAAGCATCACCCGGTGCTCAAGCAATACCTGGAAGGCGGCAAGCGCGTCAGCTACGGCGCCCGCGCCATCGCCAAGGGCGGCCTGAACTCGCTGCCGAAAATGGTCTTCAAGGGCGGCGCGCTGATCGGTTGCGACCTCGGTACCCTGAACTTCGCCAAGATCAAAGGCAGCCACACGGCGATGAAGTCCGGCATGCTCGCGGCAGAATCGGTGGCAGACGCGCTGTTCGCCGAGCAGGACTGCACGGTCGAACTGACGACTTATGTCGACGCATTCAAAAACAGCTGGCTGCACGAAGAACTGTTCGCCAGCCGTAATTTCGGCGCGGCGATTCACAAGTACGGCGCGATCATCGGCGGTGGGTTCAACTGGCTGGACCAGAACATCTTCGGCGGCAAACTGCCGTTCACCCTGCGCGACACCAAACCGGATTACGCCTGCCTGAAGCTCGCGGCCGATTGCAAAAAGATCGACTATCCAAAACCCGACGGCAAACTGAGTTTCGACAAACTCAGCTCGGTGTTCATCTCCGGTACCAACCACGAAGAAGAGCAGCCGTGCCACTTGAAGCTGACCGACCCGAGCATCCCGATCAGCAAAAACCTGCCGCTGTACGACGAACCGGCGCAGCGCTACTGCCCGGCCGGCGTGTACGAGGTCATCACCAAGGAAGACGGCGAGAAGCGCTTCCAGATCAACGCCCAGAACTGCGTGCACTGCAAGACCTGTGACATCAAGGACCCTGCGCAGAACATCACCTGGGTGGCGCCGGAAGGCGCCGGCGGCCCGACTTATCCGAATATGTAAGTCGTAGCGCTGAACAACAAGGCTCCCGCAATGGGGGCCTTTTTGTTGCCCGCGTCTCCCCCTGCAGGAGCTGTCGAGTGAAACGAGGCTGCGCCTACAGGAATGAGTGATAACTCAAGCAGCGCGCTCATCCCCCGGGCTGCGTTCGAAGTAACGCTTGTACTCGCGACTGAACTGCGACGTGCTCTGATACCCCACGCGATGCGCCACTTGCGCCACACCCAGCCCTTCAGCCACCAGCAACGTCTGCGCCTTCAACAAGCGTAAACGTTTGAGATACTGCACCGGCGACAGCAAAGTGCTGCGTTTGAAATGCTCGTGAAAGGTCGACACGCTCATGTTCGCGCACCCGGCCAGTGTCTCGACATTCAAAGGCTCGGTGTAATGCGCATGCAGATGGCTGATCGACGCCGCCACCCGGGCGAACTGCCCTTGCTGTTCGACCAAGGCGCGCAACACATCCGCCTGCGGCCCGCGCAGCGCGACGAACAATAATTCACGCACCCGCGCCGGGCCGAGAATCTGGCATTCCAGCGGATCGTGCAGACAGCTGAGTAGCCGTTCGACGCAACCGCGCATGCCATCGTCGAGCACCACCGAGGTCATCGATTCCGGCGTCTGCGCCGGAATATGCCGCCCCGGCGCCAGCCCCATGGCCAACACCAGTTCGCCGAGCAGAACGCGATCAATCGCCACCGACACACCAAGCAACGGCGCATTTGGCAAGGCGAAGGTTTCACACTCGAAAGGTACCGGCAGCGCCTGAATCAAATAATGCCCGGCGCCATATTCCATGGTCCGAGGGCCGAGAAATGCCAGTTTGCTGCCCTGAGCGATGATCATCAGGCTCGGCTCGTAAATATGCGGGCCACGGGCGACGTCGCAACTGGCGCGCAATATCTGCACACCGGGCAGACCGGTCTGGCTATAGCCATCGCGTAGCGCCAGCGGTTCGATCAGCGAAACCAGCCGGGCATTGGCATCAAGATGACGGGTCAACTGCATCGAATAGGTCTTCGTAAAAATCAGGGAAAAAGGGAGGAAAACATCATCGCAGATCCGCTGGCCAAAGCGACTGCCACAACCCGCATGCCGGAGGATTAGGCATGAGACCCGGAGAATTCGTCATGGCCGCACCCGCGCTTGGCGCCCAGAATTCACCGCCTCACTTGTCACTGCTTTTGCGAGGTCACCCATGTACACCGCCATCGGCTATGCCGCCCAATCGGCCACCACTCCCCTCGCCCCGATGAAATTCGAACGTCGCAGCCTGCGCGCCGACGACGTGTCGATCGAAATTCTTTACTGCGGCGTCTGCCACTCCGACATCCACCAGGCACGCAACGAATGGGGCATCGCCGTTTATCCGCTGATGCCCGGCCATGAGATCGTCGGAAAAGTCACCGCTGTCGGTGCGAATGTCACCCGTCACAAGGTAGGCGATCTGGTCGGCGTCGGCTGCATGGTCGACTCCTGCCGCAGCTGCGAAGCCTGTCAGGCGAACCTCGAGCAATATTGCCTCGAAGGCCCGACCATGACTTACGCCACCCCGGATCGGGTCGACGGCAGCAATACCATGGGCGGTTATTCCGACAGCATCGTGGTCAGCGAACATTTTGTTGTGCGGATCCCGGAACGTCTGGCGTTGGCCAGTGCCGCACCGATTCTCTGCGCCGGCATCACCACCTACTCGCCGCTCAAGCACTACGGCGTGAAAGCCGGTGACAAGGTCGGGATTCTCGGCATGGGCGGCCTCGGCCACATGGGCATCAAGTTCGCCAAGGCCATGGGCGCTGAAGTGACGCTGTTCACCCGCTCGGCGAGCAAGGCCGAAGAAGGTCGGCGTCAGGGCGCCGATCATGTGATCGTGTCGACCGACGCCGAGCAAATGAAAGCCGCGGCCGGTTACTTCGATTTCCTGCTCGACACCATTCCGGTGCAACACGATCTGAACCCGTACCTCGACACCCTGCGTTTTGACGGCGTGCACATTCTGGTCGGCCTGATCGAACCGATCGATCCGCCGGTGCATGCGGCCAAACTGGTTCTGGGGCGTCGCGTGTTGGCCGGCTCGTTGATCGGTGGCGTCGCGGAAACCCAGGAAGTGCTGGATTTCTGCGCCGAACACAACATCACCTGCGACATTGAAATGCTCGACATCCGCCAGATCAACGAGGCTTACGCGCGGATGATTGCCGGCGACGTGAAGTACCGTTTCGTCATCGACATGGCCACGCTCAAGGCTTAAACCTCAGAGGCTTATACCTTCAAGCCTAGCTCCGCCGACAGCCGGGCTGTGACCCCTTTGATCAGGGGAATCAGCTCGGCCATTTTTTCCAGCGGCATATAGGGCACGGTGCTGGCGATACTGATAGCCGCGACGATGCCCTTGCTCGCATCACGAATCGGCGCCGCCACGCAGCGGATCGACGGTTCGTTGTCTTCCAGGTCGAACGCGTAGCCACCGGCGACGTATTCGCCCATGCGCTGCTCAAGCTGTTCCCACGACTGCTGGGGATGCTGCGGCCAGAACTGACTTTTCCCACCTGCCGGCAGACTTATGTCGTACAGCCGCCGCCAATCCTGCAGCGAATCATCGAGCATCAAGGCCTTGCCGATCCCGGTGCGCACCAGCGGCATGCGATGGCCGACCCGCGAGCGCATTTCCGGGCCGTTGCGGCCAGGATTCTTTAGCAGATACAACACCTCGTCGCCTTCGCGAATGCCCAGGTGCACCGTGTCGCCAGTCAGCGCCGACAACTCATCCAGATACGGCCCGGCCAGGGTCACCAGCGGCAATTCTTCGCGGGCCTGAAAGCCCAGTTCGATCAGCTTCGGCCCGAGCAGATAACCGATTTGCGGCACCACGCGCAGGTAGCGCTCGTCGACCAGGCAACTGGCCAGACGATGGGTGGTGCTGCGCGTGGTGCCGATCAGTCGGGCAATCTCTTTGAGATCACGCGCGCCACTGGCCACCGCTTGCACCACACCGAGGCCGCGCAGCAGCGTCTGGGTGCCGGTGGGCGCGGCGTCCTTGGTTTTTTCCGGGGCGTCTTCCTGCATATCCAGCCTTTTACCGTTGAGCGAAGGAACGGGCGGCATTATGGTCGCCCGACGCAGAGCACTACAACTCGATACGCTCGACCTTGCCCACCAGCAGCACGTAGGACAAGGCACCGACCAGCGCGAGCACGGCGATGTAGGTGATCGCTGGGGCGAACGAATCACCGGTGGCAAGAAAGCCGATAACGATCGGTGTGGCGATCGCCGACAAATTGCCGATGAAATTGAACACCCCACCGGTCAGACCGAGCAAACGCGCCGGTGCCAGCGTCGATACCAGCGACCAGGTGATCGACGCCAGGCCGTTGCCGAAAAATGCCAATGCGAGAAAGGCAATCACCAACGGCGTCGACTCAACAAAGTTGGCACCGATGATCGAGGTCGAAATCAACAGCCCGCCAATAATCGGCAACTTGCGCGCAAAGCCCACGGTGTAGCCGCGACGGATCAGGAAGTCGGAGAAGAATCCCGAGCACAACACACCGACAAAGGCTGCGAGAAATGGCAGCGACGCGAGCAGGCCGGACTTGATGAAGTCCATGCCGCGATATTTCACCAGGTAGGTCGGAAACCAGGTGAGGAAGAACCACAGCGTCGAGTTCAGGCAGAACTGGCCGAGGTAGATACCCCACAATTTGCGCTTGCTCAGGACAATGCCCAGATCGGTCCAACTGAATTTGGCCTTGACCTTCGCCGTTTCCGCCTGGATATCGACCAGGCCGCCACCCTCGCGGATCAGATCGATTTCCGCTTGGTTGGTGCCTTTGAATTCACGCGGCTCGCGATACACCGCGTACCAGATCACTGCCCAGAGAATGCCCACCGCACCGGTGGCGACGAAGACCATGTGCCAGCCGAATTCGTGTTGCAGCCACGCCAGCACCGGGGTCAGGAAGGCCAGACCGACAAACTGCCCGGAGGTGTAGAAACCGATCGCCGTGGCGCGTTCGCGCTCGGGAAACCAGGTGGTGACCACGCGGCTGTTGATCGGATACGCCGGGGCTTCCAGCGCACCAACGGCCATGCGCAGCACAAACAGCGCGATGAAGCTGCTGACGAAACCGAG
The DNA here is from genome assembly GCF_049897785.1 of Pseudomonas sp. TSRC2-2. Lineage (NCBI taxonomy): Bacteria > Pseudomonadati > Pseudomonadota > Gammaproteobacteria > Pseudomonadales > Pseudomonadaceae > Pseudomonas > Pseudomonas sp. TSRC2-2. The sequence continues at coordinate 250,110 of NZ_JAFCWZ010000011.1, forward strand.
CATCACCGTGGCCACCGACCACAGCAACAGCGCCACGCTGTAGAGGATGCGTGGCGGCACGCGATCGACCAGCCAGCCGCCGGGGATCTGCATCGCGGCGTACGTCCAGCCGAAGGCAGAGAAAATAAGACCGACGTGAACCGGATCGATGCCCAGCTCGCTGGTCAGCGCCGGCGCGGCAATCGACAGGTTGCTGCGGTCGAGGTAGTTGATGACCACGGTGATGAACAGCAACACCATGATGAAAAATCGCTTGCGGCTAGGCGTGACTAAAGACGCCTGCCCGGAGAGGGTGTGCGTTTGCATGAGAGATGCCTCTTTTTATGTTTGTTTGAGGTCATGACGCAGATCTCCTCTCCCTCGGAGAACTGATCGTTCCCACGCTCCGCGTGGGAATGCAGCCCGGGACGCTCCGCGTCCCAGCAGCGGACGCAGAGCGTCCATTGAGGCATTCCCACGCAGAGCGTGGGAACGATCTGATGCTAGCGAGTCACAGACTCACCACTCGGCAAAACTGCCATCGGCATGGCGCCAGATCGGATTACGCCAGCGGTGGCCGACTGCCGCGCGTTCGATCACGTATTCCTCGTTGATCTCGATGCCGAGTCCCGGGCCATTCGGAATCTTGACGAAGCCCTGGTCGTAGTCGAACACGCGCGGATCCTTCACATAGTCGAGCAAATCGTTGCTCTCGTTGTAATGGATGCCCAGGCTCTGTTCCTGGATAAACGCGTTGTAGCAAGCCGCGTCGAGTTGCAAACACGCCGCCAGCGCAATCGGCCCCAGCGGGCAATGCAGCGCCAGCGCGACGTCGTAGGCTTCGGCCATGTTGGCGATCTTGCGGGTTTCGGTGATGCCGCCGGCGTGTGAGGCGTCCGGCTGGATGATGTCGACGTAGCCTTCGCTCAACACCCGCTTAAAGTCCCAGCGCGAGAACAGCCGCTCACCGAGGGCAATCGGCGTGCTGGTTAGAGGCGCAAGTTCTTTCAGCGCTTCGTAGTTTTCGCTGAGCACGGGTTCTTCGATGAACATCAGTTTGTAAGGGTCAAGTTCCTTCATCAGCACCTTGGCCATGGGCTTGTGCACGCGGCCATGGAAGTCGACGCCGATGCCGACGTTCGGCCCGACTGCGTCACGCACGGCGGCGACGTTGGCCAAGGCGAGATCGACTTTCTCGAAGGTGTCGAGGAACTGCAGCTCTTCGGTGCCGTTCATTTTCACCGCCGTGAAACCACGGCTCACCGCCTCTTTTGCCGCACGCGCAGTGTCGGCCGGACGGTCGCCGCCAATCCACGAATACACACGAATCTTGTCGCGCACCTGGCCGCCGAGCAAATCGCTGACCGAGACACCGAGCGCCTTGCCCTTGATATCCCACAATGCCTGATCGATACCGGCCAGCGCGCTCATGTGGATCGCGCCGCCACGGTAGAAGCCGCCGCGGTAGAGCACGGTCCAGATGTCTTCGATATTGCGTGGGTCTTTACCGATCAGGTAGTCGGACAATTCTTCAACGGCAGCGGCGACCGTGTGCGCGCGCCCTTCGACCACGGGTTCGCCCCATCCGGTCACGCCTTCGTCGGTTTCGACTTTGAGGAAGCACCAGCGCGGCGGGACGATGAAGGTCGTGAGTTTGGTGATTTTCATCTCTGCTCTCTTTTGTAAATGCAGCTTTTATTAGATGCAGCGCACACAGCGCCAAAAAGTCTTAACGCAGGGCTTTCCAGGCAGCCACGTAGGCCTTGGCGTTGACCGCCATCTGCTCAGGCGTCATGCCCGGTTTGAACAGGCCCGAGCCGAGGCCGAAACCTTTTACCCCAGCGTCTATAAAGGCCTGCATGTTGTCCGGCGTAATCCCCCCCACCGGCGCCAGCACCGTGCCGGTTGGCAACACCGCGAGCCAGGCTTTGACGACCGCCGGGCTCATTTGCTCGGCCGGGAACAGCTTGAGAATGTCCGCACCTTCGGCCAGTGCCGCAAAGGCCTCGGTCGGCGTAGCGACGCCCGGCGACAGGTACAGCCCCGCCGCTTTCGCCGCGCGCAGGACCTTGGCGTCGCTGTGCGGCATGACGATCACTTGTCCGCCAGCCGCTTTGACCTGCTCGACCTGCTCGGGGCTGAGTACCGTGCCGGCACCGATCAGGCAATCGGCGGGCAGCGCATCACGCAGGATGCGGATACTTTCGTACGGCGATGGGGAATTGAGCGGTACTTCGATGACGCGAAATCCGGCGCAATACAGGACTTCTCCGACAGCCGCGGCTTCCTGCGGTTGCAGGCCACGCAGAATCGCGATCAGACCGTTTTGTGCCAGTGCTTGCTTGAGCATGTCAGGCCTCCAGTCAGGGTTAACGGGATGAGGAATCGATCAGTCCGGCGGCGCGCGCCAGTTGCCACAGGCCACGCTCGGTAGCTTGCTCGGCCAGCGTCACCTGGGCGAAGCCGCAAGCGTCCAGGGCTCGGCGATAACGCGTGCACAGCTGCGCATTGCCGATGAGCACGATCGCTGGAAGATTCGGTTGGTGGCGCCGGCGACGTTGCACATTGGCGAGTGCGGCCAGCTCATGGCCGATCATCAGACCCGAGAGATAATCCGCCTGAGCGCTCGGGCTCAGTTCGCCAGTGAGGCCGAGGGTGCGGGCGCTGAACAGGGTCGACAGCACGCCGAGTTCAGCATCCACCGACAGCGCGATTTGCACGCCACGATCGAACGCTTGCGCATCGAAGGTCGCGCTCGGTTGTTGGGTACGACCAAGGATGCTGTGCTCGCTGAGCACAGCGAAAACTTCGCCGGTCATGAACGTGTCGAAATGGGTGATGCGACCATCGACCACTTCCACCCATTTCGAGTGGCTGCCCGGCAGGCCGATCAACAGGTCATTACCCGCCGCGTCCGGCAGACTTTGCAACACACCGAGGACTTGGGTTTCTTCGCCACGCATGACATTGGGCAGACGTGAGCGCTGAACCACGCCCGGGACAATATGCACCGGCGTGCCGCGCAAGCTGACAACGATTTGTAGGGAATTTCCGAGATGGGCGACGTCGGCTGGCGTCTCGCAGTAAGCCGCTTCGCGCCAGCCCTGCGCACTGCCGACCATGCCGCAAGCGATCACCGGCAGACCTGGCTGCGCGTCGAGCCAGTCACCACAGGCCTCGTCGAAGGCCAGTTCAAAACCATCGGCGCATTCACGACCGTGGATGATTCGCGGGGTCTTGGGCAACTGCATGATTCCGGACGACAGCGCACGCTGCTCCAGCACCACACCGTCGGCCGCGAGTTTGTAAGCACGTAATGAGGTTGTCCCCCAATCGAGCGCGATCAATTGCGCCTGCATCGCTTCACCTGTTTTGTTTTTGGCAGTGAGTGCGACGGACTATAAACCCGGGGGACAAGAAATCTCAATATATAAATATGAGTCCCATATTATGGGACGGAATTCGTCCATTTCGTCCAGCGCTCGACAACGTTCATCTGAGCGTTGATCAAGACCTTCACCACTTCGTGCTCACTGGCACCCACCTCATGGGTACGGCCTTTTTCGTCGGCGATTCCAGGCTCTTGGCGTCCGTCACCACGAAGTATGGTGTAAGCCGCGAACGGTTCCGGGGCCTGCTCGGAACCAGAGACAATTTTCAGCTTCGTCGTATACGGCGCAAACGATGCCAGCATGCCGGCGTAGGGCACATCACTACAGGATCCCAATCTGTCGATATGGTCATATCCGCCTGCCGGGTCATAACGCCAACGCACAATGCAAACGGACGCAAAAGGCAGCAGCGACCTTGGTTGCTGTGACAACTCAAGGGATATACGCGCAGGGGCCAGCCAAGGATTTTCGACGGCATGGATGAATCGGGATGCAGGCACGTACATGACTTTCGAGTAGTACGCCACGAACGGGAACGCGGTGATGACCACCTTGCACGGGACGTACTGCTGTGGCTTGAGAATTTGTACCAACTCACTGGGCCTGATGTAGTTGCGGCCGTCATCAAGGGCATGATTTTCGACACTGATGGCCGCGAGCATCTCATAGCGGCGATCGCCCTCGATCAAACGCATGCTGCTGACGATTCCCGAGGCTTCCAGGACAATGGTGTGTTCGATGGAAAAGTCTGGGTCACCATTCAGCGAGCAATGAATCCAGGTGCCAATCTGACCTTCGCGTCCATGCGCCTTATACAGGTCGACAAGATTTCTATCGGATGTAAATCGCAAGTCGTAATAAGAAGAGTTCACGCGGTCGATGGAAACAAATTCCAGTCTTGCGGGCGGAACGTTGAGGTGCATGCATGACGAACACAATAAAAAACCGCACAGCATCACTTGCTTGAAGTGTCGAAAACTCAAGATTCAATCCTTTGAAATACAGCTGAAAAGACAACGGCAGGCGACTGCCTGACAAAACGGGCGCAAGGCTATTTCAGCTTGCGGATCGACAGACAGACGTCCGAGCGGCAGTGACTCAGCCTTGCGCAAATTCGCGCAACACCTTGCCATCCATGCGATACCGCACCCACTCTTCCTGCGGCTGGGCACCGAGGGATTTGTAGAATTCGATGGCCGGGGTGTTCCATTCCAGCACGCTCCATTCGAAGCGGCCGCAGTCGTTGGCGCAGGCGATTTTTGCCAGGTGGCGCAGCAGCGTTTTGCCGGCACCGCCGCCGCGTTGTTCGGGGGTGATGTAGAGGTCTTCGAGGTACAGGCAGTTGCTGCCCAGCCAAGTCGAATAACTGAAGAAGAACACCGCGAAGCCGATCGGCAAGCCGTCGCGCAGGCAGATCAGGCCGTGGGCGGTGGCACCTTCGCCGAACAGGCTGCGTTCGATGTCGGCGACGCTGGCGATGACTTCGTGGCGGGCCTTTTCGAAATCGGCGAGTTCGGTGATAAAGGTGAGGATTTGTGGCGCATCGCTGGGGGTCGCCGGGCGGATTTCGATCGTCATGGACGGGCCTTGTGTGCAAATTAAAGCGCCATACTAAGACGCGCAGCGGCGCTCGTCACATGGCAAAACGGGATTAATGTACAGTCATTACCAACACCGCCCCCACAGGTACCAAGCCAACCTGAAAGGAATCTGATGAGCCTTAATGCATTCGTGCCGATGACGACCCTTGCGGCGCAGTTGCTGCCCCACGCACTTGAACCCTCAGACGACGGCGCCCACGACCTTGCCCACCTGCAGCGCGTTTGGCACAACGCACGTACTCTGCAGGCAGCCGAAGGCGGCGATCTCGAAGTTTTGCTGGCCGCCGTGCTGCTGCACGATTGCGTAGCGGTCGAGAAAAACTCCCCGCAACGCTCGCAGGCTTCGCGTCTGGCAGCGGAAAAAGCGGCTTGCGTGCTGAAGGGAGTGAATTGGCCCAGCGAGAAAATCACTAACGTCGCCCACGCCATCGAAGCCCACAGTTTTTCCGCCAACATCACTGCGCTGACCCTCGAGGCGAAAATCGTCCAGGACGCCGATCGCCTCGACTCGCTGGGCATGCTCGGCGTCGCCCGAACCTTCTACGTGGCCGGACGCATGGGCTCGGCGCTGTACGACTCGCAGGATCCCGAAGCGCTTGAGCGTGAGTACGACGACACGCGTTTTTGCCTCGATCATTTCCAGACCAAACTGCTGCATCTGGCTGACGGTTTTCAGACCGTGAGCGGCCAGCGGCTTGCCAAGATTCGTCATCAACGCCTGAAGGGTTTCATGGAGCAGTTCAAGGAAGAGATCGGCATCGTCGAAACCGATTACTCCGGCCAAAAGCGATCCTGACTTCAGCAACCTCACACCTGACGCGCACGCCCTCCGTGGTAAACAGATGGCGCTGATTTCCCCGCACAAGGAAGCGCGTCATGTCGCAAGCAACGCCTGCGGTCTCGAACAAACTGTTCGGCCTGCTCTGTCTCGCCAGTTATCTGTTGTCGCTGTCGTATGGTTCGACGTTTTTGTTGTCGCTGTTGATCGCCGCGCGTGGCGGCAATGAACACGACGCCGGCCATGTGATTTCTGCAGCCATGCTCAGTACCTTTGTCGCCGTACTGGCCTGCGGTCACCTGTCGGATCTGCTGGGCGCGGCGCGTTCGATTGCTTTGTTCGGGTTGCTGCTGGTGGCGGCGAGCCTGGGTTTTGCAACGACGCCGGGGGTCGGTCACTGGCTGCTGTTTTTTGGTTTGCTGCTGGGCTTGGGTTGGGGAGTGTTCTACACCTTGGGGCCGATCATCGTTGCCAGTCTGGTCATTCCCGCTCAGCGCGCGAAGTATTTTGCTTTGTTGTCCGGCAGCATGATGAGCGGCATTGGAAGCGGGCCACTGCTTGGGCGCGCCGCCCGCGCACTCGATCTACCGGTGACGGCAGCGTTTCATCTGGCGGCGCTGGCGAGCCTGATCGGTGCGCTGCTGTTCTGGCACCTCGCAACGAAGCTGAAAGGCACGCAGGTCATGACAGCGGCAAAAATCACTTGGCGTGCGACCACACAAGTACTGAGTTCGCGCGCGGTTTTGCCGATCATCATGGTCGGACTGGGCGGCTGTGTGTTCGGCGGTCTGTCCAGTTTCCAGACCAGCTATGCCGCCGCGCGGTCGCTGGATTATTCGCTGTTCTTTGCGGGATTCACGGGCGCGGCGATTTGCAGTCGAATGTTGATCGCAGGTTACGTGGTCAAACGCGATCCGCTGCGCGCGTCTTGCCTGTTGTCAGGCTTGATGCTGGCCTCGATTGCGCTGCTCACTTTCGGTGTCGACAGTAGCCTCTCCTATCTGCTGGCAGCGGTCATGCTCGGCGTCGGTTACGGGCTGACTTACTCGGTGATTAACGGCCTTGCCGCCAATCAGGCACCGGATGGCACGACCTCCCAGGCGCTGCTGCTGTTCAGTCTCGCGTACTTTATCGGTGTGTTCGGCTTCCCGTTGCTGGCCGGCAAAATCATCGTTGAGCAGGGCCTGCCGGCATTGCTGCTGACGGTATTGGGCGTGGCGCTGGCGAACTGGCTGGTCACTGTCGGCAGGTTGCTCTGGCGCAGATTTCAGGTCACGACCACCACGCCGGTTTAGACCGTTCGTCGATCCTCAGGCACCAATCCGTCACCAGGGCTGACCAACCAAGTGTAAGGATTCCAATCACTGGAGAAGCCCTATGATCCCGTCAAGGTTGACCGCTTTAGTCTTCAGCGCCCTGCTCTGCCCTGCGGTGTTCGCCGCCTCGTCCACGGCAGCGGGCACTGGCCCTACCGATCCGACCCCGCCACGCGCCCCCGCCATCAACAGTGCCCCCGGCATGAACACCGATGGCTCCGGCGTGCCGCTGATCAATCAGCCACCGGCCACCGGCACCGACCCGCGCACTCAAGGCAGTGATCCGGGCCGTCAGGGCGGCATGAATACGCCTGATTCCCCTACCGTGGCGCCTGACAATGCCGGCCCCGGTGTTGGCTCGAAAACCACCACCGGTGGCTCCGGTTCCGAAGGTGCCGGTCAGTAGTTCGCCGACGCGAGCGCCCTATTCACGCCCATGAAGAGGTAACCATGAACGTCGACAAAGACCTGGAAAAAGAAGTTCTCACCCGCCTGCTGCACGCCCATCCCAACGGCCTGGGCAAGGAGGTGCTGGACAATTACCGGGGCGAGAAAGTCGTGGCCAGCGCCCTCGCCGCCCTGCAGGATCGCGGGCTGATTCACCATGGTCATGTGACCTGCAGCGAAGCGGGCGAACACTCGCTGAACCTGCCGATCAAGCTCAGTTCTGCCGGCGTCGAAGCGGCGCGCAAACTGGATCTGCAGTAGTGCCACGCCGCTCGCCGTCGAAGCGGCGAGCGGCCGGATCCGCAAATTGAGGAGAAATCCCATGCCTCGTGGAAGCAAAGACAAATACACCAGCGAACAGAAGCGCAAAGCCGAGCACATCGAAGACAGCTACGAGCAAAAGGGCGTGTCCAAAGATGAGGCTGAGGCTCGCGCTTGGGCGACGGTCAACAAGCAGTCCGGTGGCGGTGAGAAGTCCGGCGGTTCGGGTCGCAAGAAGCCCGCCGGTGCCAAGTCGGAAGATCGCAAAGAGTCATCGCGCCGCGCGGTGGCCAGCCGCAAGGGCCATTCGCGCAAAAGCGAAACTTCGAAGGATACCCAGACTGTCGACAGCCTGATGAAAGAGGCCCGGGCGAAGAACATTCCGGGGCGCTCATCGATGCGCAAGCAGGAGTTGATCGAGGCGTTGCGCAAGGCTGGCTAGAACGACGCCCACTGTAGGAGCTGCCGAAGGCTGCGATCTTGTGCTTTTCAAGATCAAAAGATCGCAGCCTTCGGCAGCTCCTACAGAAGATTTGTATACGACTTAGATCCTGTGTGGGAGCGAGCCTGCTCGCGAAGGCTTGGGGTCAGTCACCGCAGGACTCGCGGATGAAAGCATCCAACTCACCCGCCCCCGGCGATGTCGCCGGCCCCCACCGAGTCACCGCCAGTGCCGCTGCCGCATTCGCCCGCCGCGCCGCTTTCAGTGCATCCAATCCGTGCGCCAATCCGGCGATGAACACGCCAGCGTGGGCATCACCGGCGCCATTGCTGTCCACCGCTTTCACAGCAAACCCCGGCACCTGTCGGCGTTCGCCACGCTGCTGAATCCAGCAACCTTGCGGCCCGTCGCGCACCACCATCAGCACATGGTCCGGCAGGAGTTCCGCGAGGCGATCCATTGCGACGCCAATCTCATCGGCCCCGGTGAATCGCAGCGCCTCGACACTGTTGCTGGTCCAGACATCAATGCGCGGCAGCAACGTCTGCATCATTGGCGCATCGGGGGATTCCACCAACGGCCCCGGATCGAACACCACGTTGACCGCCGCCGGCAGCGCCATTGTCCAGTCGAGCAATGCCAGCGCCTTGCCCTCGTGCAGCAGGCTGTAACCGCTGAGATACACATAATCGCCGGGCTCGGCAGCCACGCTGCTCAGATCCTCCTCCGTCACCTCGCCCTCAGCGCCGATGTAGGAAATGAAACTGCGCTCGGCCGACGAATCGGTCAGCGCCACGCACAAACCGGTGTCGCGCTCGGCCGGCTCGCGGACGCCAATACAGATACCTTCTGCCTGCATCGCTTGGCGCGCCAGATCGCCGAAGCGCCCGCTGCCATGGCGACCGAGATAGACCACCGGCAGCCCGTTACGTACCGCTGCCGCCATCACGTTGAAGCCGCCGCCGGCTTCGAACCCCGCCGACTGCGCCAGCACGTCGCCGCCAATCTGCGGCAATTTATCCACGGCCATGACCAGGTCGATGATGACCTGGCCGGTGTGCAACATCTTAGGCATGAGCATTCTCGGGTTGCGCGGCGCGGCGATCTTTCGCGCCGCCCAGTACCAGGTAAATGCCACCGGCGACGACAAAGGTCACGATCCAGCCGAGGCCGTTGTGGCCTAGCCAGGAGTCGGACAGAAAGCCCTTGAACCAGACGTTTTGCACCGTGGTGCCGATGGTGGTGAAGCTGAAACCGAGGACGATGGCGATCGCCCAGGCGCCGAATGCGCGCCATTCTACGCCGCCGCGATACCAGTAAGCGCTACTCGGGCTGACATCGAGCAGGTCTTTGGGGCTGTAGTAGTGACGGTGAATCAGGTCGACCACAAAGATCCCGACCCATGCGGTGATCGGCACCGCCAGCAGGGAAATGAAGGTAATGAACGGTCCGTAGAAACTGTCGGCGATCAACATGAAGTAGATCGAGCCGGCGAAGATCGCGACGATGTCGACCACCACCGCATAGACGCGTTTGACCTTGAGGCCCAGCGTCAGAGTGGTCAAACCGGCGGAGTACACCGACAGATTGTTCGACAGCAGCAGACCGCCGAACGCGGTGATCAGGTACGGCACGGCCATCCAGGTTGGCAACATGTCGCGGATCGCTACGATCGGGTCAGTTGCGGACGCGAGATCGTTGTTGCCCACCGAGAGCAAGCCGCCGAGGGTAATCAGCAGCACCAGCGGAATGCCCGCGCCGAACGCTGCGGAAGCGACCAGTCGTACGGCTTTGACGCTGCGGTGCTGGTAACGCGACATGTCGGCGCCAGCGTTGGCCCAGCCGATGCCGGTGCCGGCAGCCATGGTGCCGATGCCGATGATCATCGCGCTCAGCGGTGCCGGCGTGGCGTTGAACACCGCGCTCCAGTCGATCGTCGCGCAGAGGAAACCACCCACGAAAATATTCAGCGCACCGAACACGTAAGTCGCCCACTTCTGAATCACCAGCAGGGTCGCGTGGCCGAGGCCGGATACCGACAAGGTCAGCAGCACGAAAATGGCGATAAAGATCAACGTCAGTACCGGCGCACTTTTCGCCTCGACCGGCGAACCAAACAGGATCGAACACAGCGACAGCAGCACGAACGCCGCAGTGGTGGTGTTGACGGTTTCCCAACCCAGACGCGACATCAGCGAAACCAGCGTCGGGCCGATATTGCCGCGTACGCCGAAGATCGCGCGCGACAGCGTCAGACTCGGCGCGCGGCCACGTCGCCCGGCAATCGAAATGATCCCGACCACGGCAAACGAACCGGCGGCGCCGAGGATCGCGACGATGATCGCCTGCCAGATCGCCAGCCCGCGAAACGCCACCAAAGTGGCGCCCAGCGGCAGGCCGAGAATGGAAATATTGGCGGCGAACCAGACCCAGAACAGTTGCAACGGATGACCATTGCACTCGGCTTCCGGCACCGGCTCGATGCCGCGGGTTTCCAATTGCCCGACACTCTGCCCGGCGGTTGATGAACTCATGAAAAATGCTCCTGTTGCCATTCTTGTGTTTATGGGCAATTGAATACCTGCACCTCTCCCCTTTAGGAGCTGCCGCAGGCTGCGATCTTTTGACGTTGATTTTCCACCGACTGAAGACTGCTGAAGATCAAAAGATCGCAGCCTTCGGCAGCTCCTGCACTGGGTTCCTCAGCGTAGGGTGAGGAGTCCTTTTACGAGGGGTTCCAGCTCAAGATGATTGACAGCTTTCACCGTCTCGATCATCTGCTCGGGCCAGCATTCAAGACCCAGGCAGGCCCCGAGCATGGCACCAAGAATCGCCGCGATGGTATCCGTGTCGCCACCGAGGCTGGCGGCCATGCAAAGCGCTTCGAATGCCGTCATCTCACCGATGGCCACTTGCTGGGCCAGAGCGAATGAAACCACCACCGACTCCTGGGACGCCACCGACGTACCGATCACGTCGTAAAGCAGATCGGCGAGCAGTGCCTGGTCGCTGTCGACGCTGATACTGCGCGCCCAACTGATCCGCGAGGCCATGCGCCCGCCCGCCACCCAGTGCCCATGGGCTTCAGCTTGCTGGGCAATCTGTTGGCCGAGGTTCAGCGCTTCGCCCAGATCGACGCCGTTGATCCCAGCGGAGACCACCGCCGCCACCGCCGCCGCGCTGGAGATCCCCAGCGTGGTGTTGTGGGTCACCTGACACGCCTGCACCACTGCCGCGATAAAACGCACGGGGTCGGTCACATTCGCGGCGATCCCCACCGGGGTAATGCGCATTGCCGCGCCGTTGGTGGTGCCGTAGCGCCCGGCTTCTTCCGGAGAATGCCCGGCGAGGATCATTTCAATGGCGCGTTTGGTCGAGGGGCCGAGCAAGTCCTGCGAGCCTTTGGCCTGCATCTCGGCTTCCCATTCAATCAAACGCTGGGCGAGGACGGCCGGCTCGATGCGGCCCTGGCCTTCGACCAACAACTCGCCGACCAGAATCGCCTGTTCGGTGTCATCAGTGATCGAGCCTTTGGGCATGTTTGCGGCGATCGGTTGCAGCGGCCCGGCGTCCTGCAGATCGGTGATCTGGCCGAAACGCGCCTTGATCGTTTGGCGATCGAGCGATTGTGTCGGCATGCCCAGCGCATCACCCAGGGCCAGACCATAAAAAGCGCCGAGGGCACGGTTGAGCGAGGTCATTTCGATTCTCCAAATTGCAGGTGCAGACGAAAATGCACCGGGTCGAGCAGGCTTTCGACCTGTTCCATGAAACGGTTCTGCCGGTCGTAGGTGGTGCGCAGGGCTTTGAGAAACACCGTGCCAACCGGGCGACCGAGCAGTTCGGCATCTTCGGCATTCAAAGGCTCGGCACCGATCCATTGATCGCCGCGCTCGCCGATGTAGCCATAGGCGGCCAGGGTGATGGTCAGGGAGTTGTCAATCAAACCGACGCGCGGCAGGCTTTCCAGGCCACCGGTGGCCGGCATCAAGGAGCGTTCCAGCGACACCAGCGTGCCGTCGGTAGCGCGCCGGCGACGGTCGAGAGTGATGAATTGGTCGGTGCCGAAACGCACCAGCAGATCCGGACGAGTCACGGCTTCAAGGCGCAACACTTCGGTATTGATCAGCGCCCCGCTGTCGGCCAACGCCTGCGCCCAGCCGCTGCGCTGATCGAGGGCGACACCGTCGAAGGTGACGATGGAGCCAACTCCGCTCTGCGTGGCGATGTATTTGCGCCGCTTCAGTTCGGCGAGCGCCTCACGCAAGGTGCCACGGCTGACCTGGAATTCTTGAGCCAACTGATGTTCGCCGGGCAATAGAAAACCGTCCTCCATGAGGCCGCTTTCGATGCGTCGGACGAGCTCGTCGACCACCCTTTGTTTCTTGTCAAATCGTACCTGTCTAATCATGTACAAATTGATAACCGAAACGAGGCGCGGCGGGCAAGGGATATTTGCGCGAGGTGACCGATGGAGAAAGGAGGATGCGATCACTGTGGGAGCGGGCTTGCTCGCGAAAGCGCTGTGGGGCGCCGAACGTGTTGCGCCGGATGACGCTTTCGCGAGCAAGCCTGCTCCCACAGGTTGATGGATGAATTGCAACTTTTGATGCAATCCGAATCTGTGCAGGCGCGAGGGTGTCAGCGCTGTTTCAGGCGGTCGATGACCACGGCCAGCAACAGAATCGAACCACGAATCACATACTGATAAAACGTGTCGATGTTCTTCAGGTTCATTGCGTTCTCGATGATCGCCAGAATCAACACCCCGGCAATCACATGGCGGATCATGCCGATCCCGCCGCTCAGCGAAACCCCGCCCAATACGCAGGCCGAAATCACCGTCAGTTCAAAACCCTGGCCGATCATTGGCTGCCCGGAAGTCATCCGCGATGCCAGAATCACACCCGCCAGCGCACCGATCAAACCGTGCACGGCGAAGATGATGATCTTGGTGCGATCAACGTTGACGCCCGCCAGCAGCGCCGCTTCCTGGTTGCCCCCGATGGCCATGGTGTTGCGCCCGTAAGTGGTGTAGTTCAGCAGCCAGCCGAAGAACAGGAAGCAGACGATAGTGATCAGGATCGGCACCGGCACGCCAAACAGTTGGCCGTTGCCGAACACGAAGAACGATTCCTGCGAAACACCGACCGCTTTGCCGTTGGCAAAGATATAGGCCAGACCGCGAACGATCTGCATGGTCGCCAGCGTCGTGATCAACGCGTTGACGCGCAATTTGGCGATCACGATGCCGTTAATCAGGCCAACGATCAGGCCCATCGCCAGCGCCGCGCTGACGCCGAGAAACACGCTGTTGGTGTCGCGCATCACCACCGCCGCAACCACACCGGCGCAGGCGATTACCGAGCCGACCGACAGGTCGAAATGCCCCGACGCCAGGCAATACAACATGGTGCACGCGGCGATGCCGGTGGTGGAAATCGCCAGGCCCAGACCGCGCATGTTCAAAGGCGAGAGGAAGTTGTCGATCAGCAGCGTACAGGCGACGAAGATGCCGATCGCCGCCAGCAGCATGACCCAGTCATCGAGGAAGCGCCGCATGTCCAAAGGTTTGCGCTCGGTCGGCAGGGTTTCGTTTTGGGTAGTCATCATAGTCACCTCTCAGTTCGCCACGCCGTCAGCGCGGTGGCGTGGCAAAGCCAGTTGCAGCAGGTTGGATTCATTGGCCTGGTCGCGGCTGACTTCGCCGCGCAGGGCGCCTTCGCACAGCACCAGGATGCGATCGGAAATGCCCATCACTTCCATCAGATCGCTGGACACCACGATCACCGAAATGCCGTCGGCGGCGAGGTTATGGATGATCTGGTAGATCTCGGCCTTGGCGCCGATGTCGATGCCACGGGTCGGTTCGTCGAGCAGCAGGACTTTCATCGGCATCGACAGCCAGCGGCCGAGAATGGCCTTCTGTTGATTGCCGCCGGAGAGAAACTTGATCTGCTGGCCGGCGTGCGGGGTTTTCACTTTCAGGGCCTTGATCTGCTTGTCGGCGTTGCCCTTTTCCCACAAGCCGCGGATCAGGCAGCCAAGCCCGGAATGCGCGCCACGGGCACTGATGTTGATGTTTTCGGCAACGCTGGCCAGCGGGATGATGCCTTCCTTCTTGCGATCTTCCGGGCAGAGCAGAATGCCGGCTGCAATCGCGTCACGCGGCGAGCGCAGCTTCAACTCATGACCGCGCAATTCGAGACGGCCGGCGGTGTTGCGTTCCAAGCCACTGAGCAGGCGAAACAGCTCGGTTCGCCCTGCCCCGACCAGTCCGAACAGGCCAAGGATTTCGCCCTTGTGCGCTTCGAAACTGATCGGCTCGCGCAGACCCGGGCCGAGCAAACCATCGACCTTCAACGCCACGGCGCCACGCGGGCGATGGCGATAATCGTAGATGTCCTGAATGTCGCGACCGACCATGCAGGTCACCAGTTGATCGTGGGTCAGCTGGCTCATGTCATCGAAGGTACGCACGTAGCGGCCGTCCTTGAACACGGTGACGGCGTCGCAGATGCGGAACACTTCTTCCATGCGATGGGACACGTAGAGCACCACTTTGCCTTCGTCGCGCAGACGACCGATGATCGCCATCAAGCGATCGATCTCGCGCGCCGAGAGGCTGCTGGTCGGTTCGTCGAAAGCGATAACGTGGGCGCCGCGCGACAAGGCTTTGGCGATTTCTACCAACTGGCGCTGGCCGAGCGACAGGCGCCCGACCTTGGTTTGCGGATCGATTTCATCGGCCAGGCCGTTCAGGCAATTCAAGGCTTTCTGGCGCAGCTCACTGCGATTGATCAAACCGAAGCTGGCCGGCAAGTGGCCAAGAAACAGGTTCTCGGCCACAGTCATTTCCGGAACCAGATGCAGTTCCTGGTGAATCACTGCGACGCCACTGCCGATGCTGTCGGCAGTAGACTTGAAGGCCATTGCCTGCTCGCCGATCTGCAGCTCGCCGCTGCTCGGAATGTAAGCGCCACCGAGGATCTTCAGCAGAGTCGATTTGCCGGCGCCGTTCTCGCCCATCAAGGCATGAACCTGGCCGGGATGGGCGACGAAGCTAATGCCGTCGAGCGCTTTCACGCCGGGAAAGGTCTTGCCGATCCCGTTAAAGCGCAGGCTGCCGCTGGCGCCGTGTTGTTCTTGTGTCTGTAATTGCGCGTGCATAAAGCCACCTCTTCACACCGAAAAACGGCCCGGATGCCCGGGCCGTCGCTGCGTCAGTTCCACAGGCCGATTTTTTCCAGCTCTTGCTTGAAGTTTTCGCGGGTGATCAGGGTGACGTCATCCATGGCGGTGTACTTCGGCGGTTCTTTGCCGGCGGTGATCCACTCGTACATCATCTCGGCGGTCTTGTAGCCTTCGATGTGCGGACTTGGCAGCATCGAACCGAAGAAGCCGCTGTTAGGCTTCTTCAATTCGCCGATGGCGTCGGTGCCGTTGATGCCGATGCCGATCACGTTGCTCGCGGCGAAACCGGCCGCTTCGGTAGCGCGCACGCCGCCCAGCACGGTGTTGTCGTTCATGCCGCCGATGATCAGGTTTTTCGCCGCGCCTGGCAGCTTGACCAGCGCCGAGTTGGTGGCGTCCATGCTGCCCGGTACGTCGAGGGTTTTCAGGGCGGCGAAGAGGATGTGATCTTCCGGCATGCCGGCCTTTTTCAGGGCATCGACCGAACCGTCGGTGCGCTTCTTGCCGGTGTCGAGTTCGTTGTAGGTGTTGACCACCGCGTAGGTGTCTTTCCAGTCCCAGTTACGCTTCTTCGCTTCGGCAGCCATGGCGGCGCCCTGCTTCTGGCCGACTTCGAACGCGGCCATGCCCAGGTACGGCACGTCTTCCATGAACTTGCCGTTGGCGTCGACGAAACGGTCATCGACGGCAATCACTTTCAGGTCGTTGATCTTGGCTTTGGCCATGATGGCCGGGCCGAGGGACACGTCCGGAGGGCAGATCACGAAGCCCTTCGCGCCGTTGGCGGCCAGGCTGTCGATCGCCGAAAGGGTCTTCTCGCCATCAGGCACGGCGATCTTGATCAGTTCAAAGCCTTTGTCCTTGGCGGCTTTTTCGGCAAAAGCCCATTCGGTCTGGAACCAGGGTTCTTCGGCCTGCTTGACCAGAAAACCGATCTTCACCGCGTCGGCGGCGAGCAGCGCGCTGCTCAGGCTGAACGCAGTAACCGCCAGGGCAGTGCTGCACAGGGTACGAATCCCGAATCGACGTTTCATCAGATGACTCCTTGTTATTTTTTTTGAGCAAGGTTTGAAAAGCTTGAAGCGTGTTCTCAGTGAAGCTGTTTGAAAATAGTCATATCGTATGATGATTGGATTTCAAGCGTAGTTCAGCGCTGGAAAATCGTTTTATTCAGTCGTGGTACATCACCGAGCGACCACCATCGATGGTGATGCACGAGGCGTTGATAAACGGCGCTTCATCGCTGGCGAGAAATACCGCCGTCATCGCCACTTCCAGCGGCTGGCCGATGCGTTTCGGCGGGTGCAGGTCGAAGGCGCGTTGGCGCTCGGCATGCGGATCGGCGAAGCCATTCCAGTAATCGACATTCAGCTGCGTTTCGATATAGCCCGGCGCGATGGCGTTGACGCGAATGCCCTTGGGCGCGTATTCGATGCCGAGCGCGCGAGTCAGGCCGAGCAAGCCGTGCTTGGCCACCGGGTACGGAAAGCAGCCGGGAATGATGTGGCTGGAATGGGTCGACGCGATATTGATGATGCTGCCTACGCCCTGTTCGAGCATTTGCGGCAACACCGCTTTGCAGCCATACCAGGCGCCGTCCAGATCAATGGCGAAGCAACGGCGCCAGTCTTCCTCGGTCATCAAGAGCGGATCGCGGAACACATTGACTCCGGCGCAGTTGACCAGCACATCAATGCGGCCATGCAATTCCACCGCGCGTCGGGCCAGAGCGTGCAGATCCTGCTGACTCGACACATCGACCTTGAGCGCTTGCACGTCATGGCCCTGGTCGCGCCAATGAGCGGCGACCTGCTCGACCTTGTCGGCCTGGATATCGCAGATAAGTAATCTGGCTTGCTGTGAGGCGAAGGCGGCAACAATGGCTTCACCAATACCCTGAGCTGCCCCGGTCAATAGCACGACCTTGTTTTTCAGGCGCTCGCCTTTGGGCGGGGCCGGCAATGCCGGCAATGTCAGCGCTTCAGCCACGGCTCAAGCCTCCTGCACACAGACGCAAAAAAACCGGGCATCGGTCGATGTCCGGTTCTGACGGCAACGGGAAGGAAACAGGCAAGCGTCGCTGACGGCATGGAGCCGTGGCGAAAGGCGGATCCCGCTTGCGCGGGCGACAAGAATTCGCTGCATCACTTCACCTGTTTTGTTCTTTTTAAGTGTGAGTGCGTGTTACTGCTGGAGCCGACTATAAACCCGACCACCAAATAATCTCAATATATAATTTTGCATCCCATATTTTGGGATTTAGCCAGCAAAACGCGTACAGAGTTTTCCTGCAACGTCGACGCGCATGCTCAGCACCGCGCCGTCCAGAGGATGATTCAGCGGACTCTTCGCGCTGGTGATGAACAGGGTTTTCAGGTCTTCACCACCAAACACGCAACTGGTCGGACGACTGACCGGCAGATCGATTTTGCGATCCACCTGCCCTTGCGGCGTGAGGCGCAACAAGCAACTGCCGTCCCAGCGCGCGTTCCAGACAAAGCCTTCAGCGTCCATGGCCGAGCCGTCGGGGCCGCCGTGTTGATCGGATGAGTGAAAGGCCTGCGGCGCGTCGAGACTGCCGTCGGTGCGGATGAAATATCGATTGAGCGTGCTGTCGAGACTTTCACCAAACAGCAGCGTGGTGCCATCGTCACTCCACAACAAGGTATTGGGGATGCCCAGACCGAGCAGCAACGGTGTGACGCGCTGATCGGGATCGATGCGAAACAGGCCACCGGAACGGCGCACCAGCGGCAGATCCTCGCCTTGCTCGCCGATGTTGTTTTGCATGGTGCCCAACCACAACCGGCCCAAGGCATCACAACGGGCTTCGTTGGCGCGGTTGCCCGGTTGCGGGTCGGCGACGCAAAACAGCGTCAATCGTGGCTCGAGCCCCGGTGAATCCAGATCCAGTCGGTAGACACCGCTGCTCAACGTCACCAGTGCATCGCCGCTGTTGCAAGGAATGAACGCCGAAACATGTTCGGGCATCTGCCAGATCTGCACATTCTGACCAATCAGACGCAGCGCTTGTTTACCGGCGATATCGACCCAGTACAACGCCTGGGTCGGTGCATCCCAGAACGGGCCTTCGCCGAGTTGCGCGCGGTGTTGGGTCAGGGCGGTGAACGGCATATCAAGTCCTTCTGAGTTGTTGTTTTACTGTGGGAGCGAGCTCGCTCGCGAAGGCGGAGTGTCAGTCAATGAATGATGTATCTGACCTGACGCATTCGCGAACAAGCGCGCTCCCACAGACAGGATGTCTCGACAATTTCAGCTAGCTTTTCTACCGGCCATGACTTTCGGATAGAAACGTTTTATCGCCAGATCGGCATTGTCGATCAAGGTCATGCACGCCCACACGCCACGGGTCGAATCACGCGCCGCGATGGCATCGGCCATGTCTTTATGGATCGGCAAGGTGCGGCGCAGTTCATCGGGGTCGGCGGCGGAGACTTCGAACGACACCGCCAGTAACGCACCGAGGGCCGGGACCATTTGTTCGATGAACTGATTATGGCTGGCGGCGAGAATGCATTCATGGAAAGCCTGGTCGGCGCGGTTGTAATCGATGCCGCTGTCGACAGCACGTTCCAGCGCATTGAAAGCCAGTTGCACTGCTTCGATCTGTTCCGGCGTCGCCCGCTCACAGGCCCAGCGAACCGCCATCGGCTCGATGGTGCGGCGTAAATCGAGCAAGTCATCGACGAAGTTTTCCGGCAAGCCATTGCGCGACAGCCAACCCACCACTTGCGGATCGAACAGATTCCAGCGCCGCACCGGCAACACCCGCGTACCGACTTTCGGCCCGACTTCGAGCATGCCTTTGGCGACGAGGGTTTTGATCGCTTCGCGAATCACCGTGCGGCTGACGCCAAGCTGTTCGCCCAGATCCGCCTCGACCTTGATGGTCTGCCCCGGCTTGACCTGGCCGGCAGCGATCCAACTGCCCAGCCAGTCAACGGTTGACGCATGAAAGCTGCTGGACATGAACACCTCAAGGCGAATCGCGTGGGTGCCTACGCTAATCATCATACGAATAACAGTCAATCGGATTTTGCAGGCGATCCATAAGCCAGATGTGTGTGCGGGCTTGCTCGCGAAGGCGTGGTTTCAGTCAGCGAATTATTGACTGAACCAACGCTTTCGCGAGCAAGCCCGCTCCCACATGAGTTTGATGTCAGGGAATGAAACGCTCAGGGTTCCAAGCCAATGCGGAAGAACTCGCCGCCGCTCCACACGCCCAACCAGCGCTGGCCATCGATCTCACGACTTACCGCCAATTCGACCAACTGGTAAAACACATTGCGGTGAATCAACGCTTCGAGGTTGCTGCGCACATGCACATAGGGCGCAGGCTCTTGAGTCTCGGGATCAATCTCGACACGGATCGGATGCTCAGCCCCCGCCTCGGTGGTTTCCTCTACGTTGGTGGTGAAGCGCAACACTTGCGTCTCGCCCTCGCCTTCCACTTCCAGAGACACCGCTACGAACGGTGCGTCATCGACCTTGATCCCGACCTTCTCGACCGGGGTGATGAGGAAGTAATCATCGCCGTCGCGGCGGATGATGGTGGAGAAGAGTTTGACCATCGGCTTGCGCCCGATTGGCGTACCCAGGTAGTACCAGGTGCCGTCGCGGGCGATGCGCATGTCGATGTCGCCGCAGAAATCCGGGTTCCACAAATGTACCGGTGGCAGGCCTTTGGTCTTGGGGATCTGCCCCAGCAGGTCATTGGCTGTTTGCGGGTCACTCATGGCGTACTCCTTGATTACTGGTCGCCGATCCCCAGCAGGCTGCGTGCGTATTGCGCCAGCGGCGGACCGATGAGGTCTTCGGGTTTGGAGTCATGGAACGTCAGTAAACCGCCACGACTCTTGATCCGTGCAGTATCAATCAAATACTGGGTGCTGGTCTCGATCAACATGATCTGAATCACGCCGCCATCGATACCGAGGCGATCCACGGCTTCCTGGTCCAGCCACTCATCGGAGTTGCCGATACGGTCGTCAGCCTTGGCGAAACGTGTGTAGAGCAGGTAATGCGCGCCGGCATCACGGGCTTCGCCCATGGCCTGATCGAGGCCTTCCGGCGCACGGGCGCGGCGGACCATTGGAAAGTATTCGACAAAGCCCTTGAAGGCTTCTTCGGCGACCACGTTCGGCCGTGGATAGGAGCCCCCCGGCGGTGCGAACGCGCCTTGGGCGATGAAGATGAACGAGTCCGGCTGAATGCGGATATTGTTCACCCGGCGACTGTCGCTGTGATCCAGAAGCCCCGCATCGCTCATGTGAGAGCGAGTGCCTTCGGCCATGTCGCTGACATTCATGCAGCCGCCAAGCGCCAAAACGGCCAGCAGCAAAACCAGGCTACGCATCCTATTCCTCCAGAAGCCGGTGTCGGAAAACCGGCGAATGGCCGTTGGATGCAGCTTTTGCGCCAGCTCGTGAATTTCGCCCTTGATAGATCGCCTTCGCGAGCAAGCTCGCTCCCACATATGAATGCATTCCAAATGTGGGAGCGAGCTCGCTCGCGAAGGCGGATAATCAGCCGCCGATGATCTTCATGACGGTCGCACCACCGGAAAACGCCACCTCCTGCTTGTCACCCAACGCCTTGACCAGCAACCCCTGCAGCGCCGGCAATGCTTGATGGCGCGGTTTGTCGAGCAGATCGCCGACATAGTGACGGTTGCTCGACGACAGGCAGCCATGCAGCCAACCGGTCGATGACAGGCGCAAGCGCGAACAGGTGCGGCAGAACGGCACGCTTTCGTTGGCGATCACCCCGAAGTTGCCGCGACCTGAAATCACGTAGCGCACGGCCGTAGCGTCCACCGGTGCATCGGTCTGGGCGTATTCATAACGCTCGCCAATCAGGCCGAGCAACTGCTCAAGACTGACGAACTGCTGCAGGAAGGCGCTGGAATTCCTGGCCAAGTGGCCCATGCGCATCAGCTCGATGAAACGCAGCTCGAAGCCACGCTCCAGGCAGTAATCAAGCAGCGGCATGACCTGATCGAGGTTCTGCCCGCGCAACGGCACCATGTTGACCTTGATCTTCATTCCGGCGGCGGCAGCCTGATCCATACCATCGAGTACGCTCGCCAGATCGCCGCCACGGGCAATGCTGCGGAAGGCCGCAGCATCGAGGGTATCGAGGGAAACGTTGATCCGACGCAGACCGGCATTCACCAGTAGCGGGAGTTTTTTTGCAAGGAGTTGACCGTTGGTGGTCAGGCTGATGTCGTCCAGGCCCATCTGGCCGACGGCATTCATGAACGATTCGAGTTTGGGGCTGACCAGCGGCTCGCCGCCGGTGATGCGCAGGCGCTCGATACCGGCCGCTTCGATCAGGTATTCGACGCCACGCGCCATGGCTTCGGCCGACAACTCATCCTGCGCAGCCACCAACCGCTTGCCGTTGGGCACGCAGTAGGTACAGGCGTAGTTGCAGGCAGAGGTCAGGCTGATGCGCAGATTGCGAAAACGCCTGCCTTGACGGTCAACGATCATGAAGCACTCCGGCAAAAGAAAATCGAGCGCACAAAACTTGACTGACAAATCAGGTTTTTGCAAGCCCTATGCCCGAGTATATTCCTGTGCTATTGCGCCATGTTGCGAAAACACAGCGCAATCAGCCCGCTGAATGGCTTACGTGCTCGGCGTTTCCGGGTCGCGCTTGCGCTTGTTACCCATGCGCACGCCAATGTCCATCAGGAACTGGAAGAAGCCTTCCTGATCTTCCAGCACATTGCTCCAGAACGGCGAGTGATACAGCGCGACCGCGCCATGCACCAGCGCCCAGGATGCGCAGTAATGGAAGTAAGGCGGCACGTCTTCGAGCTTGCCTTCGCTGATGCGTCCCTTGATCAGCAGCGTCAGGCGTTCGAAATTCGAGGCGCGAATCTTGTGCAGCTCCTCGACCATCTCCGGCACCTGATTGCCCTTGACCACTTTCTCTTCGAGGCGGTCGAACAAGCGATAGCGCTGCGGGTCACGCATGCGAAATTCGAAGTAGGCGCGGGACAGCGCTTCCTTGTCCTTGTCGACATCGGCCGAATGCAGCAACTCGTTCAGATCGCGCTCGTAATCGAGCATCAGGCGCAAGTAGATCTCGGCCTTGGATTTGAAGTGCTTGTAGATCGTGCCTTTGCCGATACCCACGGCATCAGCAATCATCTCGACGGTGACACTGTCTTCACCCTGGTCGAGGAACAGCTTGAGCGCGGTATCGAGAATTTCCTGCTCGCGGCGACGAAATTCACGGACCTTACGAGGTTCTTTATGCATAAGAAAAAGGTCTGAAGGGTCAAAATTCGAAGCCGCGTATTATGCCTAACTTGCACAAAAAAGCACGGTTCATCGACCAAATCTGTGTTTCTTGTTCATTTCGAGAACGATTTGGACGCAATGAGAACTCAACTGAAGCAAACGTATTCCAAATTTGTTTAAAAACCCCGACCGGCTCACTGGACTGCACGCCAGACTGATCAATACTTGAACTGTCGGGCGACATCTCCCCCAAGTGTCGCGCCGGTAAAGGTACCAACGGACCGCGTGCCTTTGTTTTACTCCTAATGGTCTTAACCCGGATTCACCCCCCAGAACCCGGGTTTTTTTTGCCTGCGATTTGACCCACCGTCAAACGGCAGATTTAACACTCGCCAGCGGAAACAGGCGCTTGAAGTTTTCCGTGGTCTGCTCGGCAAAGCGCTCATAGTCCTCACCGCGCAGCATCGCCAGAAACTCGGCCACTTCGCGTACGTATTGCGGCAGGTTGGGCTTACCGCGATACGGGATCGGCGCCAGGTACGGCGAATCGGTCTCTACCAGCAGGCGATCGGCCGGCACTTTGCTTGCCACATCGCGCAGAGCGTCGGCGTTGCGGAACGTGACAATGCCCGACAGGGAAATGTAATAACCCATGTCCAGCGCCGCTTTGGCCATGTCCCAGTCTTCGGTGAAGCAATGCAACACGCCAGCCTGGGACAGCGCCGCTTCGCGCAGCAGTTCGAGGGTGTCGGCGCGCGCACCGCGAGTGTGGATGATCACCGGTTTGCCGGTCTGCTGTGCCGCTTGCAGATGCAGGCGAAACGACTCCTGCTGCAACTCGGCGGCTTCCGGCTCGTAGTGATAGTCGAGACCGGTTTCACCGATCGCCACCACCTTCGGGTGATTGAGTTCGTGCAGCAGCCAATCCAGCGCCGGCGCCGCGCCCGGCTGTACATCCAGTGGATGCACGCCGACCGAACAGTCAACGTCGTCGTAGCGTTCAGCGAGCGCCTTGACGTCGGCGGCGTTGTCGGCACTGACGCCGATGCACAGAAAGTGTCCGACCCCGCGCTCGCGGGCCGCAGCGAGTGCGGCATCCAGCGAGCCGTCATGGGCGGCGAGGTCGAGACGGTCCAGGTGACAATGGGAATCTACGAGCATAAAAAGGACTGCAACTTACATCGTATGAGTAGGACGGTCGGATTTCAGCGCTCCGGCCAGATGAGTTTCGATGCGACTGCGCGCCGTGTCGTCGCCGTCGTTGAATTGCACGCCAACGCCGGCGGCGCGGTTGCCTTGTGCGCCTTTGGGGGTGATCCAGGCGACTTTGCCGGCGACCGGAATTTTTTCCGCTTCGTCCATCAAGTGCAAAAGCATGAACACCTCGTCACCCAACCTGTAGCTCTTGTTGGTCGGGATGAACAGGCCACCGTTCTTGATAAACGGCATATAGGCGGCGTAAAGCACCGACTTGTCCTTGATGGTCAGGGACAAGATGCCGTTACGCGGCCCCGGGCTGACAGGTTCAATCATGTTCACCTCCACTGCTGATCTCCAGAGTCTAGGTAAACATTTCTATCTTTGACCAGGCAATCCCGCCCATTGCACCAACAATGCTTCCAGCAACAGGGCCGGATTGAGGTTGGCCTTGCTCAGCACTTTCTGCCGCTGGGCAAGAATCCAGTCCTGTATTTGCAGCACTTTGCCCTGTGCACTTTTCTGCGCCAGGTACTGCACGACCTTGCGCATATCGGCCAGGCCGAGGCCGGCTTCGTCCTGCGTCAACTGGTAGCGCAGGATCAGGCTCGACCAATCGCAGAACCAGTCGAACAGACGCAGCATCGGAATGCTTTTCCACTCTTCGGCCAGTTGCGTCGGCGATTGCTGGCCCTTGAGCAGCTTCTTCACACCTTCGACCACTTGTGCGCGTTGTTCACGCACACCCTGCGATTGCAGGCTGACCGCCATCAGCGGCGAACCGGCGGCCAGCGTCAGCAGTTCGACGCGCTCTTCCTCCGCGCAATCGGGTAGCGCCTGAGCCAGCCACTGCAGGCTCATCGCCTCGCCCGGCAACGGACAGGCCTGCTGCACGCAACGACTCTTGATGGTCGGCAACAACCGGCTCGGCTGGTGGCTGACCAACAGCAGCACAGTGTCGCCGGACGGCTCTTCGAGGCTTTTAAGCAAGGCGTTGGCCGCGTTGATGTTCATCGACTCGACCGGCTCGATCAGCACCACTTTGCGCCCGCCGAGCTGCGCGGTCTGCACGACGAAGCTGACCAGATCACGAACCTGGTCGACCTTGATCGCCTTGTCCGCCTCTTCCGGCTCAAGAATGTAATTATCCGGATGACTGCCGGCCTTGAGCAGCAGGCAGGATTTGCACTCGCCACACGCCTCCGGCGTCGGGCGCTGGCACAGCAGGCTGGCCATCAAGCGCTCGGCGAGCGCACGTTTGCCGATCCCGGCCGGACCGTGCAGCAGATACGCGTGGGCATGCTGATTGCGTCCGGCCAGTTGCTGCCAGAGGCTGGCTTGCCATGGATAGGCCTCAGCCACGGGCCAGCTCCAGCAAATTCGGCAGCAAGGTGTCGAGCGATTGCTGAACCTTGGCCAAGGGCTGACCGGCATCAATCCGCACATAGCGCGACGGGTCGGCTTCCGCGCGTTTCAGAAACGCATTGCGCACGTTTTCGAAAAACGCCCGGCCTTCGAGTTCGAAGCGGTCCAGTCGGCCTCGGGCACTGGCGCGGGCCAGACCGATTTCCACGGGCAGGTCGAAAATCAATGTCAGATCGGGGCGCAGGTCGCCTTGCACGAAGTTTTCCAGGGTCGCGATGCGTTCCAGCGACAAACCACGACCGCCGCCCTGATAGGCGTATGTCGAATCGGTGAAGCGATCACACAGCACCACAGCGCCACGGGCCAGCGCCGGGCGAATCACTTCAGCCAGATGCTGCGCGCGCGCGGCGAACACCAACAACAGCTCGGCGTCCGGGTGCATCACTTCGTCGGCCGGGGTCAGCAACACCTCGCGAATGCGCTCGGCCAGTGGCGTGCCGCCGGGTTCACGGGTCAACAGCACTTCGATACCGGCGGCGCGCAGGCGCTCGGCGAGGTATTCGCGATTGGTGCTCTTGCCCGCGCCTTCCGGGCCTTCCAGAGTAATAAACAAGCCAGTCACAGGAAGTCCTTCATCAAAGTCATTGCGTGCTCTGCGGTGCAGCGGCATCCGGCTCCGGCGCTGGCGCAGGTTCTTGTGTTGGCACCTGCGGCAGCGCGTCGGGCGCAGTGTTGGGCGAGGCTGCCGGAATCGCCTCATCGGCGGCCGGCGCGGGTGCGGGTGCCGGTGCCGGTGCCGGTGCCGGTGCCGGGCTGGAACGGTAATCGGCACGGCGTTTGAGCTGGTATTCGCGCACTGCGTTGTTGTGTGCATCCAGGTCGTCGGAGAACACATGACTGCCATCGCCACGGGCAACGAAATACAGGCTGGAGCCTTCCACCGGGTTGAGCGCAGCATGAATCGCTTCGCGCCCGACCATGGCAATCGGCGTCGGCGGCAAGCCGGGAATCACGTAGGTGTTATAGGGCGTCGGTTCTTTCAAATGCGCGCGGGTCAGTTTGCCGGTGTAGCGATCGCCGAGGCCATAAATCACCGTCGGGTCGGTCTGCAACTGCATGCCCAGTGCCATGCGCCGCACGAACACCCCAGCAATCTGCCCACGCTCCTGCGGTACGCCGGTCTCTTTCTCGACCAGCGAAGCCATGATCAGCGCCTGATACGGCTCTTTGTAAGGCACATCGGCGGAACGCTGCGCCCACTCTTTGGCGAGCACCTCGTCAAGACGTTCAAAAGCCTTCTTCAGAAGCTCGGCATCGGACATGCCGCGCACGAAACGATAGGTGTCCGGGAAAAACCGGCCTTCAGGAAACAGGCCTTTGTGGCCAATCTTCGCCATGACGTCGCTGTCGCTCAGACCGTTGAGGGTCTGCTCGAGTTTGTCGTCCTTGGCCAGCGCGGCGCGCACTTGATGAAAAGTCCAGCCTTCGACCAGCGTCAGACTGTACTGAACCACGTCACCACGCTTCCACGAATCGATCAAGCCGTTGACGGTCATCCCCGGCTGCATGCGGTACTCGCCGCTATGAATCGGCGTGCCGGCGAGATTGAAGCGCCAGTAGACGCGCAGCCAGAACGCGTCCTTGATGACGCCGTCGGTTTCGAGCTCAAGGAAGGTACGCGTCGGTGTAGAGCCTTTCGGCACATCCAGCAGTTGTTCCTGCGGGATATTGAGGGGCTGCTCCAGTGCCGAATGAATTTTCCAGGCGCTGGCGCCCAACAGCAGCCCTGCCAGAACCAGTCCGGTTTCCAGCAGCAGCAAAAGTTTACGTCTCACGAATCAAGCATCCAGTAGCGCGCGGGCAAGGGTTTGCAGTTTACGGGTGAGCGGGCCAACCGGCCAGCTCAGTGCAGCGCAGGCGCGTACCGGCCAGACGCCATAAACGCTGTTGCAGACAAACACTTCATCAGCCCATTGCAGCTGTTCGAGGGGGATATCGGCGATTTGCGTGGGGATGGCCAGTGAATCGGCCTGAAACAATATTTCAGCGCGCATCACACCAGCGACGCCGCAGCGCTTCAAGTCCGGGGTGATCAGAGCACCGTCGCGCACCAGGAAAATATTGCTGAACACACCTTCGACAACGCGCCCCGCCTGATCGAGCATCAAGCCTTCGGCATGCTGGCTATCCTGCCATTCGGCACGGGCGAGCACCTGTTCCAGCCGATTCAGATGTTTGAGCCCGGCCAGCAACGGCTGCGTGGATAAGCGCGTGCTGCAGGGAAACAGGCGGATGCCGTGCTCGGCGTGGACAGCGGGATAAACCGCCGGCGGATTGCCTTGCAGAATGCGTCGGCCCTGCGCCGCAGGATCGGACGCATAACCGCGCAAGCCGTCGCCGCGAGTGAGGATGAGCTTGAGCACACCCTCCTCCATCGCTGCCGCATAGCTGAGCAGCTCATGGCGAACCAGCTCGAGATCAGTCGCGATGGCCAGACGCGCGCAGCCATCGGCCAGACGCGTCAGGTGCCGATCGAGCAGGACCGGCCGACCACCGTGCACAGCCATGGTCTCGAACAGACCATCGCCGTAAGCCAGGCCGCGATCTTTCAGCGACAAAGCGTCAGCCGGTTGACCGTCGACCCAGCTGTCCATCAGCCTGCGAACCGGCGGAACGCCAGGGTGCCGTTGGTGCCGCCGAAACCGAACGAGTTGGACAGCACGACATCAATGTCCATGTTGCGCGCCGTGTGTGCGACGAAATCGAGATCGCAGCCTTCGTCCGGCTCATCCAAGTTGATGGTCGGCGGTGCCACCTGGCTGTTGATCGCCAGAACGCTGAAGATCGCCTCGACTGCGCCCGCTGCGCCCAGCAGATGGCCGGTCATCGACTTGGTCGAGCTGACCGCCAGCTTGTAAGCGTGATCGCCGAATACCGTCTTGATCGCATTGGCTTCTGCAAGGTCGCCGGCCGGTGTCGAGGTGCCGTGGGCGTTGATGTACTGCACTTGGTCGACATTGATCTTCGCATCGCGCAGGGCATTGGTGATGCAGCGCGCGGCACCGGCGCCGTCGGCGGGTGGCGAGGTCATGTGGAACGCATCGCCACTGGTACCGAAACCGATCAATTCGGCGTAGATCGTCGCGCCGCGGGCCTTGGCGTGTTCGAGTTCTTCGAGAACCAGCGCACCGGCACCATCGGACAGGACAAAGCCGTCACGGCCCTTGTCCCAGGGACGGCTGGCGCGGGTCGGCTCGTCGTTGCGGGTCGACAGCGCACGGGAGGCGCCGAAGCCGCCCATGCCCAGACCGCAAGCGGCCATTTCGGCGCCGCCGGCAATCATCACGTCGGCTTCGTCGTACATGATGTTGCGCGCTGCCATGCCGATGCAGTGCGTACCGGTGGTGCACGCGGTGGCAATGGCGTAGTTGGGTCCCTGTGCCCCCAGATGGATCGACAGGAAGCCGGAAATCATATTGATGATCGAGCCAGGCACAAAGAACGGAGAGATCCGTCGCGGACCTGTCTCGTGCAGGGTGCGGCTGGTTTCCTCGATGTTGGTCAGACCGCCAATGCCCGAACCCATGGCCACGCCAATGCGTTCACGGTTGGCATCGGTGACTTCCAGACCGGCGTTGCGCACGGCTTGAAAGCCTGCGGCCAGACCGTACTGAATGAACAGGTCGAGCTTGCGCGCTTCCTTGACCGACAGGTATTCCTCGACATTGAAACCTTTGACCGAACCGCCAAAGCGGGTCGAATAGGCAGAAAGGTCGGTGTGTTCGATCAGACCAATGCCACTGCGGCCAGCCAGAATGCCCTGCCAACTGCTCGGCACATCCGTGCCCAGTGGCGACAACATACCCATACCGGTGACTACGACGCGTCTACGCGACACAGCACTCTCCTTTTCAAATGACGACTTTGCATCAGGCCTAAAGAAAAAACCGCACGCCATGATGGCAGTGCGGTTTTTCCATGACAGCAAGCAACGATTACAAACTATTACGCCTGATGGCTGGTAACGTAGTCGATTGCAGCTTGTACAGTAGTGATCTTTTCAGCTTCTTCGTCAGGGATTTCGGTCTCGAATTCCTCTTCCAGAGCCATCACCAGCTCAACGGTGTCAAGGGAGTCGGCACCCAGGTCTTCTACGAAGGAAGCGGTGTTGACCACTTCTTCTTCTTTAACACCCAGTTGCTCGGCAACGATTTTCTTGACGCGCTCTTCGATGGTGCTCATACCTTGTTTTCACTCCTAATGGACAAATTCAGGCAGCTGGCCAGTGGGTAAGTGTATAGAAAGACTTTTCAGCTTTTCAACTGAAAGCTTCACTCCTCAAACCCTGCGACCCTCTGCCTATAAATAGATTGCAGCTTTATAACGGATTTTAGACAGCTCGTATGACATTTTTTTGAAGCAATCCGTCACATTTTACTTACATGTACATCCCGCCGTTCACCGGGATTGTAGCCCCGGTAACGTATGCCGCACCGTCGGATGCAAGAAAAGCGACCACGGACGCAATCTCTTGAGCTTGTCCCAGACGGCCCAGCGGAATCTGCGTCTGCAAGGCTTCACGCTGTGCTTCAGGCAGCTCGCGGGTCATATCGGTGTCGATAAACCCTGGGGTTACCGAGTTGACCGTAATAGAACGCGAACCGACTTCACGCGCCATCGCCCGGCTGAAACCTTCCAGACCGGCCTTGGCGGCTGCATAGTTTACTTGGCCGGCGTTGCCCATGGCACCCACCACCGAGCCAATACTGATAATTCGCCCCCAACGAGCCTTGGTCATGCCGCGCAGAACGCCCTTGGACAGGCGATACAGACTGTTCAGATTGGTATCGATCACGTCGTACCACTCGTCGTCTTTCATGCGCATCATCAGGTTATCGCGGGTGATACCGGCATTATTGACCAGAATCGCCACCGGCGCACCGAACTGTTCCTGAATGGCTGCCAACACGGCGCTGACCGATTCGTCGCTGGTGACATTGAGTTCGAAACCGGCACCCTGGATACCGTTTTCCTTCAGGGTCGCGGCAATGCGCTCAGCGCCCGACGCGGAGGTCGCGGTGCCAACAACGATGGCGCCCTGACGACCCAGTTCCAGTGCGATGGCCTGGCCGATACCGCGGCTTGCACCGGTAACCAGTGCAACTTTACCTTGCAGACTCATGCAAGTTTCTCCTGATTCAGGCCTGCGCTGCGCGAGCGGCAGCGAAGGCGTCTGGGGTATTGAGATTGGAAGTCGAAACGCCTTCAGCGCAACGCTTGTTCAGGCCAGCGAGGACTTTGCCTGGGCCGCATTCGACCAGATTCGTGGCGCCCTTGGCGGCCAACGTCTGCACCGATTCAACCCAGCGCACTGGCTTGTAGAGCTGTTCGAGCAGATCGCGCTTGAGGGTTTCCAGATCGGCCGGCACTTGCGCGCTGACGTTCTGCACCACCGGGATCTGCGGAGCCTGCCAGTCGATGGCAGCAATGGATTCGGCGAAACGCTCGGCAGCCGGACGCATCAGCTCGCAGTGCGAAGGCACGCTTACCGGCAATGGCATGGCGCGCTTGGCGCCACGGGCCTTGCAGCCCTCAATGGCGCGCTCGACGGCTGCCTTGGCACCGGCAACCACGACTTGGCCCGGCGAGTTGAAATTCACCGCGCTGACGACTTCGCCTTGCGCCGCTTCGGCGCAGGCAGCCAGCACGTCGGCGTCTTCCAGACCGAGGATCGCGGCCATGCCGCCCTGCCCGGCCGGAACCGCTTCCTGCATCAACTGACCACGGCGCTCGACGAGCTTGACCGCATCAGCAAGGGTCAGGCTGCCGGCAGCAACCAGCGCGCTGTATTCGCCAAGGCTGTGGCCGGCAACGAATGCCGGACGCGCACCACCTTCGGCCAGCCACAGACGCCACAGGGCGATCGAGGCGGTCAGAATGGCCGGTTGGGTCTTGTCGGTTTGGTTGAGCAGCTCTTCCGGGCCCTGCTGGGTCAGTGCCCACAGGTCGTAGCCCAGTGCAGCAGAGGCTTCTTGAAAGGTTTCGAGGATCAGCGGATGTTGCGCGCCCAGCTCGGCCAGCATGCCGAGGGACTGCGAACCCTGTCCTGGAAAGACGAATGCGAGGGAAGCAGACATGTAACAAGCCCCTAATGATCTTGTCGTCGGAAAATAACGCCCCGTTGGGACGCCAGAAACTGACAGTTTGGATGGCCCTTTGAACCGGGCGGTCACATTTAAGCATTGTCCGACGAAAACGCCTAAGACAACAGATCCTCCAGGCGACCGTGAAGACGCTCGGGCAGGTTCTCCTCAATCTCGATCAGCGCCCGCTGAATCGCACTCTGAAAGCCTTGAACCCCGGCCGATCCGTGACTCTTCACAACGATGCCCTGCAGGCCGAGAAAGCTTGCGCCATTATGTCGCGCCGGAGCCAGATCGGCCTGCAGACGCTTCATCAACGGCAGCGCCAAGGCGCCGACCGCGCGAGAAGCCATGTTTTTCTTGAACAAGGCTTCGATGCGCGCCGCAATCATCGTCGCAAGGCCTTCGCTGGACTTCAGCAGAATGTTGCCGACGAAGCCGTCACACACCACCACATCCGCCTCACCGCGATACAAGCCGTCGCCTTCGATGAAGCCGACGTAATTGATCCCGCGTGCAGCCTGCAGCAGCGTCGCTGCCAATTTGACCTGCTGATTGCCCTTGATGTCTTCGGTGCCGATGTTCAGCAACGCCACACGCGGACGGACGATGCCCAGGGTTTGCGCGGCCACCGAACCCATCACCGCGAACTGCAGCAGGTGCTCGGCGCTGCAATCGACGTTGGCGCCAAGATCGAGCAACTGGCAATAACCGGTCTGCGTCGGAATCGCCGCAACCATCGCCGGACGATCAATGCCTGGCGATGTCTTGAGCACGAATCGCGACAACGCCATTAACGCGCCGGTATTGCCAGCACTGACACAGGCTTGCACCTTGCCATCGCGGAGCAACTCAAGGGCAACACGCATCGACGAATCCGGCTTGCCACGCAGGGCCTGGGCAGGTTTTTCATCCATGGTGATGACTTCGCTGGCCGGCACAATCGTCAGGCGCGCGCGATCGGCAGCCGATTGGCCGTTGATCAGCTCTTCAAGAAGGGAGGGTTGACCGACGAGGGTCAGGTGCAGCGAGGGCGTAGCAGACAGGCAAGCGAGGCTGGCCTGAACAATGCTGCGGGGACCGAAGTCCCCGCCCATTGCGTCAATCGCGATGACTTGAGCGGACAAGTGATTACTCGTCAGCGCCCTTGTCGATCACTTTACGGCCACGGTATACGCCTTCTGGCGATACGTGGTGACGCAGGTGAACTTCACCGGTGGTTTTTTCTACAGACAGGGTGCTAGCCTCGAGAGCGTCGTGCGAACGGCGCATGTCACGGGCAGAGCGGGATTTTTTGTTCTGCTGAACAGCCATAATTGATTAACTCCTAAACGTTTGGGTCACGCTTTAACTGCGCCAATACACTGAACGGGTTGGACCGCGTTACCTCGTCCTCGCTCGGTTCGGGCTCATCTGCTCCCGCCGGCTGCTGGCATTCTTCCGGATGATGAGCAGGCACAATGGGCAAGGCGAGCAGAAGCTCCTCCTCGATCAGTGACTGCAGATCCAATGGATCTTCGCCCAGTTCCAGCACGTCATAACCTTTCGGCAACGACTGGGTATTCGCACCCTCCTTCACCACGGCATAACTGCATTCGCTGTGGATCGGCAGGGTGACCAGCTCAAGACAACGCTGGCAGACCATTTTGACTTCGGTGTCGATAAAGCTGTGGATCACCACAGATTTACGTTCATCTCGTTCAAAAACGAATTTGGCCTGCACCGTACCGACATTGTCGGAAAGCGGGTCGCAGAGTCTCTTCAAATCGGCCAGCAGCAGTTCACCTTGAAGGGTGGTGCCACGGTCAGCCAATTTGCGCGGGTCAACGTGAGGTGGAATCGGGTCATTCAACATAGGCGCAGCATTATAGGGATGCACCCACCCATGTCAAAGGAAATTGTGCCCTGTCCGTCACCTGCGCGCCTCCGCTAGAATCCGCACCTGCCCCAGGAGACGTCCATGCTGCCTTTATTGCTCGCTTCAAGCTCGACTTATCGCCGCGAACTGCTCGCCCGCCTGCATCTGCCGTTCGTCTGCAGCGCCCCAGACATCGACGAACGTCACCGTCCGGGCGAGTCCGCGATCGACCTGGTCAAACGCCTCGCCGAAGAAAAGGCTCGGGCATTGGCCGGCAGCCATCCCGGCCATTTGATCATCGGCTCGGATCAGGTAGCTGTACTCGGCGAGCAAATCATTGGCAAGCCGCACACCTTCGAGAAGGCTCGCGAGCAATTGATGGCGGCCAGCGGCGCAAGCGTGACATTCCTAACCGGCCTGACCCTGCTCAACAGCCAGACCGGGCAATGCCAGGTCGACTGCGTGCCGTTTACCGTGCACATGCGTCAGCTGGATCAGGCGCGCATCGAACGCTATCTGCGCATCGAGCAGCCGTACGACTGCGCGGGCAGCTTCAAGGCAGAGGGATTGGGCGTGAGCCTGTTTCAATCGACCGAAGGCCCGGATGCCACCAGCCTGATCGGCCTGCCGCTGATTCGCCTGATCGACATGTTGTTGGTCGAAGGCGTGCAAATCCCTTGAAAGCAAAAGATCGCAGCCTTCGGCAGTCCTGCACCGATCCATGCAAGAGCTGTCGCAGACTGCGATCTTTTGAGCTTGAAACGATTTAACGCAACGAAGGCCCGTGGAAACCCATCCACATCGCCAACTGCTCAGCCACGCTGGCACCGAGCTTTTTCGAAAAGCGATCGAACGGCGATTCCTGCACGGTGAAATCCACCAACTCCTTCTCGCCAATCACATCACGCGCTACCGAACTGGCGCTGCCCAGGCCATCGATCAGGCCCAGCGGCAACGCCTGTTCACCCGACCAGACCAGCCCGGAAAACAGCTCAGGATGCTCCTTATCCTTCAGGCGATCGCCGCGACCCTGCTTGACGCTGTTGATGAACTGCTTGTGAGTGGTGTCGAGCACGCTTTGCCAGAACGCGGTTTCTTCAGGCTTTTGCGGCTGGAACGGATCCAGGAACGCCTTGTGCTCGCCCGAGGTGTAGGTGCGACGCTCAACACCGAGTTTTTCCATGGTGCCGACGAAACCGTAACCCGCCGCCGTCACGCCGATCGAACCGACCAGACTGGCCTTGTCGGCGTAAATTTGATCCGCCGCGCTGGCGATGTAATAGGCGCCCGAAGCACCAAGATCGGAAATCACTGCGTAGAGCTTGATCTCCGGATGCAAAGCACGCAGACGCTTGATCTCGTCATAGACATAACCGGACTGCACCGGACTGCCGCCCGGGCTGTTGATGCGCAGGACCACACCTTTGACCTTTTCGTCCTCGAACGCCGCGCGCAGACTGCCAACGATATTGTCGGCGCTGGCCGGCTCCTTGTCGGCGATTACACCGTCGATCTCGATCAACGCCGTGTAGTTCGGCCCGCGGGTGGCGCTTTTTTCCATATCCATCAGCGGCGTGAACAGCAGCAGCGCAACAAACAGATAAACAAACGTCAGCAACTTGAAGAAAATCCCCCAGCGCCGCGAACGACGTTGCTCCTGGACTCCGGCCAGCAGGGTCTTTTCCAACAGCTTCCAGCTTTTCGCGTCACCGTCGTCGGCACTTGCCTTGGCCGGTGCTTTCCATTCGTCGGTCATGCCATCTACCCCAGCAAAAACGTATTAAGCCCGCTGACCCAGCCAGGCATGCAATTCAGAAAAACGGTCGATCGACAGGCGCGGCTCGAACTGCTGCAGGGACTCGATCGATTGCGCGCCATAACTGACCGCCACCGAATCCATCCCCGCGTTGCGTGCCATCAGCAGATCGAAGGACGAGTCGCCGACCATCAGCGCCTGCTCCGGACGCACGCCACAGTGACTGACGATCTGCTCAAGCATCAGAGGGTGCGGTTTGCTGGCAGTTTCATCGGCAGCGCGGGTGATATCGAAATAATCGTCCCAACCGTTGGCTTTGAGCACACGATCCAGTCCGCGACGGTTTTTGCCCGTCGCTACCGCCAGGTGATAACCCTGTTCGCGAAACGACGCCATCGACTCGACCACGCCTTCGAACAGCGGCGAAGGCACCGCTTCGGCAGCAATGTAGTGATCGGCGTAGTACTCGCGAAACGCGAGCATTTCTGCGTCGCTGATTTCGGGATACAGCGTGCGAATCGCTTCCGGCAAGCCGAGACCGATGATGCCTTTGACGGCGAAATCATCGCGCAGCTCGAAGCCGGAACGCCCGGACGCCGAGTGCATGGCCTCGACGATCCGATGAATGGAATCGGCGAGGGTGCCGTCCCAGTCGAAAATCAGCAGCTTGTAATCAGATGGGCGCACTCAATCGCTCCACTGTTTTGGCCCACATTTCATCGACGGGCGCTTGCAAATTCAGCTTGCCGCCGTCGGGTAGCGGCACGGTCAGCATGTAGGCGTGCAGGAACAGACGCTTGCCGCCCAGATCGCGGATTTCCCTGGTGAAATCCTCGTCTCCATACTTGCTGTCACCCGCAATGCAATGGCCAGCATGCAAGGTGTGCACGCGAATCTGGTGGGTACGACCGGTAACCGGTTTAGCCTCGACCATGGTGGCGAAATCGCCGAAGCGGCGCAGCACCTTGAACATCGTCAGGGCTTCTTTGCCTTCATCGTTGACCTCGACCATGCGCTCGCCGGAACGCAGATTGCTCTTGAGCAACGGCGCGCGAACCTGCTTGATCGACGTAGCCCAGTTGCCACGAACCAAAGCCATGTAGCGCTTGTCGACGCCATCGCCGCGCAGTTGCTCGTGCAGGTGGCGCAACATGCTGCGCTTCTTGGCAATCATGAGCAGGCCGGAGGTGTCACGGTCGAGACGGTGAACCAGCTCCAGCTCCTTGGCATCGGGACGCAACTGACGAAAAGCTTCGATCACACCAAAATTCAGCCCGCTTCCGCCGTGAACCGCAATGCCGGCAGGCTTGTTGATCACGATCAGGGCCTTGTCTTCGAAGACGATCGAAGCTTCCAGGCGCTGCAACAGCCCCTGGGCCAGCGGCACCGGTTCGTCGCGTTCAGGCACGCGAACCGGCGGCACGCGCACGATGTCGCCGGCCTGCAGCTTGTATTCGGGCTTGATCCGCCCCTTGTTCACGCGCACTTCGCCTTTGCGCAAAATGCGGTAAATCAAGGTCTTGGGCACGCCTTTGAGCCGGGCGAGGAGAAAGTTGTCGATTCGTTGGCCGGCATACTCCGGCGAGACTTCAAGCAATTGAACGCCTGGAGTCGAAGGGGCAGTAGTTGTCATGCCGCGGATGATAACAATTTTTATGGAATTGAAGCACTTAATCATTGCTGCTATAGTCGCGAACGCCGCCAAAAGCGGCCTGGACAGCGGAACCACGGTCAACGACCGGCCCTGACCAACGCAATTCACCAGGGCGCGAGGCCGTCCTACGGGGCTTTCGCTACGTAACGGTGGAGTTTGCGGTTGTAACGAGCGCAGGTGACATGAGGCCTGAATTACACCGCCGAGCAGAGTTCTGACTCGCACGGCAGGCAACATTCAAGGCCAGTTCACAAAGTGCAGTCGACTGCGAATGACCCCGAGCGAATGTTCCGGAAACATCGCCTGAATTAGCCATGATGCGTGACCTCCCCTTTCGGAGCTCACGGTAAATGCCAACCCGCTGCGGATTCTGCGCGCGGCAGCACCCGAATTATCAGGGAACGTGTAGGGTGGAGATGCACAACCGCCGGACTGTGTAGCAACAAGCTTTGATCAAGACGCTTCATCTCGTCCACAGCCGCTGGTTGATTCCTCCTCCTGACTGAGTGCTTAAGTAGCCACAGCAAGCAGGACGCGTACGTCGCGGTGTCGGCCCAATTGGTCGGACATCGCTGGACACGGGAATGGCCAACCACTCCCGACGCACCTGACACCGACCGTGAGAAGTCGTGTGTGCCGAACGCCGTTTCCGGCAGCCCGGAAACCGACGGTACTACATGAAAAGAATGCTGATTAACGCAACTCAACCCGAAGAGTTGCGTGTTGCACTGGTAGATGGCCAGCGCCTCTACGACCTGGACATCGAATCCGGTGCACGCGAGCAGAAGAAGGCCAACATCTATAAAGGCCGCATCACTCGCATCGAACCAAGCCTTGAGGCTGCCTTTGTCGATTTCGGCTCCGAGCGCCACGGCTTCCTGCCCCTCAAAGAAATCTCCCGCGAATACTTCAAGAAAGCCCCTGAAGGCCGCGTCAACATCAAGGACGTCCTGAGCGAAGGCCAGGAAGTCATCGTTCAGGTCGAAAAAGAAGAGCGTGGCAACAAGGGCGCCGCCCTGACCACCTTCATCAGTCTGGCCGGCCGTTACCTCGTGCTGATGCCGAACAACCCGCGTGCCGGCGGCATCTCCCGTCGCATCGAAGGCGAAGAGCGCAACGAACTGCGTGAAGCGCTGAACGGTCTGGTTGCTCCAGCCGACATGGGCCTGATCGTGCGCACTGCCGGCCTTGGCCGCAGCAGCGAAGAAATGCAGTGGGACCTCGATTACCTGCTGCAACTGTGGACCGCCATCAAAGAAGCCTCGCTGGATCGCTCCGCGCCATTCCTGATCTACCAGGAAAGCAACGTGATCATCCGCGCCATCCGCGATTACCTGCGCCAGGACATCGGCGAAGTGCTGATCGACAGCGTTGAAGCCCAGGACGAAGCCCTGACCTTCATCCGCCAGGTGATGCCGCAGTACGCCAGCAAGATCAAGCTGTACGAAGACAGCGTGCCGCTGTTCAACCGTTTCCAGATCGAAAGCCAAATCGAGACCGCATTCCAGCGCGTCGTCGAACTGCCTTCCGGCGGCTCCATCGTCATCGATCCGACCGAAGCCCTGGTGTCCATCGACATCAACTCGGCGCGCGCTACCAAAGGCAGCGACATCGAAGAAACCGCCCTGCAGACCAACCTTGAAGCCGCCGAAGAAATCGCCCGTCAGTTGCGCCTGCGCGACATCGGCGGCCTGATCGTCATCGACTTCATCGACATGACTCCGGCCAAGAACCAGCGCGCCGTGGAAGAGAAAGTCCGCGAATGCCTGGAAGCCGACCGTGCACGCGTGCAGATCGGTCGCATTTCGCGCTTCGGCCTGCTGGAAATGTCCCGCCAACGCCTGCGTCCATCGCTCGGCGAAAGCAGCGGCATCGTCTGCCCGCGTTGCAACGGCACCGGCATCATCCGTGACGTTGAATCGCTGTCGCTCGCAATCCTGCGCCTGATCGAAGAAGAAGCTCTGAAGGACCGCACCGCCGAAGTTCGCGCACAAGTGCCGATCCCGGTCGCCGCGTTCCTGCTCAACGAAAAACGCAACTCGATCACCAAGATCGAACTGCGCACCCGTGCCCGCATCGTCATTCTGCCGAACGATCATCTCGAGACGCCGCACTTCGAAGTCCAGCGTCTGCGTGATGACAGCCCGGAAGCTGCGACCAACCAGTCCAGCTACGAAATCGCTGCAGCCGCTGCCGAAGTCGAAGAAGTCCAGCCAGCCGCCGCGACCCGCACCCTGGTTCGCCAGGAAGCTGCAGTGAAGACTGCGCCGGCCCGTGCCAACGCGCCGGTGCCGACTGATGTTGCACCTGCCGCGCCTGCTCCGGCACCGGTTGCCGCACCTGAGCCAAGCCTGTTCAAGGGTCTGGTGAAGTCGCTGGTGAGCCTGTTCGCCACCAAGGAAGAGCCAGCCGCACCGGTTGCCGTTGCGAAACCGGCTGCCACCGAGCGTCCGGCCCGTAACGAAGAGCGCCGCAACGGTCGTCAACAGAGCCGCAACCGTAACGGTCGCCGCGATGAAGAACGCAAGCCGCGCGAAGAACGTGCTCCACGTGAAGAACGCGCACCTCGCGAGCCACGTGAAGAGCGTCAGCCACGTGAAGCCCGTGAGCCGCGTGAAGCGCGCAGCGAAGCACCGGTGGCCCGCGAAGAGCGCGCACCACGTGCCCCGCGCGAAGAACGTGCACCGCGCGCACCGCGTGAAGATCGCAAGCCGCGTGGCGAGCGTGAAGAACGCGTGCGTGAACTGCGCGAACCGCTGGACGCCGTGCCAGCCGTAGCCGCAGCAGCCGTAACCGCTGAAGAGCGTCCGGCTCGTCAGCCACGCGAAGAGCGCGCTCCACGTCCGCCGCGTGAAGAGCGTCAACCGCGTGCCGAACAGGCCGCTGCTGCCGTTGCCGAAGAAGAAGTGAACACCAATAACGAAGAGCAACTGCCGGAAGACGGTCAGGACAACGCCGAAGGCGATCGTCCACGTCGTCGCTCCCGCGGTCAGCGTCGTCGCAGCAACCGTCGCGAGCGTCAACGTGATGCCAACGGCAACGTGATCGAAGGTTCGGAAGAATCCGAGTCCGGCGAAAACGCTGGCGAGCCAAGCAATGCCGATCTGGCCGCTGGCCTGGCCGTTACCGCCGCCGTTGCCAGCAGCACCATTAGCGCTCCGGCTGAAGCCGAGGCCCACGAGCAGGCTGAACGCGCCACCGCCGCTACTTTGGAAACTGTTCCAGTTGAAGCACCGGCTGTCGAAGCCACCTCCCCAGTGGAAGTGACTGCTGCACCGGAAATCGAAATGGCCCCGGTCAGCGAAGCTCAGCCTCAGGTTGAAGCGGCTGCGCAAGCTGTCGTTGAAGCGCCCGTTGTTGCAGCCGAGCCAGCGGTTGATACCGTCACTGAAGACGTGACCAAAACCGTGCGCGAAGTTCGCGAAGAGCAGACTGCGTTCAACTGGGTTGCCGAGCCGGCCGTCACCGAAGCTCCGGCGCCAGTCGCTGAAGCCGAAGTACCGCCAGCCATGGTCTCCGAGCCAGTTGTTGCAGCGGCCGAACCGGCACCGGCGCCAGTGGTTGAAGCACCGGTTGCTGAAGCTCAGGTTGAGGAAGCGCCAGCTGCAGTCGAAGCGCCAGCCCCGGTGGTTGAAGCACCGGCTCCGGTCAGCGCCCTGACGCCAAACGGCCGCGCGCCAAACGATCCGCGTGAAGTGCGCCGTCGCAAGCGTGAAGCCGAGCGCCTGCAGAAGGAAGCCGAACTGGCTGCCGCTTCGGCGCCAGCCGCTGCAACTGAAGTGGTCGAGGCAGCCCCTGCCCCTGTCGCTGAAGAAGCATCGGTCGAAGCGGTAATCGCCGAAGCGCCCCGCTCCGTTCAGGACGCGGTCGAGCAGCGCGAAGAAGCCCAGGAGAAAGAGCACGAGCCTAAACCACTCGTGTAATTCCTGAAGCTGTTAAAAAGCCCCGCCCGGTGAAAGCCTGGCGGGGCTTTTTATTGCCTGTTTCAGATCAAAAGATCGTCCGAAGGCTCGGGCCGCGTTCGGAGGATCTTTTGCTGTTATTTGAAAACCAAAGCCTCTGGCACATCGACATCCCACAACACCCCGGGATCATCCACCGCCACTTCAACCACCCGAGCCTGCGCAAACAACTGCCGCGCCCCGCGATCGCCGATCAGGGCCTGCAACTGCGCGCCGAACCCACGGCCAAACCCTACCGGATGGCCAAATTCGCCGTTCAGCACCGGCACGCTCACCGCCTCATCCGCCATCGCCGCGAGCACTCGCTCGATACTCGAAGGCAAGATAAACGGCATATCGCCGAGCACAATCAACCAGCCATCAGCGTCCGGGCAAGCGGCAACACCTGCGGCAATGCTGTCGCCCATGCCGGTCGATTCGATCGACACCACGTCGCAGCCGTAAGCCTGGGCCATGCGCATTGCCTGCGGGCGCGCTTCGGTCGTAACCAGTACGCGCTGGTTGAGACTGGCCGGCAGGTTCACCAGGACCTGCTCGATGACCGAACGCACTGCGCCGTCACGTCCGGTGCAGTCAGCGAGCAATTTGTCCTTGTCGGGGCCGGCGATCTGGCGAAAACGATTGCCCTCGCCCGCCGCCAGCACGATCACTGCGATGGATTGGCTCATGCGCCCTCCAGCGGTTTCTTCTGTTTGAGCTCCACACCGTTCTTGATCGCAACAATTTCCGCCAGCAGCGACAAGGCGATTTCTGCCGGCGAGTGGCTGCCGATGTGCAGGCCGATCGGCCCGTGCAAGCGATCAATCGACGCTTGGGGCAAACCTAGCTGAGCGAGGTTTTCCCGTCGCTTTTGGCTGTTGACCCGCGAGCCCAGCGCGCCGACGTAAAACGCCGGCGAGTCGAGCGCGGTGAGCAAAGCCATGTCATCCAGACGTGGATCGTGAGTCAAGGCAACAATCGCCGTACGCTCGTCGGTCTGAATGTTCAACACCGCCTCGTCCGGCATGCCAGGAACGAAGCGGCCATGCTGCTCTTCCCAGCCGTAAACGAACTCGGTGCGTGGATCGCAGATCAGCACCTCGAAATCCAGCAGCCGCGCCATGTCGGCAACGTAGCGCGACAACTGCCCGGCGCCGATCAGTAACAAGCGCCAGCGCGGGCCGTAAATCGCTCGCAAAACCTTGCCGTCGAATACCAGCGAATCGGACTTGGTTGCCGAAGCCAGCGACACGTCGCCGGTCTGGATGTTCAGTTCCCGGGCCACGATTTCATGGTTTTCGCAACGCTGCAGCAGCTCGGCCACCCACGCCGGGTCGCCGACATGCTCCTCGGTCAGGCGCAACGTGCCGCCGCAAGGCAGGCCGAAACGCGCGGCCTCCTCACGGGTCACGCCGTAGGTAATCATCTGCACCGGCGGGCCGTCGGTGGCGATGCGACCGTCGTGCAGTCGCGCGATCAGGTCATCTTCCACACAGCCGCCCGACACCGAACCGATCACCACGCCATCTTCGCGCAAGGCGAGCATGGCGCCGGGCGAGCGCGGCGCCGTGCCCCATGTCTGCACGACGCTGAACAGCACCACCCGCTGTCCGGCGCGGCGCCATTCAAGCACGCTACGCAGAACGTTGAGATCGACGCTGTCCATTTACGCCTCCGCCTTCTGCCAGCCTTGCAGCTGATAACGCACCGGCAGATTGCGAATGCGTTTGCCGGTCGCGGCGAAGATCGCATTGCACAGCGCCGGCGCAATCGGCGGCACACCAGGCTCGCCCACGCCACCCAACGGCACGTCACCCGGCGGCGTGACCAAGTGCACCGCAACCTCCTTGGGCGCCAGCGACATGCGCGCGACCTCGTACATATGGAAGTTATCCTGCTGGACCTTGCCGTCCTTGAAGCTGATTTCGCCAAGCACGGCGTTGCCCAAGCCCATGACGCACGCGCCTTCGAACTGCGAACGGATGCGCTCAGGGTTGATTTGCGGCCCGCAGTCCACGGCGATGTCGGCTTTGTGCACGATCAGGGAACCGTCGTCCTTGACCTCGACTTCGATCACTGCCGCCACATAGGTGACGAAGCTGTAATGCACCGCCAGACCGAGGCCGCGGCCCTTGGGCAGTTTGCGCCCCCAACCGGCAGCCTTGGCGGCAGTTTCCAGCACCGTGCGCATGCGTCCGGTGTCGATCGGATAACGCTCGGGCGATTCGCCGTAATTCCACTCCTCGCTCAAGGTGCGTGGATCGATCTGCCGATCCGGGCCGAGCAATTTGATCTGGTACTTGAGCGGATCTTCACCGGCCTTGTGCGCCAGTTCATCGACGAAGCTCTGAATGGCGAAACCGTGGGGAATGTTCGACACCGAGCGATACCAGCCGACCCGCGTGTGCACCTTGGCTTCGGGGTTTTCCAGGCGCACGTTGGGAATCGCGTAAGCCATGTTGGTAAAGCCCATGCCCAGCTCGAACGCCGCTTCATGGTTCATGTCCGGCGCAAACAGCGCGGTGATGCTCGGTGCCACGGTGCGATGCAGCCACCCGGACGGCATGCCATTCTTGTCGATGCCGGCCTTCAGATATTCCGCCGAGACGGTGTGGAAATACGAATTGTGGATGTCGTCTTCGCGCGTCCACTGCACACGCACAGCCTTACCCGGAAACTCCTTGGCGAGAATCGCCGCTTCGACGACGAAGTCCGGTTTGGACTTGCGCCCGAAACCACCGCCCAGCAGCGTTACGTTGAAGGTGACCTTTTCGAACGGTACGCCCAGGCGCTCGGCGATGCGCTCACGAGTGACCTGCGGTGCCTGACTCGGCGCCCAGGCTTCGCACACGCCGTCCTTGTACCGGGCAATGGCAACCATCGGTTCCATCGGCGCCTGGGCCAAGTGCGGCAGGTAATACGAAGCTTCAAGGGTACTGGCAGCGCCGCTCAAGGCCTTGTCGATGTCACCGGTATTGCGCACCACTTTGCCGGTTGTCAGCGACGCGGCTTCAAGCTCCTTGCGATAGGCAATCGAGTCATAACTGGCATTCGGGCCATCGTCCCACTCGATCTTCAGTGCCTCGCGACCTTTGATCGCCGCCCACGTATTGCTCGCCACGACTGCGACGCCACCCAGCGGCTGAAATTCCGAGGGCAACGGTCGGCCTTCGATCTGCATGACTTTTAGCACGCCAGGGACTTTCAGCGCGGCACTGTCATCGAGGCTTTTGACCTTGTCGCCATACACCGCCGGGCGGGCGATGGTGGCGTAGAGCATGCCGTCAAAATGCACGTCGG
This sequence comes from Pseudomonas sp. TSRC2-2, assembly GCF_049897785.1. Lineage (NCBI taxonomy): Bacteria > Pseudomonadati > Pseudomonadota > Gammaproteobacteria > Pseudomonadales > Pseudomonadaceae > Pseudomonas > Pseudomonas sp. TSRC2-2. The sequence continues at coordinate 294,008 of NZ_JAFCWZ010000011.1, forward strand.
CGCCGTACACTGCGCGGCCATTGACGATATCGGCACCGTCGATGGCCCTGGTGCCTTCCTTGCCGATGTAGCGAAATTCCGACGGCTGCTTGAGACGCAGGCTGTCACGCGCCGGCACCGCCAGCGCACTGGCCGCAGCGGCGAGTTCGCCGTAGCCCAGTTCGCGGCCGGAGGGTTTGTGAATGACCTTGTGCAGTTGCGCATGGCATTCGCCGACCGGCACTTTCCACTGGGCGGCGGCAGCCTGCTCAAGCATGGTTCGCGCCGCCGCACCGCAACGACGCATCGGCTCGTACCAGTGACGCATGCTGCGCGAGCCGTCGGTATCCTGGTTGCCGAAGCGCACTTCATCACCCGGCGCCTGCTGGACTTTAACCAGCGCCCAGTCGGCCTCGAGTTCGTCGGCAACCACCATGCTCAGGCTGGTGCGCACGCCCTGGCCCATTTCCGAGCGATTGCACACCACGGTGACGCTGCCATCGGCAGCAATGCTCACGTAAACCTTGGGGTCGTCGATCCATCCATTGGGCATGCCGTCCGCGCCGAACTTCTTCGGCGCGTCATCGGCCAGCGCATCCTGCCAGCCCCAGCTCGCCGCGAGGACCAGCGCACTGGTGGCGCCAACGCCTTTGAGAAAGCCACGGCGGCTGAGATTGCTCAGGGCGAAATCATTCGGGACGCGGCTCATGCCTTCACCTCCTTCAGGTGAGTGGAGGCCTGGCGGATTGCGGTTTTGATCCGGTTATACGTGCCACAGCGGCAGATGTTGCCAACCATGGCTTCTTCGATCTGCTCATCGCTTGGGTTCGGGTTGGTTTTCAGCAATGCCGTTGCCGACATGATCTGCCCGCCCTGGCAATAACCGCATTGAGCGACTGCGGTGTCGAGCCACGCTTGCTGCACTACCATGCCCACCGGGTCGGCGTGAAGGTTATCGATGGTGGTGACGTTCTGGCCGATCACCGAGCCGATCGGCGTGATGCAACTGCGTGCCGGCAGACCGTCGATATGGATGGTGCAGGCGCCGCACAGGCCCATGCCGCAACCGAATTTGGTGCCGTTGTAACCGGCGACGTCCCGAATCGCCCACAACAGCGGCATGTCTTCGGTGACATCGAGGGAATGGTCTTGACCGTTGAGTTTCAGGGTAATCATGGGCACGCCCGCATATTTTTTAGTGGTTATGGGGTCGAGTAATCTGCCGCCGGAAAATCAGCGGTGGGTTCGCGCAGATCGACTCAGGCTAATCAGGCTCTCTTGCACCGACGGAGACGTCTGCACCGGGCCTTTGGGTGGAGCAAATGGTTGGTATCGTTAGCTCGCTAAATTAACCCAGCATTAACAAAAAAGCCCTGCACTTTTTCATCAGTGCAGGGCTTTTGATGGCCTCAGGCAAGCGTAGCCTCAATACCGATTGGGCTCCATTTCCAGTTCGACCTGGAAGCGCTCGGCGATGTCTTTCTGGATACGTTGCGCCAGGTCGAGCAGTTGCAGGCCGGTGGCCGTGCCGTAGTTGACCAGCACCAGCGCCTGCAACTTATGCACGCCGGCATCGCCGTCGCGGAAACCCTTCCAGCCGGCGCGTTCGATCAGCCAGCCAGCGGCCAGTTTCATCTGCCCGTCCGCTTGCAGGTAAGCCACCAGATCCGGGTGCTGCGCTTTGATCCGCGCGACCACAGCGGCAGACACCAGCGGATTCTTGAAGAAGCTGCCGGCGTTGCCGAGCACCGCCGGGTCCGGCAGTTTTTCACTGCGGATGCTGCAGATGGCGCGGCTGACGTCGGTGGGCGTCGGCTGCTCGACCCCCTGCTCGCTCAAGCGCTGACGCACCGGGCCGTATTCCAGATGCAGGTGCGCCGCGCGATCCAGTCTGAAACGCACCCGCAGAATCAGCCAACGTCCCGGCTGCTGCTTGAACAAGCTGTCGCGGTAGCCGAAATTGCATTCTTCCAGGCTGAAATCCCGTAGCTCGCCGCTCTCGCGATCCAGCGCGGTCAGGCCGGCAAACACGTCCTTGATCTCGACGCCATAGGCACCGATGTTCTGCATCGGCGCGGCGCCAACAGTGCCAGGGATCAGGCTGAGGTTTTCCAGCCCGGCCAAACCCAGGGCCAGCGTGTGCTGGACGAACGGGTGCCAGGGCTCGCCCGCTTCTGCCTCGACAACCACTTGACTGCCATCATCGCTGAGCAGGCGAATGCCACGGGTGGCCATGCGCAGCACCAGCGCCGGAATATCCGCCGTCAGCAGCAAGTTGCTGCCGCCGCCGATCACCAGCAACGGCACGTTATGGGACGCGGCATAGGCCAGCGCTTCGCGGACATCGTCATCGCTGTGGGCTTCAGTGAACAGTTGCGCGCGCACATCGACGCCGAACGTGTTGAAGGCCTTTAGGGATGCCTGAGGTTGGACCTGCAGACTCATAACCGCCCCTTCACTTCGATCACCAACTGGTCGCAGGCCACTTCGATCAGATCAAGCACCTGTTCGAAACCCTGATCACCGTCGTAATACGGGTCCGGCACTTCATCGACCAGCCCGGCATAACGACGCAGGAACAGGTCCAGCTCGGCCCTGCCAGTAGACGGTTGCAGGGCCTTGAGGTTGCGCAGGTTGCTGTTGTCCATGGCGAGGATCAGGTCATAGCTGGCGAAATCGGCCCGACTGACCTGCTGCGCGCGCTGCGTCGACAGGTCATAACCGCGCAGTTTCGCCGCAGCCTGGCTACGCTTGTCGGGCGGGTTGCCGACGTGCCAGTCACCGGTGCCGGCGGAGGCCACCTCCACTACATCCGCCAATCCCGCGTCACGCAACTTGTGGCGTAACACACCTTCGGCGGTGGGCGAGCGGCAGATGTTGCCCAGGCACACAAACAGAACGCGCATCAGGCCCCCAGCAGGCGACGAACCCGCTCCAGGTCTTCTGCAGTGTCGACGCCGGTCGGCGGCGCGATCAGTGCATCGGCGACATGAATGCGCACGCCGTGCCACAAGGCACGCAGTTGCTCAAGGGATTCGGTGTTTTCCAGCCAGCACGGGCCCCAGCTCACAAAGTCGTGGAGGAACCCGGCGCGGTAGGCGTAAATGCCGATGTGACGGCGATAGGGCACGCCTTCCGGCAGTTGCTCGCGGCTTTTGGCAAACGCATCGCGAGCCCACGGCAAGGTGGCGCGACTGAAAGTCAGCGCGAGGCCGTTGATGTCACTGGCGACCTTGACCACGTTAGGGTTGAACAGCGTTTCCACATCCTCGATCGGCTCGGCCAGCGTGGCCATGCGCGCCTCGGTGTGGGCGGCGAGATTGGCGGCGACCTGATCGATCACGCTCGGCGGAATCAGCGGCTCATCGCCCTGGACATTGACCACGATCGCATCAGGTTCAAGGCCCAGTTTCGCTGCCACTTCGGCCAGACGATCGGTGCCGGAGTTGTGATCTTCACGGGTCAGCACCACTTCGGCGCCAAAGCTTTTGCACGCTTCGAAAATGCGCGCGTCATCAGTGGCAACGACGACGCGGGTCGCGCTGCTTTTGCTCGCCTGTTCCCAGACATGCTGGATCATCGGCTTGCCGGCAATATCCAGCAACGGCTTGCCCGGCAAACGGGTCGAGGCGAAACGCGACGGGATGACAACAGTGAAGGCTGTGGTCATTTATCCAGACGCTCATCGGTGGTCAGGGTGCGCGCTTCGCTTTCCAGCATCACCGGGATGCCGTCGCGGATGGGGTAAGCCAGGCCGGCGCCCTTGCTGATCAGTTCGGTCTTGTCGGCGCTAAGCTTGAGCGGGCCTTTGCATACGGGGCAGGCGAGGATGTCGAGCAGTTTGGTATCCATGAACATTCCCAGAAAGAAAAAACAATTAAGGCAACAGACGATCCGGCAACAGGCGCATCAGCTGCGTGTCGAACCAGGCCACAAAGGCCGGAGACGGCACGGCATCGACCGCCAGATACCACCAGTCGGCAGCAGCGAAGGCACGGCACTTCACCGCATCCTTTTCGGTCATTACCAACGGCAATGACGGGGTGAAATTCAACGCCTGTACGCTGTATTCGGCGTGGTCGGCAAATGCATGCGGGACTGGCCGCCAGTCTAGCGCTTCGAGGGTATTGAAGAAACGTTGCGGATTACCGATGCCGGCCACCGCATGCAGCGCTTGCCCGGGCGGAAAATATTCGAGCGACTGACGTTCACCGCTGCGCAGATTAACCAGCGCCGTGGGCTGCAGGCGAAAGGCGAAACCGTCGTCGCGATCAGCCAATGCACCGTTGAACAGCACGCCGTCAACACTCTGCAGGCGCTCGACCGGCTCACGCAACGGCCCGGCCGGCAGACAACGCTGATTGCCCAGCCCCCGAGCCGCATCGATCAGCACCAGCTCCAGGTCTCGCGCGAGGCGATAGTGCTGCATGCCATCGTCAGACAGAATCAGATCCAGCGGCTCACTGGCGATCAAGGCTTTGACGGCGGCGCTGCGATCAGGGTCGATCATCAGCGGCACACCGGTGCGCTGGACGATCAGCAACGGCTCGTCACCAGCAATCTCGGCGCTGTGCTCGACCTCGACGCGCCAGGGCAGATGCGCCGGCTTGGCGCCGTAACCGCGACTGACCACGCCGACGCGCAGTCCACGGCGTCGGCAATGCTCGATCAGCCAAAGAATCATCGGCGTCTTGCCGGTGCCACCGACCGTAATATTGCCGACCACGATCAGCGGCACGGGCGACTGATAGATCTCACCCTCGCCGTCGAGAAAGCGCTGACGCTTGTTGATCACCACGCGGCGATACAGCATTTCCAGTGGCCGCAGCAGCGTCAGGGCCGGGTGCCCCTGATACCACGCGTTGAGCAGGCGATCGGACAGGCTCATCAGGATTTCGGCGCCGCCTCGACCGTGGTCATGCGCAGGTGGCTGAAACCAAGCTTGCCGGCCGCGTCCATGGCGGTGATCACCGATTGATGCTGGGCCTTGCCATCGGCACTGATCGACAACGGCATGTTGGTGTCGCCGTTGGATTCTTTCTGCATGGCTTCCATCAGCGTCGGCAGATCATTCTTCGGCAGAATCTTGTTGTTCACCGAAAACACGCCTTCGGCACTGATCGCGACGTCCAGTTGTTTGACCTGCTGATCTTCGGCGGGCGAGCCGCTGACCGCTTCCGGCAGATCCACGCGCAGCTGGGTTTCGCGAGTGAAGGTGGTAGTGACCACGAAAAACAGCAGCAGGATGAACACCACGTCAATCAGCGACGCGAGGTTGATGTCTACGGTTTCCCGGGGCTTGCGACGGAATTTCACGCTTTGCCCTCGGCCAGATCGACATCACGGTCGCCCTGCACCACTTCCACCAGTTTGATCGCTTCCTGCTCCATGCCGACCACCAGCTCGTCGATACGACGCTGCAGGAAACGGTGGAAGAACACCGCCGGGATGCCGACCATCAGGCCTGCAGCGGTGGTGATCAGGGCTTTGGAAATACCGCCGGCCAGCACCGAAGCGTTGGTGGTCATGCCGGAACCGGTAAAGGCACTGAAAATATCGATCATGCCCAGCACGGTGCCGAGCAGGCCGAGCAACGGCGCCATGGCAGCAATGGTGCCGAGGGCATTGATATAGCGTTCGAGTTCATGAATGACGCGCGCGGCGGCCTCTTCGATGCACTCCTTCATGATCTCGCGACCATGCTTGGAGTTGGCGAGGCCCGCGGCGAGGATTTCCCCCAGCGGCGAGTTGGCGCGCAGTTCCTTGAGTTTTTCCTTGTTGAGCTGCTTGTCCTTGATCCAGACCCAGACCTGACCCAGCAAATGCTCGGGGGTGACGCGACTGGCGCGCAGTGTCCACAGGCGCTCGGCGACAATCGCCATGGCCGCGATGGAACTCAGAATGATCGGCAACATCATCCAGCCGCCGGATTTGACCAATTCCCACACAGTGACAGTCCCCTCGAAAAAGTGCGCCACTTTACCATACCGATCCGCGATTAAGACCCGCCACCCCGACGACCGTGAGGTGGCAACCATGCTGGCACCGATCAACGGCCAGGCGTCGGCGGATCACGCCAGAAACGCCGCTGGTGACGCATCGTCCACGGCGCTTTGAAGCTGCCCAGTTGCAGATGGATGGCGCCCTGGTCGGCGCTGTCGTAAATGCGCAGGCCTTGCTTGCGGTAGCGTGCCAATACCGTTGGATGCGGGTGACCGAACGAATTGCCGTGGCCGCGGGAGATCAGCACCGTTTCTGGCTGCAAGGCTTTGAGCAGAGCCATCGACGATGAGCTGCGACTGCCGTGATGGGGCGATTGCAGCCACTGCGTCGGTACGGCAAGTGGGCTGTCAAGCAGGACGCGCTCGGCGTGGGTGTCGATGTCGCCAGTGAGCAGCAGGCGTTCGCCGTTGGCCTCGATTTGCAAGACACAGGAGCGCTGGTTGCTGTCATCGGCCGCCGACCATTGCCAGAGCTGGAACTGCACGCCATCCCACTGCCATTGTTTGCCACTTTCGCAAGCTTCGGCGTTCAATTCGGGCGGCAGGTTCGGCGGATCGCCGCTGACGATGCGGTGCACATTCACTCCATGCATGATCGCCCGTGCGCCGCCAGCGTGATCGGCGTCGGCATGGCTGAGCAGCATCAGGTCGAGCGCTTGCACATTGAGTTTGCGTAACGCTGGCAACACCACGCGTTCGCCGATATCGAAATCGCCAAAGCGCGGGCCGGCGTCATAGAGCAATGCGTGATGTCGAGTGCGGACGAGGATGGCCAGGCCTTGGCCGACATCCAGTTGCCAGACATCTGCCCGCCCTTCATCTACTCGCTCTCGCGGCGGTAACACCAACAGCAACATCAGCGGCCAGCCCAACGGACGCAGCGGCACGCCACGGGGCAACAACAATAATGATGCGCCGAGGCTGCCCAAGGCCAACGCCCAGAAGGGGATCGCGGCAGGCACCCACGCTGGCCATTGCCCGGCAATCAGCGCCAGCGCGATGAACAGCCAGTCGATCAAACCACCGGCCAGCCACAACAGCCCTTCACCAACATGGGGCACGGGCAGCAACAGCGTGCCGAGCAGGGCCGGCGGCAGTACCACGAGGCTGACCCACGGTACTGCCAGCAGATTGGCTACAGGCCCACTGATGCTGATCGGCAAGCTCAGCGCCAGCAATACCGGACACAAGCCGATTGCGATCAGCCACTGCGCGCGAGTCCAGGTCTGCCACCAACGCCAAGCGCCCAGCCGCCCGCCGAAGGTGAAGATCAACACCGCCACTGCGGCGAACGACAGCCAGAAGCCGGGACGCAAACTGGCCAGCGGATCAAGCAGCAGTACGCCATTGAATGCCAGCAGCAACGGCCACCACGCGCCGAGATGGCGAAAACGCAGGCGCCACAACAGCACTAGCGCCACCATCACGCAGGCGCGCTGCACCGGCACATCGAAGCCGGCGAGCAAGCCGTAACCCAGCGCCGCCGCGAAGGCCAGGCCGCACGCCCACGGCAGCCATGGCCAGCGCAACGGCCAGATTCCGAAACGCGCCAACCCGGCGACCAGCATATACATCACCGCCGCCAGCAAACCGATGTGCTGGCCGGAAATCACCAGCAAATGCACGGTGCCGGTGTCTTGCAGTACCTGCCAATCCTCGCGCCTGAGCCCAGAGCCATCACCGAGTACCAGCGCCGCCAACGCGCCCTCGCGTCCTTGCGCATCCACGGCCAGCAGGCGCTGACGAACCCCGTCGCGCCATGCATTGCGCGCCTCAGCCAGACGCTGACCATCCTTGATCGTGCCGGTCGCACCGATCCGTTGCGCCAGCAGCCACGCCTCGTAATCGAAGGCGTCCGGATTGAGCAAACCAGTCGGGCGCTTCAACTTCACCGCCAGACGCCAGCGTTCGCCGCTATTGACCGCAGGCCCGGCATACCAGGCCAGGCGCAGCAGCGACGGCAACCTTTCGTGGCGTGAGTGGGCATCGGCCAACTCGAAACGCACCACGCCCGCGTCGTGCTGTGGCAAGCCGACCACGCGCCCTTCAAGCCAGCGGCTTTCACCATCCAGGCTCGGCGGCAAACGATCATTCAAGGCCCACTGCGCGCCGACACAGGCCCACGTGTAGCCAAACAGCAAAAACGCCAATGGATAGCTGCGAAACGGCAGCAGCATCAGCGCCACCACCGGTAGCACCAGCAACCAACCGACCGGCGGCAAGACCGGTAAAAAAACCGGGGCCAGCAGACCGACTGCCAGCGCCATCATCCCTGTGCGCATATGCCCGTCCTTGAGAGTCCCCTCCTTAGGCATAGCGGGTCTGCGGCACGACCGTCGTCAACAATTGTCACAAAGTCTGAATGGGCGGCTCATAGAATCCAGACATACTTGCCGCCTTAACCGACCGAGAAGCCTTATGCCCCGGCGCTTATTCAAACGTTACATGCCCGACCCGACGAGCATCAGGGAACACAAATCCTTACGCTTTCTCGGCACGTTGCTGCATGACCCGAACCTCTGGCACCTCAATCGCCACTCGGTGGCCCGGGCGATGGCGGTTGGCCTGTTCGCGGCGTTCTTGCCGATTCCGGCACAGATGCTGGTCGCGGCGGCGTTGGCGGTGATGGTGCGGGGCAACATGCCGATCGCGGTGAGTCTGGTCTGGCTGACCAATCCGATCACCATGCCGGCGGTGTTTTTCTGCACCTACCAGGCCGGGGCGTTTCTGATGGATGTGCCAGCGCGGCATCTGCCGGACGAGTTGACCTGGGAATGGATCAGCGGTGAATTGTCGACGCTGTGGCAGCCGTTTTTGCTGGGTTCGGTGGTTGTCGGCCTGGTGCTGGGCATCCTCGCCTACTTCCTTGTGATGCTGTATTGGCGCTGGTGGGTGGCGCGGCAGTGGCGGCGGCGCAAGCTAAGTCGGCAGAAATGAATGCAAAACGGCCTCCGCGATGGGAGGCCGTTTTTGATTGTCAGACATGCAGGGTATCGCGTGCTTCAGGTGCGCATCCCGCGTCCACTCACCAGCAACCGCGCACAGCCGAGATACAGCACCACGGTCGCTACCAGCATGAAAGTGATCGCGATGCCGATACGAATATCCGAGACACCAAGGATGCCGTAGCGGAAGGCATTGACCATGTGCAGCACCGGATTGGCCAGCGAGACGGTCTGCCAGAACGGCGGCAGCAAGGTGATCGAATAGAACACTCCACCCAGGTAGGTCAGCGGGGTCAGGACAAAGGTCGGGATGATCGAAATATCATCGAAGTTGCGCGCAAACACCGCGTTGATGAAGCCCAGCAGCGAAAAGATCGTCGCCGTCAGCACCACCACCAGAATGGTCACGCCAAGGTGATGCACCTGCAAATCGGTGAAGAACAGCGACAGAATCGTCACGATCAGACCCACCGCCAGACCGCGCAACACACCACCAATGGTGAAGCCGATCAGGATCGTATGCGGGGATACCGGCGAAACCATCAGCTCTTCGATCGAGCGCTGGAACTTGCTGCCGAAGAAGCTCGACACCACGTTGCCATAGGAGTTGGTGATCACCGACATCATGATCAGCCCCGGCACGATGTACTCCATGTAAGTGAAGCCACCCATGTCGCCGATCTGCCGACCGATCAGGTTGCCGAAGATCACAAAGTACAGAACCATAGTGATCGCCGGGGGCAGCAACGTCTGCGGCCAGATCCGCATGAAGCGCTTGACCTCCCGGTAGACAATGGTTTGCAAGGCGACCAGGTTGGGGCCGAACTCGGAACTCATACCGCCACCTTCGACAGATTTTTCTCCACCAGGGACACGAACAACTCCTCGAGGCGATTGGTTTTGTTACGCAGGCTCAGCACTTCGATGTTCTGCTGCGCCAACTGGGTGAACAACGCCGTGATGCCCATGGATTTGTCGACCTGGACTTCAAGGGTGTGGCCGTCGATCAACCGGGCGGGGTAGCCGAGCAATTGCGGCGCAACGTGCAAATCGCCTTTCAGGTCGAGCAAAAAAGTTTCCACATGCAACTGGCCCAGCAACTGTTTCATGCTGGTGTTCTCGACAATGGTGCCGTGGTCGATGATGCCGATGTTGCGGCACAGTTGCTCGGCCTCTTCCAGATAATGCGTGGTCAGAATGATGGTGATGCCCTTCTGGTTGAGCTCAGTGAGGAAGGTCCACATCGAACGGCGCAGTTCGATATCGACACCCGCAGTCGGCTCATCAAGGATCAGCAGGCGCGGTTCATGCACCAGCGCACGGGCGATCATCAAACGGCGTTTCATGCCGCCGGACAGCGAACGCGACGGCACATCGCGCTTGTCCCACAGGCCGAGCTGCGTCAGGTATTGCTCGGCGCGTTCCTTGGCGACTTTGGCCGGGATGCCGTAGTAACCGGCCTGGGTCACGACGATATCGAAGGTCTTTTCGAACTGATTGAAATTGAATTCCTGGGGCACCACGCCGATCGAGCGCTTGAGCGCTGCCGGGTTTTTATCCAGGTCATGGCCAAAGACATTGACCGTGCCGCTGGTCTTGTTGACCAGGGTCGAGAGGATGCCGATGGTGGTGGATTTGCCGGCACCATTGGGGCCAAGCAAGGCGAAAAAGTCACCTTCGGCGACGTCCAGATCGATACCACTCAAGGCCTGGAACCCGTTGCCGTAGGTTTTGGTTAGCTGCCGGATGGACAGAGCGGAACTCATATCGGATTTACGCACCAAGAAGGAAGGAAAGAGATAAATAAGGGCGGACGGCGAGGGAAACAACCGCGGCGCAAGTTCGCAATGGTGCTTGCCGCCGCCGCACAAGTACAGTCAAGTGTGTCGATAGTAATTATCAAGTCAACGCGGTCATGACCGCTTTCTGATAGGCCGGACGCTGTTTCAAACGTTCATACCAGGCTTGCAGATGCGGTTGCGGGGCGCGCTCGATGGGCATTTCGAACCAGGCATAAATGAAGCTGCCCAACGGGATGTCGCCCATACCGATGTCGTTGCCCGAGAGGTAAGGCTGGCTGATCAGGGCATGGTCGGCCATGTTCAGCAACTCATCACACTCTTTGATCGCGGCATTGATCGCCTTCCAGTCCTGCTTCTCTGCAGGCGTGCGTAGCACACCCCAGAACACCGTGCGAAACGGCCCGGCGAAACTGGAAGTGGTCCAGTCCATCCACTTGTCCGCCGCGGCGCGGGCTTGCGCATCCGCCGGGTACCAGGCGCTTTCCGGCGCGTGTTTGGCCAGCAGATAGCGAACGATGGCGTTGGATTCCCACAGCACGAAACCGTCATCCTCGATCACCGGCACCCGGCCGTTCGGGTTCATCGCACGGTACTCGGGCGTATCGACCACACCGAACGCGCCGCCGGCATCGATAGCCTCGTAAGCAAGGCCCAGCTCTTCGGCCGCCCACAGGGGCTTTCTGACGTTCGATGAATTTTTCCGTCCCCAGATCTTCAGCATGACCGCCTCTTTACAAGTGAGTGGACGGCCAGCATACGCCGGATCAGGTGCGACTCAAATCGGTCTGCATATCGCCCAGCAGCACCGGCAATTGCTCGCTGAACAGATGCGGATAGCACTTTTGCAGGTGCTCGAAGAAGAAAGCTTCCGGCACATCGGTGAACTGGCCGTGATCGATCAGATACTCCATCAACTGCGCGCCGTCACGGTTGAACGGGTGGAAAACGCTGTCGTTGACACCATCGAACTCGAGCGCGGCGACGTTGAATAACTCGCACAGTTGCTGATTGAACGCCGGCGTCGCCTTGACCCAACGGCCGTCGAGAAACAACTCGGTGTAGCCATGCATGGCGAACACGTCGCTTTTCAGTAACTCGAGCAGACGCGGCGTCGACAGGTGATTGCGCACGTCGGCCAGACCGATACGCGCCGCAATTCCGCAATGCCGCGCACAACCGGCGAGAAGCGTGGCTTTCGGCACGCAGTAACTCTGCCCTGCGGCGAGTGCATAACTGCCGCGCAAGGTTTGCGGATCGCGACTGAACGTATAGGGGTTGTAGCGCACCGCCTCGCGCACGGCGTAATAAAGACTGATCGCCTGATCACGCGGATCATTACTCGCGCCGCGATGCCGCTCGGCGAACTCCACCACTGCCGGGTGGTCACTATCGATGAAGCGGCCGGGGCTCAGATACTCGTGCATGACGGCAATCTCCTGGGTAAGCCACGAGTCTAGCGACAGCGTGAGCACAGAGATAACGACGTTTCGGCCAAACCTGAAAGCAAAGCTGCGCAGCAACGAACGATTTCCCACACGTGTTGCCCACCGAACCTACGAAAACCATCCGGGGTTTCCCACGATTTCAATCACCATGCTCTGACCACCCGGATTTACAGATGCCGTCTAAGCTCTGGAGGGTCGATTTGCCTTGGTTCACGGAGGACTGAATATGCTGTTGTTGTGGATACTGGTTTTGATCGTCGGGGTGGCGTACCTCGCCCATCGACGCATCGCCCCGCTGCCTGCGTTGGGCGTGGTCGCTGCCTACCTGGTGGCGATGGGGATTTTCAGTCACGCGCCGGGCTGGCTGCTGTTCATTTTCTGGGTCTTGCTGGCGGTGGTCGCCGCACCATTGTTGCTGCCTGACCTGCGCCGCAAACATTTCACCGCGCCGCTCTTCAACTGGTTCCAGAAAACCCTGCCGCCGATGTCGCAGACCGAACGCGACGCGATCGATGCCGGCACCGTGTGGTGGGACGGCGAGCTGTTCAGCGGGCGTCCGGACTGGGACAAACTGCTGTCCTATCCCAAAGTGCAGTTGAGCGAAGAAGAACAGGCTTTCATCGATGGCCCGACCGAAGAGCTCTGCGCGATGGTCAGTGACTGGCAGATCGGTCAGTCAATGGACCTGCCGCCCGAGGCGTGGACGCATATCAAGGAGCACGGCTTTTTCGCCTTGATCATCCCCAAGGAATACGGCGGTAAAGGCTTCTCTGCGTACGCTCACTCGCAAGTGGCAATGAAACTGGCAACCCGCAGCGGCGACCTCGCATCGACCGTGATGGTCCCCAACTCCCTCGGCCCGGCCGAACTGCTCTTGCATTACGGTACCGACGAGCAACGCAATCACTACCTGCCACGCCTGGCCCGTGGCGACGATATTCCGTGTTTCGCCCTCACCGGTCCGCTCGCCGGCTCCGACGCCGGCGCGATGCCTGACACCGGGATCATCTGCAAAGGCCAGTGGCAAGGTGAAGAAGTCATCGGCCTGCGCCTGAACTGGGAAAAGCGCTACATCACCCTCGGCCCGGTCGCCACCCTGCTCGGTCTGGCATTCAAGGCCTACGATCCGGATCATCTGCTCGGTGAAGAGGAAGACCTCGGTATCAGTCTGGCGCTGATTCCGACCGATACCGCCGGCGTGGAAATCGGCCGGCGCCACCTGCCGCTGGGCGCTGCGTTCATGAATGGTCCGAACTCCGGCAAGGACGTGTTCATTCCGCTGGACTACCTCATCGGTGGTCAGGAAATGCTCGGCAAGGGCTGGATGATGCTGATGAACTGCCTGTCCGTGGGGCGTTCGATCTCGCTGCCGGCGGTCGGCACCGGCGCGGCCAAGTTCACCAGCCTGGTCACCGGGCAGTACGCGAATATTCGTGAACAGTTCAACGTGCCGCTTTCAGCCTTCGAAGGTATTCAGGAGGCCATGGCGCGCATTGGCGGCAACGCGTGGATGATGGACGCCGCACGCATGCTCACCGCTAACGCGGTGGATCTCGGGGAAAAGCCTTCGGTGCTGTCGGCGATCCTCAAATACCACCTCACCGAACGCGGCCGCGAATGCATCAGCCACGCCATGGACGTACATGGCGGTAAAGCCATCATCATGGGACCGAACAATTACCTGGGCCGCAGCTGGAACGGCGCGCCAATCTTCATCACCGTCGAAGGCGCGAACATTCTGTCGCGCAACCTGATGATCTTCGGTCAGGGCGCAATCCGCTGCCATCCGTTTGTACTCAAGGAAATGGCCCTGGCAGGTCGCGAAGACAAGGAACAGGCACTTAAGGAATTCGATGGCCTGCTGCTCAAGCACATCGGTTTTGCCGTCAGCAACGCGGCCAGCACACTGGTACTGAACCTCGGGTTTGGTCACTTTGAACATGCGCCGGGCGACAAGATCAGTCAGGGCTACTTCCGGGCGCTCAACCGTCAGGCCGCTGCCTTCGCCATGCTCGCCGACTTGAGCATGATGCTCCTGGGCGGCGAACTGAAACGCCGCGAACGCCTGTCGGCACGCCTAGGCGATGTGCTGAGCAACCTGTATCTGGCCTCCGCCGCGCTCAAGCGTTATCACGATCTGGATTCGCCGGCCTACATGGAACCGCTGTTCCGCTGGGCCATGGAAGAAAGCCTTGGCCAATCGGAGCGCGCACTGGATGAGTTGCTGAGCAACTTTCCGAACCGGGTGTTCGGCTGCCTGCTGCGGGTCATCGTCTTTCCGTTCGGGCGCCGGCACAAAGGCCCATCGGACAAACTCGGCGCCGAAGTTGCTGCGGTCATTGGCCGCGCCAAAGGCGATCCGGCCCTGGAGGAACTGCTCGCCGGCTGCTATCGCCCGCAATCAGCAGACGATGCTGTGGGCGCGCTGCAACACGCCAGCGACCTGCTCAACGCTGCGCAACTGCTGCACAAAAAACTGCACACCGCACTGAAAAGCGGCCAGGTCAAGCCGGCAGCCGGTGAACACGCCATCGATGCCGCACTGGAAGCCGGCGTGCTGCAACCGGTCGAAGCGCAAAGTCTGCACGACGCCGAGGCCGCCCGCCGCAAGGTGATCGACGTCGATGATTTCGACAAAGAGGAACTGACCCAGGCAGCGGGCAAAGTCCGCTGATCCCGGTTTTTGTGAAAAAACGGCGCGAGAGCTTTATACTCCCGCGCCCGTTTTGCTCTTGAGGACTTATCTCGTGTCCAACGTCGTTGCCGATCATCTCGTGTTGCTCGACCACCTGCGCAGTATCCTGGTCGCCGTAGGTGAGGCCGAACAAGTGCCCGAAGAAAGCCATGCCCTGTTCCTCGAGCGCTTCGATGAACTGCTGGCTTCCCTGCCGATCGACCCTATCGAAAGCCAATACCTGGGCCAGGACATCCTCACCCAAGTCATCAGCCGCTACCCGCAAATCGCCCACCTGATTCCACGCGATCTGCTGTGGTTCTTCGCCGGCGACTGCCTGCACTACCTCTCCGACGAAGAAATCGACCTGTACCAGGCCCTCGAAGAACGCCGCTACGAAGCCGAACAGAACGATGAACCGTTCGACTGGAACCAGGAAAAACAACTGCTGGCCATGTCCGTGCAGGACAGCAAGCACTGATATCCGACAGGTAATCAAAAGGCCCGCACTGGTGATTCCATGCGGGCCTTTTTTTGAAAATTGTCTCGTCCTGAATAAGGTTTACACCTTCTGACCTATCCTCAGGAGGAACCAATGGAATCAGGAAAAAGGCGCAGTCAACGTGATTACACGCTGGGCTTTAAATTAGCGGTCGTCGAT
>NZ_JAFCWZ010000012.1:0-309424 GCF_049897785.1 Pseudomonas sp. TSRC2-2
GGGCTTGCTCGCGAAAGCGGTGTGTCAGGCAATGATGATCTTGAACGTGCCGCCGCCTTCGCGGGCAAGCCCGCTCCCACAGAGATTCGGGTGGCGCTGAAGATGGTCGATTGGCCGCCGAATCATTGTGGGAGCGGGCTTGCTCGCGAAAGCGGAGTGTCAGGCAAAGATGATGCTGAATCTGCCGTCGCCTTCGCGGGCAAGCCCGCTCCCACAGGGATTCGGGTGGCGCTGAAGATGGTCGATTTGCCGCTGAATCATTGTGGGAGCGGGCTTGCTCGCGAAAGCGCCGGGTCAGGCAAATATGATCTTGAACCTGCCGCCGCCTTCGCGGGCAAGCCCGCTCACACAGAGATTCGGGTGGCGCTGAAGATGGTCGAATTGCCTCCGGATCATTGTGGGAGCGGGCTTGCTCGCGAAAGCGGTGTGTCAGGCAATGATGATCTTGAACGTGCCGCCGCCTTCGCGGGCAAGCCCGCTCCCACAGAGATTCGGGTGGCGCTGAAGATGGTCGATTGGCCGCCAAATCATTGTGGAAGCGGGCTTGCTCGCGAAAGCGGTGTGTCAGGCAATGATGATCTTGAACCTGCCGCCGCCTTCGCGGGCAAGCCCCCTCCCACAGGGATTCGGGTGGCGCTGAAGATGGTCGATTGGCCGCCAAATCATTGTGGGAGCGGGCTTGCTCGCGAAAGCGGAGTGTCAGGCAAAGATGATGCTGAACCTGCCGCCGCCTTCGCGGGCAAGCCCGCTCCCACAGGGAATCGGGTAGCGCTGAAGATGGTCGATTTGCCGCTGAATCATTGTGGGAGCGGGCTTGCTCGCGAAAGCGCCGGGTCAGGCAATGATGATCTTGAACCTGCCGCCGCCTTCGCGGGCAAGCCCGCTCCCACAGGGATTCGCGGTGTTGCTGACCAAGCGGGTTCGCCTTCTCATCCAACCTACCGCGCGCCCGGCCCGATCAACATGCTTTCAATCTCGGCGCCGGGCATCATCTGTTGCAAACCTTCGATGAGCTTGTCGCCCGCCTCGGTCAGCGCTTCCAGCGGCATCGCCGGCAGGCTTTCGAGGATGAACCACATATGCCGGGCCTGCGCATCGAGGCGGGTTCGCACGCCCTGGCGCCAGTTCCAGCGCCGGCAGGTCACGCCTTGGTCATCGCGCCAGACCACTTCACCAGCGTCCGCAAATTCATGCGCGGACACGCCCTCTTTCATCGTGTCGAACGGTTCGCTGCCATCGGCGACGACCAGACGTGGCGAACCAACATAGGCTTCGGCATTTTCGCCACCGACGGGGATTGCGTATTCAAGGCTGATGGCGTTGTACAGGTCGACCACCGGATCGATGCTCGGCAAGTCGCCGTCGCGCAACACACGTTTGCGCAGAGCCTCGGCGGAACAAGGCGTGCGCTGCGGTTTGGCGCCGAACAAACGAAAGACATCGGCCCAGGCCTGCAAATGCGCAGGCGCCCACGCCGGACCACCGGCAGCGACGATTTGACAGGCTTTGGCCAGTGCTTCACCGGCCACGTAAGCCTGAGTAATCGGCGCCGCTCGCACGACAATACTCAGCGCTCTGAAGCCCGGCGCCAGTTGCGCAACAGCCGGATCGATTGACGGCACGACAGACAGCATCCCAGAATCCCCCTCACACCCGAATTTCAGACGATGCTAGCGATCAATGACCAATAAAGTCAATATATCGACCGAGGCCGGGGCCGACGTCCAGACTGTCAGCGCAGCGGTTTCCCGCACGCTCAAACAAGCGCGCAAACAACAGAGCATCACCCTGGACGAACTGTCCCGGCGCTCCGGCGTGAGCAAAGGCATGGTAGTGGAAATCGAGAAAGGCTCGGCCAACCCGAGCATCGCGACCCTGTGCAAGATCGCTGCCGCGCTGGGCTTGTCAGTGGCGGACTTCGTCAACGTCGCAGACACACCAGCGGCGCACCTGATCGACAGCCAGGACATCCCAACGCTGTGGACCGGTGAGCTGGGCGGATCGGCGCGATTGCTGGCCGGCACCAGCGGCCCGAACATGCTCGAATTGTGGCGCTGGGAGTTGTTTCCCGGCGAGTCGTTTTCTTCCGCCGGGCACCCGAACGGCACCACAGAACTTTTTCACGTCGAGAAAGGCACGTTGCATCTGACGGTTGGCAATGTCGAACTGGTCGTCGGGCCTGGGTGTTCGGCGGTAGCGCGTACGGACGTGGCGCATGGGTACGCCAACCATGGGCGGTCGAAACTGGTTTTCACCATGTCGGTGACTGAGCTGCATCAGGGTGCCCGCGAAACTGCCTCGCCCTAGCCTCGGTAAGGCGGGCCAGGGAGGGCACGTTCGCGGCACCATTCAACCCCGCGAAACGTCCATCAATTGCGCGCCGGAAACACCACCCCGACCCGCCGCGCATACGCCATCCACGCGGCCTTCAACCGCTCAACTGTCTGCGGCTGCGCCCCCGCCAGATCAGTCGTCTCCCCGCGATCCCGTGCCAGATCAAACAACTGCCACTGCACCGGTTGCGCAGTGTCGCCCATTCCCACTTGCGGGCGCATCCCCAGCAACTTCAGATCACCCTCACGGTAATAGGCATTGCCAAACAGCTCACCCGCCAGCGCTCCTTCGTCATGCGGGCTGCCCTCGCCCGCCAGCATCGGCATCAATGACCGTCCGGTAATCGGCTGCTTGCCAGCATCATTCGGCACGGCAATGCCGGCGATCTCGAGAAAGGTCGGCGCCAGGTCGTCAACCCGTGCCACGCCGCGCTCGATCCCTTGGCGGCGCAACGCCTTGGGCAGCTGAATGATCGCCGGCACGCTGATGCCGCCCTCGGCCGTGGTGCCTTTGAACAGATGGAACGGCGCGGCGCTGACCTCGGCCCAACGCAAGCCATAGTCGGCTTGTGATCCCACACGTCCCAGGTTGGCCAGGCTGTTATCGGTACGCGGCCCCGGTGGATAGAACTGCGCGTGGTTCTCGCCCGCCGCGCCGTTGTCGGACATGAACACGATCAAGGTGTTGTCGTATTGGCCGCTTTTGCGCAGGTAGTCAAGCAAGCGGCCGATGTTGTCATCAAGGTTGTCGACCATGGCCGCATAGATCTCCATTTTGCGCGCGGCGATCTTGCGCTGTTCCGGACTCAATTGTTCCCAACCGGGCAGTTTCGAGTTGACCGGCAGCGGTTGTGCCGGCTGCGCATCCGCAGCGAGCAGGCCGAGCTTTTTCATGCGCTCGAGCCGTGACAGGCGCACGCTGTCGTAACCGTCGTCGAACCGCCCATGGTATTTGTCCAGATACGCTTGCGGTGCCTGCAACGGCCAATGCGGCGCGGTGTAGGCGGCGTAGGCAAAGAACGGCTTGCCGTCCTGTCTGACGTTCTGCAGATAGCCGATCAGCTTGTCGGTGTAGAAATCCGTGGAGTAAAAATTCTCCGGCACCTGCACGGCCCGACCGTTCTCGCGGTAATGCACCTGCTCGATCTTCGCCGGGTCGTCAGTCGCCGGCTTGAAGTGCGGCGCGCCGCCTTCAAGCAAGCTGAACGACTGGGCGAAACCGCGCTGATCCGGGCCCTGGTTCGCGTCCAGGCCCAAATGCCATTTGCCGGCCATCAGCGTGTGGTAACCGCCACGCTGCAACAGCTCGGCGACCGACCAGGCGCGCTCATTCAGATAACCCTCATATCCTGGTTTGCCGCGCTGGAACGGCTGTAATGCTTCGGCCATGGTACCGAGGCCGACCAGATGATTGTCGGTACCGGACAACAACATGGAGCGGGTGATCGAACAGGTCGGCGTCGCATACAGGCTGGTGAACTGCAAGCCTTCGCGGGCCAGTTGATCGAGGCTTGGCGTCTGGATCTCGCCGCCGTAACTGCCGAGGTCGGAGTACCCCAGATCGTCGGCAACGATCAGCAGAATATTCGGCTTGGCCGCAGCACCGGCAGCGGCCAGCGCCGCACCGCTGCCGAGGGTCAGCGCCGCGCAGAGCACGGGCCACAACGTTCGCAAAACAGGCATAGGGACTCTCTTGTTATTGGTCAGTCTTCGAAGATCGCCACCGCGCGGACAAACCCTGCCGAAGCATGTTTGATCTTGTACGGGAAGCACGACACGGTAAAACCGCTGGCCGGCAGCTGCTCGAGGTTGGCCAGTTTCTCCATCTGCCCGTAACCAATGTCGCGCCCGGCCTTATGCCCTTCCCAAATGATCGAGGCGTCGCCGCTGGCGGCGAACCGTTCGCGGGTGTATTTGAACGGTGCGTCCCAGCTCCAGGCATCGGTGCCAACCACCCGCACCCCACGTTCGAGCAGATACAGCGTCGCCTCGCGGCCAATGCCGACGCCGGCATCCAGATAACCCGGCTGGCCGAACAGCGCGCCGGCGCGGGTGTTGATCAGCACGATATCCAGCGCTTGCAGGTCATGCCCGAT
The DNA here is from genome assembly GCF_049897785.1 of Pseudomonas sp. TSRC2-2. Lineage (NCBI taxonomy): Bacteria > Pseudomonadati > Pseudomonadota > Gammaproteobacteria > Pseudomonadales > Pseudomonadaceae > Pseudomonas > Pseudomonas sp. TSRC2-2. Next base: position 4,430 of record NZ_JAFCWZ010000012.1, read on the forward strand.
GCGCGCCAGCTCGGCTTCCACCTCGGCGGCAGTGACCACATGGCCGTCAGGCAGGTCGCGAAAATCCAGTTTCACCCCCGGCTGCAGGCACCACTCCAGCGGCAGTTCGTCGATGCCGAAGGCTGGCGCACCGCCGTCGGTGGTCGAGGCGTAATGCCACGGCGCGTCCATGTGCGTGCCGCTGTGAGTGGTAATGCTCAGGCGCTCGGCAGCCCAGGATTCGTTGCCGGGCATCTGCTCCAGTTGCAGGCCAGGGAACATCGCGGCCATTTCCGGCCAGCCTTGCTGGTGATCCATGTAATCGATCTTCGGCAGCAGCGGCGGCGGGTCCGTGTAAGGGTTGTTGTCGAGCGTCACCGAAAGATCGACAAGACGACGTTTACGCGCGATGGGCTGTGACATGGGAAGTCTCTCCGGGCAGGGGCAAATGCCGATAAGGGGCGGGATTCAAAGCGTTGCGCAGCAGTGCGGCGACATTGCCGTCATGGCTGAAGCCCGCCGCGCGGGCCTGGGGGGTTTTCAATGGCGGCAGACGTCCGAACAGCGCTTGCAGGTCAGCGTCGGGCGCAAAATTGATCAACGAGCGGCGTTGCTCGCCATAGGCCGCCGCCAGCGCATCGATCACTTGCGCAATCGACAACTGCAGCACCGGCAGTTGCCAGACTCGCTGTTGCGCGGCATGGCTCTGCAGTTCGGCGGCGTGGATCAGGTTGTTCACGCAGCAACGCGCCGACATCCACCACGCGGTTGCTTCCGGTGACACCGGGCAGCAGTAGTCGACGCCTTCGGCAAAGGCGCGCAGCAGGTCGCTCATGAAGGCCGAGCGCAAACCGTTGGGCTCACGCGGCCGCGCGACGATTCCCGGCAGGCGCACCGCGCGGCCATCCACTTCGCCGCGCCGGGCCAGATCGATCAACGCCTGCTCGACCATGGCCTTATGCGTGCCATAAGACAGTTGCGGGCGCAGCTCGGCCTGCTCGTTCATCCTCGCCGGAAGGTCGGCGCCGTACACCGCGACGCTGCTGGCGTACACCAGCACCGGTGGCCGCGCCTTGTTGCGCAATTGGTCGAGAAGTTCCAGGCTCGCCAGCAGGTTGACCTGATAGCCCGCCTCATAATCGTGTTCAGCCGCGCCGCCGGGAATGCTCACCAGATGAAACACCACATCGATGCCATCGGCGAGCACCCGACGCATCAATGCCGCGTCGGTCACGCTGCCGGTGTGCCGACGCAGGCGCGGATCGTCCGGCAAGCCCTGCACTTCGGTGTCCAGCACCAGTAACGAACGAATGACTTGCCCACGCAAACTGCCCCGCGAGAGCAAACAGCGCAGCAGTTCACGGCCGACGAAACCATTGGCGCCGGTGATCAATACACGCATGGGCGTTCCTCAGCCATGGGCTTTGACGACGCGCTGGTCGATGGCACCGAACAGCGAGCGACCAGTGCTGCCCGTAACGTCCATGCGCACCCGATCACCGAAGCGCATGAAGCCGGTTTGCGCAGCGCCCTGCTCGATCATTTCAATGGCGCGCCGCTCGGCGATGCATGCCGAGCCGGCGCTGCGCTCAGCGTTAGAGACGGTCCCTGACCCGATCAGCGTGCCGGCGCGCAGACGCCGTGTCAGTGCGGCGTGAGCGATCAGTTCACCGAAGTGAAAATTCATCTGCCCGCCGTGGGGCTGGCCGAAGCGTTCGCCGTTCCACTCGACATGCAGCGGCAAATGCACCCGGCCGTCGCGCCACGCCTCACCAAGTTCGTCCGGGGTGATCGCCAGCGGCGCAAAACTCGACGATGGCTTGGCCTGCAGGAAGCCGAAACCGGTGCGCATTTCCCGTGGCGCCAGGGCCCGCAAGCTGATGTCATTGATTTGCAGAATCAGTTTGATATGCGCCAAAGCGTCTTCAGCCGAGCAGCCCATCGGCACGTCGTCAACCAGCACGACAAACTCACCTTCGAAATCGATGCCCTGGCTTTCACTGGGCAACTCGATGTCATCGCGCGGGCCGATGAAATCATCGCCGGCGCCCTGATACATCAGCGGCGTGCGATCGGCGCCTTCAATGGGCTCAAGGTTGAACGCCTTCTGCATCAGCGCGCCGTGGCTGAGAAACGCCGAACCGTCGCACCACTGATAGGCACGCGGTAACGGCGCCATGGCCTGGGCGGGATCGAAGTCCGTCGCGTGGCGGGCGTCGCCCGCTTCCAGCTGCCGTGCCAGGGCCTGCAAGCGCGGCTCGACAAGCGGCCAGTTTTCAATGGCGTATTGCAGGGTCGGCGCGACAGCGCTGGCGTCCAGCGCGTGAATCATATCGGGCGAAACGACGACCAGCCGACCGTCGCGGGTGTTGTTTTTTACTGTGGCGAGTTTCATGCCCAGGCTCCCTGGCGCTGTTGCAGTTGGGCGGCAAAGCGCCCGTCGAGAAGAATGAAAACCATGCGAGCCATGGCCTCGGTGCGGTTGCTCCACGCGTGGTTGGTGCCGCGCTGGACCACCACGTCGCCGCGTTTGAGCTGGACTTCCTGATCGTCGAGCACCAGCCACACTTCGCCCTCGGTAACGATGCCGTAATCGAGGGTTTCAGTGCGATGCATCAACCTGTGCCGGGCGCTGGCATCGCCAGTGCCGGCCTCGGACTGACCCATCTCGGCGAACACTGCCGCTGCATCCACGGCGCTGATCTGGTTCTGCATGCTGTCCGGCGGAATGTCGACCACGCGGATCACGCTGCCGTGCGGGTCGGGGCTCAGTTGCAACGGTTTGTCCGTCGGGTCGCCGCCGTTGTCGAGGACAGCCGGGCTGGCGCTGCTGTTCCACAGTTCATGAAACACCGTGCCGGGCACCGCTTGCAGGGCGAATACGCTGGCGGTCGGGCCGCAACTGGCGATCACTGCGCGGCCATCGGCATCATGCCCGGTGACCACGCGTTTGAAGGGGGGAAGCGCTTGCATGGACATTCCTCGTTCAATGGCCGTTGCCAATGGAGTCTTGACTGCTGACAGCCGCACCCGGCAACAAACCGCCGAGCCTCGGTACGGACAGACAAAACAGCGCCACCACCAATTGCAGCCAACCGATGACGGCCAAGGCTTGTGGCAGGACAGAAACAGCGCCGGCGGTGATGGCGAGCACCATCAACGGGCTGACGAATTCACCGGCGAAAATCGCTGCAGTAAACCAACCGGCAGCGCGCCCGCGCTGCTCGAAACCGACTTGCGCCATGATCCAGGTGATCAGCGTTGGCAACATCAAACCGATGCCCAAACCGTTTACCAGCACCGCAACCACCACTTGCACATGGCTGTTCGCGCCGGCCATCAGCAAGCCGCCAACACCGGCCAGCCCAAAGGCAATCAGCAGCAAATGCTGACTGCGCAAGCCGCTGAGCAGGCGAAAACTCAAGGCCCCGACAAGCACGCCGAGCTGGTTGGCGCCCATGGTCATGCCGATCTGCTGCGGCGCATCGACGTGCAGCAGATTGAGCAGGTAACCGGCCTGCACCGGCACGATGAACAGGCTCAGCCCGGCCAGCAGGGCCAGCGCATACATCGGCGTCAGCGCGCGCCAGGGGAAAGCACGTTTCACCGGCTGCGCCAGGGTTGCCGCCATGGGCACACGCGGTTGCGGCTCCCAGAGTTGCCAGGCCATCAGCGGCAGAAAGATCAGCCCCACCGCGTACAGCGCGAACGGCGTGCGCCAATCGTTCTGGCCGAGAAAACCGCCGAGGGCGATGAACACCGCTGCTGACAACGAGGTCGCGACCATTTGCAAAGCGAACAGGCGTTCACGTCGCGCGCCGCTGTAGTAATCACCCATCAATGTCGTGCAGCAAGTCATGATTCCCGCCTCGGCCAGACCGATGCCGGCGCGGCTGGCGACGATCGCCGGCAACGACTCGAGCCACAATGGCAAGACGCCGCACAGCACATAGAGCGCCATGCTGGCCAGCAACAGCGGCTTGCGCCCGAGGCGATCAGCGATCATCCCGGCAAACGGCGCGAGCACGGCAATCATCAACGCGGGCAGGGTCAGCACGATCGGCACCAGCACCGCACTCCCCGATACCTCGGCGAAATGCGCCTGCATGCGCGGCAATACCGGCGCGAGCAACACCGCGCCAAGCACCGGCAGACAGCTGCCGAGCAGCAACAGCAGCGATTGCATCAGGCCGGCTTCACGGCGGTGGTCTGGCACTGCAGATTCAACGGCCATGACAGATCTCCCGTTGTCGCGATGGATGAACGTTGGCGACCACAGCACTGGGCGGTTGCGCCACGCTGATCACCTCGACCGAAGCTTCGGCGCCGCGTTGAGTGCGCTGAGCCGGTAGCAGGAAATACGCCAGCGCTGGCAGCAGCACCAATGCGCCGACCATGTTCCAGACGAACATGAATGCCAGCAGCACGCCCATGTCGGCCTGAAACTTGATCGGTGAAAAAATCCACGTCGCCACACCAATCGCGAGGGTAATTCCGGTGAGCATCACCACTTTGCCAGTCGACACAAGCGCTCGGTAATAGGCCTCGGACAGGCTCGCACCCTGGCGCAAATGGCCGAGCAGAATGCTCATCACGTACAGCGCGTAATCGACGCCGATACCCACGCCGAGGGCAATCACCGGCAAAGTCGCCACCTTGACCCCGATGTTCAGCCAGACCATCAGCGCCTCGCAGAGGATCGAGGTAACCATCAGCGGAATCACCGCGCACAGCGTCGCGCGCCAGGAACGGAAGGTAATCAGGCACAGGATGATCACCGCGCCATAGACCCAGAACAGCATCTCGCGGTTGGCCTGTTTGACGACGATGTTGGTCGCCGCTTCGATGCCGGCATTGCCGGCGGCGAGGAGAAACTGCACATCCTGATTGTTGTTCGCAGCGGCGAATTGCTCGACGTGCTCGACCAGCCGCGTGAGAGTTTCGGCCTTGTGGTCGGTCAGGTAGGCGTACAACGTCAGCAGGCTGCAATCCTCGTTGTACAAACCGCGCGGGGCACTGGCGGTGATCATGTTGAGCATCGCCTGATTGTTCTGCAGTTCGTACCACTTGGCGCTGCCTTCGCTCAGGCCGACCAGCATGCGTCGGTTGAGCAACGCCAGCGAGTTGGTCGAATCCACCCCCGGCAGCGCACGCAGTTGCCAGTCCAGTGCATCGACCTTGGCCAGAATGTCGTAGCGCGCACATTGCCCGGGCGGCGTCTTGACCATCACTGCGAACAGGTCGCTGCTGGCACCGTAGTGCCGGGTCAGAAAAGCGTCGTCCTGGTTGTAGCGCGAGTCGGCGCGCAGCTCCGGGGCACCGGCATTGAGGTCGCCGATTTTCAGTTGCAGGCTGACGATAAATCCAAGCGCCGCCAGCGCCAGGCTAACCGCGATGCACAGGCTGGCCCAGCGCCGCCGAGTGAACAGATCGAGAAAACGCCAGAAGCCATGGCGGCGCTGGCCGGCCTGTTCGCCCTGCTCGCTTTTCAGGCTCAGTTGCGCGGCGCGTGGCGTGACGCCGACATAGGACAGCAACACCGGCAGCAGGATCAGGTTGGTGAAAATCAGCACCGCCACGCCAATACTGGCGATCACTGCCAGATCCTGAATCACCTGGATCTTGATCAGCATCAGCACCGCAAACCCCACAGCATCACACAGCAGCGCGGTCAGCCCGGCCAGGAACAACCGGCGAAAGGTGAAACGCGCGGCGACCACGCGGTGCATGCCACGGCCGATGTCCTGCATGATGCCGTTCATTTTCTGCGCGCCGTGGCTCATGCCGATGGCGAACACCAGAAACGGCACCAGCACCGAATAGGGATCGAGCTGATAGTCGAGCAGCGGCAACAGGCCGAGCTGCCAGACCACCGCCACCAGCGAGCAGAACACCACCAGCACGGTGCTGCGCAGGCAGCGGGTGTACCAGAACAGCACAGCGGTGGTGATCAGAATCGCCACGGCGAAAAACAACAGAATCTGCTTGAGCCCTTCAATCAGGTCGCCGACTTTCTTGGCGAAACCGGTGATGTGGATACCAATTTTGTCGCTCTGGTATTCGCTGCGCAGCGCTTCGAGTTGCTCAGACAACAGCGAATAATTCAGCGCCTGGCCATCGCTGGTGGTTGCCAGCAGCGGCACGTAAATGATGCTTGAGGTCTGGTCGAACGCTACCAGTTGCCCGAGTTCATTGGAGCGTTGCACGTTGCGGCGCAAGGCATCGAGATTCGCCTGAGTGCCAGCGTAATCGTCGGGGATCACCGGGCCGCCATCCAGCCCGTCTTCGGTCACCGCGACCCAGCGGGTCGCGGGTGTCCACAACGACTTCATATAGGCGCGATCGACACCAGGCAGCAGGTACAGCTTGTCGCTCAGGGCCTGCAGGGCTTTCAGGTAGTCGGCGTCATAGATATCGCCCTGACGATTGGCGACGACGATGCGCAGCGAATTGCCCAGACCGCTGAGCTGTTTCTGGTGCTCAAGGTAATTAGCAATGTACGGCTGTTGCGTCGGAATCATCTTTTCGAAACTGGCATTCAGTTCGATGCGCATGGCCTGATAACCCAGCAGCAGCGTAGTGACCAGACACACCAGCAAGACCCACAGCCGATGGTTGAACAGCGTGCGTTCCACCAGCGAACCGGAGCGCGGATCGAAACTCGCCAGGCTGGCCGTGGCGTTGTCGAATGACTTCATAACCTCACTCCGAAGCAATAACGGTGGGCGCTGCCAAGCGCGTCAACCCGGTGAACCCGGCCAGCACCAGACTGCCGTCGGCGGCCTGCACAACGCTGGCGACCGGTTTGCCCAACGGCGCGCCGTAAGGCTTTAGCTGTGCCTGCGCATCAGCTTGAGTGCGGAAAAGTGCGCCGCCCTGATTGACCAACAGCAACTGGCCGTCGACGGTGCGGATCGCGTCACTGAAGGACACTGGCATCGGCACTGGCGCCGGAACAAAACTGCTGCCGTTGTCGCGGGACACGAAGGCGTTGCCCTTCAAACCCGCCGCGAGCAAGGTGCCGTCGTCGCGCACCTGAACAGCAAAGAAACTGCCGCTGTAAGGACTGTCCAGAGCAGCGAAAGAATGTCCGCCATCATTGGAGCGCGCCAGATAACCCTGTTCGCCGGCGATGAACCACTGCGCACCGTGCGCGGCGAGCGCATACAAATGCGCGCCTGCCGGGTTGTCGATCTGGCCGATCAGCGACTGCCAGCTCGCCCCGCCGTCCTCGGTTCTGAACGCAAGGCCATAGGCGCCAACGATCAAGCCGTGGCGGGCATCGGTGAATGTCAGCGCCAGAAACGGTTTGTCCGCACCTTCCGCGATCAGGCGTTCAGCGTTTTGCACCCGCACGGCAGCGGCATCGGTGTCGCTGGCATTGGCCATTTCTGTGCGGGCGGCGTCCAGTTCGAGCTGCGCGGCGCGACGGCCGTCCAGTTGGAGCGACCAGGTTTCACCGCCGTCAGCGGACATCAGCACTGCTGCGCCATGGCCGACCGCCCAGCCATGATCGGCATCGACGAATTGCACCGCCGTCAGGCTCACCGACACTGGCACTGATGCCTGGCGCCAGGTGGCGCCATTGTCATCAGAAAGCAAGACAATGCCGCGTTCGCCGACCGCCACCAGCCGCGCGCCGGCACGCGCCAGGTCGAGCAACACCGCGCGTTCAGCCTGCGGCGAATGCATTGCCGGCGTGCTCAACACATCGCCGACCGCCGCCTCGGCGGCGCTCAAGGGCAACGCCCAAGGCAACGCCAACGTCAGCAAGCCCATCAGCTGACAGATTCTGTTCATACCCACCTCGAAAACCTGTGTGAAACCGGACCGCGACCTGCGCCGCGATCTGGCCCGATTCAGCGAACGCCCGCACCCGCCATCGCCGCCGGCGAGAACTCCGAAGGCTTGTAGCGATCGACCACGCCGTACTGCTCGGGCAGGCCGGTGTAGACGTTCTGGATAAACCAGGCGCCGGATGTCAGGTCATAGAACCCCGAAGACAGTTGCGCCTGCGCCGGCAGATCCGGCAATACTGCCGGCAGCGACCACAGGGTCTTGGCCAGTTGGCCGTTGGCGTCCCAGCGATCACCGAGCATCGCTTGCCAGGTGTCTTCGTCGAGGTAGTAGCGGCCCTTCGGCAACTGATGACGCTTGCCCGGTGCCAGTTCGGCATCAATCACCCACACGCGATGCAGCTCCCAGCGCACGTAATCAGGATTCATGTGATGCGCCGAAAACAGGTCTTCGGGCTTGTTGGCGGTGAGAACCTTGTTGGTGTTGTAAGGGATGTACATTTCCTGCTTGCCGACCAGTTTCCAGTCGAAGCGATCCATGCGCCCCTGAAACACGCTCAACTCATCGAACGACATCACGCCAGCGGTAGCCGGGGTCGGCGTGTCGCAGCAGGCGTTGGGCAACTTGCGCACTCGGCGCTGGCCAGTCAGGTAAACGTGAGCCTGTGACTTGTCGCCGTTGATGTTGGTGCGGCCCATGATCTGCTCACCGGCACGCAGCGGCGGACCGACGTTGAGCAGACGGAACAGCCAGTAATCACCAGCGAATGTCTCGGGTGAGCCGTCCTGGTAGTAATACGGCATGTCCTGAATCGCCTGGCCATCGGTGGTCATTACCGACTTGCCGTCAGCGGTCATCAGATAATGGCGAAAATGCATGGCCAGCGAGGTGCCGCGCCAGTTCAGCACATGGTTCCACATGGCCTCGGCGCCGTTGCGCGGGATCGGGAACGGAATGCCGCCAAATGCGCCTTCCGGCACTGGCCCGGCGCTGCTTTCGACCAGTCTGGCGCGGGTCGCGTTTTTCAGCGTGTTGTCATACACCCACTGCGGTGCGGCGGCCGAGCGCCGGGTCGGATAGATGTCGATGCGATAGGTTTCAGGGTAACGCTTGAACATTTCCTTGCTGCCATCGCTGAGTTTGCTGGCGTACTGCGCGAGGTTTTTCGAGGTGATGCTGAACAGCGGTTTGTCCGCCGCGAAGGGGTCACTGCGCTTGCCGCCCGGTTTGTACGACGGATCGACCTTGGTGTAACCGCCCTGCCATGCCGGAATGCTGCCGTCAGCGTTGCCGGCACGCTCGGCGCCCATCGGCGTCAGGGTCGTCGACAGTTTCGCCGCTTCCTCGGCAGTGGCGGCGGTTGCGCATTGGCTCAGAACAACGAGCGAACCCAGCAGTGCAAAGCACACAGCCTTGAGTCGAAAGGCGCGGTGATGGTGATGAACAGTCATGCGCAAGTCCTCTTAAAACGTGGTCTTGACGGAAAAGGCCAGGTAATCCCGATCCTTCAGCGATTGTTTGTAATTGAACTGGCTGAGGCCGTTGAGGTTGGTGTCCTCGGCCCCGTAGTAATGGGTGTAGGTCAGGCCGGCGGTGACGCGGTCAAGGTAAGTGGCGGTGATGCCGATGTTGATGTCGCCGCCGTTGTCCGGGCCGAACGAGCTGACCACCGCCGATTTGCCCAAGGGGAAGTAGCTGACGCCCACCGGGATGCTGATATCGATGCCGGAGAAGAACTGCCGGTAGGTCGGCGTGTACACCACTTTGAAACCAAGGCCATCGTCGGTAGCGTTGGGGTCGAGTGCGGCGCGGTTTTTGGTCACGCTGAGCAGGCGGTTCCACGCCACTTCGCCGACCAGTCCGGATTCGCGCGCAAGAAAGTTCGGGCCGAACGAGGCGATCACGTTGAGATTGACGTGGGCCGTGCGACCCACCGCGTAGAGCGCGTCGTCATCGTTGTCGGCGACGACGCCTGGCAACACGGTCTGGCCGTTGGAGATCAGCGGCATGTTCCAGCGCATCGACGCCTCACCAGCGAAGCTGTACTCGTCCATGGTCGTGGCAAAACTGGCGCCGAGGGCGCGAATGTCTTCCGGGTAGACCCAGTAATACTCGCCAATCTGACCGCTGCTGAAGTTGGGCGCGCCGGCCGAGGGCTTCAGGTACAGCTTGGGCGTCTTGTCGTGATACTGGATCGCGTAGAGGCCGTATTCGACACTTTCGGCGCTGTATTTGAGCTGCAGACCGCCCTGCCCCGAACTGCGTGCTTCCTTGTCATTGCCATGGAAAAACGCCGCCGGGCTGGCTGGATTGCCGCCGAGAAACGCCGGAAACGGTGCGCCGACAATCAGCCGCTCGGTACCCTCGCCGATGGTGTCGCTGGTGGAGAAATAGCTTCCCGCCGCCGGCAGGCGTGTCTCTTCCCATTCGAGCTGATAGTAGCCACCGAGCGAGACGTCGTCGGTCAGCTGGAACGTGCCCGACAGTTGATTGACCGGTCGGGTGATTTCCTTGAACTGTGTGTTCGGCACCGACTGCGCCTTGACCACGTCGACCGGGGCCATGCCGCCGGCAATGCCGTTGGCGCCGAAAAACAGGCTCTCGCCCCAGATCAGGCCGTGACGCCCGGCGCGCACCGAGGTCGCGCGGTCGGCCAGTTCGCCGTTCCAGTACACAAAGGCATCGAGAATTTCCGCGTCGCCACCGTGCAGGTGACGGGTGTCATCGGTGAACTCGTCGTAATCCACCGAGCGCGCGTTGGCACGAGACGGATCGTTGTTGTCGTTGCTGCCTTGATACTCAGTGTCGTACCACCCCGCGCCACTCAAGCGTGCGCCGAAATCCCGATACGACAGATCGAGTTCGGACAGGATGTCGGTACGGTTGGAGATCAGGCCTTTCTTGAATGCGCGATCGCCGTCGTCCTGATTCAGCGCAACCTGACCTTCGGACAATTTGCTGCTCGGGTTTTGCGTGCGCCACGCGGCGCTGTACTTCACCGTGTTGTCCCAGCGCAATTTGAAATCCGGGTTGCCGGTATCGATGTCGAACGCCTGCGCCGCCTGGCTGCACAGCACCAGCACGGCAGCGATACTCAAACCGAAGGGTGCAGACGAGCAGACCCGGCGACGCGCAAGCGCCGCAGTCGTAGAACTAACCATCGCGTTAACCTCTTGTTTTTATAGTGGTAACTGCTGTGGGTGGGGCGTTTGAACGGCTAGATGGGCTCCGCCGTACGCGCGAGCATCTGCTTGACCAGACCGATGCGATCGAAGCTGCGGTCGTGCTGCATCTCCTTGTCGCCGGCCAGCACCGAGCTGTCGCTGATGTATTTGCAACGTTCGAATCGCCGCGCCATGAAGCGCTGCAACTGCGCCTCGACACTCATGGCGGACGAATCGCGGGTGAGTTCTTCGCTGAGCACGATTGCATCTTCGATGGCCATGCCAGCACCCTGGCCCAGGTGCGGAGTCGTGGCGTGAGCCGCATCGCCAATCAGTAGCACCCGCCCGCGATGCCACGGCTCATCGACGAACACCACTTCCATCGGCTTGTAAACGACTTGGCCGCTGTCGGTGATTTGCTCGCGCAGTTCGCCAATCAGGCCGGTAAAGCCTTGCAGGCGTTGGCGCATCTGCGGGGCGAGATCGGCCGGGTCCATCCATGGGTTGGACGGCTCGTGCGAAGTCAGAAACAGGTACATCAGATCACCGGCCAGCGGCACCAGCCCGGCATTGCCTTCGGCGCTCTGGTAGTTGGCCAGGTGATCGATCTGTGGTGCGCGGGGGAAGTTGTAGCGCCATACCGATTGGCCGGTGAAACGCGGGGTGTAGGTGTCGCCGAAGACCAGGCTGCGCACTTTCGAGAACAGACCGTCGGCCCCGACAACCAGGTCGTAGACACCGCGACTGCCGTCGGTGAACAGCACGTCGACCTGCTGGCCGTTGTCGTCCAGCGTTTCGACGCTCAGGCCCAGACGCACTTTCGCGCCAAGCCCAAGGGCAGTTTCGCTGAGCACCTTGTGCAGTGCCAGTCGCGAAATACCGACGTTGGCCGGGTACTGCGGGCCGGCTAGACGCTGCCCCGCAATACGCGCCAGTTGCTGCCCGCCCGGGCCGTAGATGGCCACATCTTCAAAGGCGTAAGCCGCATCGAGATAACCGTCGAGCACGCCCAGTTTGGCCATCTCGCGTACCACGTTGCTCTGCTGAATAATCCCGACGCCGTAGACCGTCCACTCGGACTTGAGCTCGATCAGGTCGACCTCGATGCCTTTGCGCCGCAACGCGATGGCCGCGCACAAGCCGCCAATACCACCGCCCACGATCAGAACGTTGTTCACTGCACTCATGGCTCACTCTCTTTTTATTCTTGTGATCGAAGCAGCGTCGGGCACTGCGTCGTTGGGTGAAGCTTCCCGGCAAAGCAGGGATTTGACTAATCGCGAGTGGGGATGCGATGTATCGCCGTACGCGATACCTCGATTTACCCCGACACTGGCCTCGGCTCGGGCAGCAACACCCGCAACCAACCGTCCTCTTCGCGCGAGGCCAATGCCTCCAGCGACTGCCCCAGACACGGGCCGTAGACGCATTCGCCGGTACTCGGCAGGAACTGCGCGCCGTGGGCATAGCAGACGATCAACTGGCCATCGGCCGACAGAAAACGGTCCTTGCGGTACTCCATGCGCACGTCCAGATGTGGGCAACGGTTGCGATAGATCCGCACCTGACCGTCATGGCGCAGAGCAAACAGACTGTCGCGGCCCTGCTGCAACGGATCGAAGCCACGCGCCTGCCCTTCCAGCAATTCATCCAGGCGACACAACGGCCACTCGCGCTCACTCATGGCACGGCCTCAACCAAGCTTCGGTGGCGGGCCGCCGGGTGCCCACTTTTCCTTGCTGCCGAACAGGAACAGCTGCGAATTGTCCGCCGACAGCGGCGCACGCCGGGCCTCCCAGGCGTCATCGTGCTTGTCCATATCGGCGTCGTATTCGATATGACAGCCCAGCGGGCTGTTGAAGTACCAGAACCAGTTCGAACCAAACAGGTGACGCCCCGGGCCCCAGAAACTGGTCCAGCCCTTCTGCTCGAAGCGCGTGCCGGCCAACAGCACTTCGGTGCCACTGCCCATGTGAAAGGTGAAGTGCTCGCAGCCTTTCATGTGCGGCGGTGTCTGGATCATGAACAGGCAGTGGTGATCATCAGAGCCGGCCGGACGCATGAACGGTCCGGCGCCGATGAAGGTGTCGGTGGTGCGAAAGCCCAGACGCTGGGCGTAGAACGCCTCGGCCTTGGCCGCGTCAGGGACGAAATACACCACATGCGACAGGGTGCGCGGGATGGCGCTCATCTCTGGACTGATGCCGGGCTGATTGAGCGGACGCTGTGGCGCATGGCCGGCAGCGTTGGTCAGATCAGCCGGGGCGCTGTAGGCCTTGCGCACACTGACTTGAAAGGCAATCGCAAAGCCCATGTCATCGACGCTGTGCAGCACGCCCTGGGCGTCGCGGCTGACGGGGCGGTCGCGGGCCAGTTCGTCTTCGATGGCGTCCAGGTCGCTGAGCGCGCCGACGCCATAAACGGTTTCGCGAATCGACGGCGCCGGGCCGATAGCCGCCGGCAGATCCGGGTCGTCGGCGCGGCGCAGGATCACGGCGGTGCCGTCGAGTGCTTCGAAACGCCCGCCGCGACTGTCGACGCCGACCGGCGCCAGGCCGTAATCACGTAAACAATCGGTGCAGGCTTGGATGTCATCGACGCCAAAGATCAGGGCATCAAGGCCAATGATGTTCATGGCTTACCACTCCATTGAAATTATGATCCGGTCACCGCCGCCGCAGACGCCAAAGTGCGTCGGGCCAGGCTGCAACCCGGTGGTGGTGTCGGCGACTGGGGGCCGACTGCGGCGGAGATTGGCGCAAGGCTCGGCAGCTGACTAATCGCGAGTCGGGATGCGACCTATCGACAAACGCGATACCTGCATCGGTGGTTGACGCGTCGATGGAATCGTTCGAAGGTATTGGCAAAATAAATACAACAAGCGGACCTGCCCATGCGTTTCAACCACCTGGACCTGAACCTGCTGGTGGCGCTCGATGTGCTGCTCGAAGAACAGAACATCACCCGCGCCGCCGAACGCCTGCACATGACCCAGTCCGCCACCAGCGGCGTGCTTGGGCGTTTGCGCACTTACTTCGAAGACGAGTTGCTGGTTCAGGTCGGGCGCAAGATGCAGCCCACGCCCTACGCGACCGAGCTGGCGAAACCGGTACGCGAAGTGTTGCTGACAATTCAGTCCTCGATCACTGCCAAACCGGTGTTCGACCCCACCACCAGCAAACGCCACTTTCGCCTCGTGACCTCGGATTACCTGATCAGCGTGTTGTTCGCCCAAGTGATCCAGAAGATCCATCAGGAGGCGCCGAACATCACTTTCGAAATGCTCGGCCCCAGCGACAACTCTGGCGAATTGCTGGTGCGCGGCGAGGTTGATCTGATGATCGTGCCCGAGCGCTACATCATCGAAGGCCACCCTTCCCAACTGCTGTTCGAAGAGGAACACGTTTGCGTGGTGTGCCAGAGCAACAGCGCGGTCGGCGCCAGCCTGACCCTCGAGCAGTACATGCAGATGGGCCACGTGTCGGTGGGTTTCGGCCGCACTCGGCACATGAGTATCGAAGAGTGGTTCATGAACCAGTACGGCTTCAATCGGCGCATCGAGGTGATCACCAGCGACTTCAACACTCTGCCGCAACTGGTGGTTGGCACCCAGCGCATCGCCACAATGCACCAGCGTCTGGCTAACCTGTATGCGCGCTATCTGCCGCTGCGCATCCTGCCCCCGCCGGTGAAAATCCCGCTGATGCGCGAGTACATGCTGTGGCACCGCAGCGTCGACGGCGACCCCATGCACCGCTGGCTGCGCGAACGCATCAGCGAGTTCATCCAGCATCTGGAGCAGCCGCCTATCGAGTCTCGCGATACCTCGTATCCGCCGTCACGATTGGCCAATTAGCCGGTTGATCCTTAACGTGCCTTGCGAATGCCAAGGCAACCACAAGGACAACAAAAATCATGTTCCGCTACTTCCCGACCAACTACGTGTGGAATCTTTCGGTCGACCTGGCCATTGAAATGGGCGCCCGCATGGGCGAAATCGAGGCCATGTGCGCACCGCTGCAAGAGGCCGCCAAGCAACCGGACGCGGCCGGCACCAAGGCGTTTCGCGAGACCTGGGCCAAAATGGCCGACAAGCTCTGCGGTCTGGCCGAAGAAGACGAAGGTCATGGCCGCCTGCTCTCGGCCGGCGAAAAATACAACCGCGCCGCGACTTACTATCTGACCTGCGAACGCCTGCAAGCCCATGGCGCGCCAGGGCGTACCGAGCTGTATCAGCGCTTTGTGCAAACCTTCAAACGCGGCATCGAACTGTCGCAGGAAAACTGTCAGCGGGTGGAAATTCCCTATGAGGGCAAGCATCTGTCCGGCTTGCTGGTGCGCGCCGAAGGCGTCGACGGGCCAGCGCCGATTCTGGTGCAGGTCAATGGTCTGGATTCGACCAAGGAAATGAAATACCGCGTCGGCCTCCCGGCCTGGCTGGCCAAGCGTGGCGTATCGTCATTGATCATCGACCAGCCCGGCACCGGCGAAGCGCTGCGCCTGCACGGTTTGACTGCACGCTACGACAGCGAGCACTGGGCCAGTCGCGTGGTCGACTGGCTGGAGACCCGGGATGACGTCGACGCCAAACGTATCGGTCTTGAAGGCGTTTCCCTTGGCGGTTATTACTGCCCCCGTGCGGTGGCGTTCGAACCGCGTTTCGCCTGCGGCGTAGTGTGGGGCGCTAACCACGACTGGCGCGACGTGCAGAAGCGCCGTCTGGAAAAGGAAGGCAGTTTCCCGGTGCCGCATTATTGGGCGCACGTCTGCTGGGTGTGGGGCGCCAAGGATGTCGAGGAATTCATGAGCATCGCCGAAAACGTCCACCTCGACGGCGTGCTTGACCGCATCAAAGTGCCGTTCCTGGTTACCCACGGCGAGCAGGACTCGCAGATCCCTCTGAAGTGGGCGCATCGCACCTATGAACAATTGGTCAACAGCCCGAAATGCGAACTGAAAATTTTCACCGAGCGCGAAGGCGGCGTGCAGCATTCCAGCTTCGACAACAGCATCAACGCCGGCCACTACATCGCCGACTGGGTTGCCGAAACGCTGGGCGGACGCACCGCCTGATTGCATCCGGTCAGCAGTAACGCAGTCCGCTAAAGGAATGAGCCTGCTCGCGAAGGAGCCGTCAGCCGCAAATGCATGCTGACTGACACACCGCCTCCGCGAGCAGGCTCACGCTTACGATTGAACGCGTTCCGTCAGCACACCGAGGTCCATCGACGCCATCAATACCCGCCCATCGATGCAATCTGCTGTTCCCCTTGCCCGCCGCGCCCTAACCTCGTTTCGCATAACCACAACACAGCGAAACCACCATGACCGCCCTGCATCTGCAATGCCAGACCCTGTTCACCGCCACCGACCTGGACACACGCCCGCAGCAGACCCTGGTGATCGAAAACGGAGTTTTCAGCTATGTCGGCCCCACCGCTTGCGCGCCGCAACCCGCAGCCGGTGACAAGGTCATCGACACTGGCGATCATTTCGTCATGCCCGGTCTGATCGATGTGCACACGCATCTGGCCTTCGGCAACGCGCAAAGCGAAGAAGACATCGACATCTGGACCAGCGACGAATTTCGCGCCTTGCGCGGTATGTTCTTCGCTCAGCATGTGCTGGCGGCGGGCGTCACCAGCATGGTCTGCCCGGGCGACAGTGGTCAGCTCAGCATCGCCGTGCGTAATGCAATCGGCGCCGGGTTGTTTGACGGGCCGCGCATCGCTGCCAGCAGCCGAGTCATCACCAATCGGCAAAGCCTCAATGACTGGTTCCCGAGCCGCATGGGCGCGCCGGAGTTTTTTACCGCGCGGCTGGTCACCAGTCGCAGCGAAGCAGTGGCGGAGATTCGCAAGCAGGCCAAGGACGGTGTCGACCTGATCAAGATCGCCATGGACGGCACGCACCGCCGGCCCAACGGCGAAATCATCGCTGCGTTCACCGCCGATGAAACCCTTGAAATGGTCGATGAAGCCCACCGCCTGGGCTGCAAGGTCGCCACTCACGCCTATGGGCGCGAAGCGGTGATGTACGCCGCGCGCGCCGGCGTCGATCTGGTGTTTCACGCGTTCTACATGGACGACGCCTGCATCGAAGCCTTGCTCGACGCCGGCAGCATTGTTGCGCCGACCATGACCTTCCCGCAAAACACCGTGGACTTCTGCCAGCCCCACGACCCGGCCATCACCAGCGGTTACGCCGGCTACTGCGCGCGGACACTGGAGGTTGGCTCAACAGTGCTCAAACGCGCCAAAGCTGCTGGCGTGCCGTTTGCCTGCGGCAGTGACAGCGGCTTTGCCGTGACGCCTTATGGCGAATGGCACGCGCGGGAGCTGGAGCTGTTGGTCACGCGCCTGGGATTTACCCCCGCCGAAGCCTTGCACGCAGCAACGGCCGTAGGCGCACGCTGCATGCCACGCGGCGAAACCCTCGGCACTTTGCGAGTCGGCCAGCAGGCCGATTTCCTCGTGCTCGACGGCTCACCTCTGCGAGATATCCGCCTGCTGCAGGACCGCTCGCGTATCAAAGCCGTGTACAAGGGCGGGCAACCGGTGCGCCTCGAACGCAGCCCCTATAACCCCAAACAGGTGTCGGATTTCAACTCACTGAAATGGACCGACCTCTATACCCGTGATCGCGTTGCGCAACTGGGCAAATGGACCTCGTGAGGACACTCGACATGCAAGCACTCGATCTCGGCACCGCCACACTCATTGCCAGCCAGGCCATCGCTATCGCCCGCGCCGCCGACCTCAAACCGATGGCCGCCGCTGTCCTCGATGCGGCCGGCCATCCACTCGTTGTATTGCGCGACGAGCACGCCAGTTTCTTGCGTCCGCAGATCGCCACAGGCAAGGCACGCGGTTGTCTGGGCATGGGTTTCGGCGGCCGCGAACTAGCGCGGCGTGCGCAGGCCATGCCGGCATTCTTCGATGCGATCAACAGCCTCAGCGGCGGCGAAGTCATTCCCGTGGCCGGTGGTGTGCTTATTCGCACTGCCGAAGGAACGCTACTTGGCGCCCTCGGCATCAGTGGCGACACCTCAGACAATGACGAGCGCTGCGCCGTGCAGGCGATCCTTCACGCCGGGCTGCGCGCTGATACCGGCGATGCGCTGACAGACTGATCCAGCAACCCGGCCTGCTGCAACAGCAGGTCGCGAAACCACACCATCGCCGGGTCGAGATCCTGATAGGGATGCCATTGCAGCACCTGCACCGCTTCGGGGAAATCTACGGGTGCGGGGAGAATGCGCAACGGATAACCCTCGGCAAATCGCTCGGCCTGGCGACGGAATACCGTGGCAATTCTCCCTGTGCCAATCACGAATTGCGGAATCAGGGCGAAGCTCTCCACCGCCACGGCGACCCGCCGTTCAATGCCGATGTCCTGCAAGTGCGCCGCGTCCAGCGCCAGATGTCGCCCGTCGGCAAAGGCGCGCACGACATGCTCGGCGGCCACGTATTGCGCGAGATCCAGGCCAGCGGCGAATGGCGATTGCTGCGCGCAGACGATGCAGCACAGCGAATCGCTCATCAGCGGCACATGCGGGTAGTCGGGGTTGAGACGACGCTCGGGCACGATCACGCAATCGCTGCGCCGATAATCCAGCGCTTCACTGACTACATCAGCATCGCGCGGCGCTGGCAGATCGCGCAGGCTCAAGCGCACGCCGGGCGCAACACGCGCCAGTTTCCGACTGAGCGCCGGCAACAGGACGCCGATCACATAATCGGAAGCCACCAGAGTGAATTGCCGAGTACAACTGGCCGGGTCGAAGGAGACTGGCGCATCGACGATCTGCCGCGTCAGCGCCAGCGCTTCGCGCACCTTGGGCAGCAGCTGCAAACCGAGCGCAGTCGGCTCCAGCCGGCGGCCGACTTGCACCAGCAGCGGGTCATTGAAATGCTCGCGCAACCGCCCGAGCGCCGAGCTGGTCGCCGACTGGCCCAAGTGCAAACGCTCCGCCGCGCGACTGACGCTGCACTCGCTCAACAAGGCGTCGAGTGCCACCAGCAGGTTCAAGTCGAGTCGGCGATAGCGCATGGATTTCTTCCTCAAAGAACGCCGGCTCACTGTCGGTGAAAAGTCCTGACAGCGCAAATTTCGCGCAAAAAAAACCTGCCATGCAGAGGCAGGTTTTTCCGTTGGCAGCGCTCAATCAGCGTGACGGCGGATGCTCGGTCGAAACCGAGTTCGCCGCGTCCACGTCCGACATGTCTTCGTCCACTGGCGCCTCATCGTCCGGCGGCAAAGGCACCTCGGGATTTTCGCGCTTCGGATCGTGCCCGGTCTCGTTGTCGGTGGTGCGCGTCACGGCTTGTTGCGAGTGGTTGCCCGGTGCCTTTTCATCAATGTCCATGTCGGTCTCCGATGTGATTCAGCGATGTGTACCTGAGCGTGTGAAATGCCCAAGGGTGACAAGTGCCCGACAATGGACGAACGGTGAACGCTACCCTTCAGCCAACTCGACGGAACCTGAATTTTTTTGCAGTCTCTACAGCAGAACCCACAGTGGAGGATCCGATAATGGACAGCCTGACCACGCTTCTGCAGCGTTTTGCCGAAACGTTGCCGAACATCGACAGCGAGGGCTTTGCCCAGTTGTTCGACCGCTACGCCGATGCCGATGTGGTGCTGATCGGCGAAGCCAGCCACGGCACCCACGAGTTTTACGCCGCCCGCGCAGCGATCACCCGACATCTGATCGCGCATCACGGTTTTACCGTCGTTGCGGTCGAAGCAGACTGGCCGGATGCCGATCAGATCGATCGTTGCGTGCGCGACCGGCGCAAAGCGAGCTGGCAAGGTGCCGCGTTCTCGCGCTTCCCGACCTGGATGTGGCGCAACACCTGCGTGCAGACGTTCACCCGCTGGCTGCATGAATACAACCGCACCCAAGCAGCGGCGCAACGTGTCGAATTTCGCGGACTCGATGTGTACAGCCTGCGCAGTTCGATCCGCGAAGTGCTTGGTTATCTGCAGGAGGCCGACCCGGCGATGGCTCGCGAAGCGCAACAGCGTTACGCCTGCCTGATCCCCTGGCACGACGATCCCGCGCTGTACGGCCACTTCACCGAGGTCGGCGGCATGGCCACCTGCGAAGGCGCCGTGCTCGAACAGCTGCAAGCGCTGTTGAGCCAACGTCTGAGCCTGATTGCAAACGACGGCGAAGCATTGTTCAACGCCACTCGAAATGCCCGGGTCGTGCACGCGGCCGAGCAATATTATCGAGCGATGTATCGCGGCAATCGCGAGTCGTGGAACCTGCGCGACCGACATATGTTCGAGACGCTGGAGGCTTTGCGCTTGCGCCAGACACCCAACGCTAAAGTCGTGGTCTGGGCGCACAACTCGCATATCGGTGATGCCCGTGCGACGCAGATGGGCGACGGCGGCCAGGTAACCCTCGGCCAACTGTGTCGCGAAGCATATGGCACACAGGCCGTGCTGATCGGCATGGGTACCGACAGCGGCACCGTCGCCGCTGCGGACGACTGGGACGCACCCATGCGCATCAAAAATGTCGTGCCGGCCATGCCGCGCAGCTGGGAACGCGCCTTCGCCGCGGCAGGCTGCCCACGAGCCCTATACGACTGGCGCGACGCCGACAGCAGCGCGCTGCGCGAAGCGTTATCGGGCCGGCAACTGGAACGCGCCATCGGGGTGATTTACCGCCCACAGACCGAACGGCAGAGCCATTACTTCGACGCGACACTCAGCGAGCAGTTCGATGCCTGGCTGTGGTTCGCCGAGACCACGGCCATTACCCCGCTCTCTACCGAACAATCCTCGAGCCACGAGGAAGACACCTTCCCTTTCGGGCTGTGATGCGGCGTCATCGCAACGCAAAAAGCCTGCTGTTGAAAGCAGGCTTTTTCGTGGGCGGTGTCTTACTTCTGCTGCGTCAACGCCGAGTAGCTGTTCATCAGGTTGCGGTAGTTGGGGATCCGCTGCGACAGCAGGTTGCCCAGGCCTTCGATGTCGTTGCGCCAGTCGCGGTGCAGCTCACAGGCCACCGAGAACCAGTTCATCATCTGCGCGCCGGCCTGAGTCATGCGGCTCCACGCGGCTTGCTGCACGGTGGTGTTGAAGGTGCCGGAAGCATCAGTCACCACAAACACGTCAAACCCTTCTGCCAGTGCCGACAAGGTCGGGAACGCGACACACACATCCGTCACCACACCGGCAATGATGATCTGCTTGCGGCCGGTAGCCTTGATCGCCTTGACGAAATCTTCGTTGTCCCAGGCGTTGATCTGGCCAGGGCGAGCGATGTACGGCGCGTCCGGGAACATCTCTTTCAGCTCCGGTACCAGCGGGCCGTTCGGGCCTTGTTCGAAGCTGGTGGTGAGGATGGTCGGCAGGTCGAAAAACTTGGCCAGATCCGCCAGTGCCAGCACGTTGTTCTTGAACTCGTTCGGCGAGAAGTCCTGCACCAGCGAGATCAGACCGGTCTGGTGGTCAACCAGCAGCACGATAGCGTCGTCTTTGTTCAGGCGGTTGTAGGTTGGAGTGGTCATGGTGTACGTCCCTTTTCAAGTTTGAAGTTTTGTTGTTGCGTTCAAGTTGGGTACAGATTACTGACGCACAGCAAAGGGATAAATCGGCTGAAAAGCGTTTCACCGTCCACTCAAACCGGACAATCACCTCAGTCGTAAAACGGCTCAACCAACGTCCGACTACCGACAAAGAAACTGTCCGCCACCAGGCGCAACGGCTGCAGGTCAAGATCATTGGCCTTGTCGCCGATCAATTGCTGGAAGTGGCGATAGACTGCTGCGTACTCGCCCTCCTCCGACACGCTTTGACGAACGCCGTCGATGCTCAGCACCGCGCCACCGTTGTCCAGGCGCAGGACGCCCTCGGCGCAGCGGATTTCGATGCTCCACAATTCGTCGTGGCCATGGTCGAAATCGAACTCGGCGCGAACATCCAGCCGATGTGCATCGGACATCTTGATCGAGGCAGCAATCGGCGACTGGCAGTTGTTTGGCACCCGCAGCTCGGCGGCTTCGACAAACAGCGGCAGCGCCAGCAGGTGGGTGATGATCGACAGGGCGTTGATGCCCGGATCGAACACACCGAGGCCGCCCGGTTGCCAGATCCACGCTTGGCCCGGATGCCATTTGCGCACGTCTTCTTTCCAGTCGATCTGCACGCTTTGCAGGGTGCGGCTGGCCAGCCAGTCGCGGGCGGCGGCGATGCCGGGCGCATAGCGTGAATGCCAGGCGAACAACCCACTGACGCCTTGTTCGGCCACCTGATCAACCAAGGCCATGGCCTCACCCAATGTCGCACAGGGCGGTTTTTCCACCAGCACGTGCTTGCCGGCCGCCAAGGCCTGTTGCACCAGGGCAAAGCGCCCTTGCGGCGGCGTGCAGAAGGCAATCGCATCAACGGCCGGGCCGCTTTCGAGCAGCTCGCTCAGCGACTGGAAGTTTTCCACCCCGGCGCAAGGTTTGCCCTGAGTGGCAACCGCCACCAACTGGAACGCCGGATTGGCGAGGATGGCGGGAACGTGTTGATCCTGGGCGATCTTGCCGTAGCCCACCAGGCCGAGACGAATCGGTTGCATTACAGACTCCTGTTGTTGTTTTGGTCTTTTTGCAGCACAGCGACAAGGGTACGTGTTTCTGCGCCCGCCTCCAATCGTCATACTATTTAAATCCTGGACCTATCGGTCATTTCTTCTTACACCTTTTGTCGCCCGATCCGACACCACACGGCGATCCAGAGCCGGCCCACGGCCTCAGTTTGCTATCATGCGGCGCTTTTACGGTTAACCCCCCGCCAGTCCTGCCGACTTGCGGGCTGCAAAAGGCGGTATTAGATGACGGCTTTGTTGACTCGCCGCAAGGTACTTGCGGGAATGGGCGTGCTCGGGCTCGGCCTGCTCGCCGGCTGCGATACCCGTGGCCAACTGTCGTACAAGTACGGCAAGGATCTGAGCGACAAGATCCTCGGACGCACCTTCAAGCTGAAGAACCCCGAAGGCGAAACCATGTCGCTGTCGAGCTTTCGCGGAATGATGCCGATGATATTCTTCGGCTTCACCCAATGCCCGGCCGTTTGCCCCACCACGCTGGCCCGCGCCGCGCAGATCAAGAAACTCATGGGCCGTGACGGCGACCGCCTGCAAGTGGTGTTCATCACTCTGGACCCCGAACGCGACACGCCCCAGATCCTCGACGCTTACGTCAAAGCCTTCGACCCGAGCTTCGTCGCGCTGTACGGCACGCTTGAGGAAACCAAGGCCACCGCCAAGGAATTCGACGTGTTCTACGAGAAAGTCCCGGCCGGCGACACCTATACCCTCTCCCATACGTCCACCAGCTACGTCTACGACTCGCGTGGTGAGTTGCGCCTGGGCCTGTCTACCTCGTTGACGGCCCAAGAGTGCACGGAAGATTTGCTTACTGTTATGGAGGTCTGCTGATGCATCCCGTTCTGAATCAACTCAAACGCACTGTGTGTGCACTGTCCCTGCTCGGCCTGGCCTTTCAGGCGTCGGCGCAGACCAAGGTCGACGACGCCTGGGTCCGTGCGACTGTGCCGACCCAGTCCGCCAGCGGCGCGTTCATGACCGTCACTTCCGACACCGACAGCAAGCTGCTCAGCGTCGCCTCGCCAGTGGCCAAGGACGTGCAGATTCATGAGATGAGCATGAAGAACGACGTCATGACCATGGGCCCGGTGAAATCGGTTGACCTGCCTGCCGGCAAAGCCGTGAGCTTCGACCCGAACGGCTACCACGTCATGCTGATGGGCCTGACCGGTCAGTTGAAGGAAGGCGACAGCGTGCCACTGACCCTGACCGTGGAAAACGCCAAGGGCGAGAAAGAAACCATCGAAGTCAAAGCGCAGGTTCGCGCGCTGACCAACATGGGCGGCCACGATCACAGCAAAATGCATTGATCGCTGACTGAAAGACTGTTCGCCTGACAGAAAAACGGGGCGGCCTGATCGATCATCAGGCCGCCCCGTTTTTTTGATGTGTGCAGAATTAACGCTTGCGGGCCAATGCGTTGCGCACGCTTTCCGGTGACATCCCTGAGCTGGAACGGGTCATGGGTTCAACGACGGTCGCCTTGACCAACTGTTCCTTGCGCTTCGTTACCTGACACCAGTGGTAAGCGAAATATCCGACTGCTACCACGATCCCCAACCAACCGAACACCGAACTCACGAAGAACCACAGCGCCAGTGTGACCCATACGGTTTTCGAGTTGAACAACTTCAAACTGTCGTCGGCAGGCACCGGTTCGAGCGGCGTCTGTGGCGCCTCCGGTACTTTTTGCATCCCCTGCAGACCAAAGCGCAGCGCGAAGTCCGCCCCGGGCACAGGCACCTCGATCTGATTGCCTTGAGCACGATGCACACGAATTTCGCCATCGACGAGCGAGACGGAGCTGAAACTGATCTGGGTGTTACAGCGAATCTCGCCGTCGACCAGGGTCACGACCGTTCGTTGTGAGTCAGCGGGAGTGTCGCGCATGTCGATTCCTTGAGCGTTCCACGTCGGACGACGTGCGAAGGGAAAATCCGTTGGAGGCAAATGCTACTGAGTGGCTACTACGCTGTCCAGAAGCGTGAACCCGGCTGCAAGTTATCCGGCTCGAGCGTGTTCGAAGTAACCAGCCTGATGGAAAGCGTGCTTTACATCCGAAACAACATCAGCAACCATGTAAAGGGTCTTTTACATAGGAAGTGAAGAATGAACCGGTACCACCTCGAATTGGGCGCAGCATTAATCCTCTACATGCTGGTGCTGACAGCATCATTGATTGCCTCGCAATACCTGATGGATGCGCACCTCGTGCTGCGCTCGGCCGTCGCACTGACGCCTATCATTCCGGCGGCCCTGATGTGCTGGGCCATCGTGCGGAACATGCAGCGCATGGACGAAATGCATCTGCGCATCCAGTTCGAAGCCTTGGGGTTCGCCTTTGCCGCCTCGGCATTGGTGACCTTCAGCTACGGTTTTCTGGAAAACGTCGGCGCCCCGCATATCCCGTGGACGTGTGTGTGGCCGGTAATGGGGCTGATGTGGATTGTCGGCCTGCACATTGCGCGACGCCGCTACCAATGAAAAACCGTCTCAAGGAATTGCGCGCCGAGCGCAAGTGGTCGCAGGTCGATCTGGCCGAACGCCTGAACGTGTCGCGCCAGACGATCAACGCCATCGAAAACGAACGCTACGATCCGAGCCTGCCATTGGCGTTTCAGATTGCCCGGGCGTTTGAGCTACCGATTGAGAGCATTTTTGATGATGGCGAATCTTGAATGGCAAAAGGGGCAACACACGTTGCCCCTGTTCGATCAACTCCCCGCACCACCATGCGCTTCTTCAAAGAAGTAATCCGTCCAGCTCGCCGCCTTGTTTTTCAGCACACCGAGTTCCTGCAATTTCTCGGCATAGATGAACGTGCGTTGCGGCACGACGGTGAAGTCGATTTCCGGGTCTTTGACGATTTGTTCGACCAGTGCCAGCGGCAGTTTCGATTGCTCTACACGGATGTAGGCTTGGGCGGCGGCGGGTTTGTCGGCTTTGATGATGTTCTCCGCTTCCGCCAGTGCGTCATAGAAAGCTTTGTAGGTTTTCGGGTTTTCGTCGTGGAATTTTTCTGTGGTGTAGAGCACGTTGAACGTCGCCGGGCCGCCGAGGATGTCGTAGGAACTCAGCACTTTATGCACGTTCGGGTTTTGCAGAGCCTGGTACTGAAACGGCGGGCTGGAGAAATGCGAGTTGATCTCCGAGCCGCCGGCGATCAGGGCGGCGGTGGCGTCCGGGTGTGGCAGGCTGACCGAAATGTTGTCGAATTTCTTGAACTGCTCGTCGCCGAACAATCTGGCGGTTTCAATCTGCAGGGTGCGCGACTGGAAACCCACGCCAGCGGCTGGCACCGCGATGCGATCCTTGTCGCTGAAGTCCTTGAGGGTTTTGATGTTCGGGTTGTTGGTCAACAGGTAATTGGGCATCGAGCCCAGCGCGGCGATGGCTTTGACGTTCTGCTTGCCCTTGGTGCGGTCCCACACGGTGAGCATCGGCGGCACGCCGGCCGAGACCACGTCCAGCGCGCCGGTAAGCAGCGCCTCGTTCATCGCCGTGGCGCCTGAAATGCTGTTCCAGTCGACCTTGATCTCCAGGCCTTGGGCCTTGCCGTGTTTTTCGATCAGTTGTTGATCGCGCACGACGTCGAGAATCAGGTAACCAATGCCGAATTGCTGGGCGATGCTGATTTTGCCCTCGGCCTGGGCGCCGCTGCTGAACAGCGCACCCGCTGCCAGAGCTGCGGCCAATAAAGTCAGCGCAGAACGTTTGAACGGTGTGACCATGACAACCTCGCAGCAGGAGAATGGGCTGAAAGATCCGACTTTAAAGCTATAAAAAACATAAATTAAATATCTTTATCGCATATCAATAGCACCGCGCGCTTTTATGTCTGCCGGGGCCATCTCGCGAGCAGCGGACGGACCTACAACAGTCTGAAACAAAAAACTCCCTCCACCCAAAAGCGCCACTTCGTCCACACCCCCCGCCGCATGTGGGCGCACGACATTCCAGGGGTTACCAGGCACGGGTTTAAAATGCCGATCAGGCTGCCTGTCCTTGGTATCATCACCCACACTTTTTTGACCCTTTTATGACATGCAGGCCTTTTTTGTGAGCGCTCTTTTCAACTGGCTGCGGCGGCCGAATGCCCGCCTCCTTTCCCTGATCATCTTGGTATTGATGGTGCCGGTGTGCCTGCGAGTGGCTCTGGGCTGGTCGACACCGCTGGGCTTTCTGTCGGATCTGGCCGTGGGTAGTCTGCTGGTGGTAGCGCTGCATCGCCGTACGTGGTGGCTGGCCTTGCCGGTGCTGGTGTTCTGGGCGCTGCTGGCGATTGCCACGGCAGAACTGGTCAGCGCCGTCGGCCGCCTGCCGACGCCTTCGGATGTTCACTATCTGATCGACCCGCAGTTCGTCGAGAATTCCACTGGCGGCGGACTTGCGCACCCTACCCTGGCCATGGCTTTGCTGGGTGCCCTGGCTTTCTGGCTGCTGACTCAGTTTGTTGGTCGCGGCTTGTCTCGCCCTGCTCTGCCTCGCTCGGTCTGGGCAGCGCCTATTGTGTTGTTCGCCGCCCATTGGGCCGCGCAAAACCTGTGGCCGAATGACGGCGACGCCTGGCGCCTGTACAACCTGCCGCATCAACTGCTCGCCAGCGAAGTCGCTGACCTGCAGATCCAGGCCGAGGAATGGCTGGACGGCGACGTCGACGAACCAACACCGGCGATGGCTGGGCTCACAGACGTAGACCTCAATGGCCAGAAACTGCTGACCGCACCAGGTCAGGCACGCAATGTGTTGATCATTGCCTTGGAAGGCATTCCAGGCGCGTACATCCGCGCCAACCGCGAAGCGCTCGGCAGTCATTATCAGGAAGAGCTGATGCCCAACCTCAGCCGCTGGGCCGAGCGTGGCATGAACACCCCGGATTACGTGCTGCACACCCATCAAACCATTCGCGGTCTTTACGCCATGCTTTGCGGCGATTACGACAAGCTCAACAATGGCACGCCCAAAGGCGTGGAAATGCTCACGCTGAACGAGCGCAACCAGGCCTGCCTGCCGGCGCAGCTGCGCGAACACGGTTTCAACACCCATTATCTACAGGGTGCTGGCCTGCGCTTCATGGCCAAAGACAAGATCATGCCGCACATCGGTTTCGATGCGACCCACGGCCTGGAATGGTTCAGCAACAGCAACTATCTGGAATTCCCGTGGGGCAAGGATGACAAGGCGTTTTTCGAAGGGGCGCTTGATTACGTCGGCCAATTGAAAAAGCAAAAACAGCCATGGATGCTCACGCTGCTGACGGTCGGCACCCACCAGCCCTACTCCGCACCGGATGATTATCTGCAGCGTTATGAAACGCCCAAGCAGGCCGCCGTCGGTTATCTCGACGATGCACTGGACCAGTTTCTGTCAGGACTGGAACGCCAAGGCGTTCTCAAGGACACGCTGGTGGTGATCACCTCGGATGAATCCCACGGCATCGACGGCGTGCGGCTGGCCTCGTCGTGGGGTTTCAATCTGACGCTGGCGCCGGAACAGGCGCAACTGCCGCGTCTGAATGCCGGGGTTTATGGTCACGTCGATCTGAGTACGTCGATTCTCGACTATTTCGACCTGCCGGTGCCGACTGCACTGAGCGGCCGGTCGCTGTTTCGCGACTACGATTCCGGGCGCGAAATCATGTCGTTCACCAACGGCAAACTGCGCTATCACGACGGTCAGGGCATCTTCTCCGAGTGCGACCTGCCGCGCCGCTGCCGCTACTACCAAAGCGCCGGTTTCATCGCTGAAAGCGCGATCTACAAAGGCACCTACAGCGGCCTTCCGGCCCGGCAGATCGCGGCGCGCGCCGATGCGCTGGACCTGTCATTGCTGCGCACGCCGCTCAATCATCGCTACCAGTTCGGCAGCAACAACATCATCCCGCTGCAAGCGCAGATCAAGGATGACTGGGCCGACAACCTGATCGGCGCGCAATACCTGGAAATGCCCAAAGGCTCGCACACCCGCGTACGCCTGACCGTCCGCTCGGTCGATCCGCAACAGGCGGCGTACATCCAGCTCAAGGCCAAGGAATTCGAACAGGACGTGCAACTGGGCCTGCCGGCAGAAATGGTCGCCACGGCGGATCAGCCCCTGGAGATGGATTTCAGTTTTGAAAACCCGCAGCCGCGCAAGGCCTTCTCGTTTCATTTGCTGGGGTATGGGAATGGCGCGGTTGAGGTCTCGGATTTCAGCGTGATCACCGAATTGCCTGGCCAGGAAGACATCCTCGACGACGTCCCCGAGGACGAAACCGCGCAATCGAGCTGACGCCCTGTAGGAGCTGCCGAAGGCTGCGATCTTTCGCCTTTGATTTTTTTCAATTGAACAGCAAGATCAAAAGATCGCAGCCTTCGCCAGCTCCCGTGTACGACGAAAGAGTTTGCCTATCGGAGCCCAACAGTCGGGCTATTAGCCGACTTGCCAACTCGGGTCTAGCCTTACCAGTCCGAAGTCGGCACGAGCCGGCCGCAGACCTGATAGGGATCCGAACATGGCAAACGAATCGAAATGCCCGTTCAACCACGCCGCCGGCGGCGGTACGACGAACCGTGACTGGTGGCCGAATCAACTTAATCTGAAAATTCTCAGCCAGCACTCACCCAAGTCCGATCCGCTGGGCCAGGACTTCGACTACGCCAAAGCCTTCAAAAGCCTCGACTTCCAGGCCCTGAAACAAGACATCAAAGCACTCATGACTGATTCCCAGGACTGGTGGCCAGCCGACTTCGGCCATTACGGTCCGCTGTTCGTGCGCATGGCCTGGCACAGTGCCGGAACCTATCGCACCGCCGACGGCCGTGGCGGCGCCGGCTCCGGTCAGCAACGCTTTGCGCCGCTCAACAGTTGGCCCGACAACGTCAGCCTCGACAAGGCTCGCCGCCTGCTGTGGCCGATCAAACAGAAATACGGGCGCAACATTTCCTGGGCCGACCTGATCGTGCTCACCGGCAACGTCGCGCTGGAGTCGATGGGCTTCAAGACCTTCGGCTTCTCTGGAGGCCGCGCCGATGTCTGGGAACCGGATGAAGATGTGTATTGGGGTTCGGAAACCGAGTGGCTCGGCGGCGACAACCGTTACGGCAAAAGCAACGGCCCGGTGCAAGAGCCCGGCGACGGCACGCTGGTGGCTGAGCCCGACTTGCATGGGCGCGAAGAAAGCCGTACCGATCAGGGCGAACGCAATCTGGAAAATCCCCTCGCGGCCGTACAGATGGGCCTGATCTACGTGAACCCGGAAGGCCCTGAAGGCAACCCGGACCCGGTGGCCTCGGCCAGGGATATCCGCGAAACCTTTGGTCGCATGGCCATGAACGACGAAGAAACCGTCGCGCTGATCGCCGGCGGCCACGCCTTCGGCAAGACCCACGGCGCCGGCCCGGCCGATAATGTCGGTCCGGAGCCAGAAGCCGCCGGCCTGGAGCAGCAGGGACTGGGCTGGAAAAACGCCTTCGGCACCGGCAAAGGCGCCGACACCATTACCAGCGGTCTGGAAGTGACCTGGACCACCACGCCAACGCAGTGGAGCAACAACTATCTGGAAAACCTGTTCGGCTTCGAGTGGGAGCTGACCAAAAGCCCGGCGGGTGCCAATCAGTGGCAACCAAAAAACGGCGCAGGTGCTGGCACCGTTCCCCACGCGCACGATCCGGACAAGAAGCTCTCGCCGACCATGCTCACCTCCGACCTGGCGCTGCGCTTCGATCCTGCTTATGAGCAGATCTCGCGGCGTTTCCTGGCCAATCCCGATCAGCTCGCCGACGCGTTCGCCCGCGCCTGGTACAAGCTGATCCATCGTGACATGGGCCCGCTCTCTCGCTACCTCGGCCCGGAGCTGCCGCAAGAGGAGTTGCTCTGGCAAGACCCGCTGCCCGCCGTGACGCACCCATTGATTGATGACAGCGACGCCACGGCGCTGAAAAACAAGGTGCTGGATTCAGGGTTGTCGGTGTCGCAACTGGTCTCGACGGCGTGGGCGGCGGCGTCCACCTTCCGCGGTTCGGACAAGCGCGGCGGCGCCAACGGCGGGCGCTTGCGTCTGGCGCCGCAGAAGTTCTGGCAGGCCAACCAGCCCGAGCAACTGGACAAGGTGCTGAGCAGACTGGAAGGCATTCAAAACGAGTTCAACAATGGCGCCGCCGGCGGCAAGAAGATTTCGCTGGCGGACCTGATCGTCCTGGCCGGCAATGCCGGGGTGGAAAAAGCTGCGCAGAACGCCGGGCATTCAGTGTCGGTGCCGTTCTCACCGGGGCGCGTCGATGCTTCGCAGGAGCAGACCGATGTCGAATCGTTCGGCTTCCTCGAACCGATCGCAGACGGCTTTCGCAATTACAGCAAAGGCAAATACACGGTTGCGGCGGAAACGCTGTTGATCGACAAGGCGCAATTGCTGACGCTCACGGCACCGGAAATGACGGTATTGTTGGGTGGTCTGCGCGTGTTGAACACCAACGTCGGGCAGACAAAGCATGGCGTGTTCACCGACAAACCCGAAGCACTGAGCAATGACTTTTTCACCCACCTGCTGGACATGGGCGTGGAATGGACGCCGACTTCGCGGGATGCAGATGAGTTCGAAGGCCGTGACCGCAAAACCGGGGCGCCAAAGTGGACGGCGACGCGAGTGGATCTGGTGTTCGGCTCCAATGCGCAATTGCGCGCATTGGCCGAGGTGTATGCCAGCGCTGATGCCAAGACGCAGCTCGTCAATGATTTCGTCAAGGCATGGACGAAGGTGATGAATCTGGATCGGTTTGATCTGCGATAACCGAGCAAACGCAACGCCTTATGTAGGAGCTGCCGAAGGCTGCGATCTTCTGATCTTCAAAATCAAAAGATCGCAGCCTCGTTCCACTCGACAGCTCCTACAGGAACGGCGTCAAGCCAGGCTTTTGCTCACCACTTCATACACATCACTGGACAGCGACCCAGATGCCAGAATCCGCTCCAGCTCGGCCTTCATCAGCGCCTGACGCGCGCTGTCGTATTTGCGCCAGCGGGTCAGCGGGGCCAGTTGGCGCGAGGCGATCTGTGGGTTGAAGCCGTTCAGTTCGATCACCAGATCGGCGAGGAAGCGATAACCGGAACCGTCCGCCGCGTGGAAGTTGATCAGGTTCTGCCCGGCGAACGCACCGATCAGTGCCCGCACCTTGTTCGGGTTCTTGATGTTGAACGCCGGGTGCTGCATCAACGCCTTCACGCGCTCCAGCCCGCCCGGCAAGGTGCTGCCGGCCTGCACGCTGAACCATTGATCCATGACCAACGGGTTGTCCTTGAAATGCTCGGCGAAGCTGGCCAACGCCAGGGCCTTCTGCTCTTCGAACGGCGAGTTGACCAGCACCGCCAGCGCGGTCAGGCGCTCGGTCATGTTGTCGGCGGTTTCAAATTGCTCCAGCGCTGCCGCGAGCACTTCCGGCTTGCCGCTGAGCATCAGGTACGACAGAGCAATGTTCTGCAATGCGCGACGGGCGAAGTGCTCGGCCTCGGCCACATACGGCGTTTGCCTGGACAGGTCGCGGTTGGCCTGATAACGCAGCCACAGCGCTTCGAACAAGCCTTCGGCCAGTTGCTTGCGGGCAAATTCGCGCGCGACATGGATCGCCTCGACGTCGGCCACTTCGCTGATTTCGGTGAGATAAGCCTCACCCGGCAGCGAGAGCATTTCGGCAACCATCGCCTGATCCAGCGACTCGTCGGACAACACCGTGCGCAGCGCCGACACCAGCCGCGGATCGAGCTTCAGGCTCTCGCCCTTCTGATGCTGAGCAATCAGTTCCTGCAACACTTGCACCGACAGTTGCTGCCCGGCGTCCCAGCGATTGAAGCCGTCGCTGTCGTGCTGCATGAGGAACATCAGTTGATCACGGTTGTACGGGAAGCTCAGTTTCACTGGCGCCGAGAAGCCGCGCAGCAGCGATGGCAGCGGCTGTTCGTTGATGTCGACGAAGGTGAAGGTCTGCTCGGCTTCGGTGACCGAGATCACCCGAGTGGTGCCTTGCGCCGAAGCTTCGCCCGCCAGACGCAAGGCGATTTCGTTGCCCTGGCTATCGAGCAGGCCCAGTTCGACCGGAATCACGAACGGCAGTTTTTCTACCTTGTCCGGGGTCGGCGGACAGCTCTGGCGGAAGGTCAGGCTGTAGGTTTTCGCGCCAGCATCGTAGGACTCGCTGACGGCCAGGCGCGGCGTACCGGCCTGGCTGTACCAGCGCTTGAACTGGCTGAGGTCGACGCCATTCGCATCTTCCATCGCCTTGACGAAGTCGTCGCAGGTCACGGCCTGGCCGTCGTGGCGTTCGAAATACAGATCGCTGCCCTTACGGAAGCCTTCAGCGCCCAGCAAGGTGTGGATCATGCCGACCACTTCCGAGCCCTTTTCATACACGGTCAGGGTGTAGAAGTTGGAAATCTCGATAAAGCTGTCCGGGCGCACGGCGTGGGCCATGGGGCCGGCATCTTCGGCAAACTGGTGAGTACGCAGATAGGCGACGTCCTGAATGCGCTTGACCGTAGCCGAGTTCATGTCCGATGAGAAACCGGCGTCGCGGAACACGGTGAAGCCTTCCTTGAGCGACAGCTGGAACCAGTCGCGGCAGGTCACACGGTTGCCAGACCAGTTGTGGAAGTATTCGTGGGCGACGATCGCCTCGACCCGCTGGTGCGCGGCGTCGGTGGCGGTTTCGGCGCGAGCCAGCACGGCGCTGGAGTTGAAGATGTTAAGACCCTTGTTCTCCATCGCGCCCATGTTGAAATCGTTGACCGCGACGATCATGAAGATGTCCAGATCGTACTCGCGACCGTAGACCTCTTCGTCCCAGCGCATCGACTTCTTCAAGCTGTTCATCGCGTGCTGGCACTTGTCGATGTTTTCCGGCTCGACATAAATGCGCAGCGCAACGTTGCGCTGGCTCATGGTGGTGAAGGTGTCTTCGACGCACCAGAGATCACCGGCGACCAGCGCAAACAGGTACGCCGGTTTCTTGAACGGGTCTTCCCATGTCGCCCAGTGGCGGCCATCTTCGCCGGGGCCGGATGCAATCGGGTTACCGTTGGAGAGCAGCACCGGATAGCTGTGCTGCTCGGCGACCACGGTGGTGGTGAACTTGCTCATCACGTCCGGGCGGTCGAGGTAATAGGTGATCTTGCGGAAGCCTTCGGCCTCGCACTGGGTGCAGAACATCGTGCCGGACTTGTACAGGCCTTCCAGCGCGGTATTGGTTTCCGGGTGAATGCGCACGCTGGTGTCGAGGGTGAAGGTTTCGCTGGTGGGCTGCAGGGTCAGGTGGCTGTCGGAGACTTGATAATCTGCGGCGCTCAGTTCCTTGTCGGCCAGCGTCACCGAGAGCAGCTCCAGTTGCTGGCCGTCAAGCACCAGCGGCGGCAGGCCGGCGCCACGTTCAGGATTGCGGCGCATCACCAGTTGCGCGTGAACCAGGCTGTGGTCCTCGAACAACTCGAAGGTCAGGTGCGTTTCGTCGATCAAGTACTCGGGGGCCTGATAGTCCTTGAGGTAAATCATCTTCGGTTGTTCGGTGCGCATGCTGGAATCCTTATTGATGCACGGCGAGCTGGTAAGCCGTGTATTTACGAATGTTGATCACGCCGGTGTCGAAGATCAGGTACTGACCCTTGATCCCCAGCAGCGTGCCTTCGGCAATCGGGTTCTTGTCCAGGTTGAAGCTGACGATTTTCGTCGGGTATTGCTCGACGGGATAGCGGATCTCCAGCGGTTCGACATCGGCAATCGTCTGAATCGCCTGCAGGCCGAACCGCTCTTGCAAGCCTCGCAGGCCTTCGGCGCAGCTTTCGAACAATTGATCGCGCACCTGCGCCAGATCCACCGCCGCTGCGTCGCCCTTGAGCAGTGCGCGCCAATTGGTCTTGTCCGCCACCTGACTGCGGAACAGGTCTTCGACAAACCCCGATTGCTGGCGGGTGGACACGCGCATGATCGGCAAGGCCTGACTCGCGCCCTGATCGAGCCAGCGCGTCGGCAACTGCGTGGCACGGGTGATGCCGACCTTGATCCCCGACGAGTTGGCCAGGTAGACCACGTGGTCGGTCATGCAGAACTGCTGGCCCCACACCGGATCGCGGCAAGTGCCGGCGTCGAAGTGGCAGCGCTCCGGGCTCATGATGCACAGGTCGCACTGCGCCAGTTTGGTCATGCACGGGTAGCAATAACCCTGACTGAAACTGGTTTTGGTCTTGCGCCCGCAATGGGTGCAGTGGATCGCCCCCAAGTATTCCAGACGCAGCGTGCTGCCGATCAACGGATTGACTGGCACCTCGACGTCATCCAGACGAAACGCGTACTGCACGTTCGGCCCGTCCAGGCGCGCCGACATTTTGCTGATTGCACCGCGGCCAATCTCGATCAATGGATGGCATCCGACTTGAACAGGAGGTTCGGCACTTCGATCGACTTCGACGCACACTCTTGCGGGCCCATGTAGCCAGTGCGCTGGTCTTCCGGCAGGTTCTGGATTTCCCAGGCGATCATCGCCTGCAACGACAGCTCGCGCTGCTCGGCAGTGAGCTTGTTGCCGTCGGACCATTTGCCGATTTCCACGGCCAGTTTCAGGCTCTCGTAGATGTCCGGGGTGATGTTGTTGATCATGTCGTTGAAAGAGGACATCAGGGTCTCCGCGCTCTTTACTGAAACAAAAATGTTAGACGGCCAGTTTACGGCGGTTATACAAACCGCCCAACAAACCGGTGAAGCATCCGATGAGTAACCCGCTGACATGCGCAGCATTGGCGATCTGGCCGAAACCGATCAGCGAGATCAACCCGGACATGCACACCACCAGCCAGATCAGCATCATCGCCAGCACGCCGCGCGGCAAACGATAAGCCGGGCTCGGCGCCAGCAGCTGGAAGATCCAGCAATGCCCAAGCAAGCCGTAAAGCACGCCCGACAGACCGCCGAACAGGGTCGGGCCGCTCCAGACGAACTGCGCGTAGTTGGACACCAGACTGAACAGAAGCGTCAGGCCGATCAGGTTGATGCTGCCCTGGCGCGACTCGATGCGCCGCCCCAGCTCCCAGTACCACATGCCGTTCATCGCCAGATGGAGGATGCCGAAGTGGATCAGCATCGGTGTGACCAGCCGCCACCACTGGCCTGCCGCCAGACTGTCGGCCAGCGGCGTGAAGTGGATGTACTCGCCGATCACGCGGAAATCGAGGAAAGTCAGCCAGCGCAGCGTTTCGAGGTTCTCACCGAGAAAGGTCAGGCCGCCGACGATCAGGCTCAACAGCAGGATGAACCCGGTGGCTTTGGCGTGTTTCAGTTGTTCGGCGAAGCTCGGGCGCTTGAAGGTCTGGCCCACAGGAATATCCAGTTGCTGATCCGGGTCGCCAGCCGGGAAGCGCTCGTACAGCGAACGCACGTCCTCGCTGATTTCCTCCGGCGCCCACAGCACCTGCTCGCCCGCCTCTTCACTGACCCGATGGGGCACCTGCATGCGTTGCAGCAATTTGACGAAACCGCTCAAGTCCACCGCCAGTGGCAGACGCAATACCGCTACCGCACTCATTGCAGCACCTCCGGCCGCTCGACATCGACCCAGACGAATTTATGCGGATCCAGGCGGGTTTCCTGATCCAGACGATAGGCCACCAGTTTGCCGTAGAGCACGGCGCTGTAATCCAGGCAGGCAAGGTTCGGGCGGATCGGCGCGGGTTTGCCGCTGCGCCAGTAGTGGCCGACGAACAGCAAGGGCTCGTCGACGCCGTAGCGCAGCAAAGAATTCTTTTCGGTTGAAGTCAGCGGCGTCTGCGCAACAGGTTCTGGCAACGCGTCGGGTTGAAACACGATGTCACCGTAGGTTTTCGGGTCGTCTTCCCAGAATTTGGTGCGAAAGAACGAACGCACCAGACCGTCGCCGCTGGTCATGGTCAAGCCGCCCGGCAGGCGCATGTCGGTGCCGCGCAGCAAGCGGTCGAATACGGTGCAGGCGAAGCTGCCGGGAACGGCCGAGGCCTGAAGGAAGTGCTCGTCGACGCAGCCATTGGGGAACAGCGCGCGCAGCGGCTCGATCAGCCCAACATCCCAGCAGGCGTGGACGACGCGGAAACGACCGGCATCGACGAACAGCGGCAGTTCATAGAACCATTGCTGGAAGTCATGCCAGTCGCCGGGATGGTTTTCGAATTGAGTCAGGGTCTCCTGCAGCAGCCGTGCATGGCGCTTGGTGTGTTCGCGCACGAACTGCTTGCCGCTGCCCGGTGGCGCCGGGGTAACCCAGCCGAGTGCGTTGAATTCGTGGTTGCCCATGATGCACAGGGCCTGCCCCGCCTCGACCATGTCGTGGACGATGTGCAGCGCCTCGCGAATACGCGGGCCACGGTCGATGATGTCGCCGACGAACACCGCCATGCGTGACGGATGACGCCAGACCCCGCCCTGCTTGTGATAACCGAGACGGTCCAGCAAGTGTTCGAGGGTCAAGGCGCATCCGTGCACGTCACCGATCAGGTCGTAACTGCGCGCGGGATCGAGCATCAGTCGCCTCCGCCCCCCAACTTGCTGCCCCAGCCAAGCTTGGTGCGGCACACCTCGTAGTAATTGTGATCGAGCGGATGAATCAGGCGCAGTTTCTGCGCCTTCTTGCTCACGGTGATGGTGTCGCCCGGTGCGCAGGTGAAATGGTTCTGGCCGTCGCAGGAGACCTGCGGGTAGATCTGCATATCTTTGGACACGACGATTTTCAGCTCACTGTTGCCATCGACCACGATCGGCCTTCCCGACAAGGTATGGGGGTACATCGGCACAATCACAATAGCGTCAAGCTTGGGATGCATGATCGGCCCGCCGGCAGATAAAGCGTAGGCAGTGGAGCCGGTCGGTGTGGCGACGATCAGGCCGTCGGCCTTCTGGCTGCAGACGAACTGGCCGTCGATGTACAACTCGAACTCGATCATCCGCGTCGATTTGCCC
Organism: Pseudomonas sp. TSRC2-2; assembly: GCF_049897785.1. NCBI lineage: Bacteria > Pseudomonadati > Pseudomonadota > Gammaproteobacteria > Pseudomonadales > Pseudomonadaceae > Pseudomonas > Pseudomonas sp. TSRC2-2. The sequence continues at coordinate 41,925 of NZ_JAFCWZ010000012.1, forward strand.
GGGTGCAGCACCACATCGTTGAGCGCATCGCCCTGCCCTATGGCCTCGCCATGGCGGCGCACCTCGGCTTGCAGGAGGAAGCGGTTTTCCACCAGATAGTGGCCGTCGAGCACCTCGGCGACCTTGATTTCCAGCTCGTCCGGGCGGATATCGGTGAGGAAGCCGAGGCTGCCACGGTTGATGCCCAGCACCGGAATATTGTGCTTGGCCAGCGCCCGTGCGGCGCCGAGCAGGCTGCCGTCACCGCCAACGACGATGACCATGTCGCAGACTTCGCCGAGCATCTTGCGCGACGAGGTTTGCAGGCCATGGCCCGGCAGGACTTCAGCGATGGTGTCTTCGAGGATCACATGCAGGTGACGGTCGAGCAGAAAGCGTTTCAGTCGGCGGACGGTATCCAGCACCTGGGAACTGCCCAGGCGACCGATGATGCCGATATTACGAAATTGCTCCATGGGACCTCTGCGGACAATCGAAAACGCGAAAACCCGATTATGGGCGAAAGCGCCAGATAGACAAAATCCTTTCAGCCTCAAGGGTGGGCTCAGGTTTAAGGCTATGCTCGCAAGATGATCCTCTTTCCAGACCTGTTGCAATTGCCCCATCAATTACGCCATCCCGAAGTGCGGGACCTGGCGTGGGTGATCCTCGCGCCGCCGATGCTCGCCGACACGCCGTGGCCACAGCGCCATCCGCTGGCCGGCAGCGACTGGGTGCACGACCCGCAGCGTCTCGAACACTGGCTGCGCGGACTCGACCGCGACAGTTACGGCCTGCTGCAATGGCTGTCACAGGCGCGGACCCGGCGCCTGGGCCTGTATTACGAACGCTTGTGGCAGTTCGCCGTGGAGCAGGCGCCGGGCATCGAACTGATCGCCGCCAACCTGCCGATTCGCCGCGCCGGGCACACCCTCGGCGAACTCGACATGTTGCTGCGTGACCGCGACGGCGTGCATCACCTGGAACTGGCGATCAAGCTCTACCTTGGCCCGCAAGATGGCGATGGCCGCGATCCGGCGCAGTGGTTGGGCCCGGGTTGCCATGACCGGCTGGATCGCAAACTGGCGCACCTGGCCGAGCATCAACTACCGATCTCGGCGCGCGCGGAAAGCCGCGAAATACTCGCGGCGCTGGATATCGAAACGTTCAGCGCGCAGCTGTGGCTGGGCGGTTATCTGCTGTATCCGTGGCCGGGGCAGGCCGACTCGCCCAACGGCGCCCATCCGCAACATCTGCGTGGCAGTTGGCTGCATCAGAAGGACTGGCCGGCGTTTGTCGCGCAACGTCCGCCCGGGCGCTGGCAACCCCTGCCCCGCCACGCCTGGCTGGCCCCGGCGCATTATCCGGCGGATCAGGTCTGGGCGGATGAGCATCTGCGTGTGTGGCTGGAGGATTTGCCGGCGCTGGCACCGGCGCAGTTGATGGTGCGCCTGACCGAAAATACCGAGGGCGAATGGAAGAGGCAGAGCGGTTGTTTCTGGTGGCGGATCTTTGGCCGAATGTGCCGGGCCTGGTTTGAAAGATCGCAGCCTTCGGCAGCTCCTGGATTTGGGATGCGTACACCCTGTAGGAGCTGCCGAAGGCTGCGATCTTTTGATCTTGCTTTTAAAAAGACAATCGCACCGCCAAAGCCGCCAACGTCACCAACAACACCGGCACCGTCAGCACAATCCCCACCCTGAAGTAATAGCCCCAGCCAATGTGAATGCCCTTGCGCTCCAGCACGTGCAGCCACAACAAGGTCGCCAGACTGCCGATCGGAGTGATCTTCGGCCCCAGGTCGCTGCCAATCACGTTGGCGTAGATCATCGCTTCCTTGATCACCCCGCTGGCCTGACTGGCGTCAATCGACAGCAGACCGATCAGCACGGTCGGCAAGTTGTTCATGATCGACGACAGCAACGCCGTCAGCACTCCCGTGCCCAGCGCCGCCCCCCACACGCCATGACTGGCGAAAATGTCCAGCCAACCGGCGAGATAACTGGTGAGCCCGGCGTTGCGCAGGCCGTACACCACCAGGTACATGCCCAGCGAGAAAATCACGATCTGCCACGGTGCTTCTTTGATCACTTTGCGCGTGGAAATCTTGTGGCCACGGGCGGCGATACCCAGCAGCAGCGCGGCGCACACCGCCGAAATCGCGCTGATCGGAATGCCCAGCGGTTCGAGGGCGAAGCAGCCGATCAACAGGATCACCAGCACCGCCCAGCCGGCATAGAACGTCGCCTTGTCGTGGATTGCGGTGTGCGGGTTTTCCAGTTGTTCTGGATCGTACGCAGCCGGGATGTCGTGCCGGAAAAACCACAGCAACATGCCCAACGTTGCCGCAACGCTGACAAAGTTGACCGGCACCATTACCGCGGCGTAGCGATTGAAGCCGATGTGAAAGAAATCTGCGGACACGATGTTGACCAGGTTCGACACCACCAGCGGCAAGCTCGCCGTGTCGGCAATAAACCCCGCGCCCATGACAAAGGCCAGCGTCGCCGCCGGGGTAAAGCGCAGCGCCAGCAGCATTGAAATCACGATGGGCGTGAGAATCAGCGCCGCGCCGTCGTTGGCGAACAGCGCCGACACCAGCGCACCGAGCAGCACCATGAAAGCAAACAATTTGCGTCCACTGCCCCGCCCCCACCGCGCCACATGCAGCGCCGCCCAATTGAAGAAGCCAGCCTCGTCGAGCAACAGGCTGATGATGATCAGCGCGACGAAGGTGCCGGTCGCGTTCCAGATGATCTGCCAGACCAGCGGGATATCCGTGAGATGGACGACCCCGAAGATCAACGCCAGCACGGCGCCCAACGTAGCACTCCAGCCGACGCCGAGCCCCTTGGGTTGCCAGATGACGAGGGTGATGGTCAGCAGGAAAATCAGTGACGCAGCGAGCATTCGCAGAAGCCTTCAAAGATCAAAAATGGAATGAACAACAAATGTGGGAGCGGGCTTGCTCGCGAATGCGCCGTGTCAAACAAAGAATTGGTGTCTGACACGGCGCATTCGCGAGCAAGCCCGCTCCCACAGTTGTTTTGTGTACGCGGTTATTTCTTGTGTTGCTCGACGAACTGGCCGTACGCATTGATGAATTTCTGCAGAAAAGGTTTCACCGTTTCGCTCAGCTTGCCCGCTTCGTCAAACGCGTTGCCCGCGCCGCCCAGATAGGCTTCCGGCTGTTGCAGGCAGTGAATATCGAGAAAAACAAAAGTCTGACGCAGGTGCTGGTTAGCGCCGAAGCCACCGATGGCGCCTGGCGATACGCTGATCACTGCACCAGGTTTGCCGCTCCAAGCGCTCTGGCCATACGGCCGCGAACCGACGTCGATGGCGTTCTTCAACGGTGCGGGGATCGAGCGGTTGTACTCGGGGGTGACAAACAGCACCGCGTCGGATGACGCCACTTTCTGACGGAAAGTGCTGTAGGCTGCGGGCGGTGTATCACCATCGATGTCTTCGTTGTAGAGAGGCAGATCGCCGATTTCGACAATCTCCAGTTTCAGGTTCGCCGGGGCCAGTTCAGCCAGTGCCAGTGCGATCTTGCGATTGATCGATGCTTTGCGCAGGCTACCGACCACTACAGCGACGTTGTAGACATTGCTCATGGAAGACTCTCGATGGTCTGTGGGAAGAGTCGCTAGTTATAGATGATCTGTTGGCGATTTCACCAGCGATCATTGGTTTTTCCTGCGCGAATAATATTTTTTGATTGTAGGAAAACTTACCGAGCTTGGTGGCGGTCTACAAAGCCGCAAATCAAGCGTTTTATCTCCAGAGGTTCTAAGCAGATGGCAGCAGTACTCGTCGGTCAGTTTCATGCAAGAGATGCGGAAGGCCGCGTTTATTCCGTGCATGAATTCCAGGAATCGAACCCGTCTGCAGACGGCTTCACCGGCTCGGAGCCCGTCACCACCTACAAATTGGCCATTGGTGACCGCATCAATAAGGTCAGCGAAAACGAATACCTGCTGGTGCAGTCGGGTATTACGTTGATTCGCGAGCCTGAGCCGATCGCTGCGCAATAACCCGGCGTGATGAGCAGCAGTCATGTACGCAGAGTTGGGGTAGGATTCAGCACCGCCCTCACCTGCTGAACATGGACTTCACGCATGCGTTTACGCCACATCGAAGTGATTCAGGCGCTCTTGCAGACCGGTCACCTGGGCACCGCCGCCGAATGGCTGCAGTTGCCGGTGACCGAGGTCGAGGAGCGTTTGCGCGAAGCCGAAAGCCAGTTGGGGTTCATGCTCTTTGCCAGCGTCCGCGGACGCCTGCAATCGACACCCGAAGCGCGCGCCTTGCAGGTAGAAATCGCGCACATCTATGAGGCGCTGGAGCCACTGCAGCGTCTGGCCAGCAGCCTGAAACAATACCTCGCCCCGCCCTTGCGCATCATCGCTACCCCGCCGCTGGCCCAGCATCTGTTGCCCCAGAGCCTGGCGGCCCTGCGCCGACGCTTGCCGGATGCACCGTGCAGCCTGCTCAGCGCATCGACTCGCGACATCATCCGCAGCCTGTTGCTGCGCGAAAGCGATCTGGGCCTGAGCCTGCACGATCCCGAACACCCCGACATCCACTGTCAGCCGCTCGCCCAAGGCAAGCTGCAATTGCTTGCGCCGCACGGCTGGCTGCAGCCGAAACAGAAATACATTTCCCTACAGGATCTCGCCGGTCAGGCAATGGTGGGTCTCGAAGGTCAGGATCCGCTGAGTCCGGCACTGGAAAACAAACTCCAGGCCTTGCGCCCGGCGCCGAGCATTCAGACCCGCGTGCAGACCCATCAGATGATGCGCAGTATGGTCGAGGCGGGTGAAGGCCTGGCCATCGTCGACCCCTTCACCGCGTTGGGCGCCCGCGCCGGTGGGCTGGATGTCTGCCCGCTATCCCCCGCGGTGCCGATCAGCCTCTACGCCCTGACCTTCAAACATGCTGCGCCAGCGGCGGCGATTCAGGCACTGCTGGCCATCGTCACGGAACAAGCCGAGGCGATGTTGTCGAACTGAGTGGTTTTTCCAGCGGATTGTCAAACAGGCGATACCAGAACAAGGCGACTTCGGCGGTGTGCGCATCAATGCCGCGATAGCGCAACTGGTCGATGCCGCCAACCACATAACCGCAACGTTCATATAGCCGACAGGCGCCAAGGTTGTTGTTCTGGGTTTCGAGCATGATGCCCGGCAGCTTTTTCTTGCGGCTCCAGAATTGCGCTACATCAAGCAATGCCTTGGCCACCCCGTGGCGGCGGGCCGGCGCATGTACCGCCAGTTCATCGATGTGGGCAAAGCCGTTCCAGTTGGTGCTGATCACCAAATGGCCAACCGGCTCGTCGTCAAGGTACGCCATGAAAATCGCGCTGTCGGGCGCGTTATGAAAGGCGCTGAACTCCTCTGGATCAATGCCATAGCACTTGCGGTACGGCACGATCGGCGTCACCGGCCATTGCTCGACCGGTTTGCCGATCACGGCAGCGCCGTAGGCGGTGACCTCGAAACTGAAATCGCTGCCCCAGATATACGGCGCAAAACCTTCGTCGGCGACGCGCACCGACAACCCGGGGTATTTCGGATTCATGACCGGTTGCATACTGGGAAAAGTCCTCATTCCTTGACGCAATCGACGCTGGCAGCGGCGTCGACCTTGATGTCGCGATGGGTGATCACCAGCGTAAATTTCAACTCGTTATACATGAGGCTCAGTATCCTGAGGCGGCAGGTTTGCACCTGACCAGTGCACTCAGGGTAGTGGGTTGCGGCGCATGTGGCGAGGGTGGCAACTTGGCTTCATGTCGCCAAACGCAAAAAATCGCAGCGTCCCGCGACCCTTACTTTGCAATGCAATACCCGTAGGAGCTGCCGAAGGCTGCGATCTTTTGATCTTCAGGCCTGCGCATCAGCCTCGGCAATCTGCGTCCACAATGCCGGTGCTCCCGCCGACTTGGCGATGATTTCCAGCCGCACCAGATGCGCCGCCAGTTCTTCTTCGGTCGCACGGATTATGCGTGCTGGCTGGCGATCGACCGGCAGACGACGAATTTCCGTGGCTGAGTTATCCGCACCCTCGCCCGTGCCATTGCCGTCGGAGGCATTGCCGGCCAGCGACAGGCTGGTCTGGCCGCCAGTCATGGTCAGGTAAACGTCGGCGAGGATTTCCGAGTCGAGCAAGGCGCCGTGCAATTCACGGCCGGAGTTGTCGACGCCGTAACGTTTGCACAACGCATCGAGGCTGTTGCGCTGACCCGGGTGACGTTCCCGGGCCATCATCAGGGTATCGAGGATCGAGCAATGCTGGGTGATGTCAGCGCGATCGTGCTGACCCATCAAGGCAAATTCGTTGTTGATGAAACCAACGTCGAACGCCGCGTTGTGGATGATCAGCTGCGCGCCTTTGATGAACTCGAAGAACTCGTCGGCGACTTCAGCGAAGCGCGGCTTGCCGACGAGGAATTCGTTGGTGATGCCGTGCACACCGATCGCCCCCTCATCGCTCTCGCGATCCGGTTGCAGATAAACGTGAAAGTGGCGGCCCGTCAGGCGCCGACCGATCAGTTCGACACAACCGATTTCAATGATCCGGTGACCATCGGTCACCGGCATGCCGGTGGTTTCGGTATCGAGTACAACGGATCTGGTGGCCATCAGTGCTCAGCTCTCAACGGGTCAATCGTGCAAAAGCGCGGATGTTAACACGCTCGGCGGGGTGTTTCAGTCGGACCGTGGTGCCCCCTTCGCGAGCAAGCCCGCTCCCACACTGGATCGTGTTCACAATACACATCCAATGTGGGAGCGGGCTCGCTCGCGAAGGGCGCGCCTCGGTACCGCAGAAGGAATTCAGGACTGTTTGTACCCTCGAACCTCATCCACCCCACGGTTAGCCAACTGGTCGGCCCGCTCGTTACCGTGATGGCCAATATGCCCGCGCACCCATTTCCAGGTGACTTTGTGGCGATTGACCTGCTCGTCCAGCTCTTTCCACAGATCGGCGTTTTTCACCGGTTCTTTCGCGGCAGTCTTCCAGCCGCGCTTTTTCCAGTTGGCCATCCACTCGTTGATGCCTTTCATCACGTATTGCGAGTCGGTCACCAGCAGCACTTCGCAGGGGCGCTTGAGTGCTTCAAGGCCGCGGATCGCGCCGAGCAGTTCCATACGATTATTGGTGGTATTGGCTTCGCCGCCCCACAGTTCCTTTTCGACGCCTTTGCACACCAGCAGCGCGCCCCAGCCGCCGGGGCCTGGGTTGCCCTTGCAGGCGCCGTCGGTGAACAGTTCTACGGTGTCGACGCTTTCCACGCTTTCGCTCATGCCAGTCTTTCCAGAAAAATGCCTGTCCTGCCAATCACGGATCGACAATGACCGCGGCCGGGACAGGCCCGGCCACTGATAAAAGAGGGTTTTACGGTTCGATGCGGCGGCGATTGACCTTGGCCATCGGCAGCGGAATCAGCTTGCCCATCGGCTCACGGCGCTCCTGGCGCAACGGCCTGAGGCCCACCACAATCTTGCGCGCCACCAATAGATAGAAGCCACCGCCGGACAATTGCCAGTCACCGGCCTTGCGTTCCCAGCCGGCCAGGCGGTTCTGCCACTTGGGCGACGCGAGCGGCGGACGATAGCACCCGAAGCGGCGTTTCTCCAGCGCGAAGCCCAGCAGATTGAGCCAGTCGGCGACCCGCGACGGCGAGATGCAGCGCGCCTTGCGCAAGGCATCATTGGCGAAAAAATGCCGCAGCCCCCAAGTGCTCCAGGGATTGATGCCGATGATCAGCAGATGCCCGCCGGGGCGCACGCTGCTCGCCGCTTCACGCAGCAAACCGTGGGGAGACAGGCAGAAATCCAGACCGTGTTGCATCACCACTACATCGGCGGCGTGCTCGCTCAACGGCCAGGCCTGCTCTTCGCAAACGATCTCAACCCCGGGCAACGGCGCACCGAGGCGCACGTTACGCTGCACCTGCGGCGCAGACGGCGGCGTTTCGGCGGACGGGCCGTAATGCACCAGGTAACCGCCGAAGAAGCGCCCGAGCTCGTCGTCGAGCATGCGCCGCTCTTCATCCAGCAGAAATTGCCCGAGCGGCCCCGACAGCCATTCGCGGGCAGCGCTGATCAATGCCAGCCAGTCGGGATCGGCCTGAGCGAACGCTTTATCGGTCATGTCATTCTCCAACGCGCCAGGAACTACTAAGATGCGCCAATGTTTTCCGCTTGGCGAATTCCGACGATGATACAGATCAGTGCCCTGCCCGCGTTCACCGACAACTACATCTGGTTGTTACAGGACCACCAGACCCAGCGCTGCGCGGTGGTCGACCCGGGCGACGCCGCCCCGGTACAGGCGTGGCTTGACGCCCATCCGGGGTGGGTGCTCAGCGATATTCTGATCACCCACCATCATCATGACCACGTCGGCGGCGTCGAGCGCCTGAAAGCGGCGACCGGCGCCAAAGTCTACGGCCCGGCCAGCGAAAACATCCCGGCGCGCGACGTAGCTTTGAAGGACAACGACAGCGTCAGCGTGCTCGGCTGGGACTTCGCGGTCTACGCGCTACCCGGTCACACGTTGGGGCACATTGCTTATTACCACCATGGCCTGCTGTTTTGCGGCGACACGCTGTTTGCGGCCGGTTGCGGCCGGCTGTTCGAAGGCACGCCCGAACAGATGTATCACTCGCTCAGCCGTCTCGCGGCCCTGCCGGAAGATACGCTTATCTACTGCACCCACGAATACACCTTGAGCAATCTGAAGTTTGCCGCCGCGGTCGAGCCGGGTAATCCGCACGTTGCCGCCCGTCTGGAAAAGGTCAACCAACAACGGCAGAACGGCGTGATGACCCTGCCGTCGACTCTGGCACTGGAAAAGCTGACCAATCCGTTTTTACGCACTTCTGAAACATTGGTTACACAAAAAGTGGACGAACGGGAAGGCGCTCAAAACCGGGCGCCGAGTGAGGTTTTTGCGGCTCTGCGGACATGGAAAGACACGTTCTGACTAACCTGTTGAGCGGCGCGAAAATTCTCAATGGTTGACCGCAGGGGGTGCGCTTTCTAGAATCGCCCGACATTTTTGCCCGGAACTTACTTCCAGCCAATGTCGTCATCCATACGTAAGTCCGTCAACTCAGATGCTTTGACCCGCCTGGCGCAAGCCATTGCGGTGGCTGTGTCCGCCACGCTGGCGGGCTGTTCCAGCCATGCTCCGCAGACTGAAGCGACGCACACGCCGAACATTGCTGCGCGAGCCAAGCAGAAGCCGATCTGGCTGACCGAGAAGCCCACGCCCGTGGCGCCCCAGGACATCTGGGAGCGCATGCGCCAGGGCTTCCAGCTGCAGGAAGGCCTTGGCGTCAATCCGCGCATCGAGCAACAACGCCTGTGGTTCGCCAGTAACCCCTCTTTTCTGGAGAATGCCGGCGAACGCGGCAGCCTCTACATTCATTACATCGTCGAACGCCTCGAAGAACGCAACATGCCGCTGGAGCTGGCCCTGCTGCCGGTGATCGAGAGCGCCTACAACCCGATGGCCTATTCGCGCGCCGATGCCGTGGGCCTGTGGCAATTCATTCCGTCTACCGGGCGTTACTTCAACCTGCGCCAGACGCGTTTCTACGATGGCCGTCGCGACATCACCGCCTCGACCACGGCAGCGATGGATTACCTCACGCGTTTGCACGACATGTTCAACGGCGACTGGCTGCTGGCTCTGGCGGCCTACAATGCCGGTGAAGGCACGGTCAGCCGGGCAATCGAGCGCAACGAAAAGCTTGGCCTGCCCACCGACTACTGGAACCTGCCGCTGCCGGCGGAAACCCAGGCGTACGTGCCGAAACTGCTGGCGCTGTCGCAAGTGGTGCTGGCGCCGGAAGCGTACGGGGTCAACCTCAACCCGATCGCCAATGAACCGTACTTCCAGGTCGTCGAAATCAACCAGCGCATGGACCTGTCCAAGGTCGCTGCAGTGGCCAACATTGACGAAGACGAACTGTTCCAGCTCAACCCGGCCTTCAAACAGCGCACCACCATCGACGGCCCGCAGCATTTGCTGGTGCCAACGTCCAAGGCGCAACTGCTCACCGCCAGTCTGCAGACCATGCGCCCGGACGAACTGATCAGCCCCCGCTCGCTGAAACCGGTGTTCGAAGGCGCCGATCCGTCGGAAGTGGCGCAGCTCAAACGTGCTTATCGGGTCAAGCGTGGCGACAACCTCGGCTCCATCGCCAAGGCCAACAAGGTCGAAGTCAAGGATCTGCAGCGCTGGAACAAGCTGACCGGCAAGAACCTCAAGGTCGGCCAGACTCTGGTCATGCAGGACAACACCAAGCGTGCCCCGGCGCGCAAGTCCGGCCGGGTCAACACCGTGGTCGCGGCGAATACCAAGACCAAAGGCAAGAACGAAAGCAAGCAGCAGACCCAGTACAAGGTCAAGCGTGGCGACACACTGTACGTGGTGGCCAAGCGTTTCAACGTCGAGATGCAACATCTCAAGCGCTGGAACCCGGGTGCGGGCAAGGCATTGAAACCGGGGCAAATGCTCACGGTTTATCAGCCGCATTGATTTGAAATCAAAAGATCGCAGCCTTCGGCAGCACCTACATCGATCCCTGTAGGAGCTGCCGAAGGCTGCGATCTTTTTTTTGCATTAACCTGGCATTAACCCGCATCTTTTTCCTGTCCAGACAAGCTGTTACTGTACGGCCCACAAAGCCCAAGCCGCTGGATCGGATCTGACTTGAAGCGTGCCCTCCTCCTGCTCCTGATCAGCCTGGCCTTGAGCTCTACCGCAAGCGCGACGATTACCGAAAGTCATGGTTATGCGCAGTTCGGCACGCTCAAGTACCCGGCCAGATTTACCCACTTCGACTGGGTCAACCCGCAAGCGCCCAAGGGCGGTACGTTGCGGGTGATGGCGTTCGGCACCTTCGATACGGTCAATCCGTACACTTTCAAGGGCACCAGCCCGGTCACCACAGCGAACTTCCTCCAGTACGGCATCAACGAACTGAACGAGCCGCTCATGGTTGGCACCGGGCAGTACTCGCCGTCCGGCGACGAGCCGGCCTCAAGTTACGGTTTGATCGCACAATCGGTGGAATACAGCGAGGATCGCAGCTGGGTGGTGTTCAATCTGCGGCCTGAAGCGCGGTTTCACGATGGCGCGCCGATCACCGCGTATGACGTCGCGTTCTCCTATCGCCTGCTGCTCAAGGAAGGTCATCCGCTGTATCGCACGGCCCTGCAGGAAGTGCTGCGAGTCGACATCCTCAGCAAGCAGCGCATCCGGTTCGTGCTCAAGCGCTCGGGCAACCCGCTGCTGATCCTGCGCCTCGGTGAACTGCCAGTGTTGCCGCAGCATTACTGGAAGGACCGCGACTTCAAAGCCACCACCTTCGAGCCGCCGCTGGGCAGCGGGCCGTACCGTATCACGTCAGTCACGCCGGGACGGCAGTTGATCTTCGAACGGGTCAAGGATTACTGGGGCAAAGACCTGGCGGTCAATCGCGGCAAGTACAATTTCGATCGCATGGAAGTCGAGTTCTACCGCGACAGCGATGTGGCCTTCGAAGCGTTCAAGGCCGGTGAGTTCGACATCTACATCGAGCATCAGGCGAAGAACTGGGTCAACGGTTACAACTTCCCTGCCGTACGTCGTGGCGAGGTGATCAAGGCGCAGATCCCGCATCAGATCCCGACCCAGAGTCAGGGCCTGTTCATGAACACCCGGCGCGCGACGTTTGCCGATGTGAAGACCCGTGAAGCGCTGGGCCTGATGTTCGACTTCGAGTGGACCAATCGCACGCTGTTCAGCGATGCCTACCAGCGCACCAACAGTTACTACCCCAACAGCGAATTCACCGCCAGCGGCCTGCCGGTCGGGCATGAATGGCTGATGCTCAAGCCGTACAAGGAACAGTTGCCGGCCAGGCTGTTTACCGAACCGTTCACCCTGCCAACCACCGACGGTCGCGGCATTCCGCGAGAAACCATGCGCAAAGCCCTGGCGCTGCTCGCCGAGGCTGGCTGGAAACTCCACGGTCAGCGTCTGCAAAACGCCGATGGGCAACCGCTGCGGTTCGAACTGCTGCTGGTCAATCCGAATCTTGAGCGTCTTTACCAGCCGTACATCGTCAATCTCAACAGCATCGGCATCGACGCACACTTGCGCACAGTCGATCGCGCCCAGTACAAACAGCGCCTCGATCAGTTCGATTTCGACATGATCTCGATGACACTTGGCCAGACCTTGAGCCCGGGCCTTGAGCAGTGGCAGTACTTCCACTCCAGCCAGGTGAACGTCAAGGGCAGCAAGAATTACGCGGGCATCGCCAACCCGGTGGTCGATCACCTGCTCGAACAATTGCTCGCGGCGCGAACCCGCGACGAGCAGGTCGCCGCTGGCAAGGCACTCGACCGCGTGCTGCTCTGGCAGCACTACAGCGTTCCCAACTGGTACCTCAATTATCACCGTCTGGCCTACCGCAACCGGTTGGCCTTTGTCACCACGCCGCCTTACACCTTGGGCCTGAGCGCGTGGTGGCTGAAGTCTTCGGAGAAAGATCGATGAACCCTGTTCGCATCCTGCTCGTGCAGGCCAGCGGCTTGCTGTTCGCCGGGCTGGCGTGGGCCGCCCCGCAACACGCCGTGACCCTATACAACGAGCCGCCGAAATACCCGGCCGATTTCAAGCATTTCGACTACGTGAACCCCGATGCGCCCAAGGGCGGCGTGTTCCGTCAGGCCGGTTTCGGCGGCTTTGACAGCCTCAACCCGTTCATCAACAAAGGCGTACCCGCCGATGACATCGGGCAGATCTACGACACCCTGACCAAACACAGCCTCGACGAGCCGTTCACCGAATACGGCCTGGTCGCCAGCAAGATCGAGAAAGCCGACGACAACAGCTGGGTACGCTTCTACCTGCGCCCCGAAGCGCTGTTCCATGACGGCCACCCCGTGCGCGCCGAAGACGTGGTGTTCAGCTTCGAGACGCTGACCAAGGAAGGCTCGCCGATGTTTCGCGGCTATTACAACGATGTCGCCGAAGCCATCGCCGAAGACCCGCTGAAAGTGCTGTTCAAGTTCAAGCACAGCAACAACCGCGAGCTGCCGCTGATCCTCGGCCAGTTGCCGGTCTTGCCGAAACACTGGTGGGCCAGTCGTGACTTCAATAAAGGCAATCTGGAAATCCCGCTGGGTAGCGGCCCGTACAAGGTTACCCAAGTGAAGGCCGGGCGCTCGGTGCGCTACGAGCGGGTCAAGGATTACTGGGGCAAGGATTTGCCGGTCAACCGTGGCTTTTACAACTTCGACACGATGACCACCGATTACTACCGCGACAACACCGTCGCCCTCGAAGCGCTGAAGGCCGGGCAGTTCGATTACTGGCTGGAGATGACCGCCAAAAACTGGGCCAGCGCTTATAACGTTCCGGCGGTCACCGAGGGCCGCTTGGTCAAGGAACTGATCGCCAACAGCAACCCGACCGGCATGCAGGGTTTCGTCTTCAACCTGCGCCGCCCGGTGTTTCAGGACGTGCGCGTGCGTCAGGCGCTCGGGCTGCTGTTCGATTTCGAATGGACCAACAAGCAACTGTTCAACGGCGCCTACGTGCGCACCCGCAGTTATCTCGAAAACTCGGAAATGGCCGCCACCGGCCTGCCCGATGCCGATCAGCGGACCATTCTCGAGCCGTTCCGCAGCAAACTGCCGGCTCAGGTATTCAGCGAAGCCTTTGAAAATCCGAAGACCGACGCCAGCGGCATGATCCGCACCCAGCAGCGCGAGGCGTATCAACTGCTGCAAGAAGCCGGCTGGAAGATTGTCGATGACAAAATGGTCGATGCCACGGGCAAACCGGTGGTGATCGAGTTCTTGCTCGCGCAGACCGAATTCGAACGGGTGCTGCTACCGTTCAAGCGCAACCTCAGCGATCTGGGCATCGACCTGGTGATCCGCCGCGTCGACGTCTCTCAGTACATCAACCGCGTGCGTTCGCGGGACTTCGACATGATGGTCGGCAGCTTTCCGCAGTCCAATTCGCCTGGCAACGAGCAGCGCGAATACTGGATGAGCGCCGCCGCCGACAAACCGAGCAGCCGCAACAGCATGGGCCTGAAGGATCCGACCGTTGATCAACTGGTGGAAAGCCTGATCAACGCCGACTCGCGCAAAAGCCTGGTGGCCCACGCTCGCGCCTTGGACCGCGTGCTGCAATGGGGCTACTACGTGGTGCCGAACTGGCACATCAAGAGCTGGCGCGTGGCCTACTGGAACCACATCGGTCACCCGAAAACTTCGCCCAAGTACGACATCGGCATCAATACCTGGTGGGTCAAGCCTGACGCCAAACCTGCTGCAGAAGTCGAAACCCAACTGCTAGCCGACCCTGCGGGCACGGAGTAATCAGATGCTGGCGTATATCTTTCGGCGACTGCTGCTGATCATCCCGACCCTGTTCGGCATTCTGCTGATCAACTTCGTGATCATCCAGGCCGCGCCCGGCGGGCCGGTGGAACAGATGATCGCCAAGCTCGAAGGCTTCGAAGGCGCCACCAGCCGGATTGCCGGCGGCGGCGCCGAAGTGGCCGTGGCCGGCTCGTCGTATCGCGGCGCGCAGGGGCTGGACCCAGCGCTGATCAAGGAAATCGAGCACATGTACGGGTTCGACAAATCGGCCCCGGAACGTCTGTGGATCATGGTCAAGAACTACGCGCATCTGGATTTCGGCGACAGCTTCTTCCGCGACGCCAAGGTCATCGATCTGATCAAGGAAAAGATGCCCGTATCGATTTCGCTGGGGCTGTGGAGCACGCTGATCATGTACCTGGTGTCGATCCCGCTGGGGATTGCCAAGGCCACCCGGCACGGCAGCCACTTCGACGTGTGGACCAGTTCGGCAATCATCATCGGTTACGCGATTCCGGCGTTTCTGTTTGCGATCCTGCTGATCGTGGTGTTTGCCGGTGGCAGTTATCTGGACTGGTTCCCCCTCCGTGGCCTGACCTCGAACAACTTCGATGAACTGAGTCTGGGCGGCAAGATCCTCGATTATTTCTGGCACCTGGCATTGCCGGTAACGGCATTGGTGATCGGCAACTTCGCGACCATGACCTTGCTGACGAAAAACAGCTTTCTCGATGAGATCAACAAACAGTATGTGGTCACTGCCAAGGCCAAGGGCCTGACCCGTCATCGCGTGCTTTACGGGCACGTTTTCCGTAACGCCATGCTGCTGGTGATTGCCGGTTTCCCTTCGGCGTTCATCGGCATTTTTTTCACCGGCTCGTTGCTGGTGGAAGTGATCTTCTCTCTCGATGGCCTTGGCCTGATGAGTTTCGAGGCGGCGATCAACCGTGATTACCCGGTGGTGTTCGGCACGCTGTTCATCTTCACCCTGCTCGGGCTGGTGGTGAAGCTGATCGGCGACCTCACCTACACCTTTGTCGATCCGCGCATCGACTTCGCAAGCCGGGAGCATTGAGATGAACCTGTCCCCTCTCAACCGCCGCCGCTTCGAACTGTTCAAGGCCAACAAGCGTGGCTGGTGGTCACTGTGGCTGTTTCTGATCCTGTTCGGACTAAGCCTCGGCGCCGAACTGATCGCCAACGACAAGCCGCTGGCCGTGCATTACGACAACAACTGGTATTTCCCGGCAATCAAGCGCTACCCGGAAACCACCTTTGGCGGCGAATTCCCGCTGGAAGCCAACTACAAGAGCCCGTACATCCGCGAACTGCTCAAGGCCAAGGATGCCTGGGTGTTGTGGGCACCGATCCCCTACAGCTACCAGAGCATCAATTACGACCTGAAAGTCCCGGCACCGGCACCGCCCTCGGCGGACAACCTGCTGGGCACCGACGATCAGGGCCGCGATGTGCTGGCGCGGGTGATTTACGGCTTCCGCATTTCGGTGCTGTTTGCGCTGACGTTGACCGTGCTGAGTTCGATCATCGGTGTAATTGCCGGGGCGCTTCAGGGCTTTTATGGCGGCTGGGTCGATCTGGCCGGGCAGCGTTTTCTCGAGATCTGGTCGGGGCTGCCGGTGCTGTATCTGCTGATCATTCTGGCCAGTTTCGTCCAGCCGAATTTCTGGTGGTTGCTGGGGATCATGCTGCTGTTTTCGTGGATGAGCCTGGTCGACGTGGTGCGCGCCGAGTTTCTGCGCGGGCGCAACCTTGAATACGTGCGCGCCGCCCGCGCACTGGGCATGCAGAACGGCGCGATCATGTTCCGCCACATCCTGCCCAACGCCATGGTTTCGACCATGACCTTCATGCCGTTCATCCTCACCGGCGCCATCGGCACCCTCACCGCGCTGGATTTCCTCGGCTTCGGCTTGCCGGCCGGCAGTCCATCGCTGGGTGAACTGGTCGCGCAGGGCAAATCCAACCTGCAGGCGCCGTGGCTGGGCATGAGCGCGTTTGCCGTACTGGCGTTGATGTTGAGCCTGCTGGTCTTTATCGGCGAGTCCGCTCGCGATGCCTTCGACCCGAGGAAGTGAAATGAATCAGGACAATCTGATCGAAGTGCGCGACCTCGCCGTCGAGTTCGGTGTCGGCGAGCGGGTGCATCGTGTGGTCGAGGGCGTGAGCTTCGACATCAAGCGCGGCGAGACGCTGGCACTGGTCGGCGAATCCGGCTCGGGCAAATCAGTGACTGCGCATTCGATCCTGCGGCTGCTGCCCTACCCCATGGCGCGGCATCCGGCGGGCAGCATCAATTACGCCGGACAGAACCTGCTGGATTTGAGCGAAAAGACCATCCGTCATATTCGCGGCAACCGCATCGCGATGATTTTTCAGGAGCCGATGACCTCGCTCAATCCACTGCACTCGATCGAGAAGCAGATCAACGAGGTGCTCGGCATCCACAAGGGCCTGAGCGGCAAAGTGGCGACCAAGCGCACCCTTGAGCTGCTGGAAATGGTCGGGATTCCCGAGCCACACAAACGCCTCAGGGCCCTGCCCCACGAACTCTCCGGAGGCCAGCGTCAGCGGGTGATGATCGCCATGGCCCTGGCCAACGAGCCGGAATTGCTGATTGCCGACGAACCGACCACCGCGCTGGACGTGACCGTTCAGCTGAAAATCCTCGATTTGCTCAAGGATCTTCAGGCTCGATTGGGCATGTCGCTGTTACTGATCAGTCACGATTTGAACCTGGTGCGAAGAATTGCGCATCGCGTATGTGTCATGCAGCGCGGTTGCATCGTCGAACAGGCATCGTGCGCAGAGCTGTTCCGTTCGCCGCAGCATCCGTACACTCGGGAATTGCTCGGCGCGGAGCCCAGCGGCGGCCCGGCGAGCAATAAAGTCGGTGCGCCGCTGCTCGAAGTCGAGGACCTGAAAGTCTGGTTCCCGATCAAGAAAGGCCTGCTCAAGCGCACGGTGGATTACGTCAAGGCAGTGGACGGTATCAATTTCAGCCTGCCTCAGGGGCAGACCCTGGGGATCGTCGGCGAAAGCGGTTCCGGCAAATCCACCCTTGGTCTGGCGATTTTGCGGCTGATCGGCAGCAAAGGCGCGATCCGCTTTGAAGGCAAACAGCTAGACTGCCTGACGCAGAGCGAGGTTCGCCCGTTGCGGCGGGAGATGCAGGTGGTGTTTCAGGACCCGTTTGGCAGCCTGAGCCCGCGCATGTGCGTCAATGACATTGTTGGCGAAGGCCTGCGGATACACAAGATGGGCACCGCAGCCGAACAGGAAGCGGCGATCATTGCGGCATTGAAGGAGGTAGGTCTGGATCCGGAAACCCGGCACCGCTACCCCCACGAATTTTCCGGTGGGCAACGGCAGCGAATCGCCATTGCCCGAGCCTTGGTGCTGAAACCGGCGCTGATCTTGCTGGACGAGCCGACTTCGGCGCTCGACCGGACGGTGCAGCGGCAAGTGGTGGAGCTGTTGCGTTCACTGCAAGCCAAGTACAACCTGACGTATTTGTTCATCAGCCATGACCTGGCTGTCGTCAAAGCGCTGAGCCACCAGCTGATGGTGGTCAAGCATGGCCAAGTGGTCGAACAGGGAGACGCGCAAAGTATCTTTGCCGCCCCCCAACATCCGTATACACAGCAGTTGCTGGAAGCCGCTTTTCTGGCACCAGCCACTGCGCAATAACCTGAAAGAGGAGCAACACATGGGTTTTCTCGCCGGTAAGCGCGTACTGATCGTCGGTGTCGCCAGCAAGCTGTCCATCGCATCCGGCATCGCTGCCGCCATGCATCGCGAGGGCGCTGAGCTTGCCTTCACTTATCAGAACGACAAACTCAAGGGTCGCGTCGAAGAGTTCGCACAAGGCTGGGGTTCGAGCCCTGAGCTGTGCTTCCCGTGCGACGTGGCCAGCGATGAAGAAATCGCCAAGGTCTTCGAAGCGCTGAGCAAGAAGTGGGACGGTCTGGACTGCATCGTGCACTCCGTCGGCTTCGCCCCGGGCGACCAACTGGACGGCGACTTCACCGAAGCCACCACCCGTGAAGGCTTCCGCATCGCTCACGACATCAGCGCCTACAGCTTCGTGGCCCTGGCCAAGGCCGGTCGCGAAATGATGAAAGGCCGCAACGGCAGCCTGCTGACCCTGTCGTACCTGGGCGCCGAGCGCACCATGCCGAACTACAACGTGATGGGCATGGCCAAGGCTTCGCTGGAAGCCGGCGTCCGTTACCTGGCCGGTTCCCTGGGCCCGGACGGCACCCGCGTCAACTGCGTATCGGCCGGCCCGATCCGCACCCTCGCAGCCTCGGGCATCAAGAACTTCCGCAAGATGCTGGCCGCCAACGAAGCGCAAACCCCGCTGCGCCGCAACGTCACCATCGACGAAGTCGGTAACGCCGGCGCCTTCCTGTGCTCCGACCTGGCATCGGGCATCAGCGGTGAAATCATGTACGTGGACGGCGGCTTCAACACCACCGCCATGGGCAACATCGAAGAGTAATCTTCGCTGACCAGAAAAAACCCGTCGAATGACGGGTTTTTTTTGCTCGGGTGTTCAGAATTTTGCCGATTCCATTCTATATCCCGCGCCCGGCGCGCCTTCATGCATCGCCGCCTGTATGTCTGCGTACACGGCATTTGCCTCAGCCGTGGTAATTGAACGCGAGCTGTCGCGCAGCACCACCTGCAAAAGCACGTTCTCCTGCCCCGGCAACAAGCCGAGTCGTTCAATGGCTTTGACAGGCAGTTCTGGATACGACCACCGCCCCTTGATCCGCATCTCCTCGATCCATCCCGCGCAATCCCCCGCTGCCTGCAACATGCGTTCGGTGAGTATTTCCTCACTCAAGCCCGGCATCACGGCCAGCGAAATATCACGCGTAATCGAAGGCAAGCGTGAGACCGCAGTCCAAGGCCCAAGATCGTGCATTTGCGCCTGCACGCGAGGATTCTGATCGCGCAACAATCGAATGTCAGGGATACCTTTACGCAACATGATCAACCGATCCAAGCCCATACCAAGGGCTAGCCCCCCATGCCGCAAGGGGTTTATCTGCAGACGTCGTAAAAGAGAGTTTGCGATACGGCCGCACTCCAGCACCTCGATAGGGGCGCCATCATTGATCACATTTACTTCGATACCGCCTTCAGTGTAGTGATGCGGGCTGTCGCTATAGACCCAAGGCTTATCAGGAACCGCCAAGCGCAAAATATCGCTGACCAGACGCAGCAAATGCTCATGAGAAGCCAAGTCCGGATCACCCAGCACCCAGATATCCATCTGATGGGGCTCAGCGCAATGCCAGCGATCTCGACTGTCTCGTCTGAAGGTGATTCCCGGTGCAGCCAACAAGACGCATTGTCCCGGCTGACGAAGTTTTGCGGCCTGTTGCAAGGCTGCTGGAATCTGACTGGTCGTCTGCGTGCGCAGCAGCGAATGTTCGTCGACCCATCGAGTATGCTCGCTGCCGAGGGTGATCTCTGTAGGGTCGTAACCAAGCAGACCGTAATTCTCCTCAGCGGACACGATTCTTGGCCCGACCTGTATTTGAGCTTGAGGCCATCCCGCTGCGGCTAATCCCTGCAGAATTTCCCTAACCATTATTCGTACAGAATGTTCGGGATCGCTCTCTTCCGTTAAATCAGTCAGCAGCAGAGCCTGATGTACAGATTCGTCCGTCAGGTATTTCTTCGAAACGTGCACTATTTGCTCCTCACTATATGTCAAAAATTCAAAGCCGAATTCATGTAGATAACCTAACTACAAAATATCTGCCAATTACAACAGGCAAGGTCAAGTCGAATAGATTATCGGAACGGGACTACACACATCCCCTACACTAATAACCCGCTTGCGCAGACAACCAACATAACTATAAAAAACCGGTCTCACCAAACCAAAAAAAATCTTTATTTTCTTGCGAAAGCCATGCATTAATCTTTAACTCCCAGCCATAGGGAGCAAATAAAAAAGGAGACAGGTATGAAAATAATTACAACAGAAAATCTGAAACGAATCGCCTCCGGCCCCGAAGCTTCCCAAGAACAGCATCGTTTTTTCCTTCAGTAACGAAGCTGCTAAATCGATGTTCGAAATATCGAAAAATTCGGCGACCAAGAGAAGCATCTTCTGCGCTACTCAGGTTTTCGACCCCACCGCCCGTGCCGCGCTCTACAGCCTTGAACTTCTTCTCGCCAGCAATCTTGGGCAATGTCTGCAAACGCAACGATCCGTACTGAATATGCTCAATTCCCATCGGGAGTTTCGATTGTTTGGCAACTGCGCAAATGCTGCAGTGGTAATTCATTCACATGCACAACCTTATGCGCTTCTTTTTGAAGACCTTGAAGGAAACTTCGTTCAGTCTGTAGCGGAGCTCTTTGAAGTTCATTACGCACATATGCACCCGCACGAGCCCTGCCCATTCAACGTTAACGGCACGTTCAAAATATGCGGAATACTCACCGTACTTCGAAAGCCTAATCCAACATTGCCCTCAGGTTTAAAAACATCGCTTGAATGGTTGCTGACTCGAGTGGCCAAAGAAGGCGCAACACTGTCGATAACGGACAACATTGTTACCTCTTTCAAAATAAATGAAGAAGAACAGCTAAAACTCCTTGACCTCGCGACTGGAAGCCGCGGATTGAAACTGACAGAGTTCGCAATCGGCGTGAATGAAAATATCGCTTCGAACATTGACTACGCCGTAAATTCTCAAATGAACGAAGGTATTAGTGGCGTTCATCTGGCTATTGGTGACGGTGCCTCCGGCTATCACATCGACTTTCTCAGCCCTTTGGTGCGAGTCAATCCAATGCATCAGTCCGATCAGGGCGCAGGAGCGCGCCTGGAAACATCGACCCAAAAATAATCAGCTTAAAGCACTCGCGCATCACATAACTACCACCCGCCCCGCCCTCCACCGCTCGACAATCGGCGCTTGATGCCTGTCAGCCGCCATGGAGAGCGCAAATGAACGACACAGTGCAACCCGCGTCACCGCAACAGACCTTGCTGCAAAACCTGATCGATGAGTTGATCGCCGTCCCGGTCGTCAAGCCCGAGGACGCCGAACGTACACTGGAGGTTCCGCGCGGTTGTTTGCTGCGCGAATGGATGGAGTTGTACTGGGCGGCCCTCGAACGCCCGGAATTTCTCGATTGGGCCAGTCGCTTTCATATCGATCTGGATACGTTGCGCATCAAGGGCGCCACTCTGGAGGCGCGAGCCCAGACGAATGGCACCGCGAATGTACGCACCTTCGCTCTGGACGATGATTCCGGCTGGTGGCAGGTCGCACCGGCGCTGTTGTGGATTGCCCAGCGTATTGACCCCGGCGAAATGGGCCTGCCGTATATCGGTGGCAAATCGGCCAATCCGCTGTACCGCTTTCCACGTCAGATCGCGCTGGCTTTCTATGGTTATCCCGAGCCGCAGAACGAAGCTCAGACGAAAGTGATTGTCGCTGAATTGAAGGCCAGCGGCCTCGCTGCGATTGATGAAAATGGTCACACCACCTCGGCCGTGCTCAAGGAACGCAATGCCCAACTGGAGGACTTCCAGGTCATCGCCGACACCCTCGAAACCGTGTTGAAGACCCACGACCCCTTCGAACAACGCGGCATGGAGGACACCCCGGTGTCACTGACCTCCGCGTCGGTTTCCGCCAGTCGGGGCGGTCCGCGTTTCAAGCTTGGCCCGTTGCTTGAACGCTACGCGCTGCCAATCCCGGAAGATGCCGAACTAGCCAAAGCGTTGGTACAGCGCCTGCGCGACCACCGCTGGCCGGCGCTGCCGTATGTCAGCGAATACGTGCAGACTGGCAGCCCGATTCTCAGCCATCGACATGGTTTTGCCGATATCGAAGACGGCCGGTATATCCTGCGCCGACTGCAAGCGCTGTGCTGGAACAAGTCACCGATGGCGACAATCGACCTTGAGGAATTCAGCGAGCCCCATCCGGATTCGGCGCTGGCCGAGTGGATGGCGCTGGGTCAGCAGGAACTGCGCACATTCGGCGCCCGTCCGGCCTTTCAAGCCATTCTGAAAAAACACAGCCTGCCCGCTGATAGCCCCTTGTTGCTCAGCGCAACCGGTCATGTCGGTACGGCCAGCGACCACGGCTGGATAACCCTGACTGCGGAGGTGGAAAAACACGCCAGTCTGAAAATCTATCGCGACCGTCTCAAGGCCAAGGCTAGTGAAGCCGGGGGTGCCTTTCGTGCCAGCGGCAAGGTCACGCTTGGGCAAATGCTGCGTTTTTATAAGCTGCCTTTGCCGGGAACTGTCGAACAAGCCCTCGGCTTTGTGAAATGGGACCCGATCAACCTGCACATGCGCCCCGGCCACATGAATCATTGGTATCTGCTGGGCCAGCCCGGCAAACAAACCGAGCGTTTTACCGCTGAACAACGCCAGCAGGTCATCGACACCACTCAGGCATTTCTACCCAAGGACGCGGCGCCACTGATTGATTACCTGAGCGAAGGCGTCGATACCGATCTGCCTTTGGCCAGCCTCAGCGCCAACGCCGATTACCTGATCGGCCGCATCCTCATCACCCAACGCGCTCAGGCTTTGGGCAACCAGCTACTGGAGAAAATCGCGCGACCCGCCCAGCCCAAGGAGCTGCTGGCCACCAATCGCGATCGCTTGTTACTCGCAGCGCTGCTGCTCAGCCTTGATCCGAAAGCCGGCGAACAGTCAAAGCAAATCATCGGCCAAGCGGTAAATGACAGTTTTTACTGGGGCGAACGGTATGCCGAGGTTCGGCGTTTCATCGATCGGCAATTCGGTCTCGCGCTGATAAAGAACAAATCGCTGGCGACCCATCTTTTGTTATCGGGCATCGCCCCTGAGTTTTTGATACGCGACATCCCCGCTTCATTTCAGTACATGAGTTGCGTACGCTGGGTCCGGTTCAAGCAGGTGGTGCTGTATATCGAAGACCGCATACCCGGCGTCGCACGCCTGATGCCCTATGCGCAATTGATCAGCCTGACCCATGGCCCGGCCCCGGCGGACTTCTACCGTTTCTTGCGCAGTGACGTGTGTACTGCGGTCGTTCTTGATTGGGCGGTTGCCAGAGGCGTGGTCCAGCGAGACGAGGAGAATCCTGACAGCCACGCCGCGACGCTGAAGCGTGCCGAGAGTATCTTCCGCGACCATTGTCGGAGGATGCGCAGTTTCTCGCAGCGGGCTTTTCTGGCGAAATTTCCCACCCCATCGACCGTCGCACTCGCTGATCTGCGCAAGGTGTTTATCGATAATCCGCATCTGGAAGAGCAGGTTCTGTTCAACCCGGCGTCGGGTGACAAACACTTCTCGCTGAGCGAGTTGCATGTGGCCGGCAAGTTGACCGGCGATTTGCAGGGATGGCAATCGAACGATGCCGAACTGCAACTGCCGCCGGTCAAAGCGCCTCTGGCCCGGCTCAGCGTGGTGTCGAGTTTGTTTCGTGCGGCCCTGAGCGCGCGCCTGCGACAGATGAAAGACGCCCATGTCGCCTTCATAAAGGATGCTTTTTGCCGGTTGCCATTGGCGCAACGGCTGGATATCGAAGACAACGCCCTGGAGTTGTTTGCCCTGCAACTGCCTGCGCCGGCAAGCACCACCAAGACTTCGAAGCCGGACACCGAGACCGCGCCGTTTGCCATCATTGCCTTGCTGCGTGGATCGACGCCGAGGGTGTATGAAATCTTTACCCGCCGATCCGCTGTCTTCTTGCGGCGCGATATCGATATTGCGCGGCTCGCGCCCTCCACCCCCGATGCAAAGGCGCAATCGCTGCCCTTCGATGCCGAAGCCTATCGGCGCGGAACCCTGCCAGTCGCCAACAGCAAATGCGAAGCGCTGCTCACCCGACTCGACATCGAAGGCGCGCCGCTGGCAGTGCAGTCGCGCAGCGCCGTCCCCGATACATTTGCCTCCAACAAGGTCAACGCCATCGCCAGTACGGCTGTGCGACACCTGTTTGACGCGCACGAAAGCAAAGCGCTGCAAGAAGCACTGATCGCGCCTGCGCTAAAGGATATACAAGCCAATCAGGAGAAATGGCTGAATTTTTACGCGACGTTGAGCCCGCCGAAAAGTTGATGCCTGCCGCATTGAGGACGCAGTGGGTCAGTTGATTCACAGGTTGACTGGCCACGGCGCTAGCGCCAGCAGGCTGGTTCGCACAGGGTTTTGGGGTAAGCCTTGGTTGGATGTCAAACGATAAACAGTGTGGGAGCCCAGCCTGCTGGCGATCAGGCCTTGATCAACAGCGCTTCAACGCCTGTTTGTGCGCATACATCGCCCCATCTGCATCGGCCAGCAACCGGTCTACGGTGTCGTGGCGCCTGGGATCGTATTCGATCTGGCCGACACTGAAGCGAATCGCATAACCGCGGTGCAGCGTCGCATTGCGCTCCTCAAGGATTTCCTTGAGCCGTGCCATGATTCGCGTGGTTTCGACGTGGCTGGAGCCGGTCAGCAACGCGACGAACTCATCGCCGCCCAGGCGCCCGACCACGTCGCTCTCGCGAAAGGCAATGCGCAACACATCGGCGAAAGTCTTGAGCGCGCTGTCACCCTCGGCATGCCCGTACAAATCGTTGATCTGCTTGAAGTCATTGAGGTCGAAAAACAGCAGCGTCGCCGGCCGGTTCAAACGTGCGCAGGCGTCCAGTGCATGCTGAGCCAGTTGCTTGAAACCGCGTCGATTGGACAGCAGCGTCAGTTCGTCCATGCTCGCCATCTGCACCGCCATCAGCTCTTGCTCAGCCATCTCTGCCAGGTCGCGCAACAAGGCGCGCTCTTCGTCATCAAGGTTGCGGGGTTGGGTGTCGATCAGGCACAACGTGCCCATTTTGTTACCGTCAGGCACGGTCAGCGGGTAACCGGCGTAAAAACGGATATTCGGCGCGCCGGTGACCAGCGGGTTGTCATGAAAGCGCAGATCTTTCAGCGCGTCAGGCACCAGCATCAGCTCGTTCTGCAAAATTGCATGGCCGCAGAATGAGACATCGCGCGACGTCTCGGTAGCATCCAGCCCCACACAGGATTTGAACCACTGGCGATCCTTGTCGACCAGCGTGACCAGGGCGATCGGCACGTTGAACAAGCGCTTGGCCAAGCGTGTCAGACGATCGAAACGCTCTTCGGGGGCCGAGTCGAGGTTGAGGCCGTGCAGCGCATCAATACGGGCAGCTTCGTTGGCAGGTTTTCCGGGCACCAGCATGCACACACTCCGTAGGCAGTCATGTGTTCAGCGTAGCGCTAAATCGATGAAGCTTCACATTTGCGCCACCGGACACGGCCCACCGGCATCGGTCCACAGCTTGAATTGCGCGACGAAAATATCGTGCGGCACCGGTACCGGCGCGCGCCCCGCCCCGGGATTCCAGCCCCAGAGCACCAGCTTGTCTTCGCTGACATGTTTTAACAGCGCGGCAAAATCGCGATCGCCGTTGCTCGCGCGGTCCGCGATCATTGCGCACAGCTTGTCCGAGGGCAGGCCGATCCAGGCCATTTTGTGCGCCGCTGGCGGCAGGCTCCAGTGCGGCGCGCCCGGCGGCGCATGGGGGCCGTAACTGGCCGGCGGATTGCTTTCAGCGTGGCAGGTCGCGCAGGGCAAACCGGCAGCGCCCTTGCCGTCCATGCCGCGCACCACATTCATCGCGTGGGGGATGCCGGCGTCGAACTGCAGCGGCGAATCGCCGAGAATGTGGCAGTTTTGGCAGCGCGGGCTCTGAAAGACTTTCTGCACCGTGCCAAAGGCTTTCAGAGCTTCCTGATCTTCGGCAAACAGGTCCGAGGCATAGCCACCGAGACCGAGCAAAACGACGGTACCCAACACAAGATGTCGTTTCATCTCACACCCCTGCCAGTTGCAGTGGCAGTTCACGCAGGCGTTGCCCGGTCAGGGCGAACACCGCATTGGCCACGGCCGGCGCGGTTGGCGGTACGCCGGGCTCGCCGATGCCTCCGGGCTTTTCTGTGCTGGGGACGATATGCACTTCCACCGCCGGCATTTCGTTGAGCCGCAACACCTGATAATCGTGATAGTTGGACTGCATCACGCCGCCGTCCTTCACGGTGAGCTTGCTGTGCAGCGCCATGCCGAGGCCGAAGGTGATGCATGATTCCATCTGCGCGGTAATGCTCTGCGGGTTGACTGCAATGCCGCAGTCCACGGCGCAGACCACCCGATGCACACGGATCGCCAGATTGTCCTGCGACACCTCGGCAACCTGAGCCACGTAGCTGCCGAACGACTCGTGCACCGCCACACCGAGGGCATGTCCGTCGGGTAGCGGTGCGCCCCAATTGGCCTTCTCCACCGCCAGATTGAGCACGCCGAGATGGCGCGGGTGCGCCTTGAGCAACGTTCGCCGGTACTCCACCGGATCCTTGCCCGCCGCCGTCGCCAGTTCATCGATCAGCGATTCCATGACGAAACCCGTGTGGGTGTGGCCGACCGAACGCAGCCACAACACATTGATGCCGGTCTGCGGCGAATGCAGGTCGACTTGATGATGAGGCAGATCCTTGATGTAGGGGCTGTCGGCCACGCCTTCGACCGAGGTGGCATCGATGCCGTTCTTGACCATCGCTGCCTCGAGCATCGTCCCGGCCATGATCGACTGCCCCACCAGCACATGCTGCCAGCTCATCGGCAAGCCGTCAGCGCCCAGCCCGACCTGGGCCTTGTGCAAGTACATCGAGCGGTAATAACCGCCGCGAATGTCGTCTTCACGTGCCCACACGGTTTTTACCGGCAGGCCCGCTGCTTTTGCGACTTGCACGGCTTCGGCGACGAAATCCGATGTCGGATTGGCACGGCGACCGAAGCCACCGCCAAGGAATTCGGTGTGAATCTCGACCTGCTCGGGCTTGAGGCCGGTGATCTTGCTGGCGACCATTTGGTCCAGCGTCTGAAACTGCGTGCCGGTCCAGATCTCGCATTTGCCGGCACTGATCTTCACCGTGCAATTGAGCGGTTCCATCGGCGCGTGGGCCAGATACGGCACGCTGTACTCGACGTCGATCTTCTTCGTAGCCTTGGCGAAATTGGCTTTGGCGTCCCCAGCCTGAGTGGCAGAAGTGCCCGGCGTCGCCGCCAGTTTGCGGAAACTCTCCAGCAGTTTTTCGCTGCTCATGTCGGCCAGCGGCCCGAGATCCCAATCGACCTTCAGAGCATCACGCCCCAGTTTCGCTGCCCAGAAATGCTCGGCCACCACCGCTACTCCGCTGGGCACCTGCAGCACTTTGTGCACGCCGGGAATGGCCAGCGCTGCGGCGCCTTCAAAGGATTTGACCGTGGCGCCAAACACCGGCGCACGGGCGACCATGGCGGTCATCAAGCCTTCGAATTGCACATCCATGCCGAACTTGGCACGACCGGTGATTTTTTCCGGGGTGTCGAGGCGTTTGGTTGGTTTTCCGATGACTTTCCAGTCCTTGGCTTCCTTGAAGGTGATGGTTTTTGGGTCTGGTACCGGCAGCTGCCTGGCGGCATCGGCCAGTTCGCCGTAAGTCGCGCGCTGGTCCCCGGCGATCACCACGCCGGATTCGGTGCGAATCGTCGACAGCGCGACGTCGAAGCGTTTCGCGGCAGCTTCCACCAGCATCTGCCGCGCCGTCGCCCCGGCCAGTCGATAACGGTCGAACTCCATCCAGGTCGACGTCGAGCCGCCGGTGATCTGCATGCCGCCAAACGCCGGCAAGCCGTAGTCGGCCGCCGAGGCTGGCGAGTGCTCGACGCGGATGTTCGACCAGTCGGCGTCCAGCTCTTCGGCAATGAGCATGGTCAGGCCGGTCCAGATGCCCTGGCCCATTTCCGAATGGCCGAGCAGCACGGTGACGCTGTTGTCCGCCGCGATGCGCAGGAACGCGTTGGGTGCGAACGTCTTGTTTTCGTTCTCTGCCGCCCTGGCAAAGCGATTGGCCCCAGGGACCACAAACGCCACCATCAGACCGCCGCCCACCACGGCGCTGCCTTTGAGAAAACCCCGACGCGTTAGCGGACTGTTCATCGCCTATCTCCCCCAGAAAAATCAGCCGATGTCGGCGGCGCGTTTGACCGCTGCGCGAATGCGCGGATAGGTGCCGCAGCGGCAAATGTTGCCGGAGAGCGCCTGATCGATATCGCTGTCGGTGGGGTTGGGGATTTTCGCCAGCAACGCGGCGGCGGACATGATCTGCCCGGACTGGCAGTAACCGCACTGCACCACATCGAGTTCGGCCCAGGCTTGCTGTACCGGGTGCGAGCCATCGGTGGACAAGCCTTCGATGGTAAGAATTTTCTGCCCGTGGGCGACGGCCGTGGCCGGGGTGATGCAGGAACGTAATGGCGCCCCGTCAATGTGCACGGTACAGGCGCCACACTGGGCCATGCCACAGCCGAACTTCGTCCCGGTCAGGTGCGCGACATCGCGCAGAACCCAGAGCAGCGGCATGTCCGCGGGGACATCGAGCTCCTGATCCTTGCCATTGATATTCAGGGTCAGCATCGGGTGATTTCCTCAGACTCACGGTGTTGCGAAGGGGTGTCGCTGTGGTCCCAAAACCTACGGACGCCCGCGCTTATCCCTTTCAGCAAAGCCTAAATTGCGCAGCAAGCGAGACGTTGTGACCAGCGGTCATGCAAAGGCCTCGCGTTGTCTGAAACGACGCCTTCGCGAGCAAGCCCGCTCCCACATGGTCCAGAGGTGGATCCAAGGACTGTGAACATCGGTGAAACCTGTGGGAGCGAGCAGGATTACTCCCACAAGGACTGACGGTCGACGCATGGATCGTGAACATCGGTGAAACCTGTGGGAGCGGGCTTGCTCGCGAAGGCGTCTGTTCAGTCAGCTCAGCTGTGACTGACACACCGCTTTCGCGAGCAGGATTACTCCTACCGGGACGCGTCGGGATGTTCAGGACCGCGATGAGTTTTCTAATCCTCTTGCCGCCCCTTACCTTCACGATCCCCCCGGTAATGCCCAGCCAGCGGAAAATCCGGCAGCCACGATTCGCGGCGTACCGTCCAACTCTCATAAGTCGGCTTCAACTGATCGGTCGCATCCAGCGAGCCGAGGTTCACCTCGACCTCGTCGCCACTACGGTTGAATACCGATGAGCCACAGTGCGGGCAAAAGTGCCGCCCTTGGTACTCATGGGTTTCGCCGCTGATTGTCAGCGCATCTTCAGGAAAAATCGCCGAGGCATGAAACAGCGCCCCATGGACTTTGCGGCAGTCGAGGCAATGGCAGACGCCGACTCGGTAAGGCTCGCCACTCGCTTGAAAACGGACATCGCCGCATAAACATCCGCCGGTAAATGTCGTCACGGTTTATCTCCTTTGCGATTTTGATAAACACAATCGCCAGATCGCGTTTAAAAACACCCTCAGTGCTACGCCACGCAGCCTACTGCAGCTTGCGATATTTCTTCGAGCAGACCTGTTCGGGCCGATCTACGGCACCGCAATCCATTCGCGGACTGACTACGCTGATCATCCAGCCTGCAACCTGCAGAGGATGATTGCCATGCAACGCGTTCAGAAACTCACGCCGTGCCTGTGGTTCGATGATCAGGCCGAGGCCGCTGCGGCATTTTATTGTTCGATCTTTGATCATGCGAAAATCACCGCCCTGACCCACTACAGCAAGGTCGGGCAGGAATTTCACGGGCAGTCGGAGGGTACGGTGATGACCGTCAGTTTCGAGCTCGACGGCCAGTCGTTTACCGCCCTTAACGGAGGGCCGGTGTTCACCTTCAACGAGGCGATTTCGTTCCAGGTCAATTGCCAGAATCAAGAGGAAATCGACCACTTCTGGGGCAATCTGTCGGCCGGCGGCCCGGTCGAAGCGCAGCAATGCGGCTGGCTCAAGGACAAGTTCGGCGTGTCGTGGCAGGTCGTCCATGTCGGCCTTCTGCAAATGTTGCAAGACCCGGACACGCGCAAGTCGCAGCGGGCAATGCAGGCGATGTTTCAGATGAAAAAGCTCGATGTCGCTGCACTGCAACGGGCATTCGACGGCCAGAGCTAATACACTCGGGCGCTGACCTGCCGGGATGATCACGATGAAACACGCCGCTGCGAAAAACCCCGAGAAAGCCCCGCGCTTCTGGCGCGACGACGGCCTGCCCTTCATCGAAGCGCGGGCCATCGCTGACGGTCGCGAGGTCTGTTATGCGCGGCACTCCCACGCGCACTTTTCCATCGGTGCGATCACCGCCGGGCGCAGCACTTATGTGCATGAGCAAGCGCAGTATCAAGTGGCGTCCGGCACCGTGGTGCTGATGAATCCCGGCGATGTGCATGCCTGCAACCCGATCGATGATCAGCCGTGGTCGTACGTGATGTTGTATGTCGAAACGCCGTGGCTGACAGATTTGCAGCATCAATTGGGG
Organism: Pseudomonas sp. TSRC2-2; assembly: GCF_049897785.1. Taxonomy (NCBI): domain Bacteria; kingdom Pseudomonadati; phylum Pseudomonadota; class Gammaproteobacteria; order Pseudomonadales; family Pseudomonadaceae; genus Pseudomonas; species Pseudomonas sp. TSRC2-2. The sequence continues at coordinate 72,717 of NZ_JAFCWZ010000012.1, forward strand.
TTTGCGGCGGAGCTGGAATTCCGACGTTTTTCCGACACGCATCTGACCGATGCCGAATTGTTCGCCAGGTTGATAGGGTTGTATGAGGTTCTGGTTGACGATCAGTTCGAGGTGCTGGCGAAACAGAGCGCGGCGGTGGAGTTTTTCAGTGATTTGCAGCTGCGTCTGAATCCCGCTGATCAGCCAATACGTGAACCGAATTTCAAGCTGCAACGCGCCGCTGATTTCATCCGTGAACATTGCACCGAGGTGCTGAGCCTCGAGGCAATCTGTGCGGCGGCGCAGCTGTCGCCGTCGTACCTGATTCGCGCATTCAAGCAGCGTTACGGGATGACGCCACATGCCTTCGTGGTCAACCAGCGCATCCAGTTCGCTCGCGAGCGCTTGCGCAACGGGCGGTTGATTGCCGATGTGGCGTTGGAGGCCGGGTTTGCCGATCAGGCGCATTTCCAGCGGGCATTCAAACAACATCTGGCGGCGACGCCGGGGCAGTATCGCGGCTGAGTTTTATCTCCCGCACATGCAACCCCCTGTAGGAGCTGACGAGTGCAACGAGGCTGCGATCTTTTGATCGTAAAAAGCAAAGTCAAAAGATCGCAGCCTCGTTGCACTCGTCAGCTCCTACAGAAAATCAGGTGATCAGCAGATAACCCGCACTCACCGCCAGCAGCAACGCCATTACCCGATTGAACCAGCGCATCCCCGCCGCGTTGCTCAGATAGCCGCGCAAAAACGTTCCGGCATAGGCCCAGCAGCCCACCGACAGATAGCAGATCACCAGATACACCGCCGCAAATTGCCAGACCAGCCGCGCCTCGCCGTCGGCGACAAACGCGCCCATGCCGGCTACGCACGCCAGCCAGGCCTTGGGATTGAGCCATTGCATCACCGCGCCGTAGAGCATCGACGGCGCGCGGCCGGACTCGCTGGCATGCAACTGGCCGTCATCGCTGGCCAGTTTCCAGGCCATGAACAGCAGGAACGCCACCCCGGCCCATTGCACCACGCGCGTCATGAACGGCCACAGTTGCAGCACTTCATGCAGGCCCAGGCCCATGAGCACCAGCAACAGCACAAACCCCAGCGTCGCCCCGGCCACGTGCCGTTGGCTGGCGCGAAAACCGTACTGCGCGCCGGAACTCAACGCGACGATATTGACCGGACCGGGGGTGATGGATGCGGCCAGGGCAAACGCCGCCATGGAAAGAATCAGACTCATTGCACACCTGCTTCAAACGAGGAACAAGGTGGCTACGGTAGCGAGCGGCGGGGTTGCGGTATTGAAGAAAATGCCCCTGAGGATGCGAATCCTCTAGCGAAAGCGGTGTGTCAATCAACCCAATGTTGGCTGGGGCTGACGCCTTCGCGAGCAAGCCCGCTCCCACCGGGTTGTGTGTGAAATGCAATCTCGGGCCTACCGCAAAACCTGTGGGAGCGAGCTTGCTCGCGAAAGCAGCGGATCAGTCAGCCCGGTGTTGGCTGGGCTGACGCCTTCGCGAGCAAGCCCGCTCCCACAGAAGCACTCAGGCCAGACGCGGCACGGTGAAGCGGAATTCGCTGCCCTGCCCCGGCTCGCTCTCGGCGACGATCTGTCCGCCGTGAGCTTCGACGATACCTTGGGTGATGTACAAACCCAGGCCCGTACCGGTCGGGTTGCCTTCCTTCACAGTCCAGTAGCGATCGAACACATGCGGCAAGTGCTCTTTGGGAATGCCTTCGCCGCTGTCACGCACGATAAAGACAATTTCATCGCCCACCGATTTGGCGTGCACGCCCACCGTGCCCATGCGCGGGGTGAATTTGATCGCGTTGCCGACCAGGTTCGACAGCACTTGAAACAGCCGCTCTGGGTCGGCGTGGATGCGCAAATCAGGATCAGCCTGGAATGAAATGCTGATGTCCTTGTCATGGGCCAGCGGCGACAGCAGCGACTGCGCCTCTTCGAAGATAAGCCCGACGTCCAGCGCTTGCGGGGTGATCGAATAGCGCCCGGCGTCGATTTTCGAGGTATCGAGCAGGTCTTCCAGCAGCGTGTTCATCCGCGTCGTGGCTTGTTGCATGGTGTCGATCGCCGTCGAAATGCGCCGCGAGGTGTGCGCGCCTTCGGAACTGAAGGCCTTCTGCATCATGCCGCAGAGCATCGAAATCACCGTCATCGGGTTGCGCAGATCATGGGAAACCACCGCCACCAGTTCGTCGCGCGCACGCACGGCCTCCTGCTCACGGCGCACCTGGCGGGCCAGGTCGTTTTCCAGCGCCGAACGACGCAGGTCGTTGGCGGCGAACAGATCACCGTGGCTCCACTTGGTGGAAATCCCGGCCATCTCGACTTTCCAGATCTCGAACGAGGTGCGCGGACGCAGGCGCAGGCCCGCGTCGGAGTTTTCCAGGTCCAGCGGTTTGCGCGGGTCGCCGCTCCAGTTGATGTTTTCCTTCGCTTCCGGACGGAACCACAACACGCCGTTGTCCACCGGTTTGGGCAGGCTCATGGCGAGCACACCGCTGGCAACCGACTGGTAATGCGCGGCTGGCGGGTAGGCGCTGGACAGGTGATGACTGGCAAACACCGGCTCGCCGCGCGCCTGCAGCCATTTGTGCAATGCACGGATCGCTTCCGGCTCGGGGCAGTTGCCGTAACGGTGCAATTGCTTGTCTTCGATGATCGCGATGCCGCCGGCATTGACAAGCGCCATCAGCGTCGCCGGCTGCTGAGCGAGGCCGTCGAACACGTTCTGCGGCGAATCGATCATCGCCTGATTGAGCAATGCCAGCGCCTCGACCTTTTCTTCGCGCTGACGGGTCAGCTCAAGGGTTTCCATCGCACTGATCTGCAGCGACAGCACCTGGCCGATGGTCTGGCAGGCCATGCGCAATTCATGCGGCACGTGCAGCGGCTGGCGGTTGCCGCAGCTGATCAAGCCCCAGAGCTTGTCGCCCTTGAGCAGGGAAATGCTCATCGACGACAGCACGCCCATGTTCTTCATGTATTGGCAGTGAATCGGCGAGACGCTGCGCAGCGTGGCGAAACTCAAGTCCAGCGGCGTCTGCGTGTCGGGGCGCAATTTCGGCACCAGCGGCACCGGCTGATAGTCGGCGTTGGGGATGATCCGCAGCCAGTTGGTGCGATACAGCTCGCGCGCCTGCTCGGGGATGTCCGAGGCCGGAAAGAACAGGCCGTTGAACACTTCCATCGACGGATCGGACGCTTCGGCGATGACCTGACCGTGGCCCTCCTCCTCGAAGCGATAAATCAGCACCCGGTCGTAACCGGTCATTGCCTGGATTTCCTTGACACTGGTGTCGTACAGGGCCTGCAGCGTGGTCGCCGCTTGCAGGCGCTGGAGCATGCGCCCCAGGTGGGTCTTGACCCCGGCGACATTGCGCGGCTCGAAATTTTTCACGTGGATCTCAAGCTCAAGAATCAGCACACCCTGATGCCGGTGCAGCAAACCTTCAAACGCGGTGCCGTTGAGTTCGAAACGCAGCGGCGCCGCCTCGGAGAACGTCGCCTGCTGCAGGGCTTCGAGCACTTGCGCGGTGTGTTCAACACCGATCAGGCTGTGCAGCGGCTGGCCGATCAGCGATTCGGGCGCGCGGGCCAGCAGGGTTTCGACATTGGCGCTGACCTGGATGATCTGCAACGCAGGCTCGGTCAGGGTCAGCAGCAAGCCATGTGGTTGAATCGCGCCGGGAAAGCGGATCGGCTCGTCGGCACAATTGGCCAGCAGTTCTTCAAAGGCTTGTTGGTCTTGCAGGTTCATGCCAGTACCTCCTGGCGTTCGAGCCACTGCTCGAAACAGCTGAATGTGGTTTGTGCAGCGCTGACCACGGCCGCGCGCTCGCTGACATCCATGGCCCGGTTGCTCAGGTATTCGATGAACTCGCGCCAGCGCCGCCCGGTGGCCGCGCCGTAGACATCAAGGAACGCGGCGCCGTTTCCGGCATCCAGATTCAGCCGCGCGGCGATCTCTCGGCGCAGAATCTGCCCGCCGAGGGTCGCGCCTTCAAGCACGTACAAGACCCCAAGGCTGGCGGCGCTGGAGTCGATTACCGGCAAGTCCTCGCACAGCGGCAAATCATTGGCGGTCGCGCCCAGCGCGCGCAGGTCGGCGTGCAAGGTCTCAGCCTTCAAGCGAGGCGTCAGATTGAAATCGTCCGGGACTACGCCGCTGGCCAGCAACGCCCGTTCCAGCGGCTGATAAAAACCATAATAGGCCGCCATCAAGCGCTCAAAAGCGAGGGTATCAAGGGTGTCGGAGAAAAAAGGAAGGCGTTTTTCCAGTGCGATGTGCAGTTCGGCTGTGCCGGCCCGCAGATCCTGCAGCACCGGTGGCACATAAACCTCACGGGCCTTTGCTTGCATGTAGATCGCTCTTGGTGGGACCCGGCAGGGGCCATTCTGGGTGGGCTCGACGTGGGGAGGAATTTATCACGACAGACAGCGTTTCTGCCTGCCGGGACGATTATTTCTGCCGAACCGCGACCCTATGACACGTTGAGAGTGGCGCCGGATCAAAAAAGTTCGACCCGCGCCACGTCTGCCAATCTCAGGGCTTGAGATCGGGATCGCTGTCCAGATTCTTCTGCTGCACGGCGTCGATATTGCCCGGCGGGTTTTGCGCCGGGGCCTGATCGATGCCCGGTGGCGGCGTGAGTTGCAGCACTTCGCTGGAGTAGCGCCACTCCTCCATGACCTTGTCCGGATGCTCGTTCAGGCGCGTGCCATAACTGGGCACGATCTGGCGCAGCTTGTCCTGCCACGGCGCCGAGGCCAGTTTGTCCTTGAACACCTTGCCCATCAGATCAAGCATGATCGGCGCGGCGGTCGAGGCCCCCGGCGACGCGCCGAGCAGCCCGGCAATGCTGCCATCCCTGGATGCGACCACTTCGGTACCGAGCTTGAGCACTCCACCCTGCTGCTCATCCTTCTTGATGATCTGCACGCGCTGGCCGGCCTGCCACAGCCGCCACTCTTCTTTCTTCGCGTGCGGGAAGTAGGTGCGCAGCGCCTCGAAACGGTCGTCATCGGACTGCATCAACTGGCCGGCGAGGTATTGCACCAGATCGAACTCGCGCACACCGACCCGAACCATCGGCCAAAGGTTGTGCAATGTCGTACTGGCCGGCAGATCGAAATAGGAGCCTTCCTTGAGAAACTTGGTTGAGAACGTCGCGAACGGCCCAAACAGAATCACCCGTTTGCCATCGAGCACCCGCGTATCGAGGTGCGGCACCGACATCGGCGGCGCGCCGGTCGAGGCGATGCCATACGCCTTGGCCATGTGCCGCTGCGCGACCTCGGGGTTGTCGGTGACCAGAAACGAACCGCCCACCGGGAACCCGGCGTAGTCTTTCGCTTCCTCGATACCGGACTTCTGCAGCAGCGGCAACGCCGCCCCGCCCGCGCCGATAAACAGGAATCTGGCGTCGGTGGCGGCCGTGGTGCCGTCCTTGAGGTTCTTGTACTCAACGTGCCACGAACCATCATCGTTGCGCGTAATGTCGCGCACTTCCGTGGACAGCTTGAGGTTGAAGTTATCGCGGCTTTGCAGATGGCTGACGAACTGCCGGGTGATCTCGCCGAAATTCACGTCGGTGCCGATCGGCGTCCAGGTGGCGGCGATTTTCTGCGCCGGGTCGCGCCCTTCCATCATCAGCGGCACCCATTGCCTGATCTGTTCCGGGTCTTCGGAATACTGCATCGGCCTGAACAACGGGCTGGCCTGCAGCGCCTCGTAGCGTTTCTTCAGGAAACGGATGTTGTCGTCACCCCAGACAAAACTCATGTGCGGCGTGGAGTTGATGAACGAGCGCGGATTCTTCAGCACCCCGGTTTTGACCTGCCAGGCGAGGAACTGCCGGGTGATCTGGAACGCCTCGTTGATCTCGACAGCCTTGGTGATGTCGACCTTACCGTCCTTTTCCGGTGTGTAGTTGAGTTCGGCGAGCGCCGAATGACCGGTGCCGGCGTTGTTCCAGCCGTTGGAGCTTTCCTCGGCGACCTGGTCAAGGCGTTCGACCATTTCCATCGACCAACCCGGCTCCAGCTCACTGAGCCACACCGCCAGTGTCGAACTCATGATGCCGCCGCCAACCAGCATCACGTCGACCCTTTGGGTTTGTTCGGCGTACGCCTGGCCAATGCCGACCGAGAGGGTCAAGGCGACCAGTGCGCATTTGCGCATCGGATGATTCATGAAGGCCTCCTTGGGCTCTGTCGGCGATGAAGCCATTTTAGTCGGCGCTGTCGTTCTGCACGGAAGGATCACCGTTGGCCGGCACGCTACTGTCGGGTACGGCTGGCGACGGGTTGCTTTTTTCGGCGCCGGGATAACCGGGCAGACCGCGGGTATCGTCGGGGGTCATGACATCTTCGTTGTCACGGCTGACGTCCCAATCGGTGGTGGCGTTCGGGTCTTCATCGCGCCCGGCAGTCCCGATGACGAAGCCGTCGTCGTTGGGATTGACGGTTTCGTTGAGCGACTTGTCGTTGCTGGACGGGTTGTTCATGTCTGCCTCCAGATCACGTTGTTGGGACTTTTTTGGAAAACCGCTGGCCTTTCAAGTGCGATGGAAAAGACCAACGGTGCATTCGCGACATTGGTCGCCTGGCGTGAACCACCGCTGCCCCGCGTGGTTCCCATGAGAAACAGTCGCTCGAGCAGCGCCATGACCAGCCCGCGATTTGGCATTGAGGAAGAGTTTTTCCTGACCGACCTGCAGACCCTGCGCATGGTCGGCAGCCCTTCGCTGCGGGCCATCGAGGCATGTCGAGCGGCGTTGGGCGCCTGGTTTGCTACGGAAATGTTTCAGGGACAGATCGAGGTGGCTTCGCCGGTGTTCAGTGACTTCGAGCATGCTAGCGATTTCTTGCGCGGCAGCCGTCAGGCCTTGCGCGCAACGCTTGAGCCATTTGGTCTGGGCGTGCTCAGCGCCGGCAGTCATCCATTGGCTGACTGGCGAGAACAGACTCCGACCGAGGAGGAGCATTTCCAGCATTTATTCGAACGCTACGGCCACGTCGCGCGGCGCAGCGTACTGTCAGGTCTGCACGTGCATGTCGAAGTGGGCGAGCCGCTGGATCGCATAGCGGTGATGAATGAAGTGCTGCCGTGGACGCCGCTGCTGTTGGCGCTGAGCTGTTCGTCACCCCTCTGGGATGGCGTCGCCAGTGGTTTCATGAGTTATCGGCAGACGGCGTGTGACGAGTGGCCCCGCATGGGCATCCCGCCGCTGTTTGCCGATCAGCGCCATTACGATGAGCACATGGCATTTCTCACGCGCATCGGTGCGATCACGCAGCCCGCGGAGTGCTGGTGGGGCGTGCGTCCGGCGGCGCGTTTTCCGACGCTCGAACTGCGCATGACCGACGCTTGCCCTCGGGTCGCCGACGCGCTGACTCTGGCAGCGTTTTTCCGTGTACTGGTGGCACACGCCAGTGCGCAGCGGCGTCCCGGATTGCTGTACGACCAGACTGCGCGTGCCATGCTGGAAGAAAATCGCTGGCGCGCCAAACGCTTGGGAATTCACGCGCGCTTTTTGGTCGAAGGGATCGACGGCGATTGTTCGATCATGCAGTGGCTGGAGCTGGCCGAGCAGCGTTTTGCCGATACTGCGCAGGCCTTGGGCGCGGCGCAGTTGTTCGAGTGTGCGCGGGCAATCATCGCCAGCGGCACCAGCGCCGACCGGCAATTGGCGCTGCTTGACCGCGCCTCTGAACGACCGCTGGACGGCCGTTCGGCGCTGGCACAAGTCTGCGAACTGTTGCTTCAGGAAACGGCCGGCTAACCACTCTCGGAAGAACCTTTGAGTTCAACCTGATTGCCGTCAGGATCGAAACAGTACAGCGACAAGCCGTAACCTTCAGCGCCGAAGCGTCTGGCGGCTTTCTCTACGGTCAAACCGAACGATTGCAGATGAGCAATCAGCGCGGCCTCGTTGAACGGCTCAATGCGCAAGCAAAAGTGGTCGACGTTGCGTTTGTGCGCCTCAGCCGCGCCGCCGCCCTTGCGCCCGAGTTCGCCCGCCAGGTCGACCAGATCGATCATCGACGTGCCGGCCCGCAGATGCACCAGCCCCAACGGCTGGTTATGCCTGACCACTTCGGCGCCGAACACCCTGGCGTAGAAATCGATGCTGCGTTGCAAGTCGGCGACGCGCAGGACGATATGGTCGATGCGCTGAATGGAAAACGGATGCATGGCTAGGCTTCCTTGAAAGCGGCGACCCGCTCATTGTGCTGCACAGGCGAAAAAATTCACTGTCGATTTTTCGGTGGAGCGATCGACAAAGCGGATTTACTCTCACCCCATGAACATACCAGCCGCTGTCCTGCCGCCCCACGCCGAAATGGTTCGCGCCATGCTCGAACGCGATACTGCCTATGAAGGCGTGTTCTTCACGGCCGTGAAAACCACCGGAATCTTCTGCCGCCCCAGTTGCACGGCGCGCAAGCCGAAACCGGAAAACGTCGAATTCTTCGCCCACGCCGACGAATGCCTGTGCGCCGGTTATCGCGCCTGCCTGCGCTGCAAACCGCTGGACGCGGCGGCCATCGCCCCGGACTGGGTGCAGCGCCTGCTCAACGCAGTAGACGCCGACCCCGAACAGCGCTGGAGCGATGCGCAATTGCTCGCCGAGGGCATAGAGCCGCTGAAGCTGCGACGCTGGTTCAAGCAGCACTTGGGCATGACGTTCCACGCTTGGCTGCGCACCCGTCGCCTCGGCATGGCGTTGGGCGGAATCAGGCAAGGCACGTCGATTGATCACGCCGCGTTCGATTCCGGCTATGAATCGCTGAGCGGTTTTCGCGACGCGTTTCAGAAGTCTTTCCACATCACCCCCGGCCGTGCGGCCAACAGTGAACCGTTGCTGTTTACCCGCCTGACCACCCCGCTGGGGCCGATGATCGCCATGGCCGAGCGCCGTGGGCTGGTGCTGCTGGAGTTTCTCGATCGCCCGGCGCTGACGCGTGAAGTCGAAGCCCTGCAGAACCGTTATGGCTATGCGGTCGCGCCGGGACACAATGCCCACTTGCAGCAGATCGAAGGGGAGCTGGCGGCTTACTTTGCCGGCAAACTCAGCCAATTCAACGTGGCGTTGCACCTGCCCGGCAGCGCGTTCGCCCGCGAGGTCTGGGCGGCGCTGCTGCAAATTCCCTATGGCCACACCAGCACGTACGGCGCCATCGCGGCGGGGCTGGGAAAACCCGGCGCCAGCCGCGCGGTCGGCCTCGCCAACGGGCACAATCGCCTGTCGATCGTGGTGCCTTGCCACCGGGTGATTGGCGCGGACGGCTCGCTGACCGGCTATGGTGGCGGACAACCGCGCAAGGCGTTTCTGCTCAGGCTGGAGAACGCCGCGCTGCAAATGACTCACCCATTGGCTTTTTGAAGCATGCAACCCATCAGGCAAAAGGGATCTGGATGAGTACGACCGATTCACGGCAGCATGGCTGACGGGTATGGCGTGGCCAGCGCCTTTCTGGCCGCTATAGACCCTGACTGGCAGCGCCATATCCGCGCCGTTGGACCGTGCCTGCATCAGCCGCATCCGGCGCGCGATCCGTATGAATCGCTGGTGCGCGCGATTGCCTATCAGCAACTGCACGCCAAGGCTGGCGATGCGATTCTCGGGCGTTTGGTGGGGCTGTTTGCCGGTCAGACGTTTCCGCGCCCGGCGCAGATTCTCGCCATGGATGTCGAGCAATTGCGCGCTTGCGGGTTTTCAGCGAGCAAGATCGCGACGATTCAGGGGATCGCTCAGGCGACGCTGGACGGCGTGGTGCCGGATTACCCGACTGCGCGGGCGATGGACGATGAAACGCTGATCGAACGCCTCACCAGTTTGCGCGGCGTCGGGCGCTGGACAGTGGAAATGCTGCTGATCTACAGCCTCGAACGCATGGACATCCTCCCCGCCGATGACTTTGGCGTGCGCGAGGGTTATCGACGTTTGAAAGGCCTGGGCATCCAGCCCACACGCAAACAAATGATCGAGATCGGCCGAGCCTGGAGCCCGTATCGCACCGTGGCGGCGTGGTATTTATGGCGGGCGGGCAAGGGATAGGCATCAAATGGACTGATGCCCAGCGATCTGCTCTGAATCCGCCTCCCTCTTCGCGAGCAAGCCCACTCCCACATTCAACGGGCGCCAGACGCAAAATCTGCCAACACCATCAGTTCCCCTGTGGGAGCGGGCTTGCTCGCGAAAACGTCAGGTCAGGCAACATCATGCTGAACGTACCGCCACCTTCGTGAGCAAGCCAAGCCCCACATTCAACGGGCGCCAGACGCAAAATCTGCCAACACCATCAGTTCCCCTGTGGGAGCGGGCTTGCTCGCGAAAGCGTCAGGTCAGGCAACATCATTGCTGAATCCCGTCGCAGCAATCTGATGCGCAGACACATCCTGCCAACAATCATCGCATCCGGTTCTGCCCGCTCAACTAGCCTTCCACTCAAATCAATCACGAACAAGGCAAAGGAATGCCCGAGCGATCTTCGTCTCACCGTCTCAGAATCGGCCGCTTCTGCGAAAGCAACCGCATTTACCTGCTCACCGCCAACACCTTGCACCGTGAACCGGTTTTCAAGAATCACGATCTCGGCAGATTAGTAGCTAACCAGTTCCAACAAGCGCAAGCAGACGGTTTGGCCGATACCTTGGCATGGGTGGTCATGCCGGATCATTTCCATTGGTTGGTCCAGTTGCAGAAAGGAACGTTGGGAGAACTGATGTGCCAGACGAAGTCCCTGAGCACCCGAGCCATCAATAAGACGACCGATAGAACAGGCAGCCTGTGGCAACAGGGCTTTCATGATCGTGCGCTACGGCAAGAAGAGAATCTGGTGCAAATGGCCAGATATGTGGTGGCCAACCCCCTACGCGCGGGCTTGGTGCAAAAGCTTGATGATTACCCGCTCTGGGATGCGATCTGGGCCAGCCGCTGAAACTTTCGACATCATCAACACCCTGTCCGAGCGGCTTGCTCGCGAAAGCGTCCATTCAGTCAACATCATCGCTGAATGCACTGCCCCCTTCGTGAGCAAGCCCACTCCCACATTCAATGGGCGCCAGACGCAAAATTTCCCAGCACCACCACTCCCACATTCAACGGGCGCCAGATGCAAAATCTTCCAACACCTCCAAGACCCTGTGGGAGCGGGCTTGCTCGCGAAAGCGTCCATTCAGTCAACATCATTGCTGAATGCACTGCCCTCTTCGTGAGCAAGCCCACTCCCACATTCGATGGGTGCCAGACGCAAATTTCCCAGCACCACCACTCCCACATTCAACGGGCGCCAAATGCAAAATCTTCCAACACCTCCAACACCCTGTGGGAGCGGGCTTGCTCGCGAAAGCGTCCATTCAGTCAACATCATTGCTGAATGCACTGCCCTCTTTGTGAGCAAGCCCACTCCCACATTCAACGGGTGCCAGACGCAAAATTTTCCAGCACCACCACTCCCATATTCAACGGGCGCCAGATGCAAGATCCTCCAACACCTCCAAGACCCTGTGGGAGCGGGCTTGCTCGCGAAAGCGGTCGCGCGGGCAATGTCATTGCTGATGTATTACCCCGTAAGCCCTCAATGCGCCCGATCAAGCCCCACCAGTAATGCGCTGTCGCGGCTGTAGATATCCGGCGCATAGCGGATACGCCCGGTGCTGTCGACTTGCGCTGTCCAGTAGGTCATCAGGATCGGCACCGGTGCCGACAGACGAAATTCGTGGGTAGTACCGGTCGCCAGCAACGTGTCGGTGCGGTTTTTTTCTGCCGGTGACAGCAGCAGGTCACGTAGTTGCAGCGGGTGCTCGACGCGCACGCAGCCGGAGCTGAATGCCCGTGGGCCTTTGTCGAACAGCGCCTTGCTCGGCGTGTCGTGCAGGTACACCGAGAACGGGTTGGGGAAGCGGATCACCATCTGCCCCAGCGGATTACGCGGGCCAGCGTCCTGGCGCAGGAGGATGTTACCGGGGTTGTCCCAGTCGATATCCGCCGCCGCGAGGGGCTGACCGTTTGCATCGAGCACTTGCAGGTTCTGGCGGCTGAGGAAGGTCTGATCCTTGCGGATCTGCGGCAGCTTGTCTTCTTTCCAGATGGTCGGCGGCACGGTCCAGGTCGGGTTCAGAGTCAACCGCGTGACACGGGATTTGAGCAGCGGTGTCTGGCGTTCGGCGCGGCCGACCTGAGTGCGGGTCTGCCACACGGGTTGACCGCCCTGATACAGCGTCAGCTCAGCGGCCGCGACGTTGACCACCAGACCACTGGGCTCCAGGTCTTGGGCCATCCAGCGGAAACGTTCAAGGTTGACCCGCAGTTGATCGCGGCGCGTCACTGGGCTGATGTTCAGCTCGGCTATGGTGCCCGGCCCGACCACGCCGTCAGCCTGCAACGAGTGGCTGGCCTGGAAATGCTTCACTGCTTCCACCAGCACGTCGTCGTAGGCGTTGTCCGGCGTTACCAGCGCGTGTGCCAGATAGCCTTCGTTATACAGACGCTGCGCCAATTGCGGCACGCGCTGATCTTCCATCGCCGGGCGCAGCAACGGGCCATTGCCGACCGGCTGCCATTGCGGCAAAGCCTGCAAGCGCTGCGCGGCATACAGCTGACGCAGACTTTGGTACTGCAGCAGGTGCGGACGGGCCAGATCAAACGCTGCGGGAATGTTATTCATGCCGGGCACGGCGATGCTGAGCAATCGCGCCTGACGGTCGGTCGGCGGGCCGTCGACACGCCACAGCGGCTCGAAATGCGACTGCAACAGGCGACCGTAATGCAGATCCTGCAAGGCCTGCAGGTAGTTGCGGCTGATATCGATGTCGGCACACAACTCGCCATCCTGCGGCGGCGTTGCTGCCACGGCATAACGATCCGGATTCAAGCCATCATCGGCCAACAGCTGCAATTGTGCGCGCAATGTCGGCAAGCGTGCCGAATCACTCGCCCACACCGGCATCCAGTCCTGCTGTTCATAGAACGCCTGCAATTGGCTCAGCGCCGGGGCGTTGAGACGCGGGGCAATCGCCGGACATGACTGCGCCAGACTGATCAACACCGCTTGCAGCGGGCTGCGCGGCTCGACCGGCAATTGTGTTGCCGGCGTCGGCAGAGTCTCGAGCGGAGGCAGCGGTTCATCGGCGCAAGCGACAAACGGCGCAGCGAGCAAACAAATGCTCAAGTAGCATGCGTACTTTTTGAACAACTGCTTTACTCCAATCCATGGCCGTCCAGATGACGGTCAACCTTACAACAGGTGCGCTGAACAGTCAGGCTCGAACCGCGAGCCTGCGGGTATTGACTGGGAGTCAGGAGCCAAAGTGCCGTTTATGTAGCAAGTGAGGACACTTTATAAAATGTTGACGTTTTTGCGCCGACTTCTGTTGAGCACCGCGACCCTTGTCGCCGTGACCAGCCCAGTATTTGCCGCCGGCAAGCCATCGCCGGTTCTCTACAACAGCCTCGCCCACGCTGCGCCGGAACTCAATCCCCAAGCGCTCAAAGGTGCATTGAACGCCATGCAATGCGCGGTCAACAACGGCGCGAAACCCTCGCGGCATCTGGCGATCATCGATTATTCGCAACCGTCCACCGAGCGCCGCCTGTGGATCTTCGACCTGAATAAAAAGAAGCTGGTGTTGCGCGATCTGGTCGCCCACGGCTCCAACTCCGGGGAAAATTTCGCCACGCAGTTTTCCAATCGCGAAGGCAGTTACCAGTCCAGTCTCGGCCTGTTCCGGACTCAGGAAAGCTACGAAGGCACCCACGGCTATTCCCTGCGAATGGACGGTCTGGAGCCCGGTTTCAATGATCTGGCCCGTGATCGCGCGATTGTGATTCATGCCGCCAGTTATGTGAACCCGCTGTGGAGCAAGCGCCAGGGACGCATCGGCCGCAGTCAGGGTTGCCCCGCCGTGCGGCCGCAGATCGCCAAACAGGTGATCGATCGCCTGAAGAACGGCCAGTTCATGTTTTCCTGGTACCCGGATCAGCGCTGGCTGCAAAAGTCACCGTACCTGAACTGCCAGCCGCAGCAGGTGGCGAGCATTCTCAACACCCACGCCAGCTAACGCGCGTCGCCGCCGGCGGGTTTGTAGAACAGGAACCTGCCGGTCTGCGCGGTGTTGCGATAGGCCTTGGCCCAGCTCGGGTGCACGCCGCGATCGTGGAAATACAAGGCGCCGCGCGTACGATCCTTGAGCTGACGGTTCAACGCCTTGCTAGCGATTTCCTTGGCCAGCGCGTATTCGGCGTCTTCCTTGACCTGATCGGGCTTGCCATCGCACCACCAGGAAAACTGGCAATTGCCGCTTTCCGAACCTTGCTTGACCACCGCGCACACCGTGTCGGGAAAGCCGTCATGGCCGAGGCGATTCATCACGACGCTGGCGACGGCTTCCATTTCCGGGGTGTCCTTGCCCTTGGCTTCCCAATAGATGCTGCGCGCCAGACAGGTCAGCGGATCGTCCAGCGGCGCGGCGCCGGCCGGGTCCACCGCTTGCGCTTCGGTGGGTGTGATCGCTTCGGATTTAGGCGCCGGAGCTGCGCTGACTTTATCCGCCGCTTTCTCCTCGAGCACCTCGGCTTTCTGTTCGGCCTTGGCCTCGATCGGGGCCTGAGCGCCGGCCCATGCTGCGCCGGTCAAAAAGATCAACAACAAACCGCCCGCCAAGCCTTTCAATCCCATGTCGGTTCTTCCGTCAGCGCCCGCCGGGGGCAAGATGTTACGTCGGTGAGACGCCCGGTTTGCGGGGTCTGCGCAGAGTGTAGCGAGCAAATGTGCGGGCGCACCAGCGCAGAAAAATCCGCCCGAAAAGAAAAAGACATTCACCCACCGGGGGCCTTTCGCGCATCATGGACGCATTCAGCTCAAGGGAGATTTCCATGCGCTTCATGCCGTCCGTTTTGCGTTGCGCCGCACTGTCGCTGGGCGTGGTGCTCGCCACCCCGGCGCTGGCCGCCGATGAACTGCAATTGATCGAGTCGATCAACAGCTATCGCAGCCAGCCGCAGCGTTGCGGCACTCAGGCGTCGAACGAGTTGCCACCGCTGTCGGCCGATCCACGGCTGCGACTGCCCGCCAGCGGCGCGGTCGATCTGCAGCAGGCCATGACCAGCGCCCACTACCCGATGGTCAATGTGCAGGCGATCACCCTCAACGGCCCGCGCGATGCAGCGGCGGCAATGCAGGCGATCAAGGAAAGCTTCTGCCAGGTGGTGCTGGATCCGCAGTTCGTCGATATCGGAGTAAACCGCGTTGACCGCGACTGGCGCATCGTCCTCGCGCGGCCGCTGCTGACGGCGAAACTGGGCGATGCACAAAGCGAAGGGCAAAAGCTGCTGGCGCAACTCAATACCGCACGCAGCCAGGCGCGGCAGTGCGGCAGCCAATCCTTCGCTGCTGCAGCACCGCTGGCCTGGAACGCCACGCTGGGCACCATTGCCCAAGATCACAGCCGCGACATGGCCAATAACAATTATTTCGACCACAAGGACCGCGACGGTCGCACACCTGGCGACCGCGCCGAGCTGTCCGGCTACAGCGGGCAACTGGTCGGTGAAAACATCGCCGCCGGGCAAGACACCGTCGGCAAGGTCGTCGACGGCTGGCTCGCCAGCCCTGGCCATTGCGCCAATCTGATGAACCCGCAATATCAGGAACTGGGCGCCGCGTATGCGACCGATCCGAAAAGCAACGCCGGCATTTACTGGACGGCAATGTTCGGCGCACCGTAAGCCTCATCGACGCCGTCAATCACTCGGTCAGCCAGAGTGATTGGACGGCGTGGCGAGTGCAGCCTACCCTGCGCAATCTGCGCCCGCTAACGGCGTTCCATATCCACGAGGCGAGCCCATGACACAGCGTGAATTGATCGATGGTCACAACCGCCGCGTGGATTATCTGCGCCTGTCGGTCACCGACCGCTGCGATTTCCGCTGCGTCTATTGCATGGCCGAGGACATGCAGTTCCTGCCGCGCCAGCAGATCCTCACCCTCGAAGAATTATTCCAGGTGGCGCAAAGCTTCGTCGCCCTCGGCACGCGCAAGATCCGTCTGACCGGCGGCGAGCCGCTGATCCGCCCCGGCGTCGTACAACTCTGCGAGCAGATCGCCGCCCTGCCCGGCCTGCGCGAACTGTGCCTGACCACCAACGGTTCGCAACTGGGCCGACTGGCCCAGCCGCTGTTCGACGCAGGCGTCAAGCGCCTCAACATCAGCCTCGACAGCCTTGATCCGCAGCGCTTCAAAGAGCTGACCCGCACCGGCAATCTGGCGCAGGTTATCGAGGGTATCGATGCTGCTCGCGCCGCCGGGTTCGCCCGCACCAAACTCAATTGCGTGGTGATGCAGGGGCGCAACGATCACGAGATCAACGATCTGGTCCGTTTCGCCATCGAGCGTGATCTGGATATTTCCTTCATCGAAGAGATGCCACTGGGCGCGATTGCCGAACACAGCCGTGCCGAGTCGTTCTACTCCAGCGCGCAAGTGCGCGAACGCATCGCCGAACGCTTCACCCTGATCGACTCGACCGAATCGACGCAAGGGCCGTCGCGCTACTGGCGCGTAGCGGAAGCACCGAACATTCGCCTGGGCTTTATTTCGCCGCACAGTCACAATTTCTGCGGCACCTGCAATCGCGTGCGCCTGACCGTCGAAGGGCGCCTGCTGCTGTGCTTGGGCAACGAGCATTCAATGGATCTCAAAGCCGTGTTGCGCGCACATCCGGGCCACCCGGAACGCCTGGAAAACGCAATCATCGAAGCAATGAAACTCAAGCCGTATCGACACAACTTCGAAGTCAACGACGACGTGCAAGTGGTGCGTTTCATGAACATGACCGGCGGCTGATTCGCCGCGCAACCGGGACCGCGAGATGATCGTCAGACCGAGACCCAATCAGTTCGCCGTGCTGTTCACCCTCAAAGGCTCGATCGCCAAACGCATCGCCGTGCGCACCTTGATGCTGACGCTGCTGGCGGCGGGGATTGTGCTGATTGAGCTCCTGGTACCGAGCTATTTCGCCAAGATCAACGCGACGCCTTTCACCCTGCTGGGGCTGTCGCTGTCGATCTTCCTCAGCTTTCGCAACAATGCCTGTTACGACCGTTGGTACGAGGGGCGCAAGGCCTGGGGCGATGTGCTGCTGCGGGTGCGTTCGGTGATGCGTGAAACCCAAGGCATCGCTGACACCCGCCGGCGTGAGCAACTGTTGCGCAACCTGTGCGGATTCGCCCATGCATTGAACGCACGGTTGCGCTCGGAGAGCGAGGCACAGGCCAGTGCCGACTGGCTCAGCCCGCCACTCGACGAGGCTGCGCCGGATCACTGCGCACAGATCATTCATCAGGTCGGGCGCCAATGTTGCGAGCTGGAAACGGCCGGTGCGCTGTCGCCATGGCGTTATCAATTGCTGGCCAATCACCTGACCTGCCTGAGCCAGGCCCAGGCCGTGTGCGACCGGATCAAGAACACGCCACTGCCCTTCCCTTACACCCTGCTGCTGCACCGCACCATCTACCTGTTCTGCCTGCTGCTGCCCTTCGCCATGGCGCAATCGCTGGGTTGGTTGACGCCGCTGTTCACGGCAATTGTCAGCTACACCTTTTTCGGCTTCGACGCGATTGCCGATGAACTCGAAGACCCGTTCGGGCGCGATGAAAACGATCTGCCGACCGACGCGCTGGTGCGTACGCTGGAGCGCGACGTGTTGCACGAACTCGGCGTTTCGCCGTTACCGCCCGCGCCGCAACCGGACGATTACGTGCTGCGCTGAATAACGCGGGAAACCGCCATCGGCGAATCTCCCGTTTACATGCGCGCAAATTCCCCCTTACTATCCGGGCACACCGGTCGCCGGGCCCACCCTGCCGCCGACGCTTTCCGCCAACGGAAACACGCGTTATGAGTACGTCACCACAACAACCCCAAAGGTTGCACGTCTCTGCTGTACGCGCCCACTGCATACGGGGCCGCGTATGAACCGCATCGTCAATCTGCCCATGGCCCTGCGCCGTTCCAAGCTGCGTCACTCTGCACGCCCGCCGGATATCGCCGTTCCTGCCTGATCGCGCGAACTGACCCCCGCGACAGTCAATTTCTCTTTCTCTGATATCCCTGCCGGGACACGTGCGCTTTTTTTGTCGCGTCGTGTCCGACCGAATCTGCGCGCCTGTGCGGCGCCATCGTGAGTGATTTGCCATGAAATTCGCAGCCATCGAAGACGCCCGCCTGTTCCTTGAACAGAACCCCGATATCGACATGATCGAGTTGTTCATCCTCGACGCCAACGGCGTGCCGCGCGGCAAGCTGTTGCACCGTGAAGAACTGCTCGCCGTGTATGAAAGCGGCCGACCGCTGCCGAGCACGATCCTCGGTTTGACGGTACAAGGCGAAGACGTCGAGAACTCCGGACTGGTCTGGGACGTCGGCGACATCGACTGCCGCGCCTATCCGCTGCAAGGCAGTCTGGTGCGCCTGCCGTGGCGGCAGATTCCGACGGCCGCGGTGCAGGTCAGCATGCACCCGACCGAGGGCATGCCGGCGAGCATCGCTGACCCGCGTCACCTGCTGATCAAAGTCATTGACGGGCTCAAGGCCGAGGGTTACCACCCGGTCATGGCCTGCGAGCTGGAGTTCTATCTGCTCGACGCCAAACGTGATCACAACGGCCGCCCGCAACCGGCGCGGGACGCTGATGGCGGTCGACCGCGACATACGCAAGTCTACGGTTTGCGCGAGTTGGAGCAGATCGAACCGTTCCTCGCCGACCTTTACAGCGCCTGTAAGCTGCATGGCATTCCGGCGCGTACGGCAATCTCCGAATACGCGCCGGGGCAGGTGGAAATCACTCTCGAGCACGGCGACGCGCTGGCGGCGATGGACCAGGCCGTGCGCTACAAACGTCTGGTCAAAGGCGTGGCGCACAAGCACGGCATGCAAGCCACGTTCATGGCCAAGCCGTTCGATGATCTGGCCGGCACCGGCATGCACATGCACGTCAGCCTCGCCGATGCCGAGGGGCGTAATTTGTTCGCCTCTGAAGACCCGGCCGGCACACCGCTGCTGCGCACGGCGATCGGCGGCATGCTCGCATCCTTGCTCGATTCGCTGCTGCTGTTCTGCCCCAACGCCAACTCTTATCGACGCTTCCAGGCCAACAGCTACGCGCCGCTGGCGCCGACCTGGGGTGTCGACAACCGCACGGTCAGCCTGCGCGTGCCGGGCGGCCCGGCCCCTACGCGACACATCGAACATCGTATTTGCGGCGCCGACGCCAACCCTTATCTGGCGGCAGCGGCGATTCTTGCCGGGATACATCGCGGCATTCGTGAGGAGCTGGATCCGGGCGCGCCGGTCGAGGGCAATGGTTACGCTCAGGCAAAAGAATTGTTGCCGACCGATTGGCTGACGTCATTGCAGGCGCTGGAAAATTCACAGTGGGCACGGGAAGCGTTGGGGGAGGAATTTCTTGGGGTGTATCTGGCGGTCAAGCGTGCCGAGTATCGGCAGTTCATGGCTGAAGTGGGTGAGCAGGATTGGCGCTGGTACCTGACCGAGGCTTAACGATCAGACACCGAACCTGTGCGAGCGGGCTCGCTCGCGAAGCGTGGTCACATTCAACATCTTGGGTGACTGACATACCGCTTTCGCGAGCAAGCACGCTCCCACAGGGGATTGCATTATGACTTCCGAATTTTATGTGGATCCTGACATGACCATTCGCTGCAATTCCTATTACACCGCCACCCTCAATCAGGACACCGACTACCCGCCCCTGCAGGGCCGGCACAAGGTCGATGTGGTGATCATCGGCGGCGGCTTCACCGGCGTTGCCACCGCTGTAGAGCTGGCGGAAAAAGGCCTGAAAGTCGCCATTGTCGAAAGCCACATAATTGGCTGGGGCGCCACCGGGCGCAATGGCGGGCAAGTGACTGGCAGCCTCTCCGGCGACGGTGCAATGCGCAAACAGATGCGCGCAAAACTGGGCGATGACGTGGACGATTTCATCTGGCACCTGCGCTGGCGCGGGCATGAAATCATCCGCCAGCGCGTCGAAAAATATGCGATCCAGTGCGACCTCAAACACGGCCATTTGCACGCGGCATACAAGCCGAGCCACATGGTGGATCTGCGCAAGGATTACGACGAAGCCGTGCGCCGCGGTCTGGGTGATGAAGTAAGTCTGCTTGACCGCAACCAGGTTCGCGACTTACTGCAAAGCGAGCTCTATCACGGCGCAATCAAGAACACCCGCAACCTGCACCTGCATCCGCTCAACCTGTGCATTGGCGAAGCACGCGCAGCCGAAAGTCTGGGCGCGCTGATCTTCGAGAACAGCGAAGTGCTGGAGATCATTCACGGCGATAACCCTGGCGTGCGCACCGCCCACGGCCAGATCGACGCCAGTCAGGTGATGCTCGCCGGCGATGTCTATCACAAGCTCGAACCGGGTCAGCTCAAGGGCAAGATTTTCCCGGCCATGGGCGGCATCGTCACTACCGCGCCGCTGGGTGATCTGGCGAAACAGATCAACCCCGAAGATCTTGCGGTGTACGACTGCCGCTTCGTCCTCGATTACTACCGGCTCACTGCCGACGGCCGTTTGCTGTTCGGCGGCGGCGCCAACTACAGCGGCAAGGATTCCCGGGACATTGCTGCGGAGCTGCGACCGTGTATCGAGCGCACCTTCCCGGCGCTCAAAGGCGTGCCAATCGATTACCAATGGAGCTGCGCCATGGGCATCGTCATCAACCGCATCCCGCAACTGGGCAAGCTCTCGGACAACGTCTGGTATTGCCAGGGCTACTCGGGGCACGGC
Source organism: Pseudomonas sp. TSRC2-2 (assembly GCF_049897785.1). Taxonomy (NCBI): domain Bacteria; kingdom Pseudomonadati; phylum Pseudomonadota; class Gammaproteobacteria; order Pseudomonadales; family Pseudomonadaceae; genus Pseudomonas; species Pseudomonas sp. TSRC2-2. The sequence continues at coordinate 93,542 of NZ_JAFCWZ010000012.1, forward strand.
ATCGCCACCACGCACATCATGGGCGAAATCATGAGCCGGGCGATCACCGGGCAGATGGAACAGTTCGACACGTTCGCCGCGTGTCAGCACATTCGCGTACCCATGGGCGACCTGCTCGGCAACCCATTACTGGCAGCGGGAATGTGGTATTACCAGATGCTTGAGCGGTTGCGCTGATCCAAACTGTAGGAGCTGCCGAAGGCTGCGATCTTTTGATCTTGTTTTAAAAAAATCAAAAGATCGCAGCCTTCGGCAGCTCCTACAGGGCCATGTGTTCACTGCAGCTTCCCTGTGGGAACGGGCTTGCTCGCGACCGGGCCCTCACATCCACCCCAAATAATTCAATCCGGCAACTGCTCCACCACAATCCCCAACCGCCGATAATCCTCCACACTCCCCGACCCCGGATGCCGCTCGGTAATCAACGTATGCAGGCGCGTACACGGCGCCACTACAAATGGCTCCACCGCCCCCAACTTGTCCGCCGTGGTCACCGCAATCACCCGCGCTGCACTGTCGAGCATCGCCTGCTTGATCGGCACTTCATCGAAATGCAGCGAGGTGATGCCGAGCTCGGGATGAATCGCACAGACCCCGGTAATCGCCAGATCCGCCTTGATTCCCGCCAGCAATCGCAGCGCTTCCTGACCACTCGCCGACATCGAATGCGGATTCAATTCACCGCCCGCCAGGATCACTTTCACACCCTTGTATTCGGATAAGGCAATCGCCGTCAGCGGTGAAGCGGTCACGGCGGTGATGCGGACATTGGCGGGTAAGGCGCGCGCCACCTGCAACGTGGTCGAGCCGGAATCGAACAGCACAATCTGCCCGTCCTCGACGTGCTGCGCCGCCAACTGCGCCAGGCGCACTTTGACCTCGTCGGTCTCATCCAGGCGGGTGAAGTAATCCTTGCCGGAGTGCTTCGGTCGCGGCAGCGCGCCGCCATGCACGCGCTGCACCAGGCCGGCGCTGTCCAGCTCGGCGAGGTCACGGCGGATGGTGTCTTCGGAGACTGCGAAATGCTGGCTCAGCTCGGAGGCCATGACCTTGCCGTCACGCTCAAGAAGCAAAAGGATTTTCTGCCGACGCAGGGACGGCAGTTCAGCGATGGAGTGATCGTGCATGGTTGCGCCTGTTTATGCTTGTAGTTGCAGGTTTCAGCGAGACTAGCCAAAGCACGGGGCAAATACAAACGCAGCGGCTATCAATGCTTTCGATCATTGGAATCAACACGGCGAATTTTTTCTTTGCGCTGCGCCTGTTCACAATGGCCCCACTCTCAAAAGCTCAGGATGACCAGCCCATGAATCTCAATTTCGCCTTCGCCTGCATGATCGTCGTCTCGTTCGCGATTGCCCTGGGCCACGCCTGAACATGCATCAAACCGAGGCGAGCAATTGCTCACGCAACCATCTATGCGCCGGATCCCGGTGCACGCGCTCAGTCCCCCTGGGTGAGGGGGACAGCGCGCCAAAACCAGCCGCAAACAACAAGCACACAATGGATTTCATAGTTCGCCTTCCTGGCTATCCAACTGACTACAGCGTCCACATGTAGGAGCTGCCGAAGGCTGCGATCTTTGCTCTTGATCTTGCAAAAACAACATCAAAAGATCGCAGCCTTCGGCAGCTCCTACGGGGGTTGCATTCCTAAGCGCGAAGCCGTGCAATCGCCCGCCGATATTTCTCGATCCGCTCCAGATCGTCCCAACTCGGCGAGGCAATCCGTGAGATATCGCTGTTCTCTTCCAGATCCGCCAGTTTCACCACACGCCCGATCGGGTTCTGCGCGGCGCGGTCGACGAAATCCTCGTAAGACTCACCGGGCAATTTCGTCACAGCTGCAATCGCGGTCAGCACCTCCTCGCTGAATCCTTCGCGGCGTAAATCATCAAGACTGACGCAGCAATCCTCGACCACGTCGTGCAGCACAGCGACGATGCGCTCTTCCAGCGTATGCATGCGCAACATGATTTTCAGCGGATGCAGAATGTACGGCGCGCCGCCCTTGTCCACCTGCCCCGTGTGGGCCGTAGCGGCAATGGCGATGGCGCGTTCGAGGGATTGGGCCATGGTGATCTCCGTGCTTTCAAAGGCCACAACGGCCGCCGATGTCGATGTCGCGTTTGAGGCCGTTGCGGATGGCTTGCAGGTGGCCGATTTCATTCATGGCGACGGTCCAATCCTTGGGCGCTGAATGGTTCTGATTGTTGCGCAGTGTAAGCGAAGAACGCGCAGCGCAAAGCCGATTGAACCTTGCCCGCCCTCGCCGCCTCGAAACCAGACAAGCGCCAAATCATCGATCGGACGCGGCGCCATTGGAGAGGAATTGCCGATGAAAACCCGACTGCTGCTTCTGATCGCCACATTCGCCATCATCCCCACCTGCGTCATGGCCGAAGGCTGCGACGTGCAGACCCGCTCCTCAAGCGCCTCGGTGCCGGCGGTGGAAACCCACAGCTGCTACGAATACGAAGGCATGCCCGTCGATTCCATCAACTGGTCATGCAGCAACGAAACCAAGGACACCCTCAACGCCACCAAGAAAAAAGTTGATCGCTGCGACGATCACTACCAGGCCACCTGCAGCGCCCGCCTGACCCAGGAATCCCTGGCCAACCCGCACTCGACCAGCAAAGACAAAAGCGCCAAACCCTTGAACATGCCTGATAACGCCAAAGTCACCACGTATTACTACGACGGTGAACATCTGGCTCAGGCGAAAATTGATTTTGAGAACAGTGGGGGCAACTGGAAGGCGAAATAGCGCCTGTTATCGGTTGATCTGTTGCAGAGCCCGGCGCGATGCCGGGCTTGCTGCATCTGCAAACAGCCTCAACCTTCACCAGCACCGCTGCTGGTGCCGCTGTCATTCGATTGCTTCGAGCCGCTGGGCTTGGAACCTGAAGGCGTTGAGCCGTCATTGTTGGTGGTGTTGCCCTGAGTGCCTTTGGGAACGGTGGCGCCGTTGGAGTGAATGTCTTCCGGCGCACTCGGGTTGGCTTGGCTATTGCCGTCGTTAGCGGTGGGTGCCGGGGTGTCGCTGGCAGCTGTTGCGTAGAGCGAGGTGGCGGATAACAGCGTGGCCAGGGTCAGTGCTGCGAGGTTGGATTTGCGCATGTTGGCGGTTCCTTTGCGAGGGTTAGGTACGCATTGGAAACAGGTGTGCAGCAAAAATGCGGGGCGGCTGACGAATGGTTATCGCCCAACAGGCTCGTGCGATTTCGAGGTCCGCAACTGCATAGGAAAACATCCATGTGGCGAGAGGGCTTGCTCCACCGGACTGTGAAGCGACCTTAAACCGACCTCACCATTGTTGGCACCCAGAACTTTCACTTCCTGACGTCCGCCGCCCTTGTAAGACTTATCTGAGATCGATGAACACCGAAACTTTGCCTCTCGGCACTGGCTTAAATTGACGGTTACTCTGCGAGCAAGACTAACCTTTAAACAAGGCAGCGCATCCATGGCCAATCACAGCTACATGAGTATCACTGGAAATCGACAAGGGCTGGTCTCCGCCGGATGCTCCGACACTAACTCCATCGGCAACAAGTGCCAACTGGGCCACCTTGACGAGATAATGGTACTGGCCTATTCCCACAACATGACCACCGGCAATAACGGCGGCGTCACCGCAGATCGTGGCCAACACTTGCCGATCATGATCACCAAAAACATCGACAAATCCTCACCACTGCTCTTCGCCGCACTTCATGAGCGAGAAGTGCTGGACTGCACCATCGTCTTCTACCGAACCTCCCCCGCTGGCACACAGGACAAGTACTTCAAAATCCACATAACCGGCGCAAAAATTGCCCACATCAACCTCCAGGTTCCCCACGCCATTCACTTGAATGACGCACAGCCCCAAGAATTGGTGTCCTTCACCTATCGCGAAATCAGTTGGACGCACCTCCAGGCGGGCACGTGCGGTTTCAGCACTTGGGGAAATGACGGTGAATGAGGATTTGTGCGACATCAACGATGTTACCCGAGCAGCTGCCGATCTGGTCGCATTCGGCTGTCAGATTGGCGCGACTCAACTGTATGACAGTTTCAATCAGCTTCGATTTAACGAGATCGTTTCGTCTTATGCGAATGAGATTATTCGGGCTGTTGATGAAGGCGTTATCAGCGCCAAGCAAGGGTTGCAGGAGCTTAGGGAGGAACATACTGAGTTACTGAACAAGGTATCGTTCTATGCTCAAAACGGTGTAGGTGTTGCTGCGGGAATGATGCAAATCCAAGTTGGCTCAGTACATTTCGCTTCCAGAACACCAACAAACGCAGTGGCCGGCTCAGTCTACTCGTTACACGGAGCTAACAACATATATGAAGGACTAGCAAACATTCACAACGGCCCTGAAAACCCAGCAGTAGTTGGCCCAACACGCAAACTCTATCAATTCTTAGCGGGTGACATCTCCCATGGAAATATCGCCTACTACGGTGTTGACATAGGGCTGTCTATCTTCAGCATACTTCAACCCGTTCGAAAAGCCGACTCAGTGGAGCTATTCACTCGCGACCCTATGAATTATGAACGAGCCTATAAGCAAATGGGGAAAATATCACTGGCTTTTGAGGCGTTGATTGACGGAATCACTATAAGAAACATCGACAACGAAATTACAATAAATCAACCACCAATACTATCGCCCACCTTTGAATCCTTTCCCGGACATAAAATATCCGTAAAAAGCGAAGAACACTAAAAAACTCAGCATCCTACACAGCACTTCTGACAACCCCCAAGTATCGCTAATAAAATAATAAACGATCTCTTCAAATATAAGTGCGCAACTGCCAGCGATGAAATACCGTACCCAGGCTGGATAGCGTCCAGTCTCGACATACCGACCTCGCAACTCAGCAATCTGAACAGGAAAGCAGTAAAAAAAATTTACATACAGATAAACCAGAACCATCAAACCCTCAGAAAATTTCCTGATCAGTCCTCCCAGCGGTAAAATCTGACTCAAAAAATTCATTAGAACTAACGCGAAAATACAACTGAATGCGATAGTTAAAAAGAACAAAATAACAACCTGACATAGAAACCTGATACTCAACTTTATGACACCCCCATATCAAGTCATTAAAAATCAACAAGTTTAGCTCGACAATGCAAAGTCTTGATCAACCAAGATAGAAGCACGTCAATATCATAAGCCATGTAACCATACCAGCCCCCCCCTAACGTCATTAACCTTGCATCATCACGCACTCATTCAGAGCATTCCTACAAATAAAAACCGTCAAACCTACAAACTTTTCCTCGACTCAAAAAAAATCCGACGCCCTTCAACAGGCGTCGGATTTACTTACAGCGCATGGTTAATGCCTAACGCATCAATCAGAAGTTAGCCGGCGTATTCGCGCTAATGATCTCAGCCTCGTCCGCCCCGATATTCCGGAACTTATGCGGTAACGTGGTCGGAAAGTAATACCCATCCCCGGCATTCAACACGCTCACCGAGCCATCCACCGTCAACTCAACAGTCCCGCGCGTTACCAACCCGCACTCCTCACCTTCCGAGTGAACAATCGGCTCTTCGCCGGAGCTGGCACCGGGGGCGTATTGTTCGCGCAGCAGGCGCATCTGGCGGCTGGGGACGGAGGCGCCGATGAGGAGCAGGCGCAGGCCGTGGCGGCCGAGGTCGGGTTGTTCATTGGCGCGGAAGACGTATTGGTGTTCGCGTGGGGGCTGGTCGAAGGTGAAGAAGTCGGCCAGGGACATAGGTATGCCTTCGAGCAGCTTTTTCAGCGAGCTGACGGAGGGGCTGACGCGGTTCTGTTCGATCAGCGAGATGGTCGCGTTGGTCACGCCGCTACGCCGGGCGAGCTCGCGCTGGGAGAGTTTGTAGCTTTCGCGTACTAGTTTGAGTCGAGAACCCGTATCCATGACAGCCTTATGTTGAGGTACTTAAGGGTAATGGGGGTGGGTGGCGGGTGACGCGCAGATCGCGCGGATCACGTTGCTCCCGTGTCCCGGAACCGTGAAAGGCGGCTATTAAATCACGTTTGCAGGTGTTGCTCAGCAGGTTCGATGGATGGTGAGACGAAACTCCCTTCTGCCTTGGCAATACAGCCAATGTGGGAGCGAGCTTGCTCGCGAAAGCGGCAGGTCGGGCAACATCATTGCTGAATGTACCTCCCTCTTCGCGAGCAAGCCCACTCCCACATTCAACTGGCGCCAGGCGCAACATCTGCCAACACCACCGATTCCCCTGTGGGAGGGGGCTTGATCGCGAAAGCGGTGTGTCAAGCGACACCCATGTTGGCTGATATGGCCCCTTCGTGAGCAGGCCCACTCCCACAGTTTGATCTCTGGTGTGCCAGCTGCATTGATGACAGGCCCCTCACATCTGCTGTCCTCAGGTATGTCAGAAAAACCGGCGGAGCCTTGGGGGCCGCCGCCGGGGCGGTTACTCAGACGCCGAAACGGTCGCGCAGCGAATAGTAGACGGCGCCCAGAGCGGTGAGCGGCGCGGAGAACGTGCGGCCGCCGAGCATCGGCATGTGTGGCAGTGAGGCGAAAGCGTTGAAGCGTTCGGCGTCGCCGCGAATCATTTCCGAGATCAGTTTGCCGGCCAGGTGCGAGCAGGTGACACCGTGACCACTGTAACCCTGCATGTAGTAGGCGTTCTTTTCGATGCGGCCGAATTGCGGCATGCGCGACATGGTCAGCAGAAAATTGCCGGTCCAGCGGTAGTCGATCTTCACGTCTTTGAGCTGCGGGAAGGTCTTGAGAATCTTCGGCCGGATCAGTTGCTCGATATCGTCCGGCTCCCGCGCGCCGTAGACCACACCACCACCGTAAAGCAGACGGTTGTCAGCGGTGAGACGGTAGTAATCGAGCAGGTAATTGCAGTCTTCGACGCAATAGTTGTGGGTAATCAGGCTGCGCGCCTGCTGCTCGGTCAACGGTTCGGTGACGACGATTTGCGAGCCGCACGGCATGCTTTTCGCGGTGACGCGGTTGTCGAGGCCTTGCGGCAGATAAGCGTTGCCGGCGATCAGCAGATATTTGGCACGGACCAGACCTTTGGCGGTGCGCACGGTGATCGGCTCGCCGTAGGTGATTTCCACCGCCGCCGATTGCTCGTAGATCATGCCGCCCAAACGCACGATGGCGGCGGCTTCACCCAGGGCCAGGTTCAAGGGATGAACGTGGCCGCCCTGCATGTCCAGCAAACCGCCAACGTAAGCATCGGAACCGACTTCGCGACGGATATCCGCTGCGTCGAGCATCCGCAGATTGCGGTTGCCGTAGCGTTCCCAGTTGCGCTTCTGCTCGGCCAGACCGTTGAGTTGCTTCTTGTTCATCGCGGCGAAAATACCGCCCGGGCGGTAGTCGCATTTGATGCCGTAATCCTTGATGCGCGAACGGATGATATCGGCGCCTTCGAAGATCATGCTGCCAAGGATTTCTGCAGTCTTGTCGCCGTAGCGCTCTTCGATGACATCGACGTCGCGGCTGTAGGAGTTGACCAGTTGCCCACCATTGCGCCCGCTGGCGCCGTAGCCGACTTTCGCCGCTTCCAGCATCGTGACTTTATAACCGGCTTCGCTGAGAAACAGCGCCGAGGACAGACCGGTATAACCGGCGCCGATGATGCAGACATCGCAGTCCACCGCTTCTTCGAGAATCGGGAAGTCAATGACTTCATTGCGCGTGGCCGCGTAGTAACTGTTTACGTGTTGCTGTTTCATAGGTTTCTCCGAGGGCCGCCAACCAAGGGCGACCGCCGCTGTAAAAGAGTCAGAGCTTGATCCAGGTCGCTTTCAGCTCGGTGTACTTGTCGAATGCGTGCAGCGATTTATCGCGACCGTTGCCCGACTGCTTGAAGCCACCGAACGGCGCGGTCATGTCGCCGCCGTCGTACTGGTTGACCCAGACGCTACCGGCGCGCAGGCCCCGAGCGAAGGTGTGGGCCTTGCTCAGATTGCTCGTCCACACACCGGCAGCCAGACCGAAGATGCTGTCGTTGGCGATCTGCAGCGCTTGCTCGGCAGTGTCGAAGGTGATCAGCGACAGCACCGGGCCGAAGATTTCTTCTTGCGCGATGGTCATCGCGTTGGTTACGCCGTCGAAAATCGCTGGCTGCACGTAGAGCCCACCGGTTTCCTCGAGGGTGCGCTGGCCGCCTGCAATCAGCTCGGCGCCCTGCTCGCGGCCGATGCTGATGTAACGCAGCACATTGTCCAGTTGACGCTGGTCGACCACGGCGCCGACGGTGGTCGCCGGATCCAGTGCGTGCCCCGGTTTCCAGGCTTGCAACGCGTCCACCAGCAGCGGAATGAACTGATCGCGGATCGATCGCTCGACCAGCAGGCGCGAACCGGCCGTGCAGACTTCGCCCTGGTTGAAGGCGATGGCGCTGGCCGCCGCTTCTGCTGCCGCGCGCAGGTCCGGGGCGTCGGCAAATACCACGTTCGGGCTTTTGCCGCCGGCCTCGAGCCAGACGCGTTTCATGTTGCTCTGACCGGCGTAAATCATCAGTTGCTTGGCGATCGCCGTGGAGCCGGTGAAGGCCAGCACGTCGACGTCCATGTGCAACGCCAGCGCTTTGCCGACGGTGTGACCGTAACCCGGCAGCACGTTGAACACGCCTTTCGGAATCCCGGCCTCCAGCCCAAGCTGCGCGATGCGGATGGCGGTCAGTGGTGATTTTTCCGACGGTTTGAGAATGAACGAGTTACCCGCCGCGAGCGCCGGGGCGAACTTCCAGCTGGCCATGATCAGCGGAAAATTCCACGGCACGATCGCCGCGACCACGCCGCAGGGTTCACGAGTGACAAGGCCGAGCTGATCATGCGGGGTGGCAGCGACTTCATCGTAGATTTTGTCGATGGCCTCGGCGCTCCAGCGGATAGCGTTGGCGGTCGCGGGAATGTCGATGCTCATCGAGTCACTGATCGGTTTGCCCATGTCGAGGGTTTCCAGCAGCGCCAGCTCTTCCTGGTGTTGCAGGATCAGATCGGCGAAGCGGATCAGGATGCGCTTGCGCTCGGCCGGGGCTTTTTTCGCCCAGATACCGGAGTTGAACGATTGACGCGCGGCTTCGACGGCGAGGTTGGCGTCGGCTTCATCGGTGCTGGCGACCGCGGCGAGAAAACGGCCGTCGACCGGGCTCAGGCATTGGAAGGTGTCGCCGCTGATCGCCGGGCGGTATTCGCCATTGATGAAAGCGCGCGATTCGATGGACAGAGACTGGAAGCGTTGTTCCCAGTCGTTGCGGGTTGTGATCATTGTGTTGAGCTCGACAAAAGGATTGGGGACGGGCGAACGCACGCCAAACGGAATCTGGTAACCCGAACTCCCGGTAGGAGCTGCCGAAGGCTGCGATCTTTTGACTTTGTTTTTTCCCAGGCAAGATCAAAAGATCGCAGCCTTCGGCAGCTCCTACAGGGTCAGGTGTTGGCTTTTAGACCGTATGCAGATACCAGTTGTACTCAAGGTCAGAGATCGAGTTCTCGAACTCGGCCAGTTCGCTTTCCTTGCACGCGACAAACACGTCGATGTACATCGGGTCGATATAACGCGCCATGACTTCGCTGTCGTCGAGCTCGCGCAGGGCATCGCGCAGGTTGTTCGGCAGGCTCTGTTCGTTCTGCTCGTAACTGTTGCCTTCGACCGGGGCGCCCGGCTCGATCTGGTTGGTCAGGCCGTGGTGAATACCGGCCAGCACCGACGCCATCAGCAGGTACGGGTTGGCATCGGCACCGGCAACACGGTGCTCGATGCGCACAGCATCGGCGGAACCGGTCGGCACGCGCACGGCCACGGTGCGGTTATCGATGCCCCAGCTTGGCGAGTTCGGCACATAGAATTGCGCGCCGAAGCGGCGGTACGAGTTGACGTTCGGGCAAAGGAACGCCATTTGCGCCGGCAGGGTCTCGAGCACACCGCCGATCGCATGACGCAGTGCGGCGTTCTGCTCGGGATCCTCGCTGGCGAAGATGTTGTTGCCCTCTTTATCCAGAATCGAAATGTGCACGTGCAGACCGTTACCGGCCTGGCCCGGATACGGCTTGGCCATGAAGGTAGTGTCCATCTCGTGGTCGTAGGCGATGTTCTTCACCAGACGCTTGAGCAGCACCGCGTAATCGCACGCCTTGATCGGGTCGGAGACGTGATGCAGGTTGACTTCAAACTGCGCCGGGGCGCTTTCCTTGACGATCGCATCAGCGGGAATGCCCTGCTCTTTCGCGCCTTCGAGAATGTCTTGCAGGCAATCGACGTATTCGTCGAGATCGTCGATCAGGTAAACCTGAGTCGACACCGGACGCTTGCCGGAGACCGGTGAGCGCGGTGACTGCGGACGACCGTTCACGTTGTCCTGGTCGATCAGATAGAACTCCAGTTCGAACGCGGCGCAAATCGTCAGACCGAGGTCGTCGAACTTGCGCACAACGTTGGCCAGCACTTCACGCGGGTCAGCGAAGAATGGCTGGCCTTCGATCTCGTGCATGGTCATCAGCAGCTGTGCGGTCGGGCGTTTTTGCCACGGCTCGATGCTCAGGGTGCCGGGGATCGGGTAGCAGATGCGATCGGCATCGCCAATATCCAGGCCCAGACCGGTGCTTTCCACCGTCGAGCCGTTGATGTCCAGCGCGAACAGCGACGCCGGCAGGTTGATGCCTTTTTCGTACACCTTATGAAGACTGGTGCGTTCGATGCGCTTGCCGCGCACCACACCGTTCATATCCGCAATCAGAAGGTCGACGTACAAAACCTCAGGATATTTCTTAAGGAATGCGTTGGCTTCGTTGAGTTGAACGGTACGCAGAGGAACCGACATGATGCACCTATTTAGCTGTTAATTATTATGTTCACCACCGTGTTGCGCAGCCAGTCAATCCGAAAGGCAAAGTGAAGTCAATAGCGAACAGCCTGCCCTGAAGCCTTTATTTTTCGGGCTTTTCTTAACTCTCTCGTGCCATATACGTCCCTAAACCCAGGTAACGCTGAGCAATTTGATGAACGGCGTTTAGAATTTTTTACATGGCAGTTGTTAATTAAAATCAACGACGCTAAGCTCCGGAAAAGCTCGTTCAAGTGACAGACTTCGAGGTGAATAAAAATGGCATTCAAGCCATTGATCGGCGTTACAGCGTGCGTCAAACAGATTGGCCTGCACCCCTATCACATCAGCGGCGACAAGTACGTACGTGCTGTCAGCGTTGGCGCCCAGGGGCTGCCGGTGGTCATTCCTTCCCTCGGTAATCTGACTGAAATCGACGACCTGCTCGGTCAGCTCGACGGTCTGCTGCTCACCGGCTCGCCCTCGAACGTGGAGCCCTTCCACTATCAAGGCCCGGCCAGCGCCCCCGGCACGGATCATGATCCGGCCCGCGACGCCACCACCCTTCCTTTATTGCGTGCAGCCATCGCCGCGGGCGTTCCGGTGCTCGGCATCTGCCGTGGCTTCCAGGAAATGAACGTGGCGTTCGGCGGCAGCCTGCATCAGAAGGTGCATGAGCTGCCGGGCATGCTCGATCACCGCGAGGCCGACAGCCCCGACGTGGCCGTGCAATACGCACCGGCCCACGCGGTGACGGTGCTCGCGGGCGGCGTGTTCGAAGCGCTCGAGCTGCCGGGTGAGTTTCAGGTCAACTCGATTCATAGCCAGGGCATCGATCGCCTCGCTCCCGGCCTGCGTGCCGAAGCCGTGGCACCGGACGGCTTGATCGAGGCGATCTCGGTAGAGCACAGCCCGACCTTCGCCCTCGGTGTGCAATGGCACCCGGAATGGCAAGTGCTGGACAACCCGAACTACCTGAAGATTTTCCAGGCATTCGGCGCAGCGTGCCGGCGACGGGCGGTGAAGCGCAGTCAGCGCTGACGCAATCGCGGAACAACTGACGATTTACTGCCCCCACGGCTGGCGGGTGCGCGTTTGCACATCCGTCAGTCGTGAACAGCGATACCCGTAATAACAACAAGTACGACCCAGGCAGCCAGGACGGCGGCGCCGAACAAGCCGGATCGGTTCGAGCGATATGCATCAGATCAATACAAAACCTGTGGGAGCGGGCTTGCTCGCGAAGGCGGAGTGTCAGACACCCACCCTATCGACTGACACGGCGCTTTCGCGAGCAAGCCCGCTCCCACAGGGGATCTGTAATGACTGACATCGCACTTACAGGCTTGCAATCCACTTAAGCCCGGCCACATTGGCCAGGCACACGACACCTGTTGGGAGTTTCACATGGCAAACGCCTCCAGCACTTATCGCAAGGCACTCGAAGGTCATCAGCAACCGAAAAAGGTGTTGGTGAAAGTCGATCGTGTCACCAAGAAGTTCGACGAAACCGTGGCCGTGGACGATGTGTCCCTGGAGATCCATCAGGGCGAAATCTTCGCGCTGCTGGGCGGTTCCGGTTCGGGCAAATCGACTCTGCTGCGCATGCTCGCCGGTTTCGAGCGGCCGACCGAGGGGCGGATTCTGCTTGATGGCGTGGACATCACTGACATGCCGCCGTACGAGCGGCCGATCAACATGATGTTCCAGTCCTATGCGTTGTTTCCGCACATGACGGTTGCGCAGAACATCGCTTTCGGCCTCAAACAGGACCGCTTGCCCGCCAGCGAGATCGATGCCCGCGTCGAAGAGATGCTGCGTCTTGTGCACATGACCCAATATGCCAAACGCCGCCCGCATCAGTTGTCCGGCGGCCAGCGCCAGCGCGTTGCCCTCGCCCGCTCACTGGCCAAACGGCCGAAGCTGTTGCTGCTCGACGAGCCGATGGGTGCGCTGGATAAAAAGCTGCGTTCGCAGATGCAGCTTGAGCTGGTCGAAATCATCGAGCGCGTCGGCGTGACCTGCGTCATGGTTACCCACGACCAGGAAGAAGCCATGACCATGGCTCAGCGCATCGCGATCATGCATCTGGGCTGGATCGCGCAAATCGGCAGCCCGGTCGACATTTATGAAGCGCCGGTCAGCCGCATGGTCTGCGAGTTCATCGGCAACGTGAACGCCTTCGACGGCACCGTGGTGGAGGATCTGGAAGGCCACGCGATCATTCACAGCCCGGACTTGCAGCAAAAGATCTACGTCGGCCACGGCGTCAGCACCTCGGTGCAGGACAAGTCGATCACCTACGCCATCCGCCCGGAAAAAATGCTCGTCAGCACCACCCAACCGGAGTTCCGCTACAACTGGTCTGAAGGCAAGGTCCATGACATCGCCTACCTCGGCGGTCACTCGGTGTTCTACGTCGAGTTGCCCGGCGGCAAGATCGTCCAGTCATTCATGGCCAACGCCGAACGCCGTGGCGCGCGGCCGACCTGGGACGACAAGGTCTACGTCTGGTGGGAAGACGACAGCGGCGTGGTGCTGCGCTCATGAGAACCTTCAATCAGCAATTCCTGCGTCTGGTGCCCAGCGGGCGGAAACTGGTGATCGGCATTCCGTTCATCTGGCTGTTTCTGTTTTTCATGCTGCCGTTCTTTCTGGTGATGAAGATCAGCTTCTCGGAAGCTGCGCTGGCGATCCCGCCTTACTCGGAGATCTACACGTTCGCCGAACAGAAATTCCAGCTGCTGCTGAACATCGGCAACTACACCCTGCTTGGTGAAGATGAGCTGTACCTGTCGGCGTACCTGGGCTCGCTGAAAGTCGCGGCACTGAGCACGCTGATGTGCCTGGCGATCGGCTTTCCGATGGCCTACGCGATCACCAAGACCGGCAAGGAAACGCAAAACGTCCTGCTATTGCTGATCATGATGCCGACCTGGACGGCGATTCTGATCCGCGTGTACGCGTGGATGGGCATCCTCAGCAACAACGGTCTGCTGAATGCGTTTCTGATGTGGACCGGGCTGACCGACCAGCCGATCGAGATCCTCAACACCAACACTGCCGTGTACATCGGCGTGGTCTACGCCTATCTGCCGTTCATGGTCCTGCCGCTCTACGCGAACCTCGTCAAGCACGACAACAGCCTGCTGGAAGCCGCGCAGGATCTGGGCTCGAGTAACTTCAACAATTTCTGGAAGATCACTGTGCCACTGGCGAAAAACGGCATCATCGCAGGCTGCATGCTGGTGTTCATTCCGGTGGTCGGCGAGTTCGTGATTCCAGAATTGCTCGGTGGCCCGGAGACGTTGATGATCGGCCGCGTGCTGTGGCAAGAGTTCTTCAATAACCGCGACTGGCCGGTAGCGTCCGCGCTGGCGGTGGTGATGCTGTTGATCCTGATTGTGCCGATTCTGCTGTTCAACCGCAGCCAGGCCAAAGAGATGGAGGCACGGGGATGAAACGCTTCAATTTTTCCAAGTTCATGCTGATCTTCGGTCTGATGTTCATTTATCTGCCGATGCTGATTCTGGTGATCTACTCGTTCAACGCCTCGAAGCTGGTGACAGTGTGGGGCGGCTGGTCGATCAAGTGGTACGCCGGCATGCTCGACAACACGCAACTGATGGGCTCGGTGGTGCGCTCGCTGGAAATCGCCTGCTACACCGCGATTGCTGCGGTGGCACTGGGCACCCTCGCCGCTTTCGTCCTGACTCGCGTTACGCGCTTCAAGGGCCGCACGCTGTTTGGCGGTCTGGTCACCGCGCCGTTGGTGATGCCGGAAGTGATCACTGGCCTGTCGCTGTTGCTGCTGTTCGTGGCGATGGCGCAACTGATTGGTTGGCCGCAGGAGCGTGGCATCGTGACGATCTGGATCGCCCACACCACGTTTTGTGCCGCTTATGTGGCGGTGGTAGTCTCCGCGCGCCTTCGCGAGCTGGACCTGTCGATTGAGGAAGCGGCGATGGATCTCGGTGCGAAGCCGTTCAAGGTGTTTTTCCTGATCACCATTCCAATGATTGCGCCGTCGCTGGCTGCGGGCGGGATGATGTCGTTTGCCTTGTCGCTGGATGATCTGGTGCTGGCGAGTTTCGTTTCCGGCCCCGGCTCGACGACGCTGCCGATGGAAGTGTTCTCGGCTGTGCGTCTGGGCGTAAAACCGGAGATCAACGCCGTGGCCAGCCTGATTCTGCTGGCGGTGTCGTTGGTGACTTTCCTCGTCTGGTATTTCGGTCGCAAGGCGGAAGCCAATCGCAAACGGGCGATTCAGGAAGCGATGGATCAGACCGCAAATGAGTCGTGGCAGCCGCAACGTGCGGCGACCGCCTTGTAGAAGCTGCGGCACGCTGCGATCTTTTTGCTCTTCAAAAGCAAGATCAAAAGATCGCAGCCTCGTTGCACTCGTCAGCTCCTACCGAGGGCTCGCCGATCAAGTTGTGTTTTTGAATAAAAAGAAGGGAGTTGTACCGATGAAAACGTTTGGCAGGACTCTGCTGACACTGTCCTTGATGGGCGCAATGGTCATGGGCGCCCAGGCCAACGACAAGGTGCTGCGTGTGTACAACTGGTCCGATTACATCGCGCCGGACACTGTGAAAAAGTTCGAAGACGAGACCGGCATTCGCGTGACCTATGACGTCTTCGACAGCAACGAAACCCTTGAAGCGCGCCTGCTGGCAGGCAAATCCGGTTACGACATCGTCGTGCCGTCGAACAGTTTTCTGGCCAAGCAGATCAAGGCCGGCGTCTATCAGCCGCTCGACAAGTCGAAGCTGCCGAACTGGAAGAATCTCAACCCGGTGCTGTTGAAAAACGCCTCGGCCAGTGATCCGGACAACGCGCACGCGTTCCCGTACATGTGGGGCTCGATCGGCATTGGCTTCAATCCGGCGAAGGTCAAGGAAATGCTCGGCGCCAACGCCCCGACCAACTCCTGGGACTTGCTCTTCAAGCCGGAGAACGCTGAAAAACTCAAAGCCTGTGGCATCAGTTTCCTCGATTCGCCGACCGAAATGCTCCCGGCCGCGCTGCACTACCTCGGCTATCCGGTGAACGACAAGGACAAGGCGCACATCGCCGAAGCCGAAGCGCTGTTCATGAAAATTCGCCCGTATGTGGCGTATTTCCATTCATCGAAGTACATCTCCGATCTGGCCAACGGCAATATCTGCGTAGCGGTCGGTTACTCCGGCGACGTCCTGCAGGCCAAGGCCCGTGCAGTGGAATCGGGCAACAACGTGGTGATCGACTACAGCATTCCCAAGGAAGGCGCCGGCAGTTTCTACGACATGGTCGCGATCCCGCGCGACGCTGCGAACGTCGACAACGCCTATCTGTTCATGGATTTCCTCATGCGTCCGGACATCATCGCCGAGGTCACCAACAGCATCGGCTACAGCAATGCCAACGCAGCGGCCACGCCGTTGGTGGACGAAGCGATTCGCAACGAACCGGGCTCTTATCCGTCGCAAGCGGTGATGGCGACGCTGTATGCAGTGCCGGATCAGCCGATTGCCACACAGCGGATCATGACTCGCGGCTGGACGCGGGTGAAGCTCGGCAAGTAAAGACACCGATATTCCAGCGGGTTTGCGCGCGAAAGCGTCGTGTCAGTCAATGAATGTGCCAGATATGCCGACGCATTCGCGAGCAAGCCCGCTCCCACAATGAATTCGGTGTTGTGTCAGAAAACGTTTTCCCGTTCACGCAGCGCCTTACCACCGCTGCCCCTGCTCTGAACGGCCTCACCCGGCTCCCTCGGCTCGGGTGAATTTGCAGGCGCCTTCGGGCGGCTTTTTTGTCCGGTCAGATCAGTGACCAGTCCTGCACAACCCGATAACGGCCCTTATGTGATTCGAACAAAGCGAAGCGTTCAGCGCGCAGGAAAAACTCTGGCGGCGTACTCGCTTCCGGTTCCGGCGCACGGTATTCGCGGGCCAGGGTCAGGTGCGGGCGGAACTCGTGGGTGGCTTCTTCAAAACCGAACGGCAGCATCGCCTGTTCCAGCGCGTAGACCAGACGCAACAACGCCGGCGGTGCTTGCTCCGGTGCCAGCGACAACACCCCTGCGCGATGCCAGACCTGCAAACGATCCAGCGCAACCCGCAACGCTTCGCCCGGAATACGGACACAGGCCGCGGCTTCGCAAACACCGTGGATCTGCGCCAGCGGCACCGCACCGAGAAACAGCAAGGTCAGGTGAAAGTTATCCGCCGGAACCGGTTTGCCGCTGCGCAGGCCCAGTTCCGCACGCCACTGGGCGATGGCCTTGCGCTGCGCCGGCGGGCAATCCAAAGCAAAAAACAGCCGCTTCGACGGTTCGTCGTTGCGCACCCCATCAATCATCGCCATGCCCCCCTTTATCGTCATGATCGGGCCGAATCAGCTCAGCCTGTACTGACGACTCGCGACAGGAAGCTATAGTTCAAGGATTGCCAACAACCGGAGGCTGCCATGCGCGAGATCCTCAGCAAAGAACCCTGGTGGGCCCGGCCACCGCATCCCGGACAGGACGAAAGCGAACTGGAATGGGGCTGGCTGGTGCACTACAACGAAGGCGAACCGCGCTTCGAATTCGTCCGCGAACGGCCCACCGACGAGCAGATCCGCAACCGCAAGGGCTGTCGCATCACGCCGTCTGCCGAGTGACGCAAACCCGAGGCCGCCTGTCCGCAAAACAGGCGACCCGGTTTCAGACCTGCGCCTGAGCCCCTTCGAACCACGCCAGTTTTTCGCGCAGTTGCACCACCTCACCGACGATCACCAGCGTCGGCGCATGAACTTCATGCTCCGCCACCAGTCGCGGCAAGTCGGCCAGGGTACCGGTGAATACCCGCTGATTGACCGTGGTGCCCTGCTGGATCAGTGCCGCCGGGGTGTCGGCCGCACGACCATGCCTGATCAACTGCTCGCAGATGATCGGCAGGCCGACCAGGCCCATGTAGAACACCAGCGTCTGCGCCGGGGCGACAAGGTCGGCCCAAGGCAGATCGGTGGAGCCGTCCTTCAGGTGGCCAGTGACAAACCGCACGGATTGCGCGTGGTCACGATGGGTCAGCGGAATCCCGGCATACGCCGCGCAACCGCTGGCCGCCGTGATGCCCGGCACAACCTGGAATGGAATACCGTGAGCTGCGAGCTCTTCGATCTCTTCGCCACCGCGACCGAAGATGAACGGATCGCCTCCCTTCAACCGCACCACGCGCTTGCCGGCCTTGGCCAGATCGACCAGTTGCTGGTTGATCTGATCCTGCGGTACCGCATGTTCGGAACGGCGCTTGCCGACGTACACACGCTCGGCATCGCGACGGCACAACTCCAGAATTGCCGGCGCCACCAATCGGTCATAGAGCACCACATCGGCTTGCTGCATCAGCCGCAGCGCACGGAAGGTCAACAGATCCGGATCGCCCGGACCGGCACCGACCAGATAAACCTCGCCCGTGGTGACCATGGGCTCGCCATCCACCTTGGCTTGCAGCAGGCGTTCGGCTTCAGCGCCCTGCCCGGCCAACTGGCGATCGGCGATCGGGCCCTGGAAAACGTCTTCCCAGAAGCCGCGACGCTGCTGCACATCGGGAAACAGGTTTTTCACCTGATGGCGGAAACGCGCAGCGAGACCGGCGAGTTGGCCGTAGGTGGACGGAATCCAGGTTTCGATCTTTGCCCTAATCAGACGCGCCAATACCGGCGCGTCGCCGCCGCTGGAGACGGCAATGATCAGTGGCGAGCGGTCGACGATCGCTGGGAAGATCACGCTGCACAAGGCCGGAGCATCGACCACGTTGACCGGCACGCAACGCCGATGCGCATCGGTCGAAACCTGGGCATTGAGCGTTTCGTCATCGGTCGCGGCAATGATCAGTCCGCAACCGTCAAGATCCGTTTCGACGTAACCGCGCAGCAGGCATTCGCCGCCGCTGGCAGCGACCAGTTCGGCCAGTTGCGATTCAATTTCAGGTGCGACCACCCGCAGCAGCGCACCGGCATCGGCCAGCAGGCGGGATTTGCGCAAGGCAATTTCCCCCCCACCGACAACCAACACACGACTGCCGCGCAGGTTGTGAAACAGCGGCAGATATTTCATTTAGCCGATGACCTCAAGACCACCCATGTACGGCTTGAGCACGTCCGGCACACGGATCGAACCGTCGGCCTGCTGGTAGTTTTCCAGCACCGCCACCAGCGTACGACCGACCGCCAGGCCGGAACCGTTCAAGGTGTGCACCAGCTCAGGCTTGCCGGTTTCCGGGTTGCGGAAACGCGCTTGCATACGACGGGCCTGGAAGTCGCCGCAGTTGGAGCACGAAGAGATTTCGCGGTATTTGTCCTGGCTCGGAATCCACACTTCGAGGTCGTAGGTCTTGACCGCGCTGAAGCCCATGTCACCGGTGCAAAGTGCCAGAGTGCGGTAAGGCAGACCGAGCAATTGCAGAACCTTTTCAGCGTTGGCGGTCAGGCCTTCCAGCGCTTCCATCGATTGCGACGGCTCGACGATCTGGACCATTTCGACTTTGTCGAACTGGTGCTGGCGGATCATCCCGCGAGTGTCACGGCCCGACGCACCGGCTTCACTACGGAAGCACGGGGTATGCGCGACGAACTTGATCGGCAGCGATTTGGAATCGACGATTTCGCCGGCAACGATGTTGGTCAGCGACACTTCAGCAGTCGGGATCAGATACAGGTCGGCTTCGCCTTCGCGGGCGATCTTGAACAGGTCTTCTTCGAACTTCGGCAGTTGCCCAGTGCCTTGCAGCGCCGGGGCCTGAACCAGATAAGGCGTGTATGCCTCTTCGTAGCCATGTTCATTGACGTGCAGATTGATCATGAACTGTGCCAGCGCGCGATGCAGACGCGCGATCGGGCCACGCAACAGCGCGAAACGTGCGCCAGACAGCTTGGCAGCGGTTTCGAAGTCCAGCCAGCCGAACTTCTCGCCGAGGGCGACGTGGTCTTTGACTTCGAAATCGAACTGGGTCGGGGTGCCCCAGCGGCGCACTTCGACGTTGTCGTCTTCGTCCTTGCCGACCGGAACCGACTCGTGCGGCAAATTCGGGATACCGAGCAGGATCGAATCCAGTTCGGTCTGGATCGCATCCAGCTCGACCTTGCCAGCGCTCAGTTCGCCCGCCATGCGCTCGACATCCGCCATCAACGGCGCAATGTCTTCACCGCGCTGCTTGGCCTGCCCGATGGATTTGGAACGCGCGTTACGCTCAGCCTGCAGTGCTTCGGTGCGGGTCTGGACGGTCTTGCGCTGTTCTTCTAGCGCTTCGATGCGCGCGGTGTCCAGGGCAAAGCCACGGGAAGCCAGGCGGTCCGCTACGTCCTGAAGGTTGCTACGTAACAGTTTGGAATCGAGCATGTCGGTTTCTCGTTATCAAAGTTTGGTCAGGGACAGGCCGGCCCACGTGGCGAGCAGCCCGCCGAATACGCTGAGTGCCGCGTAGCCCAGGGCCAGCAACACTTGCCCGCTTTCCAGCAGGCGCACCGTATCCAGTGAAAAGGATGAAAAAGTCGTCAGCCCCCCAAGGAAGCCGACCATCAACCCGGCACGCACCTCGATCGGCACCTCCGGACGTATCAAAAACAGGCCGTACAACACGCCAATCAGCAGGCAGCCCACGATATTAACGGCCAGCGTCGCGGTATAGAAGTGCCGCGGCCAATTGGCGCTGACCCAATTACCGGTGGCGAAGCGCAACAAGGTGCCGGCAACGCCGCCAACCGACACTGCGAGGATCAAGGGAACCACTATTTTCTCCGCTGCCGAGGGCTCAACCGGTCGAGTTGGGCAAGGTGATTGAGCTTCTCACCGATCTTCAACTCCAGGCCACGGGGCACTGGCTGATAGAACGGAATCGGCTCGAGTTCTTCAGGAAAATAGTCTTCACCGGCGGCGTAAGCGTCCGGCTCGTCGTGGGCGTAACGGTACTCGTCGCCGTAACCCAGTTGCTTCATCAGTTTGGTCGGTGCATTGCGCAGGTGCAGCGGCACTTCCAGCGAGCCGTTTTCGGCAGCCGCACGCAGTGCGGTTTTGAAGCCCATGTACACCGCATTGCTTTTCGGCGCGCAGGCCAGATAAGTGATGGCCTGGGCCACCGCCAATTCGCCTTCCGGGCTGCCGAGACGCTCCTGCACCTCCCACGCGGCGAGACACAGGCTCAGCGCACGCGGGTCGGCGTTGCCGATGTCTTCGCTGGCCATGCGCACCACGCGCCGGGCCAGATAAAGCGGATCGCAGCCACCGTCGATCATCCGCGCAAACCAGTACAGCGCGCCGTCGGGGTTGGAGCCGCGCACCGATTTGTGCAGCGCCGAGATCTGGTCGTAGAACGCTTCACCGCCTTTGTCGAAACGCCGGCGTGTATCACCGAGCAGGCTTTGCAGCAGCTCGGTGCCGATTTCGCTGTTGTCTTCAGCCAGGTCGGAGGCGTTCTCCAGCAGATTGAGCAGACGCCGCCCATCGCCATCAGCGGCGGACAGCAGCATATGAAAACCTTCATCGCTCAGCGTCAGGTTGCGCTTGCCCAGCCCGCGCTCTTCGGTGAGTGCGCGGTGCACCAGTTTGCGCAGCGCCGCTTCGTCGAGGCTTTTCAGCACATAGACGCGAGCACGCGACAACAGAGCGTTATTGAGTTCGAAAGAGGGGTTTTCAGTGGTGGCACCGATAAAGATCAGCGTGCCGTCTTCAACGTAGGGCAGAAAGGCATCCTGCTGCGACTTGTTGAAGCGGTGCACTTCATCGACAAAGAGGATCGTGCGTTTGCCGTACTGGCCGGCCTGCTGCTTGGCGATTTCAACGGCCTGACGGATTTCCTTGACCCCGGCGAGCACCGCCGAAACCGTTTCGAAGTGCGCATCGGAGACTTCCGCGAGCAAGCGTGCAAGGGTGGTTTTGCCCACGCCCGGCGGCCCCCAGAAGATCATCGAATGCAGCGCGCCCTGCTCCAGCGCCTCACGCAGAGGCTTACCGCGAGCGAGCACGTGTTCCTGACCGACGTACTCATCCAGATTGGCCGCACGCAGACGCGCGGCCAGAGGTTGGGCAATCGGTGCACTGCGAAACAGATCCATCACGTAGCGTTGAAACCTCTATTTGAATACCAGGACCAACATTACACCCTGTGGGAGCGGGCTTGCTCGCGAATGCGGTGTGTCAGTTGGCATGTGAATAAACTGATACACCGCACTCGCAAGCAAGCCCGCTCCCACATTTGGAATGGTGGTTACTCCTGGATAACGTCGGCACCCTTGGGAATGTCGAACTTGAATTTGGACGACGGCACGGCTTCGTTGGCCTTAACCCCGGTAAACAGGATATTGGTGCGCTGGCCAACGCTGTCAATCAGTTGCATGTCATTGAGCAGGCCGTTGCGGAACGACAGGCGCAGGTTGTCGAACAGGGTATCTTTGGTCTTCGGCTTGAGGGTGAAATCGATCACACCGCCCGCCTCTTTCGCGCTGATATCGAAGCTCTGGCTGATCTTCGACACATCACCGGACAGCAGCAGCGCCGGCGTCTGGGTCAGACGCTCGTCGAGCTTCTTGATAGTCGCCTGTTCCAGGTCCGGGTCCCACAGGGTAACCTTCTTGCCGTCGGAAACCATGGTCTGCTCGGCCGGTGCGTTGGTGTGCCAGTAAAACAGGCCCGGACGCTGCAGGGTCATGTTGCCGGTCGTCTCCTGCAATTGGGTGCCGCTGCCGTCGAGGGTCAACTGCGAAAAGTTCGCCGACAGGGTTTTCGATGTTTCGAGCAATTGGGTCAGACGCGCCACGTCCTTTTCATCGGCGTGCGCCGTGAGTGTGGTCAGCGCCAGTACTGGCAACAGCATGCGGATAAGGCGCATGAGAGTCCTCTTGAATACTCGTGGAAGAGCAGGTGGCGCGTCATTGCGCCACCCGAGTCGTAGCGTTTCAGTCGCGTACCGGGCCCGGGGCCAGGACTTCACGCGAACCGTTGGTGTTCATTGAGGTAACGACGCCGGCCATTTCCATCGCCTCGATCATACGCGCGGCACGGTTGTAGCCGATCTTCAGCTTGCGCTGAACGGCGGAAATCGACGCACGACGGCTTTCGAGGACGAACTGCACCGCTTCGTCATACAGCGCGTCGGCTTCCGGATCATCACCGTCGCCACCACCGCTACTGCCTTCAAAGCCGCTGCCCGCCTCTTCGACACCGTTGAGGATGTCGTCGTTGTACTCCGGCGCGCCGCGCAGTTTCCACGCCTCGACCACGCGGTGAACCTCATCGTCGGAGACGAACGCACCGTGGACCCGGATCGGCAGGCTGGTGCCCGGCGGCATGTAGAGCATGTCACCGTGACCCAGCAGTTGCTCGGCGCCACCCTGATCGATGATGGTTCGCGAGTCGATCTTGCTCGAAACCTGGAACGCCATGCGAGTCGGGATGTTGGCCTTGATCAGGCCAGTGATCACGTCTACCGAAGGACGCTGGGTCGCAAGAATCAAGTGAATCCCCGCCGCACGCGCCTTCTGCGCAATACGGGCGATCAGTTCTTCAACCTTCTTGCCGACGATCATCATCATGTCGGCGAATTCGTCGACCACCACGACGATGGTTGGCAGTTTTTGCAGCAGCGGCGCTTCATCGTGAATGCTTTCGCGCTTGTACAGCGGATCGCTCAACGGTTCTCCGGCATCCTGGGCCTCCTTGACCTTGGCGTTGAAGCCGGACAGGTTACGCACGCCCATTTTCGCCATCAGCTTGTAGCGCCGCTCCATCTCGGCAACGCTCCAGCGCAAGGCATTGGCAGCGTCCTTCATGTCCGTCACTACCGGGCAGAGCAGGTGCGGAATACCTTCGTAGATCGACAGCTCGAGCATTTTCGGGTCGATCATGAT
The DNA here is from genome assembly GCF_049897785.1 of Pseudomonas sp. TSRC2-2. Taxonomy (NCBI): domain Bacteria; kingdom Pseudomonadati; phylum Pseudomonadota; class Gammaproteobacteria; order Pseudomonadales; family Pseudomonadaceae; genus Pseudomonas; species Pseudomonas sp. TSRC2-2. The sequence goes on from NZ_JAFCWZ010000012.1 coordinate 117,228, forward strand.
CAGCTTGGCATCGTCCGGGCCGGACTTGAACAGGATCGACAGGATCATTGCGTTCACGCCCACGGATTTACCGGAACCGGTGGTACCGGCCACCAGCAAGTGCGGCATCTTCGCCAGGTCGGTGATGACCGGCTTGCCGCCGATGTCATGACCGAGCGCCAGGGTGACCGGCGATTTGAAGTTGTCGTACTCGGGGGTCGACAGCACCTCGGAGAAACGCACGATCTGGCGGTCTTCGTTGGGGATTTCGATACCGACGGTAGTCTTGCCCGGAATCACCTCGACCACCCGCACACTGGTCACCGCCAGCGAACGCGCCAAGTCTTTGGCCAGGTTGGCGATGCGGCTGACTTTCACGCCTGCAGCCGGCTGGATTTCGTAACGGGTAATCACCGGGCCCGGATGGATCGAATCCACCGTGACCTCGACACCGAACTCCTTGAGCTTGATTTCCAGCAAGTGACCGACCGCTGCCAGCGACTCGGGCGAATAGTTGAGCTGTTTCTTTTCCGCAGGATCAAGAATCGAGATCGGCGGCAACGTGCCTTCCACCGCGCTGTCGACGAACAATGGCGCCTGCTTCTCTTTCTGCACGCGCTTGCTCGGCTCTGGCGCCTTGGCCGGTGCCGGCGCAATGACCGGTGGCACCTGCTTCTCGCGGTCGGACATGTGCTTGCTCAGCGCTTGCTCGCGCTCGATGAGGCGTTCCTTGACCTTGGCCTGCTCGCGCTTGTCGGTGACAGTCGGTGCAACCACATCGTGGACGCGGTCATCGACCTCACGCAATTGCGCGACCAGTTGTTTGCGCTCGGTGCGCGCCGACCACCAGCGGTTGAGCGCCCCCTGGAACAGTTCGAACAGGTCGAGGGTGATCTTGCCGGTGACGTCCATCACCTTGAACCACGACAGATCGGTGAATACGGTCAGACCGAACAGGAACAAAGCGATAAACAGCAGCGTACTGCCCTGAATGTTCAGCGCATTCTTCGCCAGATCGCCAAGGCTTTCGCCCAGGGCCCCGCCAGCGCCGGCCGGCAAACCGGTCGCGGCGTGGAAATGAATGTGCGCCAGCGCAGCACCGGAGAGCACGAGGAATACCAGACCGATCAGGCGCCAGGAAAACAGCCAGCCGCTCCACTGCCACGGTTCATGGCGTTGACGGAAGATCTGATACGCCTTGACCGCCAGCAGCAACGGGAAGATATAGGCGAAGTAGCCGAGCACCATGAACAGGATATCGGCGCTGTACGAGCCGGCCGGGCCGCCGAAGTTCTGCACATCGTCGATCTTGCTGTTATGGCTCCAGCCCGGATCGTCCTTGCCGTAGGTCAGCAAGGCCATCATCAGGAACAGGCACAAGGCGCCAATGGCAATCAGTGCACCTTCCTTGAGCCGGTAGTGCAGTTGCTGGCGCCAGAGCGGAACGACTGTTTTGGGTGCTTCGGTGGTCTTCTTCAAAACGCTTCTTTTCCTGCGCCCGAGGCGCGTCCATCTATTGAATGACGATAAAAAACTGCCCAGTCCAGGCAGATAGAAAAGGTGAAAAGCTCAACTGAGACTACTTTTAACACTGTGCCACTGGTTTTATAAACACAGCCATAAACACGGTGCGCAACATAAAGTGCGTCACAACCCGGCATTGTACGGGTTTGCGCGTCCGATGCCATGCTTGCGGCCTCGACCTTGAGCATCGCCAAATGCACACGCACTGGGTTGCAATTGGAGCATGCATTGTCTTTTGTGACAAAGGCTTATGAGCTGTAATTGATGAACGTAGCGAAGCTTGCCAGCGCCACCGCACGTAAATGCCTAAAAGGCATCGATACGGTCACGCTTACGACCACGGACGACACATCAAGTTGCAGCTCAATGCGCAACCGCACCAGACATCTGTGCAGGACATCGGCGCCGTTTCGCGGCAAACTCTTTCACGGGCGTGCGCGCCCCTGACCGCCCTCCCCTTCTGCAAGCCTGGATGCCATGCTGACTTGGTTACAACGTACCTCCCTGACCTTTCCGCCACTGGAAAAAGCCATGCGCGAGCCGAACGGATTGCTCGCCGCCGGTGGTGATCTGTCCGCTGATCGCCTGATCCAGGCCTATCGCCATGGTTGCTTCCCCTGGTTTTCCGAGGGCCAGCCGATTCTCTGGTGGTCACCGGACCCACGCACCGTGCTGTTTCCCGACGAGCTGCACGTTTCGCGCAGCCTCGGCAAACTGCTGCGCAAGCAGCGTTACCAGGTGACCTTCGATCAGGATTTCGACGCCGTCATCCGTGCCTGCGCCGCGCCCCGCGACTACGCCGACGGCACCTGGATCACTGAGCCCATGCAAAACGCTTACGTGGAGTTGCATCGGCGTGGTTTCGCCCATTCGGTAGAGGTCTGGGACGATGGACAACTGGTTGGCGGGCTGTATGGCCTGGCGATGGGCCAATTGTTTTTTGGCGAGTCGATGTTCAGCCGCGCTGACAATGCTTCCAAATACGGCTTCGCCACCCTGGTAGCGCATTTGAAAGCCACCGGATTTGTACTGATCGACTGTCAGATGCCGACCGATCACCTGCACAGCCTGGGTGCGCGCTCGATCCCGCGCGGCGAATTCGCCGAGTATCTGCAGCGTCATCTTGATCAACCGAATTCGGCGACCTGGGTTTGCTGAGCGACATTTGCGCAGGTGGCTTACACTTAATCCACCAGCTTATCCCGAGGGTTGATTCATGACCGAGTTGGCGCGTTTGAAGTTCTATGCCACTCAGCCCCATTCCTGCAGTTATCTGCCCGAGGAGCAGGCCACGACGCTGTTCCTCGACCCGAGTCAGCCCATGGATGTGCATGTCTACGCAGACCTGTCGGAAATGGGCTTTCGTCGCAGTGGCGATCATCTGTACCGGCCGCATTGCCAGAACTGCAATGCCTGCGTACCTGCGCGCATTCCTTCCGGGCAGTTCCTCGCCAATCGCCAGCAGAAGCGTATCTACAAACGTAACGCCGATTTGCAGGTGCAACCGGTCAAACCACAATTCAGCGAAGAGTATTTCGACCTCTACCAGCGCTACATCGAACAGCGCCATGCCGACGGCGACATGTACCCGCCGAGCCGTGATCAGTTTTCGACATTCCTGGTGCGTGACCTGCCCTTTTCGCGCTTCTATGAATTCCGGCTCGACGGACGGTTGCTCGCGGTGGCGGTGACCGATCTGCTGCCTAACGGCTTGTCGGCGGTGTACACCTTTTACGAACCGAACGAAGAACGCCGCAGCCTCGGTCGTTACGCGATCCTTTGGCAAATCGCCGAAAGCCAGCGGCTGGGGCTTGAGGCGGTGTACCTGGGTTACTGGATCAAGAACTGCAAAAAGATGAACTACAAGACGCAATATCGGCCCATAGAATTGCTGATCAATCAGCGCTGGGTCGTCCTGAACTAAACCTGCGGCCTAAACCCCTTGGCGTAAACCCCATTTTTCGGGCACAATGCACGCCGCTTTTGCCTGGCGCAGTTGCACCGGGCCATTCATTGGATACCGAGGGCTTTACTGCATGTCGAAAGAAGACAGCTTCGAAATGGAAGGCACTGTCGTCGACACCCTGCCCAACACCATGTTTCGTGTGGAGTTGGAAAATGGGCACGTCGTAACCGCGCATATTTCCGGCAAGATGCGCAAGAACTACATTCGTATTCTTACCGGTGACAAAGTGCGCGTCGAGCTGACGCCCTATGACCTGAGCAAAGGGCGTATCACTTACCGCGCTCGCTAATCAAGTCAATACAGAACGCCCGGGTTATGCCGGGCGTTTTTGTGTCTGCGGTTTGAGGCTTGGGGGCTGGGGACTTATCCGTTGCTGGGGGCGTTGCCGCTGGCGGTTTCGCGCTTACAGCATGCAAATCAAAAGATCGCAGCCTTCGGCAGCTCCTACACAATGAGCGTTAGCTCGAGTACCGCTTTTGATCTTGATCCACCGGCGACGTCGGAAGGCTGAGTGGAGGGATTGATCCGGGCGTAGGAGCGCAGCGACCGTACGACGCAGTCGTACACAGCGCAAGGAGGTGCAGCGAAGCAAACCGTAGCCGCTGCGCCCGGATCAGTCCCGGAGCGAAGGAACCCGAGCCTGCGAGGGCCGAACGCAGGAGCTAGCGTTTTGGGTTACCTTTTTGGCGCTTGAAAAAGGTGACTCGCCGTAAGGGCGAAACCGCAATAAGCCATCCCCGCAGCAACGGATATGCACCCAAAGCCCAAAAACACCGGACAACAAAAAGGCGCCCGAAGGCGCCTTTCCAATCCACATCAAGCCGTCAGGCCATTTCTGCCGTAGTCTCGAAGTCAAACGTCAGCTCACCATCCTTGATGTCGATGTGCACCACACCGCCATGCTCGGCGAGTTCGCCAAACAGAATCTCTTCCGCCAGCGGACGCTTGATCTTGTCCTGGATCAGACGCGCCATCGGACGTGCACCCATCGCCGAGTCATAACCACCCGCCGCCAGCCAGCTGCGCGCCGCATCGGTCACCTCGAGCAACACACGCTTGTCTTCCAGCTGCGCCTGCAACTCGGTGAGGAACTTGTCCACCACGCTTTTGATGACCTCATGACTGAGGCGACCAAACTGGATAATGGTGTCCAGACGGTTACGGAATTCCGGCGTGAAACTCTTCTTGATCACTTCCATCGCATCGGACGAGTGGTCCTGATGGGTGAAACCGATCGAAGCGCGAGCAGCCGTTTCGGCACCGGCGTTAGTGGTCATGATCACGATCACATTGCGGAAATCCGCCTTGCGCCCGTTGTTGTCGGTCAGCGTACCGTGATCCATGACCTGCAACAGCAGGTTGAAGACTTCCGGATGCGCCTTCTCGATTTCATCGAGCAGCAATACGCAATGCGGCTGCTTGGTGATCGCCTCGGTCAGCAGACCGCCCTGATCAAAACCGACATAGCCCGGAGGCGCACCGATCAGACGCGATACGGTGTGCCGCTCCATGTACTCGGACATGTCGAAACGCACCAGTTCAATGCCCAGCGCCTTGGCCAGCTGTCGCGCGGCCTCGGTTTTACCGACACCGGTAGGCCCGGCGAACAGGAACGAACCGACCGGTTTGTCCGGCGACTTGAGGCCGGCGCGGGACAGCTTGATCGCCGTCGACAGCGAATCAATCGCCGCGTCCTGACCAAACACCGTGAGCTTCAGGTCACGCTCAAGATTACGCAGCAGCTCCTTGTCGGAACTGGTGACGTGTTTTGGCGGAATTCGGGCGATTTTCGCAACGATGTCTTCGACCTGCGGCACTTCGATACGTTTAACGCGCATCTCCACCGGCTGCAGACGCTGGTAGGCGCCCGCCTCGTCGATTACATCGATGGCTTTGTCCGGCATATGCCGATCATTGATGTAGCGCGACGCCAGTTCAGCGGCGGCACGCAACGACTCGTCGCTGTATTCGATATTGTGATGCTGCTCGAAACGCCCTTTCAACCCGCGCAGGATACCGATGGTGTCTTCCACCGACGGCTCCACAACATCGACCTTCTGGAAGCGACGCGCCAAGGCACGGTCCTTCTCGAAGATGCCGCGAAACTCCTGGAACGTGGTCGAGCCGATGCAACGAATGTCGCCAGACGACAGCAGCGGTTTGAGCAGGTTGGACGCGTCCATGACACCACCGGACGCAGCACCCGCACCAATGATGGTATGGATCTCGTCGATGAACAGGATCGCCTGCGGGCGTTTTTTCAGCTCATTGAGCAGCGCCTTGAAGCGCTTCTCGAAATCACCGCGATATTTGGTGCCCGCGAGCAAAGCGCCAAGATCGAGGGAATAAACAACCGCATTGGCCAGCAGATCCGGCACCTGGTTGTCGACGATGCGCTTGGCCAGGCCTTCGGCAATTGCGGTTTTACCCACGCCTGCTTCGCCGACCAGCAGCGGATTGTTCTTGCGCCGGCGCGCGAGGATCTGCGCGACTCGCTCAACTTCCGATTCACGACCGACCAGCGGATCAATGCGACCCTGGCGCGCAAGTTCGTTGAGGTTGCTGGCATAAGCATCCAGAGGATTGCCTGAAGAAGAAGACTCACCGCCCTCGTCGTCCTGCATATCTTGTTCACCTTCAGAGTGATCGCCGTGCCCCGGCACTTTCGAAATGCCATGGGCGATGTAATTGACGACATCAATGCGTGCCACGCTCTGCTGTTTCAGCAGGAACACGGCCTGACTCTCTTGCTCACTGAAGATGGCCACAAGCACGTTGGCGCCGGTCACTTCGCGCTTGCCCGAGCTCTGTACGTGAAAAACAGCACGCTGCAGGACACGCTGGAAGCCCAGGGTAGGCTGGGTTTCGCGATCCTCGTCATGCACGGGGATCAATGGTGTGGTGGAGTCGATGAACTCCTGCAGATCATGCTTGAGTTTGTCGAGGTTTGCGCCGCAGGCACGCAAAACGGTGGCGGCAGCCTCATTATCCAATAGGGCCAGCAGGAGATGTTCGACGGTCATGAACTCATGACGCTTCGAACGAGCCTCCTTGAAGGCAAGATTGAGGGTGACTTCGAGCTCGCGGTTTAACATAGCTTCACCTCATACCCAAGTGGTCGGCGATTAACCGTCCTTCTCGATTTCACAGAGTAGCGGATGCTGGCTTTCCCTGGCGTACTGGTTGACCTGCATGGCCTTTGTCTCGGCGATGTCGCGGGTAAACACTCCACATACTGCCCGCCCTTCTGTATGGACGGCCAGCATGACCTTGGTCGCCAGCTCGCGATTCAGGTTAAAAAACACCTCGAGCACTTCGACGACGAAATCCATCGGTGTGTAGTCATCATTGAACAAAACCACCTTGTACATAGGCGGCGCCTGTAACGCGGGCTTTGCTTCCTGAACAGCAACGCCTGCCGAATCGTCGTCGTGCTCCTGTGGAAGATCCTTTTGGAGAAGCGGGCGATCCTGATTGAATGTTAGTCGAATCTGGCTGATTGCATGCATGGAAAAAAAGGTTCGTCAGTTGTGCGAATACAGTGGTGGGGGCGGTTGCACACGTTTTCAACTACGACTGCCCGGTCACCTTGACTATCGGGAAAACGGTGTTACAACCAATAGAGCCCACAGTGGGTAAAAAAGATCCGCAGAGTCAATTCTTTTATCGAATTCGATTGCGGATGTCGTGGATGATACTCCAGCGATGGAGACTGTTGCAGAGGGATTTGAGCATGGCGGTCGGCAAGGTGAAATGGTTCAACAATGCCAAGGGGTACGGGTTCATCAACGAGGATGGCAAGACAGAAGATCTGTTTGCACATTACTCGGCAATCAAGATGGATGGATACAAGACCCTCAAGGCCGGCCAGGCCGTGAAATTCGATATCATTCAAGGGCCAAAGGGCCTGCATGCGATCGAAATTCACAACGTCGTTGTTGCCGCGTCCGACCCCGCTGTCGGCGTTGCGGCGACGGCTCAAGCGATCAGCTGACTGATTTCCGCCTGAACCCCAGCCATTAAAAAAACCGCCTGAAAAATCAGACGGTTTTTTTGGTTGTCCGCGCTTTACATATGCGAAATCAACGCATCTCCAAACCCGGAAGACGACACCAGCTTCGCGCCATCCATCAAACGCTCGAAATCATAAGTAACAGTCTTCGCGCCGATCGCACCGTTGGTGCCCTTGATGATCAGGTCTGCAGCTTCTGTCCAGCCCATATGACGCAGCATCATCTCGGCCGAGAGAATCAGCGAACCGGGGTTGACCTGATCCTTGCCGGCGTACTTCGGCGCAGTACCGTGGGTCGCCTCGAACATCGCCACGGTGTCGGACAGGTTGGCGCCCGGCGCAATACCGATACCCCCCACTTCCGCAGCGAGGGCGTCGGACAGGTAGTCGCCGTTGAGATTAAGCGTAGCGATCACATCGTATTCGGCCGGACGCAGCAGGATCTGCTGGAGCATGGCGTCGGCAATAGCGTCCTTCACCACCACGTTCTTGCCGGTTTTCGGGTTCTTGAACTGCATCCACGGACCGCCGTCGAGCAGGGTCGCGCCGAATTCTTCGGCCGCTACTTCGTAAGCCCACTCCTTGAAGGCACCTTCGGTGAACTTCATGATGTTGCCTTTATGCACGATGGTCAGCGAATCGCGGTCGTTATCGACCACATATTGCAGAGCCTTGCGTGCCAGACGCTTGGTGCCTTCGCGCGATACCGGCTTGACGCCTATGCCGCAGTTTTCGTCGAAACGGATCTTGGTAACGCCCATTTCTTCTTTAAGGAATTTGATGACCTTGGTGGCTTCCGGCGAACCGGCCTTCCATTCGATACCGGCGTAAATGTCCTCGGAGTTTTCGCGGAAGATGGTCATGTCGACATCGCCGGGCTTTTTCACCGGGCTCGGCACGCCTTCGAACCAGCGCACCGGACGCAGGCAGACGTACAGGTCGAGTTGCTGACGCAGGGCCACGTTCAGCGAGCGGATGCCACCACCGACCGGTGTGGTCAGCGGACCTTTGATGGAAACCACGTAATCCTTGACGGCGTCGAGGGTTTCCTGCGGCAGCCAGGTGTCCTGATCGTAAACCTGGGTGGCTTTCTCGCCAGCGTAGACTTCCATCCAGGAAATCTTGCGCTTGCCGCCGTAGGCCTTTTCAACAGCAGCATCGACAACCTTGATCATCACCGGACTGATGTCGACACCAATACCGTCACCCTCAATGAAGGGGATGATCGGGTTATCAGGAACATTGAGAGAATGGTCTGCATTGACGGTGATTTTGTCGCCGACGGCCGGAACCTGAATCTTCTTGTAACCCATGCTGAACTCCATTGTTTGGATTGAACACCTGGCTTGCTTCGAGCGTAACCCAGTTGAATCAACACGCAAACCCTATGTTCCGGCGCCGCGCACATCTCGTTTCGTACAAGCCTGAATGCAAAGGGAAAAGCGCCAAACTCCAGCATTCATGACAAGTCTCTGCCCGGCCGCGCCCTGCGACCTTTAGACCAATGGACGAGAATCGTTGCATATGAACCATCGGCAGATTGCCAGCTACCTATGTATAATGCCGCCCGCTGACCACAGGGTCACGACGGCTGGCCTCTCTAGCACGAGACTTTCCGCCTGATTGGTCGGGTTGTTACCGCAGCCTGACTGCTTGACGCTCTACTGATGCACCCAACATCACCGCGAAGAATCTCGACATTCGGTTCATGGATGACTTTGAACGAACGCGCTTACCCGGCGCCCCTCGAGTTTCTGCGCACGCTTTAGCAAAGAAGAGAGAGTTAATCCGAATATGCCCACCCGCTCGAAGATCATCTATACCTTCACCGACGAAGCTCCTGCCCTCGCCACCTATTCCCTGCTGCCGATCATCGAGGCCTACACCGCCTCGGCCGATATCGCCGTGGAAACCCGCGATATCTCTCTTGCAGCACGTATTCTGGCCAGCTTCCCCGAGCAACTGGGCGACAAAGCCGTAGCCGACCACCTCGCCGAACTGGGCGACCTGGCCGTTACGCCTGAAGCCAACATCATCAAGCTGCCGAACATCAGTGCTTCGGTGCCACAACTGCAAGCCGCGATCAAAGAGCTGCAGGCGCAGGGCTACAACCTGCCGGACTATCCGGAAACCGTGATCAGCGACGCCGACAAAGACGCCAAGGCGCGTTACGACAAGGTCAAGGGCAGCGCCGTGAACCCGGTTCTGCGTGAAGGCAACTCTGACCGTCGCGCACCGCTGTCGGTGAAGAACTATGCGCGCAAGCACCCGCACAAAATGGGCGCTTGGGCCAAAGACTCCAAGTCCCACGTCGCTCACATGAGCACCGGCGATTTCTACGGCAGCGAAAAAGCTGCCCTGATCGACGCCGCTGACGCCGTGAAGATCGAACTGATCGCCAAAGACGGCACCGCGACCGTTCTGAAAGAAAAAACCACCGTTCAGGCCGGCGAGATCCTCGACTGCGCCGTGATGAGCAAAAACGCCCTGCGCGCGTTCATCGCTGCTGAAATCGAAAGCGCCAAAGCCCAAGGCGTACTGCTCTCGGTTCACCTGAAAGCGACCATGATGAAGGTCTCCGACCCGATCATGTTCGGCCAGATCGTTGCCGAGTTCTATAAGGACGCGCTGACCAAGCACGCTGACGTGCTGAACCAGATCGGCTTTAACCTGAACAACGGCATCGGTGATCTGTACGCACGGATCAAGGCCCTGCCAGCCGAGCAGCAAGCGCAGATCGAAGCGGATATCGCAGCGGTCTACGCGGTTCGTCCGTCGCTGGCGATGGTCAACTCCGACAAAGGCATCACCAACCTGCACGTGCCGAGCGACGTTATCGTCGACGCCTCGATGCCAGCGATGATCCGTGATTCGGGCAAGATGTGGGGCACCGACGGTCAACTGCACGACACCAAGGCTGTGATCCCGGATCGTTGCTACGCGACCATCTACCAGGCCGTGATTGAAGACTGCAAAGCCAATGGCGCTTTCGACCCAACCACCATGGGCAGCGTGCCGAACGTCGGTCTGATGGCGAAAAAAGCCGAAGAATACGGCTCGCACGACAAGACCTTCCAGATCAAGGCTGACGGCGTGGTTCGCGTGACCGACAGCAAAGGCAAGCTGCTGATGGAACAGGCTGTCGAAGCCGGCGACATCTTCCGCATGTGCCAGACCAAAGACGCGCCGATCCAGGACTGGGTCAAACTGGCCGTCAACCGCGCTCGCGCGAGCAGCACTCCGGCAATTTTCTGGCTCGACCCGATGCGCGCTCACGACGGCGTGGTGATCGAGAAGGTTCAGGCTTACCTGAAGGATCACGACACCGCCGGTCTGGACATCCAGATCATGGCGCCGGTCGATGCAATGAAATACACCCTGCAGCGCACTCGCGAAGGCAAGGACACCATTTCGGTGACTGGCAACGTACTGCGTGACTACCTGACCGACCTGTTCCCGATCATGGAACTGGGCACCAGCGCCAAGATGCTGTCGATCGTGCCGCTGATGAATGGCGGCGGTCTGTTCGAAACCGGCGCTGGCGGTTCGGCACCGAAGCACGTGCAGCAACTGGTTGAAGAAAACTTCCTGCGCTGGGATTCGCTGGGTGAGTTCCTCGCCCTCGCCGCCTCCCTCGAGCATCTGGGCGTGAACTACAACAACCCGAAAGCACTGGTGCTGTCGAAAACCCTGGACCAGGCTACTGGCCAGTTCCTCGACAACAACAAGTCGCCATCGCGCAAAGTCGGCAACATCGACAACCGCGGCAGCCACTTCTATCTGGCGATGTACTGGGCTCAGGCCCTGGCCGCCCAGACTGAAGACGCTGCACTGCAAGCGCAGTTCGCGACTCTGGCGAAAACCCTGACCGAGAACGAAGCAACCATCGTTGCCGAGCTCAACGCCGTTCAGGGCAAGCCAGTCGACATCGGCGGTTACTACCACGCCGACGCCGAGCTGATCAGCAAGGCCATGCGCCCAAGCGCAACCTTCAACGCGGCGATTGCTGCGCTGGTTTAAGGTTGTAATGCGGTAAACAAACCCCGGCCCTGTGCCGGGGTTTGTGTTTGTGCCTCACATCCATTTACCTTTGAAATACAGATCGATGTAGGAGCGGGCTTGCTCGCGAATGCGGTTTATCATTCAACCTCTTCGGTGACTGACCCGTCGCTTCGCGAGCAAGCCCGCTCCCACATCGATTTCATTACGTTTTCAAAATTGAGGATGACTTATGGAATGGCTCCCCCACATCACCGTCGCCACGATCGTCGAGGACAATGGCCGTTTCCTGATGGTCGAAGAGCACAAAGGCGGGCGTAATGTGCTCAACCAGCCCGCCGGGCATCTCGATCCGGATGAAACGCTGATCGACGCTGCCATTCGCGAAACCCTCGAAGAAACCGGCTGGGACGTCGAACCCACCGGGGTGATCGGCATTTATCTGTACACCGCGCCGAGCAATGGCGTGACTTACCAGCGCGTATGCTTCAGCGCCAAAGCGGTGCAGCACCATCCGGATTACCCGCTAGACGACGGCATCGTCGGCGCCAAGTGGCTGACCCGCGAGGAATTAATCGCCCAGCGCGACAACTGGCGCAGCGAGCTGATCATCCGTTGCATCGACGATTATCTGGCCGGTCATCACTTCAGCCTCGAACTCATCCGCCCTTCTCTTTAGCCTTGCGGCTGCGAGCCTGCTAGAATCGCGCCCTTTTCCAAGACACTCATTGAATCCCTATGCGTGATCCAGCCCCTTCTGATACATCCAAGAAGCGCGTCATTGTCGGCATGTCCGGCGGCGTGGACTCTTCCGTTTCTGCCCTTCTGCTGATCGAGCAGGGTTATGAGGTGGAAGGCCTGTTCATGAAGAACTGGGAAGAAGACGACGGAACGGAATACTGCACCGCCATGGACGACCTGGCGGATGCTCAGGCTGTCTGCGACAAGATCGGCATAAAACTGCACACCGCCAACTTCGCTGCCGAGTACTGGGACAACGTGTTCGAGCACTTCCTGGCCGAATACAAGGCCGGACGCACGCCGAACCCGGACATCCTGTGCAACCGCGAGATCAAGTTCAAGGCGTTCCTCGACTACGCGATGATGCTGGGCGCCGACCTGATCGCCACCGGCCATTACGTGCGCCGCCGCGACATCGATGGCCGCACCGAACTGCTCAAGGGCCTCGATCCGAACAAGGATCAGAGCTACTTCCTGCACGCCGTCGGCGGCGAACAGATTGCCAAGACCCTGTTCCCGGTCGGCGAACTGGAAAAGCCTGAAGTCCGCGCGATTGCCGAGAAATACGAACTGGCGACCGCCAAGAAGAAGGATTCCACCGGAATCTGCTTCATTGGCGAGCGCCGTTTCAGCGATTTCCTCAAGCAATACCTGCCGGCGCAACCGGGTGAGATCAAAACCACCGAAGGCGAAGTCATCGGCCGTCACCACGGCTTGATGTACCACACCATCGGCCAGCGCCAGGGCCTTGGCATCGGCGGTTTGAAAGATGCCGGCGATGAGCCGTGGTACGTGCTGCGCAAGGATCTGGAAACCAACGAGCTGATCGTCGGCCAAGGCAACAACCATCCGTGGCTGTTCTCCGGCGCCCTGCTCGCTTCGGACATCTACTGGGTCAACCCGATCGACCTGAGCCAACCGCTGCGCCTGACGGCGAAAGTGCGTTATCGCCAGAGCGATCAGGCCTGCACCCTGGAAAAAACCGCCAGCGGTTATCGCGCCGTGTTCGACGAACCGCAGCGCGCGGTGACGCCGGGCCAATCGGTGGTGTTCTATGACGGCGAGATCTGCCTCGGCGGTGGTGTGATTGAAGTGGCAGAGCCGTGGAGCGGCCAGGCATGAGCCCGACTCAGGAGCAACTGACGGCGCTGGGTGGTGTGTTTCTCGCCGCCGTGCTGGTCGACCGCATCGCCAAGACCGGCCAGACCAACGAGGCCGGCCTGAGCTGCATGCTCGGCAGCCTGCTGGTGCGTGATCCGAAAGATACCCTCGATGTGTACGGCGGCGATGACATCAATCTGCGCGAGGGTTACCGCGCATTGATTGGCGCCCTGGAGCGCGATCCGAGCACCTTGCAGCGCGAGCCATTGCGCTACGCCTTGTCGATGCTGGGTCTGGAGCGGCAACTGGCCAAGCGTGACGACATGCTCGAAACGATCGCCAAACGCCTGCCGCAGATCCAGGCGCAGGTGGAGCACTTCGGCCCGGCCCACGAAAACGTCGTGGCCGCTTGCGGTGCGCTGTACCAGGACACCTTGAGCACCCTGCGCCAGCGCATTCAGGTGCATGGCGACATGCGCAACTTGCAGCAACCAAGCAACGCTTCGAAGATTCGCGCCCTGCTGCTGGCCGGGATTCGTTCGGCACGCCTGTGGCGACAACTCGGCGGCCACCGCTGGCAGCTGGTGATCAGCCGCCGCAAGCTGCTCAAAGAGCTTTATCCGTTGATGCGCAGCGAGTAAACGTCGCGTGATGAAGGCTTTATAGTCTGTAACGCGTAATACGCCGGTCAGTTGGCGACGGACCGGCGGATTTTTTCATGTATGATACGCGCCCCATTTCGTTGCCCGACTGTCCGAGAACACCCCATGCAGCTCTCTTCGCTCACTGCGGTTTCCCCTGTTGACGGCCGCTACGCCGGCAAAACCCAGGCCCTGCGCCCGATTTTCAGCGAGTACGGCCTGATCCGTGCCCGCGTTCTGGTTGAAGTGCGCTGGCTCCAGCGCCTGGCCGCCCACGCTGGCATCCCTGAAGTGCCGGCCTTCTCCGCCGAGGCCAACGCCGTTCTCAACGAACTGGCTGAAAACTTCTCGCTGGAGCACGCCGAGCGCGTCAAAGAGATCGAGCGCACCACCAACCACGACGTCAAAGCGATCGAATACCTGCTCAAAGAGCAGGCGGCCAAGCTGCCGGAGCTGGCCAAGGTCAGCGAATTCATCCACTTTGCCTGCACCAGCGAAGACATCAACAACCTGTCCCACGCGCTGATGCTGCGCGAAGGCCGTGACGACGTGATGCTGCCGCTGATGCGCCAGACCGCCAACGCCATCCGCGAACTGGCCATCCGTTTCGCCGACGTGCCGATGCTGTCGCGCACCCACGGTCAGCCGGCTTCGCCGACCACTCTGGGTAAAGAGCTGGCGAACGTGGTTTACCGCCTCGAGCGCCAGATCGCTCAGGTCGCTGCGGTGCCACTGCTGGGCAAGATCAACGGCGCTGTGGGCAACTACAACGCGCACCTGTCGGCCTACCCGCAGATCGACTGGGAAGCCAACGCCCGCGCCTTTATCGAAGACGAGCTGGGCCTGGGCTTCAACCCGTACACCACGCAGATCGAACCGCACGATTACATCGCCGAGCTGTTCGACGCGATCGCGCGCTTCAATACCATCCTGATCGACTTCGACCGTGACATCTGGGGCTACATCTCCCTGGGTTATTTCAAGCAGCGCACCATCGCGGGCGAAATCGGTTCGTCGACCATGCCGCACAAGGTCAACCCGATCGACTTCGAAAACTCCGAAGGCAACCTGGGCATCGCCAACGCATTGTTCCAGCATCTGGCGAGCAAACTGCCGATCTCCCGCTGGCAGCGCGACCTGACCGACTCCACCGTCCTACGCAACCTCGGCGTCGGCTTCGCCCACAGCGTGATCGCTTACGAAGCCAGCCTCAAAGGCATCAGCAAACTCGAACTCAACGAGCAGAAGATTGCCGCTGACCTCGACGCGTGCTGGGAAGTCCTGGCCGAGCCGATCCAGACCGTGATGCGCCGCTACAACATCGAAAACCCGTACGAAAAGCTGAAAGAACTGACCCGTGGCAAGGGCATCAGCCCTGAAGCGTTGCAGACTTTCATCGATGGTCTGGACATGCCAGCCGAAGCCAAAGCCGAGCTCAAGCAACTGACGCCGGCCAACTACATCGGCAACGCTGTGGCACAAGCCAAACGCATCTGATCGACCGTTTGCCCGTTTGAGACGCCCGGCCGCGCCGGGCGTTTTTATTCCCGTCTGAAAAAGCACTTTTTTCAATAGGTTACATATGAATTCCGATATTCCTCTTCAACTTCTGGGCGGCCTCACAGCACGCGAATTCCTGCGCGACTACTGGCAGAAAAAACCGCTGCTGATCCGTCAGGCAATTCCTGACTTCGAAAGCCCGATCGACGCCGACGAACTGGCTGGCCTGGCCCTTGAAGAAGAAGTCGAATCGCGTCTGGTCATCGAACACGGCGAGCGCCCGTGGGAACTGCGTCGCGGCCCGTTCGCCGAAGACGAGTTCAGCAAACTGCCGGAGAAAGAGTGGACTCTGCTGGTGCAGGCGGTGGATCAGTTCGTGCCGGAAGTCAGCGAACTGCTGGAAAACTTCCGCTTTCTGCCGAGCTGGCGCGTCGACGACGTGATGATCAGCTTCGCCGCACCGGGCGGCAGCGTCGGCCCGCATTTCGACAACTACGACGTCTTCCTGCTGCAGGGCCACGGCAAGCGCAACTGGAAAATCGGCCAGATGTGCGATTCCGAGAGCCCGTTGCTGCAACACGCCGATTTGCGCATCCTCGCCGAATTCCATGAGACCGAAGAATGGGTGCTGGAGCCGGGCGACATGCTCTACCTGCCGCCGCGTCTGGCCCATTGCGGTGTCGCAGTCGATAACTGCATGACCTACTCGGTCGGCTTCCGCGCGCCAAGTGCCGCTGAAGTGCTGACCCACTTCACCGACTTCCTCAGCCAGTTCCTGACTGACGAAGAGCGCTATACCGATGCCGACGCCAAGCCGGCGGTCGACCCGCACCAGATTCAACACGATGCGCTGGATCGCCTGAAAAGCCTGCTCGCCGAACACATGAGCGACGAGCGCCTGCTGCTGACCTGGTTCGGCCAGTACATGACCGAGCCGCGCTACCCGGAACTGGTGGTCGGTCCGGAAGACGTCGAGGAGGAAGATTTCCTCGCCGCCCTGCAGGACGGCGCCGTGCTGATCCGCAACCCGAGCGCGCGTCTGGCCTGGTCGGAAGTCGATGACGACCTGCTGCTGTTCGCCAGCGGCCAGAGCCGTTATCTGCCGGGCAAATTGCGCGAGCTGCTGAAGCTGATCTGCGCCGCTGACGCCCTGCACGCTGACAACCTCGGCCAGTGGCTGAGCGATGAAGACGGTCGCAGCCTGCTCTGCGAACTGGTCAAGCAAGGAAGTCTGGGGTTCGCCGATGAATAAAATTCGCGTTCGTGTCGCAGACTGGCAGAAGGATATCGCCGAGATCCGGCGCATTCGTGAAACGGTGTTCATCGCCGAACAATCGGTGCCACCCGAGCTTGAGTGGGACGCGGATGACGCGACCGCCGTGCATTTTCTGGCGTTCGAAGGCGACTTCCCGATTGGCACGGCACGACTGCTGCCCGATGGGCACATCGGGCGGGTCTCGGTGCTGAAAGACTGGCGCGGAATGAAGGTCGGCGATGCGCTGATGCAAGCGGTCATCGCCGAAGCTGAAGCGCGCGGATTGAAGCAGCAAATGCTCAGCGCACAGGTGCAGGCCACGGCGTTCTATGAGCGCCTGGGTTTCAGCCTGGTCAGCGAGGAATTCCTCGAGGCCGGGATTCCGCATGTCGACATGGTTCGGCATTCGGCTTAAGACCGCGGCGCGACCTTCGCGAGCAGGCAAAACACGCCCCGCCATCCACCGATGCCGGGGCGTTTTGCTGTCTACGATTCAACTTGCCCCACCCCGGGCCGACAAACTGGCAATATCAAGCCTTTCGAACGAGGAGATAACGGACATGTCCCTACGCACCCTGCTCACCACCCTGCTGCTCGGCTGCAGTTTTTCGGTGCTGGCAGCCACAGAAATCGTCCCCCTCAAGTACCACACCAGCGCCGACATGCTGCCGGTCGCGCAGGACTTCATCGGCCAGGACGGTCAGGTCAGCGCTTACGGCAACCAACTGATCGTCAAAGCCGAGCCGGGCAAGATTCAGGAGCTGAAGGACCTGCTGGCGCAACTCGACACTGCGCCCAAGCGCTTGCTGATCACCGTCGATACCAATGAAAACAATGGCCGCGGCGACGAAGGCTACTCGGTCAACGGCGCCCAGCCGAGTCAGACCCGGATCATCAGCCGCAGCACCACCAGCCGTAACGGCGGCGTCCAGCAAGTGCACACCAGTGAAGGCACGCCGGCGCTGATTCAGGTCGGCCAGAGCGTACCGATCACCAACACGCAAAGCGATTCCTACGGCGGTTACAGCAGCGAGACTCAATACCGCAACGTCACCCAGGGTTTCTATGTCACCGCCAGCGTCACTGGCGAAACCGTTCATCTGGCGATCAGTACCAACCGTGACCGCATGAGCCAGGAACGTCCCGATGTAGTGAACGTGCAAAGCACCGACACAACAGTCACCGGACGCCTCGGCGAATGGATCACTCTGGCAGGTGTCAACAGCCAGACACAGGCCGATAAACAAGGCCTGACCCGCAGCTACTCGACTCAAGGCCGCGATGACATGACCTTGCGGGTGAAAGTCGACACGCTGGACTAAAGCACCGAAAACTGACTGATTAGTCGTATTAGACGAAAGATGTAGTGCCTCAAAAAAAGCACTACAAAACGTTTGACGAGGCAAAAAAGCGAAGGCATGATGGCCTCGCTCCCGCTAATCAGAGGCCCTGGCAAGGGCCTTCGAAGCGCCCCTCGCACCTACCCCGCGAACCGCTTCGTGTCTGTACCGCCCACAAGGTGTGTTTGACGAGGTTGCCGACTGGAACGAAGTTGTCCCGAGGGACGGAAGCGTATTTAGGTAACCCGGCTTCACGCTGTTGTCCGTATAAAGGCCCACGACGCCCGCATGCGCCCGCAGTCCGCCACTACCTGCTCACTTCCCCTCGAGCTCATCGTTCATCCCGTCGCCTACCCCGCCAAATCCCACTTGACCACCTAAGCTTCTGGTCAGCGAGCGCAGGAATTTTCCACCGCAGAACAACTTTTCATAAAAGACGCGACGAGGTTTATCTCCATGGCACTGACACGCGAACAGCAAATTGCAGCCCTCGAAAAAGACTGGGCTGAGAACCCGCGCTGGAAAGGCGTGACACGCACTTACTCCGCTGCTGACGTGGTCCGTCTGCGTGGCTCGGTTCAGCCTGAGCACACTTTCGCGAAGATGGGCGCCGAGAAGCTGTGGAACCTGGTCACCCAGGGTGCCAAGCCGTCCTTCCGTCCAGAGAAAGATTTCGTCAACTGCATGGGCGCCCTGACTGGCGGCCAGGCTGTTCAGCAGGTCAAGGCCGGTATCCAGGCGATCTACCTGTCCGGCTGGCAGGTGGCTGCGGACAACAACTCCGCCGAATCCATGTACCCGGATCAGTCGCTGTACCCGGTGGACTCGGTGCCGACCGTGGTCAAGCGCATCAACAACTCGTTCCGTCGCGCTGACCAGATCCAGTGGAAAGCCGGCAAGAACCCGGGCGATGACGGCTACATCGATTACTTCGCGCCAATCGTCGCGGACGCTGAAGCCGGTTTCGGCGGCGTACTGAACGCCTACGAGCTGATGAAAAGCATGATCGAAGCAGGCGCCGCCGGCGTTCACTTCGAAGACCAGCTGGCTTCCGTGAAGAAATGCGGCCACATGGGCGGCAAGGTTCTGGTGCCAACCCAGGAAGCCGTGCAGAAGCTGACCGCTGCGCGTCTGGCGGCTGACGTTGCCGGCACCCCAACCATCATTCTGGCGCGTACCGATGCCAACGCGGCAGACCTGCTGACTTCCGACTGCGACCCGTACGACCAGCCCTTCGTGACTGGCGAGCGCACCCAGGAAGGTTTCTACAAGGTTCGCGCCGGTCTGGATCAGGCCATCGCCCGTGGTCTGGCTTACGCGCCATACGCCGATCTGATCTGGTGCGAAACCGCCAAGCCGGATCTGGAAGAAGCCCGTCGCTTCGCTGAGGCGATCAAGAAGGAATACCCGGACCAGCTGCTGTCGTACAACTGCTCGCCGTCCTTCAACTGGAAGAAGAACCTGGACGACGCGACCATCGCCAAGTTCCAGCGTGAACTGTCTGCCATGGGTTACAAGCACCAGTTCATCACCCTGGCCGGCATTCACAACATGTGGCACAGCATGTTCAACCTGGCGCACGACTACGCCCGCAACGACATGACTGCCTACGTGAAGCTTCAGGAGCAGGAATTCGCTGACGCCGCCAAGGGTTACACCTTTGTTGCGCACCAGCAGGAAGTGGGCACCGGCTACTTCGACGACATGACCACCGTGATCCAGGGCGGCTCGTCGTCGGTGACCGCGCTGACCGGTTCGACCGAAGAAGAGCAGTTCCACTGATAGTGCTTCGCTGAGCAAACGGCCTCTGCGGATCGAACAAAAGCTAACCGCAGAGCCGCAAGACTGACGCCCCGACTGGTTCGGGGCGTTTTTTTGTCTGCGATTCAGCCCCGCAATGCGCCCTTGAACAAATGCCCCCGCCCCAGCAGGAGTCGCCACAGGCTGCGATCTCTTGATCTTTATCCTGAAAAACCAGATCAAAGGATCTCAGCCTACGGCAACTTCAACGTCAATTCCCGCTACCTGTGACGACAGTTCACACCCTGTTTGAACCGTTTGGGGCTAATGCCTTTTTCTCTAAACGCTTAGGGTACGGCCCATCGCCGTGTCGTTGCGGCGCTCCAGACAATAATAA
The DNA here is from genome assembly GCF_049897785.1 of Pseudomonas sp. TSRC2-2. NCBI lineage: Bacteria > Pseudomonadati > Pseudomonadota > Gammaproteobacteria > Pseudomonadales > Pseudomonadaceae > Pseudomonas > Pseudomonas sp. TSRC2-2. The sequence goes on from NZ_JAFCWZ010000012.1 coordinate 137,423, forward strand.
AGACGTTCATTCGAGGTATCAGCCGATGCGTGATGACAAAGACAAGGCTAACAACGAGCTAGGGAATGGCTTGAAAGGACGGCAGGTGACGATGATTTCGATCGGCGGCGTGATTGGCGCCGGTCTTTTTGTCGGTTCAAGCAATGCCATCGCCACCGCCGGCCCTGCGGTGCTGGTGTCGTATGTCTGCGCAGCGGTCATCGTGGTGCTGGTCATGCAGATGCTCGGCGAAATGGCGACTGCACGGCCTGACACGGGGTCGTTCTCTTCCTACGCCGATCAGGCGATCGGTCGCTGGGCCGGTTTTTCCATTGGCTGGCTGTACTGGTGGTTTTATGTGTTGGTGATTGCCATTGAAGCCATTGTCGCCGGCAACATTCTTGGCGACTGGCTGGGGATTGCCCATTGGATGGCGGCTTTCGGCGTGACGTTTGCGTTGATCCTGTGCAACAGCCTCAGCGTCGGCTCGTTCGGTACTCTGGAATACTGGTTGTCATTGTTCAAGGTCGTGTCGATCGTGGGTTTCATCATCCTCGGCGTGCTGGCGATTTTCGGCATTTTGCCGGGTTCCTCAACGAGCGGGATTTCCAATCTCTACGCCAACGGTGGCTTCGCCCCCAATGGCAATGTGGCAATCGTCGCCGGGTTGCTGACCGCCATGTTCAGCTTTCAGGGCAGCGAAGTGGTCACTATTGCCGCCGCTGAATCCAGGGATCCCAAGGCTAATATCAAGAAAGCCATTCGCGCCGTGGTCTGGCGTCTGGGCCTGTTCTACCTCGGCTCGATGTTCGTGGTGGTCTGCCTGATTCCGTGGAACGCTGCGGATCTGGCGCAGGGTTCTTACCAGGCGGTATTGAGTGCGATGAACATTCCATGGGCGCCGCAGATCATGAGCATCGTCGTGCTGGTGGCGGTAACCAGTTGCCTGAACTCGGCGATTTATACCGCTTCACGCATGGCTTATTCGCTGGCCCGTCGCGGTGATGCGCCTAAAGCCGTTTCGCACACCACCCGTCACGGCGTGCCGTTGCTGGCCGTCGCGCTGACATCGCTCGCCGCCCTGACGGCACTGACCGCCAACTACCTGCTACCCAGGCAAGTGTTTCAGTTCCTGCTGGCCACCAGCGGCGCATTGGCCTTGCTGATGTATCTGGTGATTGCCGTTACGCAATTGTGCATGCGCCGAAAACTCGTCGCCCAAGGCAAGAAACTCGAAGTGCGAATGTGGATGTTTCCGTACCTGACCGTTCTGACGATCGGGTTCATCCTCGGGGTATTCGCGATCATGGCGGCCTTCCCCGGCCAACGCGCAGAACTGCTCTCCACCCTCGGCCTTACGACGGTGCTGGTGATCATCGGCGCTTGTTTGCAGAAATCGCAGCCCGAGCTGTCGGCGCGACGCAGCGCCATGGCCCCGACTGAAAACGTCACGGCGCAAGCATTGTCCTGAAAACCGGCTGCCGCTATGACGTGGCGTCATAGTGAGTGTGCCGACGAGCCTCTTTTTCACAACCGATCCGCTCCCTAATCTGCTTAAGCCCCGGCCAACCTACCTATCGCCGGGGTTTTCAAAAACCACAAGGAACGCCTGATGACGATTGCGCCCAAACCTGACGAACTGGCCATCCCTTATCAACTGCCGCAAGTGCCATACATGGCACCTGACATGGTCCACCCTGGCGTACTCGACCAATGGCTGGAAGACGATCAACTGTGGGTGCCGGTGACGGATTCGGTGTCGTTCAAACCGGTACTGCTCAGTGTTTCCGGTGGCTACTACATCAATCTGTTGCGCGTGCGCAAAAGCGGTGTGCTCTCGCGTCACCGCCACACCGGCGGGGTCCACGCGATGGTGCTGAAGGGCCGCTGGTATTATCTGGAGCATGACTGGGTCGCCGAGCAAGGTTCATTCGCGTTCGAGCCGCCGGGAGAGACTCACACATTGTTCGTGCCGGAAGATGTCGAAGAAATGATCACCTGGTTTCATGTACAGGGCGGTTATACCTACGTCGATCCACAAGGCGTAGCGGTCGGCTACGAAGACGTTTTCACCAAACTGGAAACGGCCCGCGCGCATTACAAAAAGCTCGGACTGCCAGACGACTACATCGAACAGTTCATTCGCTGATCCGCGCCGTGGCAGGCGCCTGATCGACACGGGAGGCAAGCATTGGATAACTACTCGCAGCTGTTGGCGTTTCTTTGGGCCACAGAGCACGGTAACTTTTCAGCGGCCTCTCGCGCGCACGGTCTGACGCCTTCGGCCATCAGCAAGCTGATCTCCCGCCTGGAGGATCGCTTGCAGGTGCGCCTGTTTCAACGCGGCACACGCAGTTTGTCGCTGACTGAAGAAGGCGCCGCGTATCTGGTCAGCGCCCGTGCGGTAATCAATGCGATGGCCGAGGCGGACTCACTGGCCGAAGCGTTTCCGACGCGGGTCAGTGGCACGCTGCGGATTCACACGATGTCGACGTTCGCCAAACACCAGATCATTCCATGGCTGCCGGAGTTTTTAGCGGCCTACCCCGGGCTTGCTGTCGATATCCAGATCGGCGCGCAGTTCTCCGATCAGTTCGACCAAGGCCTGGATCTGGCGATTCACAGCGGCGTATTGCCTGACTCCACACGGATCGCTCGCAAAATCGGCCAGAGTCGCTGGATCATCTGCGCGTCCCCGGACTACCTCGCCCGCCAGGGAACGCCGGAGCACCCGCGGGAGTTACTCGATCACACGTGTTTCAGCTTTGGCTTCAATAGTGTGTGGAATGACTGGGATTTTCTCATCGATGGCCACCCGATCAGCATCCCGGTGATTCCCAAAGCGACGTTCGCCCAAGGCGATCTGCTGCGTGACCTGGCACTCAGCGGGGCCGGCATTGTGCAGTTGGCCGAGTTTCATATCGGCCACGACATCCGCGAAGGCCGCTTGATCCCGCTGCTGCAAAGCTACGGCCCGGACCGTTTCGAACCGATTTATCTGATCTACACCAATCGCAAGCACCTCAGCCCCAGGATCCGCGTGTTCCGCGACTTTCTTGAACAGAAACTCGCGCAGAGTCCGTGGAACACCGAGCGCGGCTGATCGCTCACCTATCATTAGTACAGAGGCTTCTATGCGTAACCTGATTGGCGATGTATCCAGCGCCGCGCGCATCCTCCCGCAACTCAATGGCGAAACGCTGTTTATCCGCAACGGCAAGGATGCTTACGTTTATGACGATAAAGGTCGCCGCTACATCGACACCGCGCTCGGCTTTGGCGCGGTACTGCTGGGGCATGCCAATAATCGCGTCAATGAACAAGTCGCGGCGGCACTGGCTGACTCTGCCGCGCCGTCATGGGCGCATGTTCGCGAACACCCTGCGGCCTCAGCACTGGCGGCGCACACCGGCGCGCTGAGCAAAGTGATTTTCACCAACTCCGGCAGCGAAGCGGTGCATCTGGCCTGCCGCGCTGCCCGCGCCTATACCGGGCGCGGGCGCATTGCGAAAATGGCTGCGGGCTTCGACGGTTGGTTCGACGACGTCAGCTTCGGCAACGTTTCGTCCAGTGAGGCGAATTTCGTTGATGGTCAGCGACCGGCCACGCCGCGCACCACGCTGCTGCGTTTCAATGACTTCGATGATGTCGAGCGACTGTTCGCTGAGGACTCGGATATCGCTGCGGTGATCCTCGAACCGATGCTCGCCAATGCTGGCTGCATCATGCCGGCACCCGGCTATCTGCTGCATGTGCAGCAAGTCGCACATCGGCATGGCGCGCTGGTGATCTGCGATGAAGTGCTGATGGGTTTTCGCTTGTTCGCCGGGCTCGCGGGTTTACAGGCGGGGCTGGATCCGGACATCGCCAGTGTCGGCAAGGCCATTGGCAATGGTGTGCCGGTGTCGGCGATCGTCGGCAAGCCACATATTCTCGCGGGCTTTGAGCAAGGTCGCGTGCTGCGTGGCGGGACGTTCAGCGGCAATCCGATGGCGTGTGCAGCGGTCACCAGCACCCTGGATCAATTGGATGACGCGGATTATCAGCGCTTGATTGCCCGGGGCGAGGCCCTGCGAGTTTCGGTGCAGGCCTCGTTCAAGGCGCATGGGTTGACGGTGAGTACCAGCGGTTACGGGAATGTGTTCGGGATCTGGCCGTCGGCGCAGGTGCCGAGCAATTATGCCGAGGCGCTGGAGCGTGGAGATGCGCAGTTTAGCCAGGCGCTGCATCTGGCCTTGCGCGAAGCCGGCGTGCTGGTGATGCCCTCGCCTTATGGTCGGATTTATCTGTCGTTCCGCACATGATGAAGCGGTGGTTGAAGAGATGAAGGCAGCAGTAATCGGCAAGTAAGACAACTTCCCAACCCTTAACTCGTTAAACAGTTACAAAACCACCGCAAACGATATCAATTATCATTTAGCCGCAACTATGTTCATTACATAGCCCACAAAACATAATTGACGCAAACCCGGCTAATGCCCGCAACGCATGGGCCGCAGGGCGTTGAGCAAGCGCTATGTCCTTAATCCGGTAAATAATTTCGCCTTTGGAATTTTACTTGCCGGGTGTTTAGCCATAAAATCAGCCCGATTGATTGCTGCGACATATCGTCACTGCCATTTTCTTTATCAAGCTCAGAGACCTTTGCTCTCTGTTAAGGATTACCAGCATGCCCGAAGCGACAGGACTCATGGCCCACAACTGGGGCTTTGCCATTTTCCTTCTGGGTGTCGTCGGCCTCTGTGCCTTCATGCTTGGCGTCTCCAGCCTCCTCGGGTCAAAAGCCTGGGGTCGCAGCAAAAACGAACCGTTCGAGTCGGGCATGCTACCTACCGGTGGCGCCCGCTTGCGGCTCTCAGCCAAATTCTATCTGGTCGCGATGCTCTTCGTGATCTTCGATATCGAAGCCCTCTTTCTCTTTGCCTGGTCTGTGTCCGTCCGCGAAAGCGGCTGGACCGGATTCGTCGAAGCTCTCGTTTTCATAGCAATTCTGTTGGCAGGTCTTGTCTACCTGTTCCGAGTGGGCGCCCTTGACTGGGCTCCGGAAGCTCGTCGCAAGCGGCAGGCGAAGCTGAAACAATGAGGCTTTGGCAATGCAATACAATCTCACCAGGATCGACCCCGATGCTCCTAACGAGCAGTATCCGATTGGCCAGCGGGAAACCGTTGCTGATCCGTTAGAAGATCAAGTCCACAAAAACATTTTCATGGGCAAGCTGGAAGACGTGCTGAGTGGCGCGGTCAACTGGGGACGTAAAAACTCCCTGTGGCCGTACAACTTCGGCCTGTCGTGCTGCTACGTGGAAATGACCACCGCCTTCACGGCGCCCCACGACATCGCGCGCTTTGGTGCCGAAGTCATCCGGGCCTCGCCGCGTCAGGCCGACTTCATGGTTATCGCCGGGACCTGCTTCATCAAGATGGCGCCGATCATTCAGCGTCTCTACGAGCAGATGCTCGAACCGAAATGGGTTATTTCCATGGGTTCGTGCGCCAACTCCGGCGGCATGTACGACATCTACTCCGTGGTTCAAGGCGTGGACAAGTTCTTGCCCGTGGACGTCTACGTACCTGGCTGCCCGCCCCGTCCGGAAGCATTTCTGCAAGGCTTGATGCTGTTGCAGGAATCGATTGGACAGGAGCGCCGTCCGCTTTCCTGGGTCGTTGGTGATCAAGGCGTCTATCGCGCCGACATGCCATCGCAGAAGGAACAGCGCCGCGAACAGCGAATCGCAGTCACCAACCTGCGCAGCCCTGACGAAGTCTGATCCAGATCTGTTCCTAGTAACGAGAAGCTGGCTTCATTCTTTACGTTGACCGAAAGCGAAAAAATAACCATGACTACAGGCAGTGCTCTGTACATCCCGCCTTACAAGGCAGACGACCAGGATGTGGTCGTCGAATTGAACAACCGCTTTGGCGCCGAAGCGTTCACCGCTCAGGCAACCCGCACCGGCATGCCGGTGCTGTGGGTGGCCCGCGCCAGACTGGTTGAAGTCCTGACTTTCCTGCGCAACCTGCCCAAGCCGTACGTCATGCTCTATGACCTGCACGGCGTGGACGAGCGTCTGCGCACCAAGCGTCAAGGGCTGCCGACCGGCGCCGATTTCACCGTGTTCTATCACCTCATGTCGCTGGAGCGTAATAGTGACGTGATGATCAAGGTCGCCTTGTCCGAAGGCGACCTCAGCATGCCTTCCGTCACCAGCATCTGGCCGAACGCCAACTGGTACGAGCGCGAAGTCTGGGACATGTTCGGCATCGACTTCAAAGGCCACCCGCACCTGTCGCGCATCATGATGCCGCCGACCTGGGAAGGTCACCCGCTGCGCAAGGACTTCCCGGCGCGCGCCACCGAATTCGATCCGTTCAGCCTCAACCTCGCCAAGCAGCAGCTTGAGGAAGAAGCCGCGCGTTTCCGCCCTGAAGACTGGGGCATGAAGCGTTCCGGCGCCAACGAGGACTACATGTTCCTCAACCTCGGCCCGAACCACCCTTCGGCGCACGGTGCGTTCCGCATCATCCTGCAGCTGGACGGTGAAGAGATCGTCGATTGCGTTCCCGACATCGGTTACCACCACCGTGGTGCCGAGAAGATGGGCGAGCGTCAGTCCTGGCACAGCTACATTCCCTACACCGACCGCATCGACTACCTCGGCGGCGTGATGAACAACCTGCCGTACGTGCTCTCGGTCGAGAAGCTGGCCGGCATCAAGGTGCCGCAGAAGGTCGACGTCATCCGCATCATGATGGCCGAGTTCTTCCGGATCACCAGCCACCTGCTGTTCCTGGGTACCTACATCCAGGACGTCGGCGCGATGACCCCGGTGTTCTTCACCTTCACCGACCGCCAGAAGGCGTACACGGTGATCGAAGCCATCACCGGTTTCCGTCTGCACCCGGCCTGGTACCGCATCGGTGGTGTTGCCCACGACCTGCCGCGCGGCTGGGAAAAACTGGTCAAGGATTTCGTCGAGTGGATGCCCAAGCGTCTGAACGAATACACCAAGGCTGCGCTGCAGAACAGCATCCTCAAGGGGCGTACCGTCGGCGTTGCTGCGTACAACACCAAAGAAGCCCTGGAATGGGGCGTCACCGGTGCCGGCCTGCGTTCGACCGGTTGCGATTTCGACCTGCGTAAAGCGCGTCCGTACTCGGGCTACGAGAACTTCGAATTCGAAGTGCCGCTGGCCGTCAACGGCGATGCCTACGACCGCTGCATGGTCCGCGTCGAAGAGATGCGCCAGAGCATCAAGATCATTGATCAATGCATGCGCAACATGCCGGAAGGCCCGTACAAGGCGGATCACCCGCTGACCACGCCGCCGCCCAAAGAGCGCACGCTGCAGCACATCGAAACCCTGATCACGCACTTCCTGCAGGTTTCGTGGGGCCCGGTCATGCCGGCCAACGAATCCTTCCAGATGATCGAAGCGACCAAGGGCATCAACAGTTATTACCTGACGAGCGACGGCGGCACCATGAGCTACCGTACCCGGATCCGCACACCGAGTTTCCCGCACCTGCAGCAGATCCCTTCGGTGATCAAAGGCAGCATGGTCGCGGACTTGATTGCGTACCTGGGTAGTATCGACTTCGTTATGGCCGACGTGGACCGCTAAGCATGAACAGCACGCTTATCCAGACAGACCGTTTCACCTTGAGTGAAACCGAGCGCTCGGCCATCGAGCACGAGCTGCATCACTACGAAGACCCGCGCGCGGCGTCGATCGAAGCCCTGAAGATCGTTCAGAAGGAACGCGGCTGGGTGCCGGACGGCGCGTTGTACGCCATCGGCGAGATCCTCGGCATCCCGGCCAGCGACGTTGAAGGCGTGGCGACGTTCTATAGCCAGATCTTCCGTCAACCGGTCGGCCGCCACATCATTCGCGTCTGCGACAGCATGGTCTGCTACATCGGTGGCCACGAATCGGTGGTCAGCGAAATCCAGAACAATCTGGGCATCGGCCTGGGTCAGACCACCGCCGACGGTCGTTTCACCCTGCTGCCTGTCTGCTGCCTCGGCAACTGCGACAAGGCACCGGCGCTGATGATCGACGATGACACCTTTGGCGACGTGCAGCCTGCTGGCGTGGCCAAACTGCTCGAGGGCTACGTATGACCCTGACATCTTTCGGTCCTGCCAACCGCATTCAGCGATCGGCCGAGACTCACCCGCTGACCTGGCGTCTGCGCGATGACGGCGAAGCCGTATGGCTCGACGAGTACCAGGCCAAGAACGGTTACGCTGCTGCGCGCAAAGCCTTCGCCGACATGGATCAGGACGCCATCGTTCAGACCGTGAAAGACGCCGGCCTCAAAGGTCGCGGCGGTGCAGGTTTCCCCACTGGCGTGAAGTGGGGCCTGATGCCCAAGGACGAATCCATCAACATCCGCTACCTGCTGTGCAACGCGGATGAAATGGAGCCGAACACCTGGAAAGACCGCATGCTGATGGAGCAACTGCCCCATCTGCTGATCGAAGGCATGCTGATCAGCGCTCGCGCGCTGAAAACCTACCGTGGCTACATCTTCCTGCGCGGGGAATACACCACCGCCGCCAAGCACCTCAACCGTGCCGTGGAAGAAGCCAAGGCTGCGGGCCTGCTGGGCAAGAACATTCTGGGCAGCGGTTTCGATTTCGAGCTGTTCGTCCACACCGGCGCCGGGCGTTACATCTGCGGTGAAGAAACCGCACTGATCAACTCCCTCGAAGGCCGCCGCGCCAACCCTCGCTCCAAGCCGCCCTTCCCTGCCGCCGTTGGCGTGTGGGGCAAGCCGACCTGCGTGAACAACGTCGAAACCCTGTGCAACGTGCCGGCGATCATCGCCGACGGCGTCGACTGGTACAAATCGTTGGCTCGCGAAGGCTCCGAAGACATGGGCACCAAGCTCATGGGCTTCTCCGGCAAGGTCAAGAACCCGGGCCTGTGGGAGCTGCCGTTTGGCGTCACCGGTCGCGAGTTGTTCGAAGACTACGCCGGCGGCATGCGCGACGGCTTCAAGCTCAAGGCCTGGCAGCCAGGTGGCGCCGGTACCGGTTTCCTGTTGCCGGAACACCTCGACGCACAGATGTATGCCGGCGGCATCGCCAAGGTCGGCACCCGTATGGGTACCGGTCTGGCGATGGCGGTGGACGACAGCGTCAACATGGTCTCGCTGCTGCGCAACATGGAGCAGTTCTTCGCCCGTGAATCGTGCGGTTTCTGCACTCCGTGCCGCGATGGCCTGCCATGGAGCGTCAAGCTCTTGATGGCCATCGAACAGGGCAAGGGTCAGCCAGGCGACATCGAGACCCTGCTGGGTCTGGTCGGTTTCCTCGGCCCGGGCAAGACCTTCTGTGCTCACGCACCGGGTGCCGTGGAGCCATTGGGCAGTGCCATCAAATACTTCCGTCCAGAGTTCGAAGCCGGTATCGCGCCTGTCAGCGCCGCCGTCCCGCCTCTGGCAAGGCCGATCGTAGTCGGCGCGTAAACGCTTAAAAAGGCGAAGGGTCCGTGCCCTTCGCCTTTCGTCCGATGACGCCCTTCGGGGCTGACTGGATTCGGACGCATCACAAGATTCCATTAGCCACGCCCGCTGACACCGGGCCAACGAAGACCTTTGAACCATGGCCACTATCCACGTAGACGGCAAAGCGCTCGAAGTCGACGGGGCAGACAACCTGTTACAGGCATGTCTGTCGCTGGGCCTCGACATTCCATATTTCTGCTGGCACCCCGCGCTTGGTAGCGTCGGGGCCTGCCGCCAGTGCGCGGTCAAGCAGTACACCGACGAGAACGACACCCGTGGTCGCATCGTCATGTCCTGCATGACGCCTGCCACCGACAACACCTGGATCTCCATCGACGATGAAGAATCCAAGGCGTTCCGCGCCAGTGTTGTCGAATGGCTGATGACCAACCACCCGCACGACTGCCCGGTGTGCGAAGAAGGTGGCCACTGCCACCTGCAAGACATGACGGTGATGACCGGCCACAACGAGCGCCGTTATCGCTTCAGCAAACGCACCCACCAGAACCAGCAACTGGGCCCGTTCATTTCCCACGAAATGAACCGCTGCATCGCCTGCTACCGCTGCGTGCGTTTCTACAAGGACTACGCTGGCGGCACCGACCTCGGTGTATTCGGCGCCCACGACAACGTGTACTTCGGTCGCGTTGAAGACGGCACCCTCGAAAGCGAGTTCTCCGGCAACCTCACCGAGGTCTGCCCGACCGGTGTGTTCACCGACAAGACTCACTCCGAGCGCTACAACCGCAAGTGGGACATGCAATTCGCCCCGAGCATCTGCCATGGCTGCTCGAGCGGCTGCAACATCTCGCCGGGCGAGCGTTACGGTGAACTGCGTCGCATCGAAAACCGTTTCAACGGTTCGGTGAACCAGTACTTCCTCTGCGACCGTGGCCGTTTCGGTTATGGCTACGTCAACCGCACCGATCGCCCACGTCAGCCGCTGCTGGCCGACGGCACCAGGCTGAGCCTGGACGACGCGCTGGATAAAGCCGCCGACCTGCTGCGCGGCCGCAACATCGTCGGTATCGGTTCGCCGCGTGCCAGCCTCGAAAGCAACTACGCGTTGCGCGAACTGGTCGGCGCCGAGCACTTCTACTCGGGTATTGAAGCGTCCGAACTGGAGCGCATCCGTCTGGTTCTGCAGGTGCTGAAAGACAGCCCGCTGCCCGTGCCGAACATGCGCGACATCGAAGATCACGACGCGATCTTCGTCCTCGGCGAAGACCTGACCCAGACCGCCGCGCGTATGGCGCTGGCCCTGCGCCAATCGGTCAAGGGCAAGGCTGAAGACATGGCTGAAGCCATGCGCGTCCAGCCCTGGCTCGACGCCGCTGTGAAGAACATCGGTCAGCACGCGCTGAATCCGCTGTTCATCGCCAGCCTCGCTGAAACCAAACTCGACGACGTCGCCGAAGAATGTGTACACGCCGCTCCCGACGATCTGGCACGCATCGGTTTCGCCGTTGCTCACGCGCTGGATGCCAGCGCCCCGGCCGTTGAAGGCCTGGACGCCGAAGCTCTGGAACTGGCGCAGCGCATCGCCGACGCCCTGCTCGCGGCCAAACGTCCGCTGATCATCGCCGGCACTTCGCTCGGTTCGAAAGCGCTGATCGAAGCCGCAGCGAACATCGCCAAAGCCTTGAAGCTGCGCGAGAAGAACGGTTCGATCAGCCTGATCGTGCCGGAAGCCAACAGCCTCGGTCTGGCCATGCTCGGTGGCGAATCGGTCGACGCCGCGCTGCAAACGGTCATTGATGGCCAGGCTGATGCGATCGTCGTGCTGGAAAACGATCTGTACACCCGCACCGCCAAAGCCAAGGTCGACGCTGCACTGAACGCTGCGAAAGTGGTGATCGTTGCCGACCATCAGAAAACCGCGACGACCGAACGCGCGCAACTGGTTCTGCCAGCAGCGAGCTTCGCCGAAGGCGACGGTACGCTGGTCAGCCAGGAAGGTCGCGCCCAGCGCTTCTTCCAGGTTTTCGACCCGCAGTACCTCGACGCGAGCATTCTGGTACACGAAGGCTGGCGCTGGCTGCACGCTCTGCGTGCGACCCTGCTGAACCAGCCGATCGACTGGACGCAACTCGACCACGTCACCGCTGCCGTGGCCTCGAGCACCGAACAGCTGGCGCGCATCGTCGATGCCGCGCCGTCCGCGGCGTTCCGCATCAAGGGTCTGAAACTGGCGCGTGAGCCGCTGCGTTATTCCGGTCGCACCGCGATGCGCGCCGATATCAGCGTCCACGAACCACGCATGCCGCAAGACCAGGACACCGCGTTCGCCTTCTCCATGGAAGGTTACTCGGGCTCTGCCGAACCGCGTCAGCAGGTGCCGTTTGCCTGGTCGCCGGGCTGGAACTCGCCACAAGCGTGGAACAAGTTCCAGGACGAAGTCGGTGGTCACCTGCGTGCTGGCGATCCGGGCACCCGCCTGATCGAAAGCACCGGCGACTCGCTGAACTGGTTCGCCGCCGCGCCGCGTGCATTCAACCCGGCGCCGGGTACCTGGCAAGCCGTGCCGTTCTTCCACCTGTTCGGCAGCGAAGAAAACTCTTCGAAAGCCGCACCGGTGCAAGAGCGCATTCCGGCCCCTTACGTGGCACTGGCGAAATCCGAAGCGGATCGTCTGGGCGTCAACGACGGTGCCCTGCTGAGCCTGAACGTGGCCGGCCAGACCCTGCGTCTGCCGCTGCGCATCAATGAAGAACTGGGCGCCGGTCTGGTGGCATTGCCTGCGGGCATCGCCGGCATTCCACCGGCATTCGCCGGTGTGTCCGTCGACGGTCTGCAGGAGGCAGCGCAATGACCTGGTTCACCCCTGAAGTGATCGATGTGATCCTGACGGTCATCAAAGCCATCGTGATTCTGCTGGCCGTGGTGGTCGCAGGTGCGTTGCTGAGCTTTGTCGAACGTCGCCTGCTGGGCTGGTGGCAGGACCGTTACGGTCCGAACCGCGTTGGCCCGTTCGGCATGTTCCAGATCGCCGCCGACATGTTGAAGATGTTCTTCAAGGAAGACTGGACCCCGCCGTTTGCCGACAAGGTGATCTTCACCCTGGCACCGGTGGTGGCCATGTCCGCCCTGTTGATCGCCTTCGCGATCATCCCGATCACCCCGACCTGGGGCGTGGCGGATCTGAACATCGGCCTGCTGTTCTTCTTCGCAATGGCTGGTCTGTCGGTGTACGCGGTGCTGTTCGCCGGCTGGTCGAGCAACAACAAGTTCGCCCTTTTGGGCAGCTTGCGTGCCTCGGCGCAGACCGTGTCCTACGAAGTGTTCATGGGCCTGGCCCTGATGGGCATCGTGGTGCAGGTCGGTTCGTTCAACATGCGCGACATCGTCGAATACCAGGCGCAGAACCTGTGGTTCATCATTCCGCAGTTCTTCGGCTTCTGTACCTTCTTCATCGCTGGCGTCGCCGTGACTCACCGTCACCCGTTCGACCAGCCGGAAGCGGAACAGGAACTGGCCGACGGTTACCACATTGAATACGCCGGTATGAAATGGGGCATGTTCTTCGTCGGTGAATACATCGGCATCATCCTGATCTCGGCGCTGCTGGTCACCCTGTTCTTCGGTGGCTGGCACGGTCCGTTCGGCATCCTGCCGCAACTGTCCTTCGTCTGGTTCGCACTGAAGACCGCGTTCTTCATCATGCTGTTCATCCTGCTGCGCGCGTCCATCCCGCGTCCGCGTTATGACCAGGTGATGGATTTCAGCTGGAAATTCTGCCTGCCACTGACCCTGATCAATTTGCTGGTGACCGCTGCGGTTGTGTTGTTGAACACGCCTGCGGTTGCGGTTCAGTGAGGATTTGACCCATGTTCAAATATATTGGCGACATCGTTAAGGGTACCGGTACCCAGTTGCGCAGCCTGGTCATGGTCTTCGGCCACGGCTTTCGCAAGCGCGACACCCTGCAATACCCCGAGGAGCAGGTCTACCTGCCGCCGCGCTACCGTGGCCGCATCGTCCTGACCCGCGACCCCGATGGCGAAGAACGCTGCGTAGCCTGCAACCTGTGCGCCGTGGCGTGCCCGGTGGGTTGCATCTCGCTGCAGAAAGCTGAAACCGAAGACGGTCGCTGGTACCCGGACTTCTTCCGCATCAACTTCTCGCGCTGCATTTTCTGCGGTCTCTGCGAGGAAGCCTGCCCGACCACCGCGATCCAGCTGACGCCGGATTTCGAGATGGCCGAGTTCAAACGTCAGGACCTGGTGTACGAGAAAGAAGATCTGCTGATCTCCGGCCCCGGCAAAAACCCTGATTACAACTTCTATCGTGTTGCAGGTATGGCAATCGCTGGCAAGCCGAAAGGCGCTGCGCAGAACGAAGCCGAACCGATCAACGTGAAGAGCTTGCTGCCTTAAGGAAGAACGATGGAATTCGCTTTCTATTTCGCATCGGGTATTGCTGTGGTGTCCACGCTTCGTGTGGTCACCAACACCAACCCTGTGCACGCCCTGCTCTACCTGATCATCTCGTTGATCGCTGTGGCCATGACGTTTTTCGCGCTCGGCGCACCGTTTGCCGGTGTGCTGGAAGTGATCGCCTACGCCGGCGCCATCATGGTGCTGTTCGTGTTCGTGGTGATGATGCTGAACCTTGGCCCGGCCTCGGTTCAGCAGGAACGCACCTGGCTCAAGCCCGGCATCTGGGCGGGCCCGGTGATTCTTGCCGGTCTGCTGCTGGCCGAACTGCTGTATGTGCTGTTCGCTCACCAGAGCGGTCAGGCCATCGGCCACACCACCGTAGACGCCAAGGCCGTGGGCATCAGCCTGTTCGGCCCGTACCTGCTGGTGGTCGAACTCGCCTCGATGCTGCTGCTCGCCGCAGCCGTCACGGCGTTCCATTTGGGCCGTAACGAGGCGAAGGAGTAAGACATGCCTGCTATCCCTCTCGAACATGGTTTAGCCGTTGCCGGCATCCTGTTCTGCCTTGGTCTGGTCGGCCTGATGGTCCGCCGCAACATTTTGTTCGTGTTGATGAGTCTGGAAGTGATGATGAACGCCTCTGCCCTGGCCTTCATCGTCGCGGGCGCCCGCTGGGCGCAGCCGGATGGACAGATCATGTTCATCCTGGTGATCAGCCTGGCAGCCGCCGAGGCCAGTATTGGTCTGGCGATCCTGCTGCAACTGTATCGCCGCTTCCACACGCTCGATATCGACGCTGCCAGTGAGATGCGCGGATGAACCTGATCTTTCTGACTTTCGTATTTCCTCTCATCGGTTTCCTGCTGCTGTCGTTCTCCCGTGGACGCTGGTCGGAAAACCTCTCGGCGCTGGTCGGCGTGGGTTCCATTGGCTTGTCGGCGATTGTCACCGCCTACGTCATCTGGCAATTCAACGTCGCGCCGCCCGAAGGCGGTCACTACACCCTGGTGCTGTGGCAGTGGATGGCGGTGGAAGGCTTCAAGCCTGATTTCGCCCTGTACATCGACGGCCTGTCGATCACCATGCTCGGCGTGGTGGTCGGCGTCGGTTTCCTGATCCACCTCTTCGCGTCGTGGTACATGCGCGGCGAAGCGGGCTACTCGCGCTTCTTCTCGTACACCAACCTGTTTATCGCCAGCATGCTGTTCCTGGTGCTCGGCGATAACCTGTTGTTCCTGTACTTCGGCTGGGAAGGCGTGGGCCTGTGCTCGTACCTGTTGATCGGTTTCTACTACAGCAACCGCAACAACGGTAACGCGGCACTCAAGGCCTTCATCGTGACCCGGATCGGTGACGTGTTCATGGCCATCGGCCTGTTCATCCTGTTCCAGCAAGTGGGCACGTTGAACATTCAGGAACTGCTGGTGCTGGCACCGCAGAAATTCCAGGTCGGCGACTTCTGGATCACCCTGGCCACCCTGATGCTGCTGGGTGGCGCGGTCGGTAAATCGGCACAACTGCCGCTGCAAACCTGGCTCGCTGATGCGATGGCCGGCCCTACCCCGGTGTCGGCACTGATTCACGCCGCGACCATGGTAACCGCCGGTGTCTACCTGATCGCCCGTACCCACGGTCTGTTCACCCTGGCGCCGGATATCCTGCACCTGGTCGGCATCGTCGGTGGTGTGACGCTGGTACTGGCCGGTTTCGCCGCGCTGGTGCAAACCGACATCAAACGTATCCTCGCCTACTCGACCATGAGCCAGATCGGCTACATGTTCCTGGCGCTGGGCGTGGGTGCCTGGGAAGGCGCGATCTTCCACCTGATGACCCACGCCTTCTTCAAGGCCCTGCTGTTCCTTGCCTCCGGTGCGGTGATCGTTGCCTGCCACCACGAGCAGAACATCTTCAAGATGGGTGGTCTGTGGAAGAAACTGCCACTGGCCTACGCCAGCTTCATCGTCGGTGGTGCTGCACTGGCTGCTCTGCCACTGGTCACCGCAGGCTTCTACTCCAAGGACGAAATCCTCTGGGAAGCGTTCGCCAGCGGCAATCAGGGTCTGCTTTACGCAGGTCTGGTCGGTGCGTTCATGACCTCGCTGTACACCTTCCGCCTGATCTTCATCGCGTTCCACGGTGAAGCCAAGACCGAAGCCCATGCCGGCCACGGCATTGCGCACTGGCTGCCACTGTCGGTGCTGATCGTGCTGTCGACTTTCGTTGGCGCGATGATCGTGCCGCCGCTGCACGGCGTGTTGCCGCAAAGCGTTGGTCATGCCGGTGGCGAAGCCAAGCACAGTCTGGAAATCGCCTCGGGCGCCATCGCCCTGGCCGGTATCCTGCTGGCGGCCCTGCTGTTCCTCGGCAAGCGTCGTTTCGTCACGGCGATCGCCAACAGCGGCATCGGCCGTTTCCTTTCGGCCTGGTGGTTCGCTGCCTGGGGCTTCGACTGGATCTACGACAAACTGTTCGTCAAGCCGTACCTTGCGATCAGCCATGTACTGCGCAAAGACCCGCTCGACCAGACCATCGGTCTGATCCCGCGTATGGCCAAGGGTGGTCACACTGCCCTGAGCCGTACCGAGACCGGTCAACTGCGTTGGTACGCCGCCTCGATGGCTGCTGGTGCCGTGCTGGTAATCGGCGCCATCGTGCTGGTAGCGGTCTGATATGAACCTTGCGAATTTGCGAAAGGAAACGAGCCCGTCATGATTCTGCCCTGGCTAATCCTGATCCCCTTCATCGGCGGCCTGCTGTGCTGGATGGGTGAGCGCTTCGGCGCTACCCTCCCGCGCTGGATTGCGCTGTTGACCATGACCCTGGAACTCGCCCTTGGCCTCTGGCTGTGGGCCCACGGTGACTATTCATTCGCACCGGCGCCAGGCGCCGATCCGACTTGGGCGCTTGAGTTCAAGCATGTCTGGATCCAGCGTTTCGGCATCAACGTGCATCTGGCCCTCGACGGCCTGTCGCTGTTGATGATCCTGCTGACCGGTCTGCTGGGTATCCTCTCGGTACTCTGCTCGTGGAAAGAGATTCAACGTCACGTTGGCTTCTTCCACCTGAACCTGATGTGGATCCTGGGCGGTGTGGTCGGCGTGTTCCTCGCCCTCGACCTGTTCATGTTCTTCTTCTTCTGGGAAATGATGCTGGTGCCGATGTACTTTCTCATCGCGCTCTGGGGTCACAGCTCTTCGGACGGCAAGAAAACCCGGATCTACGCAGCGACCAAGTTCTTCATCTTCACTCAGGCTTCCGGCCTGATCATGCTGGTGGCGATCCTCGGTCTGGTGCTGGTCAACTTCAACAACACTGGCGTGATCACCTTCAACTACGCCGACCTGTTGAAAACCAAGATGTCGATGACCACCGAGTACATTCTGATGCTCGGTTTCTTCATCGCCTTCGCGGTCAAGCTGCCGGTCGTGCCGTTCCATTCGTGGCTGCCTGATGCCCACGCCCAGGCGCCGACGGCCGGTTCCGTCGACCTCGCCGGTATCCTGCTGAAAACTGCGGCCTACGGCCTGCTGCGTTTCGCCCTGCCGCTGTTCCCGAATGCCTCGGCCGAGTTTGCGCCGATCGCCATGACCCTCGGTCTGATCGGCATCTTCTACGGCGCGTTCCTGGCGTTCGCACAAACCGACATCAAGCGTCTGATCGCCTTCTCCTCCGTTTCCCACATGGGTTTCGTGTTGATCGGCATCTACTCCGGCAGCCAACTGGCCCTGCAGGGCGCAGTGATCCAGATGCTCGCGCACGGTCTGTCGGCGGCGGCACTGTTTATCCTCAGCGGTCAGTTGTACGAGCGTTTGCACACTCGGGACATGCGTGAGATGGGCGGCCTGTGGTCGCGTATTGCGTACCTGCCGGCGATCAGCCTGTTCTTCGCGGCGGCGTCGCTGGGCCTGCCGGGTACCGGTAACTTTGTCGGCGAGTTCCTGATCCTGATCGGTTCTTTCGCCAGCGCTCCATGGGTCACGGCGATTGCCACCTCCGGTCTGGTGTTCGGTTCGGTCTACTCGCTGATCATGATCCACCGTGCCTACTTCGGCCCGTCGAAATCCGACGCGGTGCTGCACGGCATGGATGCGCGCGAACTGATCATGGTGCTCGGTCTGGCGGTGCTGCTGATTTACCTCGGCGTCTACCCTCAACCGTTCCTCGACACCTCTGCCGCCACGATGCATGGCGTGCAGCAGTGGCTCGGCACCGCCTTCTCTCAACTCGCTTCGGCCCGGTAAGAGCGCTATGGAATTCACGATTCAACACTTTATTGCGCTTGCGCCACTGTTGATCACCAGCCTCACCATTATCGTGGTGATGCTGGCAATCGCCTGGCGCCGCAACCACTCGCAGACCTTCCTGATTTCGGTGGCGGGTCTGAACCTGGCGTTGCTGTCGATCCTGCCGGCTCTGAAAGTCGCGCCTCTGGCCGTGACGCCTTTGCTGCAGATCGACGCGTTCGCCTGCCTGTACATGGCGATGATCCTGGTCGCCACCCTCGCCTGCGTCACCCTCGCCCACGCCTACCTCGGTGATGGCGGTTCGGGTTACCCGGGCAACCGCGAGGAACTGTATCTGCTGATCCTGATGGCCGCCGCCGGTGGTCTGGTTCTGGTCAGCGCGCAGCACCTGGCCGGTTTGTTCATCGGTCTGGAACTGCTCTCGGTACCGGTTTACGGTCTGGTGGCTTACGCCTTCTTCAACAAACGTTCGCTGGAAGCCGGCATCAAGTACATGGTGCTTTCGGCCGCCGGTTCCGCGTTCCTGCTGTTCGGTATGGCGCTGTTGTACGCAGACGCAGGCTCGCTGAGCTTCGTTGGCATCGGTCAGGCGCTGGCTGCAACGGGTCTGCCAAGTCCGCTGGCGCAACTGGGCCTGGGCATGATGCTGATCGGCCTGGCGTTCAAGCTGTCGCTGGTACCGTTCCACCTGTGGACGCCGGACGTTTACGAAGGCGCTCCGGCACCGGTGGCGGCGTTCCTCGCCACCGCGTCGAAGGTGGCCGTGTTTGCGGTGATGGTGCGTCTGTTCCAGATCTCCCCTGCCGCCAGCAGCGGTGTGCTGAGCGACGTGCTGAGCGTCATCGCCGTTGCCTCGATCCTGTTCGGTAACCTGCTGGCCCTGACCCAGAGCAACCTCAAGCGTCTGCTCGGTTACTCGTCCATCGCGCACTTCGGCTATCTGCTGATCGCGCTGGTGGCGAGCAAGGGTCTGGCGGTGGAAGCCATCGGCGTGTACCTGGTCACCTACGTGATCACCAGCCTCGGCGCGTTCGGCGTGATCACCCTGATGTCGTCGCCGTACAACGGCCGTGACGCCGACGCCCTGTACGAATACCGCGGCCTGTTCTGGCGCCGTCCGTACCTGACCGCCGTGCTGACCGTGATGATGCTGTCCCTGGCCGGTATCCCGCTGACCGCAGGCTTCATCGGCAAGTTCTACATCATCGCCAGCGGCGTCGAAACGCGTCAGTGGTGGCTGGTCGGCGCTCTGGTGCTGGGCAGCGCCATCGGCGTCTTCTACTACCTGCGCGTGATGGTCACCCTCTACCTGATCGAGCCAAACCTGCGTCGCCACGACGCTCAGCTGCACTGGGAACAGAAGGCAGGCGGCGTGATGCTGCTGGCCATCGCCCTGGTCGCATTTTTCCTGGGTGTTTACCCGCAGCCATTGCTCGTGCTGGTACAGCAGGCGGGCCTGGCGGGCTGATTGCTCGGCTCATCTGGCTACAAATGGAAACGGCACCTTCGGGTGCCGTTTTTGTTTCCGTTGAGTTCATGACCAGCCGCGCGGCCTCGTTGCCGAGCCAGGACGAGCGCGAATGTAGGAATTCTCTCAATTGGCGGCAGGAGAGCTCACCGCAAACACACGAAAGTCTGATGATCAGGTTTTCCAAGGCCTGACTTTCTCAAAACCTCCGCTGAAATATCCCACAGTCGCCCGGCATCATGCCTCGCCGGTACTTCCAGTTTCCTGCGCCGAATGCTGGGCGTTCCCCCGGCAACGCGGCTTAAACCGCAGATCTTGCCTCTCAACCTCAGAATGTTGTGCATGTGTTTCGACGACCGTTCAATCCCGATATCGACACTTCTGGACATTTTTGACCGGGCGCGGCCCGGCTTATAGATTCGAGTCGTGCAAACAAGCACGTTCATCCACACAACAGGAATCGAACCATGGGCTACATGAGCAGTTGGAACGCCAACCGAATTGTCGAGCTGGACGATGAGCAGACCAGCGAAACGGATCAGATCGAAACGCTGCAACTCAGTGAGGAAGAACTGGCGGAGCTGGACGCACAGTGAGTAATGAACGGGGGGTATCCCCTCCCGTTCTCTATCAGGAGGGATCATGAACGCAATCACAATGGTCGAACGCGAACTGACAGCTGACCAGGCCTGCCAGCGCATCCAGACCGAATTGAGTCGGCTGGCAATGACTCCCGTCATACGCACCCTTGGCCAGAAAGTTGTTGCGGTACAAGTGACCCTTATCGATCGCGAAGGAGTGCCTGCCGCCCGAGGCGCTGGCAAGGGCTATGCAGTGCAGGCTGGCATCGGCGCGCTCTATGAATCTCTCGAACACTATTGGACCGATCGACTCTCGGCAACGGATGTTCATCACGTTCCGGTGGACTACTTTTCGGACAGGCTTTTCGACAACGATCCCGTGCGAATGCTTGTGAAACAGCCGAACCGCCGTATCGCCTGCCGACGCTACAGCTGTCCTCCTTGCGGACACTTCTACTACCCGCTCGCGCTGACGTCACCGCACTCACTCGAGGTTTTCGCCCAGGACGCGGCGGACAGCCGCGCCCTGCGTCGATATTCCAGCAACAGCGGCACCGCCATTGGCGCCAGTTACAACGAGGCGTTGTTACACGCCATCAACGAATGCATTGAAAGAGACGCGGTTTCGCTGTTCTTGCTGGACCACTTTTACTATCAGAATCACCCCCCCCTGCGCAGAGTCACCCGTCCTGGTGAGCGTGATGCGCTCGGGCAATTATGGACGGATGCCGAAAGGGAACTCGGCGCTGAGGTCGTGCTGGTGGATATCAGTACCGAGTTCGTCGCTCGCACTTTCCTGGCTTTTTCCGCAGCGCCCGGAACGCACATCCGGGTATTCGGTTCAGGCTGTTCCCTCTGCCCGAGCCACGCCGCCTGGCGCGCACTGACCGAACTGGTACAACTGCATCACGCCGCAGCGGGGGAAGAATTCGCCAGATCGCTGCGCAACGCAAAGCGCCACCTCTCACCTTTTCCACGCCTGCTGCGCTGTCTGCTGTTCAATCCCGATGTTTTGCTGCATCGCTGTGCTCATCACGCCGTGACATTGCCCGAAGCCGGAGCGCAAGCACCATTGGCTTCGCAGATCGAACAGTTGAGCGAAAGTCTGCGCCAGCATGGGCATGACTTCGGCATTTCCATCGTTCATCAAACCAACCTGGGCACCAGCCTGATCAATGTGGTGATACCCGCACTGGAGCGATTTTTCATCGTCTCGAGCGGCAATGTCGTGGTTCCCCACGCTCGCGGTCGTACGTTACGCAGGTTGCGCGCAGAGGTGTGTTCATGAATAACCGGACACCTGCGCTCTCAAACTTGAATGAAATGGCAATGGCGAAGAATTTGTCCGCACACATCGAATACGCCGGCCCGATCGGTTGTTTCGTTGAACCGACCCGACAGGGTTTGCATCAGGTATTTTTCTTGCGGGTCCGTGGTCGGGACTGGATCGGCCGCAAGGTCTTGCAACGCGACGCCGATCATCGCTGGAGCATGAACAGCCTTTTGAATCCGGCCATGTTGCTCGGCCCCCACCTGCAGTCGCAATGGAGCGATGACGGCGTGTCGTTCTACTTTCATACCGCTACGCTGGAGGAGCGAGCCGAAGTTTTCCAAGCCGCGCGCAGGGACCTGCACAGCGAGATCCATTTCCCTTTCACGGCGACCGATCATGACGGTAACGAGGCCGTTTGCCCGGCGGATTACTGGCAGGGTCACGAGTCGCTGGCCGAGCAGCTGAACGCAGACGAACTGCACTTTCGCGAACATTGCGTGGCAGTGCTGGGCCCATTGCTCAAACCCGGCGATCTGGTTTACGACCCGGCCTGCTCTACGGGCGAGTTCATCGCCTGTCTGGCCGCCGAACTTGCCGGTGGGCATTTCGTCGGCAGTGATCGTTCGGCCACGATGATCGAATACGCCAGGCGCCACCACGCAGACTCGCGTGCCGAATACCACGTCATGGAGGCGGCAAGGGCTGCTGACGCGGGTATGCGCTGCGACGTTCTGATCCTGCGCTTTCTCAATGCCGAAGTCCTGACCCGTCGCGAGGCGAACTGCGCGTTTTCAAGTCTGTTACGTTGCGTAAAACCCGCAGGCACAATTCTGTTGTTTGGCCATACGCCGGTATTGTCCGCCGTGCCCTGGCTGGCTTATACCCATGGACTTGCAAGGGTATCGAGCACAGGGGCGCGCAGCGGGCACCAGGAATTGTTTCAGTTCTATCACATGAAGGCGCCATGCCCTTGAACGAAGCCAGCGGTTACTTGACGCGGCAGAATGGCCATCGGCTTTACTGGGAACGCCACGGAACGTTTGGGGCCGAGCCGGTGTTCTTTTTACATGGAGGGCCGGGCGGCTGCTGCAGCCGTCAGCATCTGGGGTTTTTCGACCTGCGTCACTTCGACGTCATTTTGCTGGATCAGCGCGGCTGCGGCCGATCACGCCCGCATGGGCAGAGGCGCCACAACAACTCGCGTCTGTGCGTTCAGGATATTGAGGCCTTGCGCCTGCACTTTGGCCTGGAGCAAATCAGTCTGCTAGGCATTTCCTGGGGAAGCTGGCTGGCCATCCAGTACCAGCAGCAGTACCGCTGTGCGTTGAGGAAAACCACTCTGGTCTCGATTTTCGTTCCGTTCCCGGCCAACGTTCGCACTTTCGACAGGGCAATCAATGCTGCTTTGCAGGTAGCAGGCAGCGGTTCAAGTCGCAGCCTCTATCACAAACTCGACCAAGGCTCTGAGGATCAACAGCGACAGGCGGCGATGCAATGGTTGCAAGCGACGCTCGGACTGAACGGGCAGTCGATGCCCAACGAGGTGTTGGCGCGGTTTACCGATCAAGAAGCCATTCGCGCTGTTCGTCTGGAATTGCATTATCACCTCAATCGCTACTTCTTCAGCCAGGCAGACGAAAACCTCTCGCTCAGCAGCGATACCCTGGTGATTCAAGGCGTCAAAGACACCTACGGCATGTCCAGCCTGCGCTGGTTGCGTCAGCGCCAGTTCGTCGAGGCCCGTTTGTTGCGCTCGGGGCATAACGCCTTTGAGCCCGCCGTGCTGGATGCCGTTCGTCACGCATTGAGACGGGATTGATATCAGCTACCAAGCTGCGGCCCACGCCCATGGCGGAGTGGTGTCCAACCAGCATGAAAAACGGCACCTTCCGGTGCCGTTCGCTTTCTCCATTTCAGCTGTTACTTACGCGCATCCGCCCACGATTTCAGCAGTTCGCTATAACTCACGGTTTCGCCTTTAGGCTTCTCGTTGGCCAGTTTCGGCTTCGGTGCGCCCGGCTGGTCGAACCAGTACTGCGCGTCGCGTTCCGGGTTCATCTTCGGTGCGCACACGGCCTGAGCCTTGGAGCGTTCGAGGCGTTCCATGATGCGGTCCTGGTCTTTCGCCAGGCCATCGAGCGCCTGTTGCGGGGTCTTCTCGCCGCTGGCCGCTTCGGCGATGTGGCTCCACCACAGCTGCGCCAAACGCGGATAGTCCGGCACGTTGGTCCCGGTCGGCGACCACTGCACGCGGGCCGGGCTGCGATAGAACTCGACCAGCCCGCCAAGTTTCGGCGCCAGATCGGTCATCGCTTGCGAGTTGATGTCCGACTCACGAATCGGCGTCAGGCCGACGATGGTTTTCTTCAGCGACACGGTTTTCGAGGTGACGAACTGCGCGTACAACCACGCTGCCAGTTTCTGTTTCTCAGGGGTGGATTTCATGAATGTCCACGAACCCACGTCCTGATAGCCCAGCTTCATACCCTCTTCCCAATACGGGCCTTTGGGCGATGGTGCCATGCGCCACTTCGGCGTGCCGTCGGCGTTGACCACCGGCAGGCCCGGCTTGGTCATGTCGGCGGTGAACGCGGTGTACCAGAAGATCTGTTGGGCAATATTGCCCTGCGAAGGCACCGGCCCGGACTCCGAGAAAGTCATGCCAGCCGCTTCCGGTGGTGCGTATTTCTTCAGCCAGTCGACGTATTTGGTGGTGGCGAACACCGCCGCCGGGCCGTTGGTGTCGCCGCCGCGGGTCACGCTGGAGCCGACCGGATGGCAGTCTTCGACGCGAATACCCCACTCGTCCACTGGCAAACCATTGGGCAGCCCCTTGTCGCCGCCCCCGGCCATGGAGAACCAGGCATCGGTGAAGCGCCAGCCCAGCGACGGGTCTTTCTTGCCGTAGTCCATGTGCCCGTAAACGCGTTTGCCGTCGATTTCCTTGACGTCTTCACTGAAGAATTTGGCGATGTCTTCATAGGCCGACCAGTTCACCGGGACGCCCAGCTCGTAACCGTACTTTTCCTTGAACTTGGCTTTCAGATCGGCGCGCTCGAACCAGTCGGCGCGGAACCAGTACAGGTTGGCGAATTGCTGGTCGGGCAGCTGATAAATCTTGCCGTCCGGCGCGGTGGTAAAAGAAATGCCGATGAAGTCCTTGATGTCGAGGGTCGGCGAAGTGAAGTTCTTGCCTTCGTTGGCCATCAGGTCGGTGATCGATTCGGTCTTGCCGTAGCGAAAGTGCGTGCCGATCAGGTCGGAGTCGTTGACCCAGCCGTCATAGATGTTCTTGTCCGACTGCATCACCGTCTGCATTTTCTCGACCACGTCGCCTTCCTGCAGCAGGTCGTGGGTGAGCTTGATCCCGGTGATTTCGCTGAACGCCTTGGCCAACACTTTCGATTCATATTCGTGGGTGGTCAGGGTCTCGGAAACGACCTTGATGTCCATGCCGCGAAACGGCTCGGCGGCCTTGATGAACCACTTCAATTCTTCCAGCTGCTGTTCGGCCGTCAGGGTCGAGGGCTTGAACTCGCTGCCGATCCATTTTTTCGCAGCATCTTCGTAGGCGTCGGCCCAGGCAGATGCGCTCAAACCGCTGAGTGCCAGCATGGCTGCCAATGAAATGCTATGTCGCAGCTTATTGTTTTTATCGAACATAGAGACCTCCTGTTTAAGTTGTGGAGCCGCGTTGCCGAACGATTCGACTAGCCCCAACGCATCACAGCCAACAGCCACACCAGGGACAACGCGGACGCCACCCAGATGCTCCAGTCGGTGACGCCGATTACCAGCAAGTGCAGGTAGGCGCTGCCGAGAAGACCAATAAACAAGCGATCGCCACGGGTGGTGGCAATCGGCAAAAACCCTCGCCGCAAGATGCTCGGCGAGCGCAATTCCCAAGTGGTCATGCCCACCAGAATCAGACCGATGCCGATGAAGAACGCGGCGGTCGGTGTCGTCCAGCTCATCCATTCCATCATCAGCTCCTCAGACTCGACCGAGGGCAAAGCCCTTGGCCACGTGGTTGCGCACAAACCAGATCACCAGCATGCCCGGCAGGATGGTCAGCACCCCTGCCGCTGCCAACACGCCCCAATCAATCCCCGATGCCGACACTGTTCGCGTCATGACTGCCGCAATCGGCTTGGCGTTGACCGAGGTCAGCGTGCGCGCCAGCAGCAGTTCGACCCAGGAAAACATGAAGCAGAAAAACGCCGTGACACCGATGCCCGAGCCGATCAACGGGATGAAAATCTTCACGAAGAACTTGGGAAAACTGTAGCCATCGATGTAGGCGGTTTCGTCGATCTCCTTGGGCACACCGGACATGAAGCCTTCGAGAATCCACACCGCCAGCGGCACGTTGAACAGGCAGTGCGCCAGCGCCACAGCGATGTGTGTGTCGAACAGGCCGATCGACGAATACAACTGAAAGAACGGCAGCAAAAACACCGCCGGCGGCGCCATGCGGTTGGTCAGCAGCCAGAAGAACAGGTGCTTGTCGCCGAGGAAACGATAGCGTGAAAACGCGTAAGCCGCCGGTAACGCCACGCTCAGGGAAATCACCGTGTTGAGGCTGACGTAATACAGCGAATTGAGATAACCGGTGTACCAGCTCGGATCAGTAAAGATCACCTTGTAGTTCGCCAGCGTGAAGGCCTGTGGGAAAAGCGTCAGGCCGCCGAGGATTTCGGTGTTGCTCTTGAACGACATATTCAGCAGCCAGTAGATCGGCACTAGCAGGAACAGGACGTACACCAGCAACGGAATAAGCTTTCTCTTGCTCATGGCCGGGCCTCAGCGGTTGGCGTCGGAGTGCGTCATGGCGGTATAAAACAGCCACGACACCAACAGGATGATCAGGAAGTACACCAGCGAAAACGCCGCTGCCGGACCAAGGTCGAATTGCCCTACAGCCATCTGCGTCAACGTCTGACTCAAGAAAGTCGTGGCATTACCCGGCCCGCCGCCGGTGAGCACGAACGGCTCGGTGTAGATCATGAAACTGTCCATGAAGCGCAGCATCACCGCGATCAGCAGCACGCTTTTCAGCTTGGGCAATTGAATGTGGCGGAACACCGCCCAGGCCGAGGCGCGATCGATGCGCGCGGCCTGGTAATACACGTCGGGAATCGCCCGCAGGCCGGAGAAGCACAGCAGCGCCACCAGTGAAGTCCAGTGCCAGACGTCCATCACCAGCACCGTCACCCAGGCGTCCATGGTGTTGGCGGCGTAGTTGTAGCTGATGCCCATGGCATTGAGGCTGGAACCGAGCAGGCCGATGTCGGCGCGGCCGAAGATCTGCCAGATGGTGCCGACCACGTTCCACGGAATCAGCAACGGAATCGCCAGAATGATCAGCACCACCGAAGACCAGCGGCCCTTGGTCGGCATAGTCAGCGCGACGGCGATGCCCAGCGGGATTTCGATCAGCAACACGCAGGCCGAGTAGATGAACTGGCGCAGCAGCGAGTCGTGCAGACGCGGGTCGAGCAGCACCTGCCTGTACCAGTCGGCACCGACGAAGTAGCGGCTGGACTGGTCGAAGATGTCCTGCACCGAATAGTTGACCACGGTCATCATCGGGATCACCGCACTGAACGCCACCAGCAGAAACACCGGCAACACCAGCCACCAGGCCTTGTTGTTCTGCACCTTGTTCATGGCTGCACCTCCTCGTCGCTGACTTCCAGGAGAAACTCATCGGCATAGACCATCAGCCATTGCGCCGGAAAACTGATGTAAGCCGTGCCTTGAGGCACCGGCTTGTCTTCAGCCAGGCGCACCTTCAACGGCGCACCGTCGAGGTTGAGGGTCATGATCTTGTAGGTGCCGAGGTCTTCGACGTGTACGACGTTGGCCTGCATCGCGTCGTCAAACGGCTCGTCCCAGACGTGAATAAACTCGGGACGGATGCCGACCTTGAGATTTTTCCACTGGCCGTGCTCGATATGGCGCTGCAAGGCGTCGGACAACGGCAAGTGCGTCGAGGCGAAACCGACGCCACCGGGCTGCGGCTGCACCTCGATCAGATTCATCCCCGGGCTGCCGATGAAGTAGCCGACAAAGGTATGGCTCGGCCGCTCGAACAATTCCCGTGGCGTGCCGAACTGAACGATCTGGCCGCCGTACATCACCGCGATCTTGTCGGCGAAGGTCGAGGCTTCCAGTTGATCGTGGGTGACGTAGACCATGGTGATGTTGAACTGCTCGTGGATCTGCTTGAGCTTGCGCCGCAGTTTCCACTTCAGGTGCGGGTCGATCACCGTCAGCGGCTCGTCGAACAGAATTGCGGAGACGTCGTCGCGCACCAGCCCCCGGCCCATCGAGACTTTCTGTTTTTCGTCGGCGGTGAGGTTGCGCGCCTTCTTGCTCAGCAGATTCTGCAGGTCGAGGACTTCGGCGATTTCCTGCACCTTGCTGTGCACTTTCGCCTCGGCCATGCCCTGATTGCGCAAGGGAAAAGCGAGGTTGTCGAACACGCTCATGGTGTCGTAGACCACCGGAAACTGAAAAACCTGGGCGATGTTGCGCTTCTCCGGGGTCAGGTCGTTCACCGCTTTGCCGTCGAACAGCACATGGCCCTGCGAGGGGCTGAGCAGGCCGGAAATGATGTTGAGCAAGGTCGACTTGCCGCAACCTGACGGGCCGAGCAAGGCGTAGGCACCGCCCTGCTCCCAGATGTGATCCATCTCGCGGATCGCGTAGTCCTCAGCGCCGCTCGGGGTTTTGCTGTAGCTGTGGGCGAGGTGCTGCAAACGGATTTCGGCCATCAGGCAACCCTCGCGACACGCCGGCCCGGTGCTTGCACCAGACGGCCCTGCGCATCGAAAACGAACAGTTTGTGGGTCGGGATATAAATGCGGATCGGCGCATCGACGTCGTATTCGTGAACACCCGGCAGATGCAGCACCAGCAAGAAATGCTCGTTGCGCACGTGCAGGAAGGTTTCCGAACCACTGATTTCGGCCACTTCGACGGTCACCGCCAGTTCCAGATCATCGTCGTTGCTCGGCACCAGCGAGATATGGCTGGGTCGTACGCCGAAACGGAACTCGCCCTCACCCACCGGGCGCAGGTCGACGTTCAACGGAAAGTGGACGAAATTGGCGAAGCTGACTTCGTTGCCGGCAATGCGTCCCGGCATGAGGTTGATCGGCGGCTCGGAAAACAATTCGGCGGCCAGTACGGTTTGCGGCTGGTGATACACCGAAGTCGACGGCCCGCTCTGGATCACCCGACCTTCGTGCAGGATGGTGGTGGTGCCGCCGAGGGCCAGCGCTTCGTTGGGTTCGGTGGTGGCGTAGATGGCGATGGTGTGGCGCGCTTTGAACAACTCACGCATTTCCTGACGCAGTTCTTCGCGCAGCTTGTAATCGAGGTTGACCAGCGGCTCGTCGAACAGAATCAGCTCGGCATCCTTGACCAGGGCGCGGGCCATGGCCGTGCGCTGCTGCTGCCCACCGGACAGCTCCAGCGGATAGCGCTGCAGAAACTTCTCGATGCGCAGCATCTTTGCGGTTTCCAGCACTTTGCTGTGGATGATGTCTTTCGCCACACCGGCCTGGCGCAGCGGCGAGGCGATGTTCTCGAACACGGTCATGGTCGGGTAATTGATGAACTGCTGATAGACCATCGACACATTGCGCAGCCGCACCGGGCGCTGGGTGACGTCGACGCCGTTCATCAGCACGCGGCCGCTGTCGGGCTTGTCGAGGCCGGCCATCAGGCGCATGAGACTGGTCTTGCCGGACAGGGTGCGCCCGAGCAGAACGTTGAAGGATCCGGGTTCGAATTTCAGGCACGCATCATCGATCCAGATCTGGCCCTCGACGGTACGGCTGACGTGCTCCAGGGTGAGTGACATGGCTCGGCCTTTTTTATTTTTGGAGTCAAGCGACCGGAGCAACAGAGCGACATTCATGCCAGAAATGGCAAGTGGTTGATTTGCTTTGAGAAGCAGTATTCATGGGGGCGAGCGGCGTTCACAGCTGAACACTTTTGAACAGTCGGGGTGATTGACAATGAACAATAGTGAACAACACTCTATGCACGCTTTTGCCCAATCTCATGAACACCGAAGATCCCATGTGGGAGCGGGCTTGCTCGCGAATGCGCAGTATCAGTCACCGAATCAGTTGAATGACACACCGCATTCGCGAGCAAGCCCGCTCCCACAATGGACTTGTGGTGATTTGAAGATCCGGGTTCATAACAATAATAAAATCGCTGCACTCAGAGGCTCGCCCCCATGGCCGCACCTGCTTCGCCGCTGTCCCACGACGTGATCGTCCAGACCTCCTGGCAGCGTTGCCGCGCATTCGGCCTCGACCACCAGAGCGCCCCGGCCTTCGATCAATTGCCCGCCGTCGGCATTGCGCGGTTGCTCGACAGCCATCACTCGCTGGTGCAGACCACGCATCAGGAAGTCCTGCCCTACTACGAAAACATCCTCAGCAATTCGAACTGCCTGATCATGCTCGCCGACAATCAGGGCCAGGTGCTGACTTCGTGGGGCACCCAGCGTTTTATCGAACCGAACCTGGCGCGCGGCTTTCAGGCCGGGGCGAGCTGGATGGAGCGCTGCAGCGGCACCAATGCGATCGGCACCGCGCTGGCCTGTGAGCAGGCGGTGCACATCGAACACGACGAACACTTTCTCAAGGCCAACCGCTTCATGACCGGCTCCGCCGCGCCGATTTTCGACGCCGAACGCAAAGTCATCGCCGTGCTCGATGTCTCCAGCGACAGCTACCTGCCGCCCTCGCACACCCTGGGCATGGTGAAGATGATGAGCCAGTCCGTGGAGAACCGGCTGATCCTCAACCTGTTCCACGGTCAGCACTTTCAACTGACCTTCAACACCGGGTTGAACAACCTCGACAGCCAGTGGGCCGGGTTATTGATCTTCGATGAAAGCGGTCAAGTGCTGTCGGCCAATCGCCGTGCCGACAATCTGCTCGGTGTGCGACTGTCCCGCGTCAGCGTTGAAAGCCTGTTCAAAGTGTCATTGCTGGAGCTGATCAACCAGCCCGAGGGTCTGCCATTTGCCCTGCAGACCTCCGGGCGCAACCGTTTCCAATGCTTGCTGAAGCGGCCGAAACAGGCGCCGGTGCAAGCGCGGGTGTTTGTCGCCGAGGACAAGCCTGCGCCAGCCAGTGCGATCAGTCTCAATACGCTGCATTTCGGCGACAGCCGTGTGGAAAAAGCCGTGCGCCAGGCCGAACGCCTGCTGGAAAAAGACATTCCGCTGCTGATTCACGGCGAAACCGGTGTCGGCAAAGAGGTGTTCGTCAAAGCCCTGCATCAGGCCAGCTCGCGCAGTAATCAGGCGTTCATCGCAGTGAACTGTGCAGCGATCCCCGCCGAACTGGTCGAGTCTGAATTGTTCGGCTACGAAAAAGGCGCATTCACCGGGGCCAATCAGAAAGGCAGCATCGGCCTGATCCGCAAGGCCGACAAAGGCACGCTGTTTCTCGACGAGATCGGCGATATGCCGCTGCCAACTCAGGCGCGCTTGTTGCGGGTTTTGCAAGAGCGTTGCGTGCAGCCGGTGGGCAGCAGTGAGTTGTTTGCGGTGGATCTGCGGATTATCTCGGCGACCAACCGATCCTTGCGCGAACAGGTGCAGTTGGGTCGGTTTCGTGAGGATTTGTACTACCGCATTGGTGGGCTGACTTTGGAATTGCCGCCACTGCGTGAGCGCAGTGATAAACAAGCGCTGTTCAAACGACTGTGGGAACAGCATCGCGAGCCGACGCAATGGGCGGGGCTGAGCCCGGAGGTGCTGGAGCTGTTTGAAAAGCATCCGTGGCCGGGGAATCTGCGTCAGGTCGGCAGTGTGATGCAGGTGGCGTTGGCCATGGCCGAAGAGCAACCGGTACGGCCGGAGCATTTGCCGGATGTTTTTTTTGTCGATCTGGAGATGGAGCCGGTGGAAACGGCGGCTCCGTTGGGGCTGGATTTGAATGATATCGAGGCGTTGAATCGCGAGTTGAAAGCGGCCGGGGGGAATATTTCGCACCTGGCGCGGCGCTTGGGGGTGAGTCGGAACACACTGTACAAGCGGTTGCGGCAGGCTGAATGACACGTTGTCTGGACGGGCCTCTTCGCGAGCAAGCCCGCTCCCACAGGGATTTGTGTCGTTCACAACAATCAGGCATGACCCCATACGAATGTGGGAGCGGGCTTGCTCGCGACGGCGTCAGCTCTGCCGCCAGTGCATTGCCAGATACCTCACAACACAAAACCCGCACAAGGCGGGTTTTGTCTGTAACAGGTAAGGCTATCAGTCAGCCAGACGCCAGGTCGTCCCACCCTTGCCATCTTCCAGCACCACACCCATCGCTGTGAGCTGATCACGAATCCGGTCCGACTCGGCCCAATCCTTCGCAGCCCGAGCCGCCAGACGCGCAGCAATCAACGCATCAACCTCAGCCGCATCGACCCGCCCTTCAGCGCCTGCCTGGAGGAAATCATCGGCCTCAAGCTGCAACACGCCCAGCACGCTGGCCAGTTCTTTCAGGCGCGCCGCCAGACCTGCCGCCGCATCCAGATCGCTCTCGCGCAGACGGTTGATCTCACGCACCATCTCGAACAGCACGGCGCAGGCTTCCGGGGTGCCGAAGTCGTCGTTCATCACCGTGGTGAAACGCTCGACAAACGCCTCGCCACCGGCCGGCGCCACGCTCGGCAGACCTTTCAACGCGTGGTAAAAACGCTCCAGTGCGCCCTTGGCGTCCTTGAGGTTGTCTTCCGAATAGTTGATCGCGCTGCGGTAGTGGCTCGACACCAGCAGGTAGCGCACGACTTCCGGGTGGTACTTGTCGAGCACGTCGCGGATGGTGAAGAAGTTGTTCAACGACTTGGACATCTTCTCGCCATTGATGCGAATCATGCCGCAATGCATCCACGCGTTGGCGTAGGTCTTGCCGGTGGCCGCTTCGCTCTGGGCGATTTCGTTTTCGTGGTGCGGGAACTCGAGGTCGCTGCCGCCGCCATGAATGTCGAACGTCTCGCCCAGGCAGCAGGTCGACATCACCGAGCACTCGATGTGCCAGCCCGGACGCCCGGCGCCCCATGGCGATTCCCAGCTCGGCTCGCCCGGCTTGGCAGCTTTCCACAGGACGAAGTCGAGCGGATCTTCCTTCGACTCGTCGACTTCGATGCGCGCGCCGATACGCAGGTCTTCGATCTTCTTGCGCGACAGCTTGCCGTAGCCCATGAACTTGGCGACGCGGTAGTACACGTCGCCGTTGCCCGGAGCATAGGCGTAACCCTTGTCGATCAGGGTCTGGATCATCGCGTGCATGCCATCGATGTGATCGGTGGCGCGCGGTTCCATGTCCGGTTTCTGGATGTTCAGGCGCGCTTCGTCTTCGTGCATCGCGGCGATCATGCGCTCGGTCAACGCTTCGAACGATTCACCGTTCTCGTTGGCGCGGTTGATGATCTTGTCGTCGATGTCGGTGATGTTGCGCACGTAGGTCAGGTCGTAACCGCTGAAGCGCAACCAGCGCGTCACCAGATCGAACGCGACCATGCTGCGGCCGTGGCCGAGGTGGCAGTAGTCGTACACGGTCATCCCGCAGACATACATGCGCACCTTGTTGCCATCCAGCGGCTTGAAGACTTCTTTGCTCTTGGTGAGCGTGTTGTAGATCGTCAGCACGTTAATTTCCTTGACGCTGTCTCACTGGCCCCACGAATCACGCAGGGTCACGGTACGGTTGAATACCGGCTGACCGGGTTTCGAGTCCTTCAGATCCGCGACGAAGTAGCCTTCGCGTTCGAACTGGAAACGGTCTTCCGGCTGCGCATTGCCGAGCGATGGCTCGGCGCGACAACCGGTCAGCACTTGCAGTGAGTCAGGGTTGATGTTGTCGAGGAAACTCGCGCTGTCTTCGGCTTTTTCCGGGTTGGGCGAGCGGAACAGGCGATCGTACAGACGCACTTCGCACTCGACGCTGGCGGCGGCCGGCACCCAGTGGATCACGCCTTTGACCTTGCGCCCTTCCGGGTTCTTGCCGAGAGTTTCCGGGTCGTACGAGCAACGCAGTTCGACGATGTTGCCATCGGCGTCCTTGATCGCTTCGTCGGCACGGATCACGTAGCTGCCGCGCAGACGCACTTCGCCGGCCGGTTCCAGGCGCTTGTAGCCTTTTGGCGGCTCTTCCATGAAGTCGTCACGGTCGATGTAGATTTCCCGGGCGAACGGCAAGGCGCGCACGCCCATGTCCTCTTTCGGGTGGCGTGGCAGTTCGAGGTTTTCGACCTGGCCTTCCGGGTAGTTGGTGATGACCACTTTCAGCGGACGCAGCACGCACATGGCGCGCGGTGCGCTGTGGTCGAGGTCGTCGCGGATGCTGAATTCGAGCATGCCGAAGTCGACCACGCCGTCGGAACGGTTGGTGCCGATCATTTCGCAGAAGTTGCGGATCGATTTCGGCGTGTAGCCACGGCGGCGGAAGCCCGACAGCGTGGACATGCGTGGGTCGTCCCAGCCGTTGACGTGCTTTTCATCGACCAGTTGCTTGAGCTTGCGCTTGCTGGTGATCGTGTAGTTCAGGTTCAGGCGGCTGAACTCGTACTGACGCGGCTGCGCCGGCACCGGCAGGTGCTCCAGGAACCACTCGTACAGCGGACGATGGCTTTCGAACTCCAGGGTGCAGATCGAATGGGTGATGCCTTCGATGGCGTCCGACTGACCGTGGGTGAAGTCGTAGTTCGGGTAGATGCACCACTTGTCGCCGGTCTGGTGGTGATGGGCGTGACGGATGCGGTACATGATCGGGTCGCGCAGGTTCATGTTCGGCGAGGCCATGTCGATCTTCGCCCGCAGCACGCGCGCGCCGTCGGGGAATTCACCGGCCTTCATGCGCGCGAACAGGTCGAGGTTTTCCTCTACCGAGCGGTCGCGGAACGGGCTGTTCTTGCCTGGCTCGGTCAGGCTGCCACGGTATTCCTTGGCCTGCTCGGGGGTCAGGTCGTCGACATAGGCCTTGCCGGCCTTGATCAGCTCGACAGCCCAGTCGTGCAACTGGTCGAAATACTGCGAGGCGTAGCGCACTTCACCGGACCATTCGAAGCCCAGCCATTTGACGTCGCTTTCGATCGCGTCGATGTATTCCTGGTCTTCCTTGGCCGGGTTGGTGTCGTCGAAACGCAGGTGCGTGACGCCGCCGAACTCCTGGGCCAGACCGAAGTTGACGCAGATCGACTTGGCGTGGCCGATGTGCAGGTAGCCGTTGGGCTCCGGCGGGAAGCGAGTCACGATCTGGGTGTGCTTGCCCGAGTCCAGGTCTGCCTGGATGATCGGCCGCAGGAAGTTGACCGGCACGGCAGGGCCGGACTTGGCATTCGAGGTAGGGTCGACAGTGGGCTTGCTCATAGGATCCTTGACGTACAGGTGCGCGGCCGCAGAAGGGGCCAGACAAAACAAAGCCGCTATCATAGCCGATGCTGTCAAGGGGCTGACAGAGCAGGCTCCATAAAGCAGCGCATTTAATCGCGGTGAAATGAAAAACCGCCTCGAAATTCGCGCCTGTCACGCTAAACTGCGCACCTTGGCCGAAGCAGGCTGAACCGGTTGCGGGGCTGAAGGTCCCAAAACCACGAATTCCTCAGAAGAGTAGCGATCATGACTCAAGTCAAACTGACCACCAACCATGGCGACATCGTCATCGAACTGAACGCTGAAAAGGCGCCGATTACCGTCGCCAACTTCATCGAATACGTTAACGCCGGTCACTACACCAACACCGTGTTCCACCGCGTCATCGGCAACTTCATGATCCAGGGCGGCGGTTTCGAGCCAGGCATGAAAGAGAAGAAAGACAAGCGTCTAAGCATCCAGAACGAAGCCGACAACGGTCTTTCCAACGACAAGTACACCGTTGCCATGGCCCGCACCATGGAGCCGCATTCGGCTTCGGCACAGTTCTTCATCAACGTCGCCGACAACACTTTCCTCAACCACAGCGGCAAGAACGTGCAGGGCTGGGGCTACGCGGTATTCGGTAAAGTCACCGCAGGCACCGACGTTGTCGACAAGATCAAAGGCGTGTCGACCACTTCCAAGGCCGGCCACCAGGACGTACCCGCAGACGACGTGATCATCGAGAAAGCCGAGATCATTGAGTGATATTGCTGATTTCAGACTTGCATCTGGAAGAGGAGCGCCCGGACATTACCCGGGCGTTTCTGGATTTGCTCGCCGGACGCGCCCGCTCGGCGAGTGCCTTGTACATCCTCGGTGACTTTTTCGAGGCGTGGATCGGCGACGACGCCATGACGCCCTTCCAGCGTTCCATCTGCCAGGCCCTGCGCGAATTGAGCGACAGCGGCACGGCCATTTTCCTCATGCACGGCAATCGCGACTTCATGCTCGGCAAGGCCTTTTGCAAACAGGCCGGCTGCACGCTGCTGAAGGATCCGAGTGTCGTGCAGTTCTACGGCGAGCCGGTGCTGCTGATGCACGGCGACAGCCTGTGTACCCGCGATGTCGGCTATATGAAGCTGCGCCGCTACCTGCGCAACCCGATCACTTTGTTCATCCTGCGCAATCTGCCGTTGCGCAGCCGCCACAAACTGGCGCGCAAGCTGCGTAGCGAGAGCCGTGCACAGACGCGGATGAAGGCCAATGACATCGTCGATGTCACCCCGGAAGAGATTCCGCGAGTGATGCACGAATTCGGCGTGAAGACTCTGATCCACGGCCACACCCACCGCCCGGCCATTCACAAGTTGCAGCTTGGTGAACAAGCGGCGAAGCGGATTGTGCTGGGGGATTGGGATCGTCAGGGTTGGGCGTTGCAGGTCGATGAGAGCGGGTATGCCTTGGCGCCGTTCGACTTCGCCCCGCCACCCGCCCTGCCTGCCCCCGCAATCTAACGCCAAATACAACACAAAAGTGGGAGCGGGCTTGCTCGCGAAAGCGGTGTGTCAGACAAATCAATGCTGAATGACACGCCGCATTCGCGAGCAAGCCCGCTCCCACATTTTTGATCGCGTAATGCCTCAGTGACCGCTGGCAGCCGGCCCGGCCTTCGCGGCAAACGGCGGCTTCGCCAGCCATACGATCAGAATCAACCCCATGAACCCCCACCCGAGCAGCGTGAAGTAATCCACGGTGGAGAGCATGTACGCCTGGCTGGTCAGGATCTGATCCATCTGCGCATACGCCGGCTGACTCGCCCCGCCCAGCGCGTGCAAGGTCTCGCGCGTGGCCGGTTCGAAGGTGCTGATGCTCTCGCTCATATAGGCATGATGCTGATTTGCCCGGCGAATCCAGATCCACGTGGTCAGCGATGCCGCAAAACTCCCGCCCAATGTGCGCAGGAAGGTCGCCAGACCGGCGCCATCGGCAATCTGGCTCGGCGGCAAGTCCGACATCAGAATGCTCAGCGTCGGCATGAAGAACAGCGCCACGCCAATACCCATGAACAACTGCACCAGAGCGATAGTCTGGAAGTCGACCTCGTTGGTGAACTCGGCGCGCATGAAGCAGCTCAGGCCGATCGCCAGAAACGCCAGCCCGGCGAGCAGTCGCAAGTCGAACTTGTGCGCGTATTTGCCGACAAACGGCGACAGCAGCACCGGCAGAATACCGATCGGCGCCACGGCCAGACCGGCCCAGGTCGCGGTGTAGCCCATCTGCGTCTGCAGCCATTGCGGCAGGATCAGGTTGATGCCGAAGAATCCGGCATAACCCAAAACCAGCACCAGCGTGCCGATGCGAAAGTTGCGATAGGCGAACAGGCGCAGGTTGACCACGGGATGCTGGTCAGTCATTTCCCAAATCACGAACACCGCCAGCGCGACCACGGAAATCGCCGCGCCGATGATAATGAAGTTCGACTCGAACCAGTCCAGGTCATTGCCCTTGTCGAGGATCACCTGCAACGCGCCGACACCGATAATCAGCGTGATCAGACCGACGTAATCCATCGGCTGGCGGCTGGTCACCACCGGCCGCTTGGCCAGTTGCGAACGCACCACCATCACCGCAAAAATCCCGATCGGCACGTTGATGAAGAAGATCCACGGCCAGCTGTAACTGTCGGTGATCCAGCCGCCGAGAATCGGCCCGGCAATCGGCGCGACCACCGTGACCATCGCCAATAACGCCAGGGCCATCCCGCGTTTCGCCGGCGGATACACCGCGATCAACAGGGTTTGCGTCATCGGATACAACGGCCCGGCGACCAGACCTTGCAGGACGCGGAAGCCGATCAGCTCGGGCATCGAGGTGGAAATACCGCAGAGAAACGACGCCAGCACGAACAGCATCGTCGCCCACAGAAACAGTTTCACCTCGCCGAAACGGCGGCTGAGCCAGCCGGTCAGCGGCAGCGCGATCGCGTTGCTCACGGCGAACGAAGTGATCACCCAGGTGCCCTGCTCGGAACTCACCCCCAGGTTGCCGGAAATCGTCGGCAACGCCACGTTGGCGATGGTGGTGTCGAGCACTTGCATGAACGTCGCCAGCGACAGGCCGATGGTGCTGAGCAACAGGCTGGGCGGCGTGAAAGAAGCGTTATTGCTCATTGTGAATCCTATGAAACCAGATTGGCGCTGCGTCAATTGTGGGAGCGGGCTTGCTCGCGAAAGCAGTGTGTCAGTCAACATCCATGTTGAATGTCAGTCAGCATTCGCGAGCAAGCCCGCTCCCACAGGGCCTTGGGTCAGTTCGGGAATCGGATTTCAGCGCTGCGCGGTCTTGCCCGCCGCTGCGCTGTTGTCGTGGATCAACTGGACAATCATCGCGTCCGCCTCGGCCAGTTGGCGCTCGTAGACGTTGGTGCTGAACGAGGCTTTTTGCGGTGGCTGCTGTGCCAGCACCGGGCCGCTCTGGTCGTGCAGATTCACTTCAACGTTGGTCGACAGACCGACCCGCAGCGGATGCCTGGCCAATTCCTCGGCATTGATGTGAATGCGCACCGGCACGCGCTGGACGATCTTGATCCAGTTACCGGTGGCGTTCTGCGCCGGCAGCAAGGCAAACGCACTACCCGTGCCGGCGCCGAGGCTGTCGACGGTGCCGCTGTACTTGACGTCGCTGCCGTACAGGTCGGCTTCGATGTCCACGGGCTGACCGATGCGCATGTCACGCAGTTGGGTTTCCTTGAAGTTGGCGTCGATCCACAGTTGATCCAGCGGAATCACCGCCATCAGCGCGGTGCCCGGCTGTACGCGCTGACCGAGCTGCACGGTGCGCTTGGCGACGTAACCGGTCACCGGGGCGATCAAGGTGCTGCGGGCATTGGTCAGGTAGGCCTGACGCAGATCCGCCGCCGCCGACATCACATCCGGGTGCGACGACACCACGGTGTCGTCGACCAGCGCGCTGGTGGTTTTCAGTTGCTGTTTGGCATTGGCCAGGGCGTTCTGCGCCGAGGTCAGGTCGTCACGAGCGTGGGACAGTTCCTCCTGGGAAATCGCCCCGCCCTGCGCCAGATTCTTGCGGCGGTTGTAGTTGTCCTGCGCCTTTTGCACTTCGGCCTGTTGCGCGTTGACCTGGGCTTTCATGCCATCGACGTTGCTGTACAAGCCGCGAACCTGACGCACGGTGCGCGCCAGCTTGGCCTTGGCACTTTGCAGGCCGACTTCGGCATCGTTGGGGTCAAAGTTGACCAGCACCTGGCCTTCCTGGACCAGATCACCGTCGTCGGCGCCAATGCTGACCACGGTGCCGGTGACCAGCGGTGTGATTTCCACGACGTTACCGTTGACATAGGCATCGTCGGTGCTTTCGTTAAAGCGCCCGATGAATTCGTGATAGGCCCAGACGCCGGCGATGGCGAGCAGGACGACCACGGCGAGGGCCAGCAGCATCACCTTGCGCTTGCGCGGGTTGCCGGTGTCCGGGGTGTTGTCTTGAGCTTGGGTGTTTTCGGCAGTGGCCATGACAAATACCTTGAATTAGTAGTGCGACGAGGCTGGGCTGGCGTTGGCTGCATTCAGGTTTTCTGCCTGAAAGCCGCCGCCCAGCGCTTGCATCAGTTGAATCGACAGGTCGATCTGCTCGGCATTGAGCGTCGCCAGCTGACGCTGGGCCTGGAGCAATTGCTGCTCGATGCTGAGCACGTCCAGGTAGTTGCCGATGCCGGAACCGTAACGCTGGACTGCGGTGTTGTAAGAATCCTGAGCGATGTCGGTGGCGTGCTGCTGCGCGCCGATCTGCCGGCCGATATCGCGCAGCTGATTGATGGCGTCACCGACATCGCCGAGGGCTTTCACCAGACTTTTGTTGTACTGCGCCACGGCGAGGTCGTAATCGGCGTCACGCGCATCGAGGTTGGCGCGCAGGCGCCCGCCATCGAAGATCGGCAGCGACACGGTCGGCGCAATGTTGAAGAAACGGCTGGCCGAACCGAACATCGCGTCGCCCAAGAGAGACTCGGCACCGGCCGACGCACTCAGGTTGAGATTCGGATAAAACCGCGTCTTCGCTGCGTCGATATCCTTGCTCGCCGCCTCGACACGCCAGCGCGCCGCGACCAGATCCGGGCGACGGCCGAGCAGCTCGGCAGGCAACACCGATGGCACCGCGACGGCGCTGGCTTGCAGGACTTTTGGTCGAGCGATTTCGTTGCCGCGATCCGGGCCTTTGCCGAGCAATACCGCCAGTGCAACTTTTGCACTGTGCAGGCGTTTTTCCGCATCGATCAGGCTGGCCTGGGAACTGGCTTCCAGACTCTGGGTTTGCTGGAACTGGTACTGGCTGTCGATCCCCGAACTCAGGCGGCGCTGGCTCAGGTCGAGCATCTGCCGGGTGCGTTTGAGGTCTTCATTGGCCAGGTCATAAACGATATGCGCTTGCCCCAAATCGCTGTAAGCGCGGGCGACGTCAGCGGCGAGGGTCAACTGCGCAGCCTGACGATCGACTTCGGCGGCGCGCGCCTCACCGAGCGCGGCTTCCCAGGCATCACGCTGGCCGCCCCACAGGTCGAAGTTGTAATTGAAGCCGGCGCTGACATTGCGCACCGTCGAATAGGCGCCGCCCTGCCCCAGCGGATCCTGATCACGGGCCAGCCGCGAACGGCTGATGCCGGCGCTGGCGTCGAGGGTCGGATAGCGTTCGGCATCGGCGGCATACGCGGCGGCGCTGGCCTGATGGGCGCGGGCGGCGGCGATCGGCATGTCCGGGCTATCTTGCAGCGCTTCGCGGATCAGGCCGTCGAGCTGCGGATCGCCGAGGCTGGTCCACCAATCGCTCTTCGGCCACGCCGCCGGCGACAGGCTGACGCCGTCCAGAGACTGCGCTGTCTTCAGGTTCGCGGCGTCGAGTCGCTGACCTTCAGTATCGAGGCCGCTGTAGTTGGCGCAACCGGCGAGGATCATCGCCGACAGCAGCAGGGTCAGGCTGCTGCGCAAGGTTTTACCGCTCATTGTGATCACCTAAGCGCTGGAGGGTGATCGGGTCACCGGCCGCCAGCAGGATTTTCTTGAGGATGTATTCAAGGGTTTTCAGCTCTTCGCGGGAGATGGCACCGGCCAGTTCATTCATCGCATCGGCACCGATCTGCGGCAGGCGATCGGTCAGTTGCTGGCCCTGTCCGGTCAGCTTCAACTGCACCTGCCGGCGGTCGTCTTCGCTGCGTTGGCGCAGCAGAAAACCTTTCTGCTCCAGCCGATCGAGCATGCGCGTCATTGACCCGCTGTCCAGCGACAGGTGCCGGCACAGCTCGGCCGGAGTGTCGACGCCGAACTGGGCCATGATGATCAGCACCTTGAACTGCGCGGCGGTGATGCCATGGGGTTCCATGTGCGTGTCGATGATCCGGTCTTTGAGCAGCGCGGCACGGCCGAGCAACAGGCCGAGATGGCAATGCTTGAATTCATCGGGGGTGAAATGCTTCATCGATCCACCTGATAACTGCCTAGGCAGTGAATGTATGTCGAGATGTTACTGCCTAGGCAGCGAATGTCAACGCAATAGTTAGGCGGCTTAGTAATTAGTTGATCACAGAGTTCATTTTTGCGTTGCGCAGACGGAAGCCATCGTTAGCAGACTGGCTGCCACAGCGATCTGCGGCGAACACCACACTCGTGTGCGGCAAGGATCCAGTGTGGGAGTCACACTGCTAGCGATGGCAGCGACTTGGTTCAGAAGCAAACGCGGCTTGCAAAATCGCGTTTGTAAAGACGTCTAGCGGACTGCCAGCCCGCCGTCCGGCAAAAATGACAAGGTGACAGGCGGGTCGCTTTGTTACGGGGAGAGAGTGGCGAGAAACGTCGGCAAAACAGGATCACAGCATTCGGCAGGTCTAGGGATGGAAAACCAACCTCTAGTGCCGCCGGATCCTGTGATCCCTGTATCTTTCACCCGAGACGGGACGGCTGTGCAGGAATTGACGGATTCCAGCGAGGCATTGAACACTCGGGTACTGTCATACCAGCGATAACCAGTACCTACTCAGCGGCAGATCATTTGAATTTGCATTCACCCGGTGCAACGCCTGCACAACGTGGCAATACCGTGGCATCAGTCTGCTTTTGGTCAACCCAAGCCGAGCCAGCCGGTTTGGCCTGGCCGGAGGTTTTCAGTGCCATCCGTACGCCTTCCAGTTCAGGGCCAACGTAATCGCAGGCCACAAAGTTTTTGGGGTTGACGATGTAAGCTTCTTTGAAGACTACTTTAGCCAGGTCTCCCGCATCTGCGATCGGGTTCTCGCCGATCCACTGCACGCCATTAGCCGCCACGGCTTTATATTTAAAGCCGCCATACTCAGAGGCCTCTTGCTCAATTGCGCTGACTGCCGGGCAGGCATTACCTGCATAAGCATTAGTAATCAGGCCCAACATTACGACCAAAGCGGCAGAAATTTTCAAGGTAATACGCTTCATATTTACAGCTCCATTATTTAATCAGGATGGATCTTTCATCGAACACTTTTTTCCCTGACTTAACAGCCCGAGGATTCATGTCAGCTCAACGAAGACGAGACCATCCTAATACGAATTACTTCTGGAACACATGAATCAACACCACCTTAAAAACCTCAAAACATGTCGACCAACAGCATAAACAATTAATACAACACAATAATAACCAACAATTTTATTGATATAAAACAGTCACTTATTGGAAATATACACACATCTCAAAATCCGCTAAATCGCAAAAAGACCGAATTAACTTACAACACTCAAAGTTTCGCCCTGCAACATAAAGGAAGCTGACCTATAAGCTCGATCGAATATTCCTACAAACAATCTCGCCTCTTGAAGGCTCAAGAGGCGAGACAGTAAGACAATCCACTTAGTTGATCGGTTAAAAATCGCGCTTGTAGAAAATATCCAGCGAACTCGCCACGCCGCTCGCCGCTTCGACGTAGACCTTCTTGCTCAGTTTGTAGCGCAGGGCAATCGTGCTGGCCGGTTCGAAGACGCCGACGCCGTAACGCAGGCTGAGTTTTTCGGAGATGTTGCCGCTGGCAACGACGCTGGTGTCATTGCCGCTGCCCTGGGTGTCGAGCTGGAAATCCTCGATGCCCAGATCCTTGGCCAAACCACTGGTGACCCCGGCACTGCCCATCAGACCCAGGCCCAGCGCGGCTTGCGCGAGCATGTTGTTGTCTTCGCCGTTGGTGCTCAGCGGACGACCCAGCACCAGATACGAAAGTGCCTGTTCCTGGCTCATCGCCGGTTCGGAGAAGATTTGCGTGGTCGGCTGTTCGGCGCTGCCGCTCAGGCGAATGCCGGCGATCACGTCGTCGGTCTGGCGGATCGCTTCGATGTCCAGATACGGCTGGTCGACGGGGCCGGCGAACAGCAGACGCGCACGCCGCACCGTCAGGCGCTGGCCGTAGGCGCGATAGCGGCCGTCGTTGAGCCAGAGTTCGCCGCGGGTATCCATGTTGTCGCCGATGTGCACCTGACCCTGCAGATTGGCAGTCAGGCCGAAACCGGCGAAGCTCAGCTTGTCCTGGCCGACAATCACGTCGATGTCCATTTTCATCGCGATCGGCGGTTTGCCCTCTTCGGTCTGCGCGCCAACGATGATGGTGTCCTCGGAGACCTTCACGGTCGATGGCGGCAGCTCACGCACGGTGATTTCGCCTTTGGGCAC
Organism: Pseudomonas sp. TSRC2-2; assembly: GCF_049897785.1. Taxonomy (NCBI): domain Bacteria; kingdom Pseudomonadati; phylum Pseudomonadota; class Gammaproteobacteria; order Pseudomonadales; family Pseudomonadaceae; genus Pseudomonas; species Pseudomonas sp. TSRC2-2. The sequence goes on from NZ_JAFCWZ010000012.1 coordinate 180,941, forward strand.
AAGCACCTTGCCGGCAACCTTCAGCTCGTCGCCGGCCATGGAAATTTTCAGATCCGGGGCCATTTCGAGTTTGGCGTAAGGTTCGACGCTGACGGGCAATTGCGTGCCCTTGAGCGCAAGATCGACCACCAGCGCCTGCCCCCAGGCGACATTGCCATCGAGGCTGCCCTGGCCGGTCTTGCCGCTTTTCCAGCCGCCGTCCAGACGTACCGATTCGCCGGCGATCGCAGCGGTCAGTTGCAGGTTCTGCAGCTCGATCGGCAGTTCCGCGCCGGACACTTCGCCGTCGCTCAGTTGCACGGTGCCGTTGACCAACGGCGCGAGCAGGCCGCCGGAAAGCGTGCCGCTGCCGTTAAGACGCCCGGTGAGTTTTTCCACCATCGGCACAAACGGCCGCGCTACCGACAGGTCGAGACCGGAGAGGCGGAACGAGCCGCTCAGCGGTTTGTTTTTCGGCAGCGGATCAAGCTGCGCCCGCACCATCAATTCGCCGAGTTTGCCGCCGACAAAATCGAGTTCGGTATCGACGCGCTTGGGCGTGAGTTTGCTGCTGAGTTTGAGCGTCTGGTAGGGGAAATCCAGCCAGCGATCCTTGTCGCGCACGCGCAAAGTGCCGCCGCTGGCATCGACACTGACCACGCCGTTCGGGCCGCTCGCTGGCAGGTCCAGTTGCAGATCAGCGTTGAGCCGGCCCTGCCACGCGAAGTCTTTCGGCAGCCACTGCGCGAGGCTTTCGATCGGGAATTGCTTGAGGTGATAACGCAGTTTCGGCTCCGGCATCAGGCGCTGATCTTCACCACACAGGCTGGCGTTACCCGATAGCCAGCAATGCGCGCCGAAATTGATCTGGCCGTCCGACAGGCGCTCCAGTCTGGCAGGGCGTTGCAGCTTCCAGTCCTGACCACCGGCCTGAATGTCGCCACTGGCCAGGCGTCCGCGCCAGTTGCCCTTGTCCAGATTGCCGTCCAGACCCAGCGTCAGTTTCAGCTTCGGCCCGATCAAATCAAGGTTGAGTTTCTGGCTTTTGATATCGCCCTGAGCACTGGCAGTCAGGGTGCCCAGCGCGGTGTCGCCGGTCTGAATGCCGCTGCCTTTGAGATTGATCTTCGCCCGCTGCGCGCTGTCGAGCGTGGCGTCGAGGTTGAGGCTTTGCAGGCGGTTGTCCTGAAAGGCCAGTTGCGAGCCTTGCAGATCGAGCTTGCCCTGCGGCGCTTTCAGCGTACCGGCAACGTTGACCTGACCGTTGACCTGCCCGCGCAATTGCGGCCAGAGCTGGGCCAGACGCGGCAACTTGATGTCGATCTGGCCGCCGAGTTTGTCCTGCAGGCCGCCCTTGCCGTTGATGCTGTTGTCGCCGAGGCGGATTTGCAGGGCGTTGAGGTTCCACCGCTCGCCGGCGCCGTCAGCCTTGGCCTGCAGAATCGCCGGTTGCCCGCGCAGTTTGCCTTTGAGGTCGAGGTCGGCGCTGAGGCTGAGCTGATCATTCTTCATCTCGCCTTTGCTCCTCAACGGCCCGGCCAGCGTGCCCGGCAGCTCCGCGACCCAGTACGCCGGGTTGAGCGCCGACAGGTCCAGCGCGGTATCCCAGGCGATGCCGTCGGCGAAGCGCACATTGACATGCCCTTCGGCCTTGCCCTGCCCGGCTTGCATGATCAGTTGCGGCAAGGCGATCTGTTCAAGGTTGCCGCTGAACGGACTGCTGAGGGTGAACGCCCCGGCCGGGCCATCCAGCGCAGCGTCGAAGTTGCCGAGGTACTGACCGTCGGTGTAGGACACTTCGCCAGTGAGAGTACGCAACGTGACTTGCGGCTCGTCGATCTCTGGATAGAGCCGGTGCCACGGAAAGTCTTGCCAGTTGACATTGGCCTGAGCGCTGAGGCCTTTGCTCCAGTCGAGATTGCCGGTGAGCTTGAGGCTTTGCGTGTCGTTGGCGTTGAGGTCGAGCCCGGCGATCTGCGCACCATTGGCGTCGACCTTGCCTTTTAGCAGCAGCGCCACCGGGGATTTGTCGGCGGGCAGCGTGGCATTGCCGAGCAGTTGGTAACCGTTTTTCAGGTCGCCTTCGCCCGTGAGCACAAGCTGATTGAATTGCAGGGTGTCCGGCAGATCGGCGCTCGGCTTGAACGCGTCGCTGGTGATACGCAGCCTGGCCGGAAGGTTTTCGGCCAACGCTTGCAGTTCTCCGTTCAACTGGCCGTCGAGGTAGCCTCGGCTGTCGGCGTGCAGGTTAAGGGTTTTCAGCAGGTCGCCGTCGACCTTCAGCGCCAGCGTCCACGGCTCGTTGCCCGGAGCGGGCAAAGTCAAATCGCCTTGAATATTCAGCGGCCAGTTGCCGCTCGGTTGCAGCAGGCCGGAGAGGTTCAGGCTGAGTTCGTCGCGCTGCAATTTCACGCTGTCGATCTGCAGGCCCTGTGCGGTCCAGTGCGCCGCCAGTTGCAGGCCCCTGAGCTGTTCGCTGCCGTTGAACAACAGGCTGCCGACCTCGACATCGCCCAGTTCGACAGCCAGCGGCAATTGCAGGTCCGGCAGTTTGACCGGGCCGCTCTCGGTGGTTTCTTCGCTCGGCGGGAATTGCAGGATCACCTGATTGGCCTTGAGCTGATCGATGCACAAAGTCATGCGCGTCAGGCACAGCGGCGACCAGGCGAAGATTGCCTTGTCCAGCTCGACACGGCTGGTGTCCTGCTGCCAGACCAAGTGATCGGCGCTCCATTGCCCAGCGAGGCGACCGTGGAAATTTTCCACGCTCAGGCCCGGCACCAGACCCAGCACCCAGCGGCTGCCCGCCTGCGTGCCAAGCAACGAGGCGAGGCTCAAGACGATCAACAAGACCAGCGCCAACAGCGTCAGCGCCGTTATTTTCACACCACGCTTCACAGCTCAGGCCCCATGGAAAAGTGCAGCCGGATGCCGCCGTCGTCGTCCAGCGCATGGGCCAGGTCAAGGCGGATCGGCCCGACCGGTGAGACCCAGCGCACACCCACACCGACCCCGGTCTTGAGGTCGGGCAGTTCGAGTTTATTGAAAGAGTTGCCCTGGTCGACGAAGGTCGCGACGCGCCATTTCTCGGCAATCGAATACTGATACTCGACGCTGCCGGCAATCATGTAACGGCCACCGATGCGGTCGCCGTCAGAGTTTTTCGGCGACAGGCTCTGGTAGTCATAACCGCGCACGCTCTGATCGCCACCGGCGAAGAAGCGCAGCGACGGCGGTATCGAGTTGTAGCCATTGGCGGCGCTGCCGCCGACCTGCACGCGACCGAGCAAGCGATGCTTGTCAAACACCGTCGTCAGGCCCTTGACCAGCGCGGTGCCATATAAAAGGTTGTTGTCCGATCCCAGTCCTTCCTTGGCCACTTTGCTTTCGAAGCTCAGGCGATAGCCATTTCGCGGGTCGATGCGGTTATCGCTCTTAAGGTACGAATAGCTGATACCGGGCATCAACAAGGTGCTCAGGCCCGAGTCGTCGCCGAGTTCGTATTCTTCGCGCTGCCATTTCAACGAGATCACCCGCTGCCAGCCGCTGGGGAGCTTGCTGTGCCATTCGGGGCCGAAGGTCAGCAGCTTGCTGAGGGTGTCGGAGCCTTCGATGTCTTCGAACTGATAGCCGCCGGCCCAGCGCAGTTTGTCAGTCAATGGCGGGTCGAGCGGAATGTCGTAGAACAGCCCGACGTTTTGCCGTGGCGCTGAAAGCTCGGCTTCCCAACCATAACTGTCGCCCTGCGGATTGACCCAGTGGCGCGTCCAGTTGGCTTTGATGCGCGGGCCGACGTCGGTCGAGTAACCGAGGCCCAGGCCCATGGTGCGAGGTTTGCGCGTGTCGAGTTTGACGTCGACCGGGATCACCTGGCCTTCGGCCGCCGTCGGTGCCGCGTCGACGCGCACGCCTTCGAAATAGCCGCTCGATTGCAGGTCGCGGTTGAGTTCGGCGATCAGTTCGGAATCATAAGGCTCGCCGGCCTTGAACGGCACCATGCGTTGCAACAGGTCTTCGTCGAACGGCGTATCGCCCTCGAAACTGACTTTGCCCAGCGCATAACGCGGGCCGCTGTCGTAGATCAATTCGATATCGGCCACACCTGCGCGCGGATCGACCATAAGTTTTTGACTGGTAAAGCGCCCGCTGAAATAACCGAAACGCGAGGCCTGATTCTGGATCAGCCGTTTGGCGTCCTCGTAACGGCCGTGGTTGAGCACAGCACCGGACTTGAGCAGGTCGCTTTTCGGCACGCGGAAAGATTTGAGTGAGGCCGCCGGGCCGTCGACGCGGACGGTGACGTTGCGCAGGCGAATCGGCTCGCCGGGATCGATGTTGAGCACCAGTCGCGGTTTTTCTCCGCCCTTGACGTCACTGTCGATCTGCGGCTGATAGTAGCCCAGCGCTTGCGCTGCTTTGCGCGCCTGCTCTTCGGCGCCGCGACTGAAGCGCAGCAAGGCTTCTTCGTCGCGATCGCCGAGGCTGCCGATATAGCCTTCTATATTGGCTTTGAGTTCATCGTTGGACGGCTTGATCCGTACATCCAATTCACTTTGCGCCAGCGCCGCGCAGCTGGATAACAGCATCAGCACGCCGCTGGTAAATCTTCGTGGAAACTTCATAGGCGCGGATGCTATCACGGGCTCGGGAGCCTGATAGAACAGCAAATTTCCCAAGGAGTTCTACGGTTAACCCGTTGCTGTTTGTAACACCTGCGGATTGGCGTGAAAAAATACGTGTTCGCGCACCGGCCCGACGGCAACCTCGCCGATCTCCTGATAACCCTGCCTTTTATAGAAATCCAGGTAGCGCGGGTTGCCAGTGTCGAGCACCACGCCTTGTGAGGTTTCATCAACCGCGCACCAATTGTGCACGGCAGTGAGCAGTTGTTCGCCGTAGTGTTGGCCTTGAAACTGCGGATGCACGCCAAGCAACGGCAGCATGTGCACCGAGTCACCGGGCACGCACGCGGCAACGGCATCGTGGTATTCCAGATAACGCCGGGTGCAGCGAAAACCGGTGCTGAGCACCATGCGCAGGCGCCACGCCCAGCTTTCGGTAACACCCAGGCGCCGTTGCGGCGGTGCGATCAGGGCGATGCCGATCAGGCGGTCGTTGACCAACAGGCCGATCGCTGGCAAATCCTGGAGAAAATGCTGTTTGACCAGCTCGCGGACTGTGGCGCGCACGCGTTGTTCGTAGCCGGGGCGTTCAGCTTCGAACAGATAGCCGAAGGTCGGCTCGTGGCGATAGGCCTGATACAGCAACGAGCGGGCTTCGCGCGAATAGCCGCGGTCGAGCATGTGGATGTCGGCAACGGCGGACTGGGTTTCAGGCATTGCAGTGATTCTCCCCGGGGTGCGCTCGGAGGCTGGCGCGCTTGATGGTACGAACCTTGGGCGGGTGTGGTGGTTCCCCTGACAGGGTAGACCAGCCCTGGATCTTCATCGACCGGCCGGACGCCTTCGCGAGCAGGCTCGCTCCCGAATTTCGATCGCATTTCCCTGTGGGAGCGAGCTTGCTCGCGAAGAGGCCCTTACAGGCAGCACAAATCCCACAGGCCAAAATGATTTGTCCCACACTGGCCCATCTCCCCCATGTCAGCTAGCATCGCCCTTTTGCCAGGACTGCCGACCATGAAGATTGTTTCCTTCAACATCAACGGACTGCGTGCCCGTCCGCATCAGCTGGCAGCGCTGATCGAAAAACATCAGCCCGACGTGATCGGCCTGCAGGAAACCAAGGTTCACGACGACCAGTTCCCCCTCGAAGACATCCGCGCCCTTGGCTATCACGTGCACTTCCATGGCCAGAAGGGCCATTACGGTGTCGCCCTGCTCTCGCGCAACGAACCGATCGCGATTCACAAAGGTTTCATCACCGACGAAGAAGACGCGCAGCGTCGTTTCATCTGGGGCACTTTCGCTGACGACAATGGCGTGCCGGTGACGATCATGAACGGCTATTTCCCACAAGGTGAAAGCCGCGATCACCCGACCAAATTCCCCGCCAAACAGCGCTTCTACAGCGACCTGCAAGCGCTGCTGGAAAGCCAGTTCCACAATGAACAGCCACTGGTGGTGATGGGCGATGTGAACATTTCCCCGGAAGACTGCGACATCGGCATCGGCCCGGACAACATGAAGCGCTGGCTGAAAACCGGCAAATGCAGCTTCCTGCCCGAGGAACGCGAATGGATGGCGCGCCTGAAGAATTGGGGCCTGACCGACAGCTATCGTCACCTCAACCCCGACGTGACCGATATGTTCAGTTGGTTCGACTACCGCAGCCGTGGCTTTGAAGACGAGCCTAAGCGTGGGCTGCGGATTGACGTGATTCTGGCTTCCCACGGTTTGCTGCCACGGGTCAAGGATGCCGGCGTGGACTACGAACTGCGCGGCATGGAAAAGCCATCGGACCATGCGCCGATCTGGCTTGAGCTGGCCTGATTTTCAACCGCCACAATTCCCCTGTGGGAAATCAGTGTCATCTGGAGGTCATCTTTCTGACTTAATCTCCCCGGCAATCCCCTTGGCTTGATTCGGTGCCGGCATGACCCTGCGTGTTATCTGCGTTTTCCTGTTGAGTGGCTGGCTGTCCGTTTACGCGGCCGCCCTGCCGATCCCCGAAAACGGCTTGGCATTACGCATTCAGGGTTCCAATACCATCGGCGCCGAACTCGGCCCGGCGCTGATCGAAGGCCTTTTGCACGAACAAGGCCTCCTGAAAAACCACCGCGAAACCCCGGACACCGCCAACGAACAACGCATCATCGGCCAGACCGCACAAGGCCAACGCGTTGTCATCGAAGTTGCCGCCCACGGCTCCAGCACCGGTTTTGCTGCGTTGAAAAACGCCAGCGCCGATCTGGCCGCCTCCTCCCGCGAGATCAAGGACAGCGAACTGCTCGCCCTGCAGACCCTCGGCGACCTGAAAAGTCCGGCGGCCGAGCAAGTCATTGCGATCGACGGCCTGGCGATCATCCTCAACCCGGCCAATCCGCTACAGCAGTTGAGCACCGAGCAATTGGCGCGAGTGTTTGCCGGCGAAGTGAAAACCTGGGAAGACATCGGTGGCCGTGGCGGCGCCATACATTTGTATGCGCGGGATGACCAGTCGGGGACGTACGACACGTTCAAGGAGCTGGTGCTGAGCCACCGTGGGAAAAGTCTGAGCAGCGCAGCGAAACGTTTCGAATCCAGCGAGCAATTGTCCGATGCGGTCAGCGCCGATCCGCAAGGTATCGGCTTCATTGGTTTGCCTTACGTGCGTCAGGCCAAAGCCGTGGCAATTGCCGATGGCGCCTCGCAAGCAATGCTGCCGCTGAACAGTCTGATCGCCACTGAAGACTATCCGCTGTCGCGGCGTTTGTTCTTTTATCTACCGCCGGACAGCCGCAATCAATGGGCTCAGGCGTTAGCCAAATTTGCACAGAGCCCACGGGGGCAGGCGATCGTTGCGGCCAGCGGGTTCGTCAGTCAGACCGTGCAGGCCATGAGCGTGGCGCCGAATGCGCTGATGCCCGAGGGTTATCAATCCCTCAGCCGGCATGCCCAGCGTCTGACAGTGAATTTCCGTTTTGCCGAGGGTAGCGCCAGTCTGGACAACAAGGCGCGGCAGGATCTGGCGCGGGTGCTCGACTATATAAAGCGTAATGGCAAGACCGATCGGGCGGTAACGCTGGTGGGCTTTGGTGACCTCAAGGACGACCCGGCGCGGGCCGATCTGCTGTCGAAGCTGCGGGCGATGGCGGTGCGTCGCGAGCTGGTCAAGAACGGCGTGGTGCTGCGCGAAGTGCGCGGCTTCGGCGCGCTGATGCCGGTGGCGACCAACAGTGCGGATGAAGGAAGGATCAAGAATCGGCGGGTTGAGGTTTGGGTGTATTGACCCGGATCCTGTGGTGGTGAATTCGAAGCCCCCTTCGCGAGCAAGCCCGCTCCCACATTTTGAGCGCATTTCAAATGGACGAATGCGGTCGAATGTGTGAGCGGGCTTGCTCGCGAAGAACGATGACGCGGTCTCGGATCAGCGCTCGCTACGCAGCATTTCCTTCGGCACATACTTGCCGATTTCGAACTTGCCGATCGCCGCGCGGTGCACTTCGTCCGGGCCGTCGGCCAGGCGCAGGGTGCGCTGCATGGCGTACATGTAGGCCAGCGGGAAATCGTTCGACACCCCTGCTCCGCCATGCATTTGAATCGCCCGGTCGATCACGCGCAAGGCGACGTTCGGCGCCACCACCTTGATCTGCGCGATCTCGCTCTTTGCTACTTTATTGCCAACGGTGTCCATCATGTACGCCGCTTTCAACGTGAGCAGGCGGGCCATGTCGATCTCCATCCGCGAGTCGGCGATCTTGTCGATGTTGCCGCCCAGACGCGCCAATGGTTTGCCGAACGCAGTGCGGCTCACCGAGCGTTTGCACATCAATTCCAGCGCCCGTTCAGCCATGCCGATCGAGCGCATGCAGTGGTGAATCCGCCCTGGGCCAAGGCGACCCTGGGCGATTTCGAAGCCGCGTCCTTCACCGAGCAGGACGTTTTCGTACGGCACCCGCACGTTGTCGAACAGCACTTCGGCGTGACCGTGCGGCGCGTCATCGTAGCCAAACACCGGCAGCGGCCGGACGATTTTCACCCCCGGAGTGTCGACCGGTACGAGGATCATCGAGTGCTGGGCGTGGCGCGGCGCGTCGGGGTTGCTCAGGCCCATGAAGATCAGAATCTTGCAGCGCGGATCGCAGGCACCGGAGGTCCACCACTTTTTGCCGTTGATCACCCACTGATCGCCATCGCGCACGGCACGGGCGGCCATGTTGGTCGCATCGGAAGACGCCACATCAGGCTCGGTCATGGCGAACGCCGAACGAATCTCGCCGCGCAGCAGCGGTTCGAGCCAGCGCTGTTTCTGTTCTTCGTTGGCGTAACGCACCAGCACTTCCATGTTGCCGGTGTCCGGCGCCGAGCAGTTGAACGGCTCGGGCCCCAGCAGGGAGCGACCCATGATTTCCGCCAGCGGCGCGTATTCAAGATTGCTCAGGCCGGCACCCAGCTCGGACTCAGGCAAAAACAGATTCCACAGACCCTCAGCCTTGGCCTTGGCTTTGAGCTCTTCCATGATCGCGGTCGGCTGCCAGCGATCGCCCTCGGCGACCTGGCGTTCGAACACGGCTTCGGCCGGGTAAACGTAAGTGTCCATGAACGCGGTCACGCGCTCACGCAGTTCTTGCACCTTGGGCGAATAAGCGAAATCCATGGGTATTTACCTTCTCGGGCAGAGGTTGTTCAAGTCATGCAATCGATGCTAGAACAGCGTTGATCATTTACCTAGCCTATTCTCGGCGTGTATAAACATTCATCACCAATATATGATCCGCTGATCGTCAGCCCCAAAACACTTGCACTAATAACAAGAGAAGCCGCGTTATGAATCTGAGCAAGGTCGACCTCAACCTTTTCATCGTCTTCGACGCGATCTACACCGAAGCCAACCTGACCCGCGCCGGGCAAATTGTCGGCATCACCCAGCCAGCGGTGTCCAACGCCCTGGCACGGTTGCGCGAGACGTTTAACGACCCGCTCTTCGTGCGCACCGCTCAAGGCATGGTGCCGACGCCGATGGCGCAGAACATCATCGGCCCGGTGCGCAATGCCCTGTCGCTGCTGCGCGTGTCGGTGCATGAAAGTCGCATCTTCAACCCGGCGCAGGCAGTCAAGACTTACCGCATCAGCATGACCGACCTCACGGAAGCGATCATTCTGCCACCACTGTTCCAGCGTCTGCGCCGCCTCGCGCCGACGGTGATCATTGAAAGCTTTTTATCGAAACGCCGGGAAACCACCAAGGAACTGGCCGCCGGACGGTTGGATTTCGCCGTCGATGCGCCGCTCAACACCGACCCGCAGGTGCGCCACGTCAAACTGATGGACGACCGTTATGTCTGCGCCATGCGCAAGGGCCATCCGATGGCGGGCAAGGAAAAACTCAGCCTCGATGATTATCTGTCGCTGACCCACATCCATATCTCCAGCCGCCGCAGCGGTCTGGGTTATGTCGATCTGGCACTGGGCAAAATGGGCATTCAGCGCAAGATCGCCCTGCGTTCGCAGCACTATCTGATGGCTTCGCAAGTGATGCAGCAGACCGACATGGTCATGACCGTGCCGGAACGCTTCGCCCGCCGCCATGACCTGCAATCGTTCAATTTGCCGGTGAATGATGTGCCGTCGGTGGAAACGCATTTGTACTGGCATGAAAGTACGGACCAGGACCCGGCCAATCGCTGGATGCGCGAGCAGATGATCGAGTTGTGCCAACAGGTGACGGCACAGGAGAAGAAGCTGGAGAAGGTGTAGGACACGACACCGTGTCACCGTTCTTCGCGAGCAAGCCCGCTCCGACATTGGATTGCATTTCATCTGGAGGAACGCGTGTGCGGGCTTGCTCGCGAGGAGGCCTGCACAGACAACAGCAAATCCATCCCGCTTGACGTAAACGTAAACCTCCGATTAGCTTAGCGCCATGCCCCCTTTCCGAGCGCTTTCATGAGCAGTCAGACCTACAGCATTTCCGATCTCGCCCGCGAGCTGGACATCACCACCCGGGCGATCCGCTTTTATGAAGAGCAAGGCCTGCTCAGCCCCGAGCGTCGTGGCCAGGAACGCATCTATTCACCGCGCGACAAGGTCACCCTGAAGCTGATCCTGCGCGGCAAGCGCATCGGTTTTTCCCTGGCCGAATGCCGCGAGCTGATCGAACTCTACGACCCGTCCAGCGGTAACACCCGACAGTTGAACAGCATGCTGGCGAAAATCAGCGAACGCCGCGAACAGCTCGAACAGCAGTTGCTGGATATCGAACAGATGAAGCTCGAACTGGATACAGCCGAAGAGCGCTGCGTGCAGGCGCTGGAGCAGACGCTCAAGAGCCAGCAAGCGATTTAACGAATCACCGCTTCCCCTGTGGGAGCGAGCTTGCTCGCGAATGCATCTGTCATCCAGCATTGACGGTGACTGACGCTACGCTTTCGCAAGCAGCTCGCTCCCGCAGGGTTCTTCGTGAACCCGAAAAAACAGGCAGGTCCCGCCATGTCCCTCCCCTCCCAAGTACGCCTGATCGAAGTCGGCCCGCGCGATGGCCTGCAGAACGAAGCCCAGCCGATCAGCGTCGCTGACAAGGTGCAACTGGTCGACGCGTTGAGCAACGCCGGGCTTGGCTATATCGAAGTCGGCAGTTTCGTCTCGCCCAAATGGGTGCCGCAGATGGCCGGGTCCGCCGAGGTGTTTGCGCAGATCCAGCGCAAGCCCGGCGTGACCTACGGTGCGCTGGCGCCGAATCTGCGCGGTTTTGAAGATGCGCTCGCGGCCGGGGTCAAGGAGGTCGCGGTGTTTGCCGCCGCGTCCGAAGCGTTCTCGCAGCGCAACATCAACTGCTCGATCAGCGAAAGCCTGGCGCGGTTTGCGCCGATCATGGAAGCGGCGAAACAGCACGGCGTTACCGTGCGCGGTTACGTTTCCTGTGTGCTGGGCTGTCCGTATGAAGGCACGGTTGCGCCGGAGCAAGTGGCGATGGTTGCGCGCGAGTTGTACACGATGGGCTGCTACGAAGTGTCGCTGGGCGACACCATCGGCACCGGCACGGCGGGCGCCACCCGGCGGCTGTTCGAGGTGGTGTCGGCGCACGTGCCACGGGGCAAACTCGCCGGGCATTTCCACGACACCTACGGCCAGGCCATGACCAATATCTATGCCAGCCTGCTCGAAGGCATTGCGGTGTTCGACAGCTCTATCGCCGGGCTCGGCGGCTGCCCTTACGCCAAAGGCGCAAGCGGTAACGTCGCCACAGAAGACGTGGTGTACCTGCTCAATGGCTTGGGCATCGAGACCGGTATCGACCTGGACGCCTTGATTGCCGCGGGCCAGCAGATCAGTGCAGTCCTCGGTCGCCCCACCGGTTCGCGGGTGGCCAAGGCACGCAGCGCCCAGTGAGGTGTTACCGCTGCGTCAGCAATGTGGGCAAAAGCGAGTAACACGGAAACAAATTGTCTGGCTTTGCCCAAAGCTGAAAAAGCCTGAAAATCCTAAGATGTTGATTTAAAAGGATTTTTAAAAGTTGGCACGACACCTGCTATCTCTATCGCATAACAAGAATAAAAAGCCGCAAACCAATAAAAACAAGACGAAACGACTCTGACATAACAAGAACAACACGGCAGAGACGCAGCTAACAGATTTTTTTGGAGAAGGTGTGCTTTTCAGGGTGCTCTCAGGAGTGACCCGCAACCGGGCAGAGAACAATAAAACTACCTTCAGGTAGCTCCCGAATCGGTTGGATCGTTAAACGAGAAAGCAGATCAGCGCTCAAAAAAATACGTTTGCTCTTGACCCCGGATGGGGGTCGCCAAAAAGCTGTACAGGGCCACGGTTGCCAAAAACAACAACAGACCGACCCTCAATAATAAAAAGAGCACGCAACGACAAATTAAAGGGGAGCCTCGGCTCCCCTTTGTGCTTTCTGTAATTTCTGAAATATTCCCTAATTTCCTTGTGGGAGCAGGCTTGCTCCCACATTTGATCTACATCAGACCTGCCTTTCACGCAGCTCTTCGATACTGATGTCCCGCATGCGAAATTTCTGGATCTTCCCCGTCACCGTCATCGGAAACGCTTCGACAAACTTGAAGTAACGCGGCGTCTTGAAGTGGGCGATACGTTCCTTGCACCAGGCTTGCAGCTCCAGCTCCGAGGCGCTGTGGCCGGGGTGGAATTTGATCCAGGCGACGATTTCTTCACCGTAGCGCGAGCACGGAATGCCGATCACCTGCACATCCGCTACCGCCGGGTGGGTGAAGAAGAATTCCTCCAGCTCACGCGGATAAACGTTCTCGCCGCCACGAATGATCATGTCCTTGTTCCGCCCGGCGATGTTGACGTAACCCTCCTCGTTCATGCTCGCCAGGTCGCCCGTGTGCATCCATCCCGCCTCATCGATGGCTTCGGCAGTAGCCTGCGGGTTGTTCCAGTAGCCGAGCATCACGCTGTAACCGCGCGTGCACAATTCGCCGATGGTGCCGCGTGGCACGACGTTGCCAGCGTCGTCGATGATCTTGCTTTCCAGTTGCGGCTGGGTGCGGCCGACGGTGGTGACGCGCAATTCCAGGTCATCCGCCGGCCCGGTCTGCAGCGACACCGGACTGGTTTCGGTCATGCCGTAGGCGATCTGCACTTCGCTCATGTGCATCTCGTTGATCACCCGGCGCATGACCTCGATAGGACAGGTCGCGCCGGCCATGATCCCGGTGCGCAGGCTCGATAAATCAAAGGTCTGCCGCTGCGGCTGATCGAGCATGGCGATGAACATGGTCGGCACACCGTACAGCGCCGTGGCCTGTTCTTCCGCTACTGCTTGCAGCGTCAGCGCCGGATCGAAAGCATCGTTGGGGTAAATCATCGTACTGCCATGGGTGACGCAACCGAGGTTGCCCATGACCATGCCGAAGCAGTGATACAGCGGCACTGGAATCACCAGTCGATCGTCAGCCGTCAGGCCGAGGCTTTCGCCGACCATGTAACCGTTGTTGAGAATGTTGTAGTGGCTGAGGGTTGCGCCCTTGGGGAAGCCGGTAGTGCCGGAGGTGTACTGGATGTTCACTGGCTGATCGAAATGCAGGCTGGCGCTACGCTCGCGCAGTTGATCGGGCGAGACGCTGGCGGCCAGCTCGCTCAATCGTGACCACGGCAGAAAACCGGCTGGCGGATTTGCATCGAGGCTGATCACGCCGCGCAAGTCCGGCAGGCGTTCGCTGCGCAGGTGACCGATGGCGTGATCGGCCAGTTCCGACGCCAGGCTCTGGAGCATTTCGTGATAGTTCGAGGTTTTGAACGCGCCCGCACAGACGAGCCATTGGCAGCCGGATTGCTTGAGCACGTATTCCAGTTCGGAGCTGCGATAGGCGGGATTGATGTTGACCAGGATCACGCCGATCTTCGCCGTGGCGAACTGGATAATGCACCACTGCGCGCAATTCGGCGCCCAGATGCCGAGGCGATCGCCCGTCTGCAAACCAAGTGCGAGCAAAGCGCTGGCCTGCTCGTCCACCGCTTCGGCAAGTTGCCGCCAGGAGTAACGCAACTGCTGATGGCGCACCACCAACGCCTCACCGTCCGGGTGTTGCGCGACAGTCTGATCGAAGCGCTGGCTGATGGTCATCGCCAGCAAAGCTTTGTCCTGAGTACCACGGCTGTAGCTGCGCTGCGGGTTTGCACTGGGTTGATCCATGACGACCCCTATTATCTTTATTAATGGGTTGGCCAGATTTAATCCCAGTGGGAGCGAACTTGCTCAAGAAGAGGCCAGCATACTCAGCATAAATGCTGACTGAACTGACGCTTTCGCGAGCAAGCCCGCTCCCACAGGTTTCATTCGGCTTGCAATCCTGAATGGCCCTACTCTCGCCCAAGTTGACGCTTACGTAAAGCCGATTGACAGTAGAACTCGCGAAGCTTTACGTTAACGTAAAGCTGAACGCCGATTCGTCGTGCGCTCCACCCGATAAAAAAGCCAAAAGGTGACCCATGAGCTATCCATCCCTGAACTTCGCCCTCGGTGAAACCATCGACATGCTGCGCGATCAGGTTCAGTCCTTCGTCGCCGATCAGATCGCCCCGCGTGCAGCCCAGATCGATCACGACAACCTGTTCCCCGCCGACATGTGGCGCAAATTCGGTGACATGGGTCTACTCGGCATCACTGTGCCGGAAGAGTACGGCGGCGCAGGTCTGGGTTACCTGGCGCACGTGGTGGCGATGGAAGAAATCAGCCGTGGCTCGGCGTCGGTGGCGTTGTCCTACGGCGCGCACTCCAACCTTTGCGTCAACCAGATCAACCGCAACGGCAACCACGAACAGAAAACCAAATACCTGCCGAAGCTGATCAGCGGCGAGCACGTTGGCGCCCTGGCGATGAGTGAGCCGAATGCCGGCTCCGACGTAGTCTCGATGAAACTGCGCGCCGACAAACGCGGCGACCGTTTCGTGCTCAACGGCAGCAAGACCTGGATCACCAACGGCCCTGACGCCAACACCTATGTGATCTATGCCAAGACCGATCTGGAAAAAGGCCCGCACGGCATCACTGCGTTCATCGTCGAGCGTGACTGGAAAGGTTTCGGCCGCAGCAACAAGTTCGACAAGCTCGGCATGCGCGGCTCTAACACCTGCGAGCTGTTTTTCGATGACGTCGAAGTACCTGAGGAAAACATTCTCGGCGTGCTCAACGGTGGCGTGAAAGTGCTGATGAGCGGCCTCGATTACGAACGCGTGGTGCTCTCCGGCGGCCCGACCGGGATCATGCAATCGTGCATGGACCTGATCGTGCCGTACATCCACGACCGCAAGCAGTTCGGCCAGAGCATCGGCGAATTCCAGCTGATCCAGGGCAAAGTCGCCGACATGTACACCCAGCTCAACGCCAGCCGCGCCTACCTCTATGCGGTGGCGCAGGCCTGCGAGCGCGGCGAAACCACGCGCAAGGACGCCGCCGGGGTAATCCTCTACACCGCCGAACGCGCCACACAAATGGCCCTCGACGCGATTCAGATTCTCGGCGGCAACGGCTACATCAACGAGTTCCCCGCCGGCCGCCTGCTGCGTGACGCCAAGCTCTACGAGATCGGCGCCGGCACCAGCGAGATCCGCCGCATGCTGATCGGCCGCGAACTCTTCAACGAAACCCGCTAAACGGAGCTGACCATGGCCACTCTGCATACTCAGCTCAACCCGCGCTCAGCGGAGTTTGCCGCCAACAGCGCGGCGATGCTCAAACAGGTCGACGCGCTGCACACCCTCCTCGCCCAAGTGGCGCAGGGCGGCGGTGCCAAAGCTCAGGAACGACACACTTCGCGCGGTAAATTGCTGCCGCGTGAACGCATCAATCGCCTGCTGGATCCGGGCTCACCGTTTCTCGAAATCAGCCAACTCGCTGCTCACGCGGTGTATGGCGAAGACGTGCCGGCCGCCGGTGTAATCGCCGGTATCGGGCGCGTCGAAGGCGTCGAGTGCATGATCGTTGCCAACGATGCGACGGTCAAAGGTGGCTCGTATTACCCGCTGACCGTGAAGAAGCACCTGCGCGCGCAGACCATCGCCCAGCAGAATCGCCTGCCGTGCATTTATCTGGTGGATTCGGGCGGCGCCAACCTGCCGCGTCAGGACGAAGTGTTTCCGGATCGCGAACACTTCGGGCGGATCTTTTTCAACCAGGCCAACATGAGCGCGATGGGCATTGCGCAAATCGCGGTGGTCATGGGCTCGTGCACCGCAGGCGGCGCGTATGTGCCGGCGATGGCAGACGAAGCGATCATGGTGCGCAACCAGGCGACGATTTTCCTCGCCGGCCCGCCGCTGGTAAAAGCCGCGACGGGTGAAGTGGTCAGCGCCGAAGACCTCGGCGGTGCCGATGTGCATTGCAAGACCTCCGGTGTGGCCGACCATTACGCCGAGAACGACGAACACGCTCTCGCCCTGGCCCGCCGCAGCATTGCCAACCTCAACTGGCGCAAGCTCGGCGAGGTGCAGCAACGCACGCCGATTGCGCCGCTGTACGCCAGCGACGAGTTGTATGGCGTGGTTCCGGCTGACGCCAAGCAGCCATTCGATGTGCGCGAAGTGATTGCGCGGCTGGTCGACGGCTCGGTGTTCGATGAATTCAAAGCGCTGTTCGGCACCACGCTGGTCTGCGGTTTCGCTCACTTGCACGGCTACCCGATCGCGATCCTGGCAAACAACGGCATCCTCTTCGCCGAAGCCGCGCAGAAAGGCGCGCATTTCATCGAACTGGCCTGCCAACGCGGCATCCCCCTGCTGTTTTTGCAGAACATCACCGGTTTCATGGTCGGCCAGAAATACGAGGCCGGCGGCATCGCCAAGCACGGCGCCAAACTGGTGACCGCGGTAGCGTGCGCCAAGGTGCCGAAATTCACCGTGATCATCGGCGGCAGCTTCGGTGCCGGCAACTACGGCATGTGCGGTCGCGCTTACGACCCGCGCTTTTTGTGGATGTGGCCGAATGCGCGGATCGGCGTGATGGGCGCCGAACAGGCCGCCGGCGTGCTGGTGCAGGTCAAACGCGAACAGGCCGAACGCAGCGGTCAGGCGTTCACCGTCGAGCAGGAAAGCCAGATCAAGCAGCCGATTCTGGACCAGTACGAAGAGCAGGGTCACCCCTATTACTCCAGCGCACGGCTGTGGGACGACGGCGTCATTGACCCGGCGCAGACCCGCGACGTGTTGGCCCTGGCCTTGTCTGCGTCGCTGAACGCGCCAATCGAACCGAGCCGCTTCGGCGTGTTCCGGATGTGATGGGGAGAATCTGATGAGCGACTTCAATACCCTCGAGTTGCAAACCGATCCACGCGGTTTCGCGACGCTGTGGCTCAACCGCGCCGAGAAAAACAACGCCTTCAACGCCGAAATGATCCGCGAACTGATCCTCGCCCTCGACAAGGTGGCAAGCGACTCTAGCCTGCGTTTCCTGCTGCTGCGCGGGCGCGGCAAGCATTTCAGTGCCGGCGCCGACCTGGCCTGGATGCAGCAATCGGCCGATCTGGATTACCACACCAACCTCGACGACGCCCGCGAACTGGCCGAACTGATGTACAACCTCGCCAAACTGAAAATCCCTACGCTGGCCGTGGTTCAGGGCGCGGCGTTCGGTGGTGCGCTGGGCCTGATCAGTTGCTGCGACATGGCGATCGGCACTGATGACGCGCAATTCTGCCTGTCGGAAGTGCGCATCGGCCTGGCGCCGGCGGTGATCAGTCCATTCGTGGTGCAGGCCATCGGTGAACGGGCGGCGCGGCGTTATGCGCTGACGGCCGAGCGCTTCGGCGGCCAGCGGGCGCGGGAAATCGGCTTGTTGTCTGATAGCTATCCGGCCGCTGAACTCGAGCAGCAAGTCGAGCAATGGATCGACAATCTTTTGCTCAACAGCCCCGCTGCCATGCGTGCCAGCAAGGACTTGCTGCGCGAAGTCGGCAATGGCTCGCTGACGCCAGCGCTGCGCCGTTACACGGAAAACGCGATCGCGCGAATTCGTGTCAGCGCCGAAGGCCAGGAAGGCTTGCGCGCATTTCTGCAAAAACGCCCGCCGAGCTGGCAAGCCGCATCCTCCAAGGAGTCGCGTTGATGAGCGCACCTGTGATTACCACCCTGCTGGTGGCCAACCGTGGCGAGATCGCCTGCCGGGTCATGCGCACCGCCAAGGCTTTGGGCCTCACCACCGTCGCCGTGCACAGCGCCACCGACCGCGATGCGCGACACAGTCGTGAAGCCGATATCTGCGTTGATCTGGGCGGCAGCAAGGCAGCTGACAGTTATTTGCAAATCGATAAATTGATCGCCGCCGCCAAGGCGAGCGGCGCTCAGGCGATTCATCCCGGCTACGGTTTTCTCTCGGAAAACGCGGGCTTCGCTCGCGCAATCGAAGCCGCCGGACTGATCTTCCTCGGCCCGCCCGCCTCGGCCATCGATGCGATGGGCAGCAAATCCGCCGCCAAAGCACTAATGGAAAAGGCCGGCGTGCCACTGGTGCCGGGCTATCACGGCGAAGCGCAGGATTTCGACACCTTCTGTGAAGCCTGTGAGCGCATCGGTTATCCGGTGCTGCTCAAGGCCACCGCTGGTGGTGGCGGTAAAGGCATGAAAGTGGTCGACAACGTCAGCCAGTTGGCCGAAGCCCTCGCCTCAGCGCAGCGCGAAGCACAATCGTCGTTCGGCGACTCGCGAATGCTGGTAGAGAAGTATTTGCTCAAGCCGCGTCACGTCGAGATACAGGTGTTCGCCGATCAGCACGGTCACTGCCTGTACCTCAACGAGCGCGATTGCTCGATCCAGCGTCGGCACCAGAAAGTCATCGAAGAAGCCCCGGCGCCGGGCCTGACGCCCGAGTTACGCCGGGCGATGGGCGAAGCGGCCGTGCGGTCGGCGCAGGCGATCGGTTATGTCGGCGCTGGTACGGTCGAGTTTCTGCTGGATGCGCGCGGCGAGTTCTTTTTCATGGAAATGAACACGCGACTGCAGGTCGAGCACCCGGTGACCGAAGCGATCACCGGGCTAGATCTGGTCGCCTGGCAGATTCGCGTCGCCCGTGGTGAAGCGCTGCCGATCACCCAGGCGCAGGTGCCGCTCAACGGTCATGCGATTGAAGTGCGTTTGTATGCCGAGGATCCGGCGAATGATTTTCTGCCGGCCACCGGGCGTCTGGACTTGTACCGCGAATCGGCGCAGGGACCGGGGCGGCGGGTGGACAGCGGGGTGGAGGAAGGCGACGAAATTTCGCCGTTCTACGACCCGATGCTCGGCAAACTGATTGCCTGGGGTGAAGATCGCGAACAGGCGCGCTTGCGTCTGTTGAGTATGCTCGATGAGTTTGCGATTGGCGGGCTGAAGACCAATATCAATTTCCTGCGCCGGATCATCGCGCATCCGGCGTTTGCCGCTGCGGAACTTGATACCGGGTTTCTCCCCCGTCATCAGGAGCAATTGTTGCCAGCACCAGGCGCGTTGAGTGATGAGTTCTGGGAGGTGGCGGCGCAGGCGTTTGCGCAGAGTTTGCCGCCCCGTACACGCACCGATGATCGCGCATCACCATGGTCCAGCGGCAGTGGTTTGCGAGCAGGTTTGCCGGCGGAAATCACTTTGCATTTGAGCTGCGAGGGACAGGATCGTGCACTGACGCTGGGAGCTGTGGCCCCTGCCGAACTGCTGAGCGAGGCGCTGACCGTCGAGCATGACGGCGTGCGTCGTACGTTGCGGGCGATTCGTCAGGGCGGTTCATTGTATTTGGAGTGGGATGGGGAGTTACGGCGCGTCGAGGCGTTCGATCCGATCAGCGCTGTCGATGCCAGCCACAGCCATCAGGGCGGCCTGAGCGCACCAATGAACGGCAGCATCGTGCGCGTGCTGGTGGAAGTCGGGCAAACCGTTGAAGCCGGAGCGCAATTGGTGGTGCTGGAAGCCATGAAGATGGAACACAGCATCCGCGCGCCGCAGGCCGGTGTGATCAAAGCGCTGTATTGCCAGGAAGGCGATATGGTCAGCGAAGGCAGCGCTCTGGTTGAACTGGAAGAGGGTTGAAATCAGAGAATCGATCCTGGCCCTTGGCGAGGATCGATTCTTTCAATAACGCGCTGTTGCCTGAACCACCACGCCGATAATCCGGCATTCATCGGTGAGCAAAGTTTTCGGCCAGGTCGGATTGAGCGGCACCAGGTACCGCTGGCCGCCCTGTTCGTCGAGTTTGCGGAAAATCGCTTCGTCGCTGTCCGGCCACTGGGCGATCACCAGTCTGCCCGGCACCGCCTCCAACTGCGGATCGACCAGAATCAACATGCCCTCGGCAATGCTCTGACCGCTCGGCGCGGTCATTGAATCCCCCGTGACCGTGAGCCAGAACGCCGCACCGCGAGCGTGGTAATCCGTCAGTTCGAAGCGCTGCTTGACCGCGACGCCGCCATAACTGGCCGCAGCGTCGCGCACCTCACACGGCGCTCGCCAGTCGTAGATCGGGTAACGGAAGTACGGGTTGTACTTCTGTGCCAGCGGCATCTCGTCATCCGCTGTGGGCTGCGGTTCGCGGATGACCAGCACGACTTCGAGGAAGTCCATTCCCAGCGCCTGCAGCACGCGATTCATTTCGGTAACACCGGGTTCGCGACGTTTGTTCAGCCAATGACCGATCCCGCCCTGGGACATGCCGACGCGCTCTCCGAGCTCTGTTTGAGTGACTTTGAGTTCACTCATCTTGGCCTTGACCAACTCAATCCATTTATCCATGTGCCGCACCTTACGCGGACGTCTTCGACCGGCAAAACACATATTGTAGTATTTAAATCCTCGTCACAAATACAGAGAGTACTATCCTAGGCAAACGGATTTTCAATCGAACATGGAGTGGCTTTTCATGATGAACATCAGCAGCAAAGACCTGCCGGATCTGCAAATCGACACCAGCTTCACCTCGCCCCAAGGCAACGCCGCTGCACAACGCGCGCTGGACTATTACTTGAAACCGGCTGTTTCAGAACTGGGGACGGATGAGCGTTTCTTCGATGTTAAAAGTCATCTCAGCGGCGAGGAAGCGCTGGTGCATGCCTCGGATTTGTTGCGATGTGCAGCCGCCACTGCGTTCAAGGCCGCAGAAAACCTGCAAGGCACGAATCGCGACCTGGCGTTTTCGGTGGTGCATATGGTGGATATGGCGCGGGCGATGGTCGACCATTCGATCGACAACGACGAAGTGACGGCAAGCAAGGTGTGAACGGACAGGAAAGAATTTTCCTATCGGACAGATAAAAACATTTGACTTGCAAATGATAATGATTATTATTGCAAGCAGCTGGTCGCGAGATCAGTCGATGGACCAGAGACCTTAGGTCGGTCTTCTGGACTATCTCCTCATCAGGCTAATCACGGTTTTTGACCCGGCTTTTTGCCGGGTCTTTTTTTGCCCGTTTTCCGGGCTTGTGTCTTCAGGCTAATGAAGTCTTTGGGTGCTGCAAATTCGGTTGCGCGGATAATATCAAAAGAACATTGATTGGCAAGCCGAGGCCAGCCACATTGGGCAAAACTAATGGCAATCAGCACTTGAGAATCAATCGCACAGTCTCTAAGCTGCTGACGCGTCACGGAAGACGCCCCCCGCTACACCCGTAATTCCCCTCGGTTTCACCCCAACCTGCGTGTAGAGTACCGGTCATAAAAATCCTGCTCAGGAAGCGACCATGACCGTGGCCAAATCTTCGTTCGACATCAGCGCCAATTTCGACAGCGGCAATATCCAAGTCATCGACATCAGCAATCCGCTCAATCCGGTTCTGGCCATTCGCCCGGATACCCGCAGCGCGCATTTTCAGTGGTTTCACTTCAAGGCCAGCGGCCTGCACGTGCATCAGGAACACTGGTTTCGCCTGATCAATGCCAGCCAGTCCTCCTATAACAAAGCCTGGACCGGCTACCAGGCAGTCGCTTCCTACGACCACGTCAACTGGTTCCGCATTCCCACCAGTTTCGAAGGTGACAGCCTGCGCTTCTGCCTCGAAGCCGAACACACCCACGCCTGGTTCGCCTATTTCGAACCTTACAGCCGTGGCCGTCACGACTGGTTGATCGACCAGGCGCTGAGCAAGGCTGGCACACAATTGCTGGCGACCGGCAAAAGCGTCGAAGGCCGGGATATCCAATTGCTGCGCAAAGGCAGCGGTGCCGAAGGCCAGCGCAAGATCTGGATCATTGCCCAGCAGCACCCGGGCGAGCACATGGCTGAATGGTTCATGGAAGGCGTGATCGAGCGTCTGGAACGGCAGGACGATCCGATACTGAACCACCTGCTGGCCGGTGCCGATCTGTATCTGGTGCCGAACATGAACCCGGACGGCGCCTACCACGGCCACCTGCGCACCAACGCCATGGGTCAGGACTTGAACCGGGCCTGGCAGAACGCCAGTCAGGAAATCAGCCCCGAGGTGCTTTTCGTCCAGCAGCAGATGGAAAAATACGGCGTCGATGCGTTTATCGACGTACACGGCGACGAGGAAATCCCCCACGTATTCACCGCAGGCTGTGAGGGCAACCCGGGCTTCACACCGCGCATCGAAAAGCTTGAAGAGCATTTGCGCAGCCATCTGAAACACACCACCAAAGACTTCCAGACCACCTACGGCTACACCCGCGACGAACCAGGTCAGGCCAACATGACGCTGGCCTGCAACAGCGTCGGGCAGAAATACGACTGCCTGTCGCTGACGCTTGAGATGCCGTTCAAGGACCACGATGACCACCCGGACAAGATCACCGGCTGGTCAGGCAAACGCTCGAAACAATTGGGCAAGGACGTGCTCACCACACTCGCCGACATGGTCGACACCCTGCGCTGACGCTCCCCGCCCGCCCCGGAAAAAGATCGCAGCCGGCCTGCGATCTTTTGCTTGGAAGGCTCAGCCGCGATCACGCCCACGCAACATGCTGTCGAGCACTTCATCGCGACGCACCCAGCCGTGAAACAGCGCCGCCGCCAGGTGCAGCAGCACCGTCAGAAACAGCAGATAAGCCAGATAGCCATGCGACTTGCGCAACAGCGCAAACAGTTGCGCATCTGCCGGCGCAATGGCTGGCAAATGCAACGACGCCGTGAGCATCACGGGCTCGCCCGAAGCACTGATCATCGCCCAGCCGAGCAGCGGCAAGACCAACATCAACGCATACAACAAGACATGGGAGGCCTTGGCCGCCAGCACCTGCCAGCCCGGCAAATCATCCGGCAGCGGCGGTTGGCGTGTGGTGAAGCGCACCAGCAGGCGCACGATCACCAGCGCCAGAATCGCGATGCCCAGCGGTTTGTGCAGATGAATCAGCCACTCATGGCGAGACGACACCGAAGTGACCATGCCCGCGCCGATAAACAGCATGGCGATGATCATCAGCGCCATCAGCCAGTGCAGCAGACGCGCTAGCAAGACGAAATGAGTCGGTTGCTTGTTCATGGACGAGCCTCCTGTTTGGCGGCGGGCAACTGGCTGACTTCGCTGGTGCGACGCAGGTAGGAATCGGCATAGCCGGCCGAGCGCGCGGCGAGCAATGGATCTCCCGAGCCTTGAATCCCGGCCGGGAGCACCAGCGGGTCGTAGTTGATGTCGCGGCATTCGCCACTCAGCTGCGGCTGGGCTTTCTCCAGCACCAGCGTACCGGCGTTCAACACTTTGCGATCGGCGGGCCAGGATTTGCTGGCATCGTTTACCGGATCGTCAGTGTTGGCCAAGGTGATGTTCAACTGGAAGCGCAAGGGTGCAGCAGCCAAGCGTTGCACCAGATCCTTCTCGAGAAAGTCCGCGCCTTCAGGGGCGGTGGCACCCGCTGCGTCCTGCGCCAATGGCGTCATACTCCAGCGCACCGCCTGTTTTTTGCCGTTGCCATCGACCAGATAGAACGCATTGATGCTGTTATAGGTTTCAGTGGCGTAGCTGGCCGAAGGCCTGGCGGTCTTCACCCAAGTCAAAAACGGCACGGCTTCGGGATGTGCGGCAAAGAACGCCGGCACCTTCGTCGGGTCGGGCTTGCCGGTGGCCGGATCCGGCGACTGTGCCTGCTGCAGTTGATAGAACGCTTCAGGCGTGCCCACCGGAAATACCGGCATGCTGTTCATGCCGGTGCGCCACTGCTGGCCGTCCGCCTGAGTAAAACGTAGCGCCAGGCTGCGGATCGGTACGGCGCTGTCCGGCGCATAGGGATTGCCGGCTGGCAAAGCGAAACGCCCCACCACCGGCGTCTGCGGCAGGTTGAACACTTGCGCAGTGGAGTACGCTCGCGCCTCGCCGCTGCTTTCGAAATGACCGGTCACGCAGACACCTTTGGCGTGATTGCGACGAAAACCGGGATGCACGCCGTTGTTCTTTTCCAGCACATCGACCAGCGCTTTGGGCGTCAGTCGTTGTGGGTCAAGGTTGCCATGCACGTAGGCAAACGCCCCGGCCACGGCGGCGACGACCACGGCAATGGCGCCAAGACGCAACACCAGACTCGCGGCGCTCAGTGGCTGGCGCGGCGGCCTGCCGGGCGGTGCAGCATTGGGGGACGAGCGATCAACCATGAATAACTCCAGGCCATCGGCCACAAGTGGAAAGAGTCAGCAAGACGCACGCCGTCCGGGTTTATTCCACGGCGCGGTATTTATTTCTGCACACGGGGAATAACCTGCGCTGACGGGCGTCTTCCTAGTCCACAGCGTAGCGACCAGCAGAAATTCATGAGCGAATTCGACGAACAGTTGAGAGAAATCATTCCCAGATTGCGCCGCTTCGCCGTGTCGTTGACGCGCAACAGCAGCAGCGCTGACGATCTGGTCCAGGCCAGCCTTGAGCGGGCGCTGTCGGCCTGGGGCGAGAAACGCGCCGACGGCGATTTGCGCGCCTGGCTGTTTGCGATCCTCTATCGGCAATTTCTTGATGCCCACCGTCGTTCGCGGCGCTATGCGCGCATGCTCGAATTTTTCACCGGTCGCGACGATGCCGAACCTTCGGTGGAACGCACGGTGATCGCCCAGTCGACCCTGCAAGCCTTCGAACGCCTGCCCACCGAACAACGCGCTTTGCTGCTGATGGTGTCGGTGGAAGGCCTGTCCTATAAAGAGGTCGCCGAGATTCTCGGCGCCCCGATCGGCACCGTGATGTCGCGCCTGTCCCGCGCCCGCCAGGCTTTGCGCCAGCTCAGCGACGGCGAAATCAGCAGCCCTTCCTTGCGGATACTCAAATGATCAGCCTGCCTCCCAGTGAACGAGACATGCACGCCTACGTCGACCACCAGCTCAGCGACGCCGACCGGCGCCTGCTCGAGACCTGGCTGGCCAGCCACCCTGAAGAAGCGGCGCAGGTTCGCGCCTGGCAGCGCGACGCGCAGCAACTGCGCGCAGCGCTCAGTGGCGCGCTGCAGCAACCGGCCAATCCGGCGCTTGACCCGGCGATGATTCGCCAGCGCCGCCGCCAGCAATCGCGTCGGCATCTGGCCAGCGCGGCGGTGCTGTTGATGGCCGTCAGCATCGGCGGTTTCAGTGGCTGGCAGGCGCGGGAAATGACCCTGGTGCGCACGGCGCAACTGCCCATGACTGACGCGTTGCAAGCCTATCGCCTGATCGCTCAGCAAGGCGTGCTGCCCGCCGATTACCAGGTCGACAGTGACGGTGATATGCAGCGTTGGCTCGACCGCTACTTCAGCGGTGCCAAGCGCTTGCCGGATCTCAAGGCGGCCGGTTTTGAACCAGTCAGCGGTCGCTTGCTCAGCACCGATGAAGGCCCCGCAGCGATGGTGATGTATGAGGACGGCAGCGGCCACAAGGTGAGTTTCTACTTGCGTCCGCCGGGGCCGAAAAACACCCTGTTGCCGCGCGGCTCACGCAGCGATGGGGATCTGCAGGCCGATTATTGGTCAGGGCCGGGCTATAACTATGCGGTGGTCAGCCCGACCGACTCGCCGGCAGCAGAGTTGCTCAAGCAATCGCCACCGTTCTGAAATCCGCTCCTACAGGGGACCGTGCACATATTTCATGGAGCCAACGCCTGAGGTCTGGTTACACTTGGATCGCCGCGCTCCCGGTGAGCCGGCCCAATCACCAGGAGCCTGTGCCGCGTGCCCGCAAGAACGCCGAAACGATCACGACTGAGCCAACGCTGGCCGTTGCTGCGCCGCCTGTTCGGCAACGGGTTGCCGGCGAGCGCCGGGCACGATGCCCACGCCGCGACCATCCGCGATTACTTCCGCAATAAGGCCCACAGCCAGGGCTACAGCCTCAGCCGCAGCCAGCAACAAGTCATCGACTGCATGGCGCAGCAAGCCAGCGTGCTGTTGGGCGACAGTGGGCACACACCGCCAAGTCTGTATCTGTACGGCGCAGTCGGGCGTGGCAAGAGCTGGCTGCTCGACGGTTTCTTCCAGGCGCTGCCAATCACGCGCAAACAGCGCCTGCATTTCCATCAGTTTTTCGCTCGGTTGCACGACGGCATGTTCCGTCATCGCCAGCAGGAAGACGCGCTGGAAATCACCCTGGACGAGCTGCTGGAAGATTGTCAGGTGCTGTGTTTCGACGAGTTTCACGTGCATGACATCGGCGACGCGATGCTCATCACGCGTCTGTTCAAGGCGCTTTTCAAACGACGGATCATGCTGCTGGTGACGTCCAACTATGCACCCGAGGGCCTGCTGCCCAATCCGCTGTATCACGCACGCTTCAAACCGGTGATCGAGCTGATCAACACGCGCATGCAGGTGATGGAAGTAGGCGGCGCGCACGACTACCGCACGCTCAACCGCCAGCACACGCACCAGGTGTTTACCCAGGGGCATTACGTGTGGCCGGCCACGTCAGCGCAGCGCCAGGCCCTGAACCTGCCACCAGCCGACGCGCCCGCCCTGGCTCTCGAGGTGGGCAAGCGCCAGCTGCAGGCCCGATTGTGTGAGGGCCGGCGGGTCGCGTTCACCTTCAACGATCTGTGCGAACAGCCGACGGCGGTGATGGATTATCTGCAGCTATGCCAGCGCTTCGACCAGTGGATCATCGATGACCTGCCGCAGCTCGGCGAGTGCCCGATCGCCGTGCAACAGCGCTTCATCAATCTGATCGACGTGCTCTACGATCAGGACAAACACCTGACCCTGCTCGGCCAATGGCCGCTGGGCCAGAGCCTGGAAGGCCACGCGATCGACCTGGCGCGCACGCGCAGCCGTCTGGGCCAGTTGCAGGAAATCCACGCATCCAATTGATCCCCTACCTTGTGGGAGCCTGCTCGCTCCCACAAGGTACCGGGGCAACTGAAAACCCGTTCAGCATCCGCTTTACCGCTATCATGTCGCCCATTCCAGCGCCCCCGCGTCGCTCCACCGATCAGTAGCGAAACAAAAACATGCACACCCTTGCTCAACTGCGCGCCGGCGAGCTGTCTGGCATTACCCGACTCGACTTGTCTTGCGGGCTGACCGAATTCCCTCGCGAGATTTTCGCATTGGCCGACACGCTGGAGGTGCTCAACCTCAGCGGCAATGCGTTGAACAGCCTGCCTGATGACCTGCATCGCCTGACACACCTGCGCGTGCTGTTCTGCTCCGACAACCGCTTCACCGAACTGCCGGCCTGCCTCGGCCGATGCACTGCGCTGACGATGGTCGGCTTCAAGGCCAACCGCATCGTCGACGTCCCCGCTGCCGCCCTGCCGCCGCAGCTGCGCTGGCTGATCCTCACCGACAACCGCATCGAAACCCTGCCCAGCGAACTCGGTGAACGCCCCGCCCTGCAGAAGCTCATGCTCGCTGGCAATCGCCTGCGCTCGTTGCCAGAATCCTTGCGCCATTGTCATCAGCTGGAATTGCTCCGCATCGCTGCCAACCAACTCGACGAGCTGCCGCTATGGCTACTGACCCTGCCGAGCCTGACCTGGCTGGCTTACGCCGGCAATCCGCTGGAAACCGAGGCCGATGCTGCCGCTCTGGACGCCACGCCACTGATCGACTGGTCGGCGCTGCGCCTGGAACGACAACTGGGCGAAGGCGCCTCCGGGGTGATTTATCGAGCGCTCTGGCAGCGCGACGATGGCAGGGCGCAGGCGGTTGCGCTGAAGTTGTACAAAGGAGAAATGACCAGCGACGGCTCGCCGCTGCACGAGATGAACGCCTGCATCACCGCAGGTCTGCACCCCAACCTGATCAGCGTCGAGGGCCGCATCAGCGGCCATCCCGATCAGCAACAAGGGTTGGTGATGCAACTGATTGATCCAAGCTTCCGCAATCTCGCCGGTTTGCCAAGCCTGGCCTCATGCTCGCGGGATGTTTATGCCGAAGATTGCCGGTTTAAGGCCGACGTTGCCCTGCGCCTCGCCAAGGGCGTCGCTTCGGCGGCAGAGCATCTGCATCGACAAGGCATTACCCACGGCGATCTCTACGGCCACAACATACTGTTGAATGATCGGGGCGATTGTCTGCTCGGGGATTTCGGCGCGGCGTCGTTTCATGCCACCGGTGATGACGCGTCGACACGCGCCTTGCAGCGTCTTGAAGTACGCGCATTCGGGGTGTTGCTGGGGGAATTGCTGGCCCGTATGAACTCGGGGTTGAGTACTGAACGGCGCTCTCAACTCGAGGCGCTGGAACGGCGTTGCTGCCAGCCCGATGTGCTGGAACGGCCGGGTTTCAGCGAAGTGGTTGAGATTCTGGAAGGCCTGTGACCGCTGCGCGGCCCTTCGCGCACAGGCTCGCTCCGACCTTGGCAATACACCGCCATGTGGGAGCGAGCCTGCTCGCAAAAAAATGTTTACTGGCGCAAACGATCAGCCAGCCAGACCCACAAACATATCCTGCACATCATCATGGTTATCGAGGCCTTCAAGGAACGCTTCGACTTCAGCCATCTGCTCGTCGCTCAAACCGCTGACCGGGTTCTTCGGCTGGTAGCCGAGCTTGGCCGACAGCACGGTGAAGCCTTGTTCGGGCAGTGCTTTCTGCACGGCATCGAGATCGGTCGGATCGGTGAGGAACAGCGTCGCGCCCTCTTCACCCGGCTCGAAATCCTGGGCACCGGCTTCGATCGCAGCCATTTCGGGGTCGGCGTCCGGGCTGTCCGGCGAGGCTTCGATCATGCCGACATGGTTGAACATCCACGCCACCGAACCGGAAGCACCCAACTGGCCCTTGCGAAACGCCACGCGGATTTCCGCGACGGTGCGGTTGATGTTGTCGGTGACGCATTCGACGATCAGCGGCACCTGATGCGGGGCAAAGCCTTCGTAGGTAACGCGATGGTATTGCACGGTTTCACCCAGCAGACCGGCGCCTTTCTTGATCGCGCGGTCGAGGGTTTCTTTTGGCATCGAGGCTTTCTTCGCCTGTTCGACCACCAGACGCAGGTGTGCGTTGGTGGCGGTATCGGCACCGTTGCGTGCAGCAATGGTGATTTCCTTCACCAGTTTGCCGAAGATCTTCCCTTTGGCGTTGGCTGCCGCTTCTTTGTGTTTAACCTTCCACTGTGCGCCCATTACTCACTCTCTTGATCTGTGGCGCCGAGACATCTATTGGCCGACGCGTGGCGGCAAGTTTATACGGCCTAAAGTCGGCAATCGACCAAAAAAACAGCCCGCAGAATCGACATCTTCACCAAAGCATGTAGGGGGATTCTGAAAAACGCCTTTGAGATGACCATTCAGCCTGACGGTTTCGTACCCTTGAAACCCCGTATCGCCTGACAGGGCCTGCTCGAATGTTCAATGACAAGGAAAGTCCGTTCACCCTTACCCTGACCGACAGTGGATTGCGCCTGCCGGTGGTGCGTTTTCACGGCGAGGAAGCGCTGAACCAGCCCTACCGTTTCGACATCGAATCGCTCGGCCTCGCCCCGGCCATCGCGCCGGGTTCGTTTTTGCACCGGCCAGCCTTTCTGCGGCTGAGTGGGCAGCAGGGGTTCCACGGCGTGATCTGCAGCGCCAGTTGCGAACATCGCGGCACTCATCGGATCGGCTATCGCCTGATTCTGGTGCCGCATCTGCAGCAACTGGCGCAAGCGAATAGACGACGCGTGTTTACCCACCTCAGTGCGCCGCAGATCATTGCGCATCTGCTCGAAGAACATGCCCTGCCGGCGCACAGCTACCGCATTGAAATGAGCGTCGGCCACTACCCGGCACGGGCCTTTTGCATTCAGTTTGAAGAAAGTGATCTGGCCCTGCTGCAGCGGCTCTGCGAAGAAGAAGGCATTCACTATCACTTCGAACATGGGCCTGACGGGCATGTCGTGGTGTTCGCCGACGACAGCCTGAGCCTGCCGCAGGAACCGGTCGAAATTCCTTTCAGTGCCGATGAGCAACCGCCATCGCCCTGCGTCAGCGTTCTCTATCAACAACATCGGGCGGCGCCGGTGCCGATGCTGCATGCGGTGCGCAATCGCGGTCAGCCTGCCGGCATGGATGAAGCAGCCAACGAAGCCTCGACCGAGTCGCAAACGCAGGCGCGGTCACTGGCACGCCTGTACGCCGAACAACGCAGCCGGCGCCATCTGCAACGCCAACGCAGCCAGTTACGCTCCATTCACGGGCGCAGCGATTGCTGCGATTTGCTCAGTGGCCGATTGCTGCTGGTGGCGGAGCATCCGATCCATCACTTCAACGAACAATGGTTGATCAGCGCCGTGCGCCACGAAGGGCAGCACCCTTCGATTCTTGATCCGGCGCCAACCGTTCACCGCTATCACAACGATTTTACCGCCCAACCCTGGTCCAGCGACTTTCGCCCGCCGCTCAAACAGCCGCGGCCGAACGTTGCCGGCTATCACCTGGCGCGGGTGGCGGGCGCGCCCGGGCAGCTCGCACAAGTCGATGAAAACGGCTGTCTGGCCGTGCGCTTATGGCCTGAAGAGGACGAATCTGACAGCGACGCCTTGTGGCTACCGATCGCCATGAGTCGAATCAACGGTCCTGTCGCCGCCGACGAGTTGCCACGTGCCGGCAACGACGTGTGGGTGAGTTTCCTCGACGCGGATCCGGACCGACCGATTCTGTGTTTTGGCACCGCGCGGCAGCCGCCGGCGCACGAGTCAGAGCCCGTGCGCGACAGCCTGCTGCTGGACTGGCTGATCAACCGCGCCGAGCACTGATCGGCGCCTCAGTCTTTGTCAGCCTTGCCCGCCGCCGCCGCGAACTTCGCCAGGCGCACGTCCAGATGCCTGGGCCGGCGTCCGTGATCTTCGGCGCGCTCTTTGCGGCGAATGGCGTTGCGCACCATCAGCGAGCCGAGGTAGCGGATCGGTTCCGGCGGGAAATAGCCCAACGGCCCGTTGACCAGCGGCGAGCGAGTCCAGGGGTTATCCAGGCCCTGCACCAGTGCGGCGAGAATCTGCCCGCCCATGTGACACGGGCCGACGCCGCTGCCGGAATAACCGAATCCATAAAAGACATTACCCGCCGCGCTCATCTGGCCGAAGAATGGCAAACCGGTGACCGAACGATCCGAGGGGCCGTTCCACGTCGCATCGACTTTCACCTCGGCGAACGCCGGGAAGAAATCCGCAAGACTGCGCTTGAGCAATGCTGCATAAGGCGACGGCTGATCGAATACCGGCAGCATTCGCCCGCCATAAGCGAAGGTGTTGCCGCCCTTGCCGAGCATGATCCGGCCGTCCGGGGTGTTGTGGTAGTAGTGCACGAAAATTCGCGAATCGAGCACGGTAACGCCGCTGGTCAAACCGATTTGCTGCAGCAGGTCAGGGCGCGGCTCGGTGATCAGCATGTCACTGGACACAATCGCCACACTGCGCTCGAACTGAGGAAACGCGCGGGCCATCCACGCGTTCATCGCCAGCACCACACGGTCAGCGATGACCTTGCCGCCGTGTGTGTGTATCCGTGCCGGGCGGCCCTCTTCCAGCCCGGTCATCGCCGTGCCTTCATGGATTTTCACGCCCAACTGCAGCGCCACCCGGCGCAGACCGCGCACCAGTTTGCCCGGTTGCACACTGGCCGCCGCCGGGGAAAACCAGCCCTCCAGGTGTTTTACTGAGCCAGCCATACGTTGCAGATCGGCGAGCGGTCGCTGGCTGAACGAGTTGATGCCGTTACGCTCCAGCGCCGCGATCACCGCATCGGTCGCCCCGACTTGGGCACGATTGGTTGCGGTGTACAGCGTGCCGTCGAGGCGGTAGTCGGCATCGATACCGTACTGCTCGCAGAACTCGCCGATCGCATGGATGCTGCGCTCCGACTCCTTGACCAGGCGCACCGCCTCTTCGACGCCGAACAAGCGCTCCAGAGTGAAATACTTTGCCGACCACGACAGCGCGCAGCCGCCGTTGCGGCCACTGGCGCCAGCGCCGCAGATGTCCGCTTCGATCAGCAGCACCTCCAGCTCGGGGTTCTGCTGCTTGAGTATGATCGCTGTCCACAATCCGGTGTAGCCGCCGCCGACGATGCACACGTCCGTGCGCACCTCGCCTTGCAGCGGTGGGCAGGGTTGGGATGGGCCGGTCTGCAAGGCTTGCTCGAGCCAGAAGGGTCGCATGGGAAATCTCCAGTCAGAAGGCCACGACGCAGCCTGCCGCTCACCGCGCAGCAGGCCACAGCGCGAAGGGTTTCAGGAACGCAGGGGTTTGACGCTCAACCGCCCATTGGGAATAGCGGCGCGCGGCTCCATGACTCCGACCGGTCGACTGTTCCAGTGCGGAATCAACACCAGCGCGGAGAACAGTGCACAGCCGGCAAAAACGATGAACACCGTCACCGAGTCAAAGTAGCCTGGCAGCAAACCGCCGAGCACCGCGCCGACCGAGCCGCAGCCGTTGACGAAACCGGCGGCAGTGGCACCGGCCTTGGCCTTGCCGAAATCGATGGCGGCGGCGCCGCTGATCATCGAGTCCGGGCCGTACAGAGTCAGCCCCATGACGAACAGCAGCGCGACGACCAACAACACGCTGCCGGTGTTGAGCGCAGCCATGAACAGCGCCAGCGTCACGGTCAGTGCCAGCAGACTCAGCACGCAGGCCGGCATGCGCCGGGCGCCGAAGAGTTTGTCCGAGGCCAGCCCGATCATGATCGGCCCCAGTAATCCAGCCAACTCAAACGCGGTGGGGATGATTGCAGCGCCGACTTTGCCGACGCTCGGCATCTGTTCGAAAACAATCACCGGCCCCCACAGCAGAATTGCGTAGCGCGCCGGTTTCAGCAGGAAATACGCCAGGCCCAGCACCAGCACCGTGCGATTGCGCAGGATCTCCTTCAACGGCTCCCACATGCTGAGTTTGCTGTTGGCTTCGGTTTCTTCGGCGCTGAGTTGCGGCTCTGGTTCCACTGCCGGCAGACCAACGTCTTCGGGTTTATTACGCTGAAAAACAAAGAACAGCACGGCCACCACCGCTACGACCGCCGCGCTGGAAATGAATGCCGCGTGCCAGGTGCCGACCAGCGTATAAGCCCACCAGCCGGCGAATGGCGAAGCGACCAGACCGCCAAATGCGTAGCAGGAACTCCACAAACCGAGCACCCGCCCACGTTGTTCGGCCGGGAAGAAACTGCCGAGGTTTTTACACAGTCCGGACCAGCCAGTCGATTGCGCCAAACCTTGAATCAGCATGCAGGTGGCGAAGATCGGCAACGTCGCGAAACTGCCCATCACCAGCGCCGCAGCGGCGGATATCAGCAAACCGCCGAGCACGACAACCCGCGGACCGAAGCGATCGGCGAGCATGCCCCAAGTGAACTGGCCGAGGGCGTAAGCCGCCAGATAGATCGCGTCGAGGTTGGCCATGGCCATTTTGTCGAGAGTGAAATCAGGGTCTTCGGCGATACCCAGTTTGGCCACCGAAAAGGCTTTGCGGGTGAAATAAAATGCGGCGTACGCGAGCCAGGTAATAGCGAAGATCTGCACGCGCCAACGCGCCAGGGTGCCGATATGCTTGTTCATGGTGGTTCTGACCTCAAGGTGTGAGTGTGCCGGCAGAATCGTTAAGAAAAACGCCTGTGTTTTTTATTGTTGAGCACTGCGATATCGCCCCTTCCCTCAAGCGATACCGGTCAGATGAGTCTGCTGTTGCACGCACAGGCTCATGCGCCAACGCCGCTGCACGACCGAGCAGTCAGCGATGGCGTGAGCCGATCAAAGCAATTACTGTTTAATAAATAAAATCGATTTATCGTATTTCACACATAAGCTCAGCTTGTTACTGGAGCCAACATGTCCGTCTCACACGCACAACTCAAAGCGTTCCACGCCGTGGCCGTCCATGGAAGCTTCACCCGCGCCGCCGAGCGGCTTTATCTGACGCAACCGGCGATTTCCGACCAGGTGCGCAAACTCGAAGAGCGCTTTGGTGTTCTGCTGTTTCACCGCAATAAACGCGCCGTGCGCCTGACCGATCTCGGCGAGCGTTTGCTGGCGATTACTCAACGCCTGTTCGTGATCGAGGCCGAAGCGCAGGAGTTGTTGCAGGAATCCCAGGCACTGCAGACCGGTAGCCTGATTCTGGCGGTGGACGCGCCCATCCATGTGCTGCCGCAGATCGCGCGGTTCTGTGAACGCTATCCGGGCATCAGCGTAAAAATCGAGACCGGTAATACCGATGAATCGCTGTTTCGCCTGTTCAACTATCAGGCCGATCTGGCGCTGCTCGGCCGTGATGTGACCGATGAACGCTTGATGTGCGTACCGTTGCGCAACGATCCGATGGTGGCGTTTGTTTCGCACAATCATCCGTGGGCCGAGCGCGAATCGATCTGTCTGGCCGATCTGGATGACACGCCACTGGTGCTGCGCGAGATCGGTTCGGTGACACGCCAGACCCTGGAAGAAGAAATGGCCCGCGCAGGTTTTCGCATTCGCCCGGCGATTCAGGTTGAAGGCCGGGAAGCGGCGCGCGAGGCGGTGGTGGTGGGGATTGGTGTGGGGGTTGTTTCAGCGGCAGAATTTGGCGCCGACTCACGGGTCTGCGCGCTGCCGATCACCGATTGCACCCGGCGCCTGACCGAGACGCTGGTGTGCTTGCGCGAACAGAGCTCGCGGCGTGTAGTGGCGACGTTCCTGGACATGGTTCGTGAAAGCCTCCCCGGTTCCTGATCGTTCCCACGCTCTGCGTGGGAATGCCGCAACGGACGCTCCGCGTTCGGCTTTGGATGGGACGCAGAGCGTCCCGGGCTGCGTTCCCACGCAGAGCGTGGGAACGATCACGGTGCGGCTGGCGCAAGACCAAAGAACGCCTGAATCAAACGCAACTCGCGCCGCCGCTCCATGCAGCCAATCATGTGTCGGTTCACCAGCCCTTCGCCGGCAATCGGGATCGCGACCACGCGTGGGTCATGGCTGACCTCCACCGATGACACCACACCAACGCCCAACTCGGCCGCAACCGCTTCGGTCACCGCCTCGCGACTGTCCAGCTCCAGCAACACCCGCGGCTGAATCGAGGCCTGAGAGCATGCCTGGTCAAAGGTGCGGCGGGTGATCGAACTCGGCTCGCGCAGAACCATGATCACGTGGTCCAACGCTTTGAGTTTCACTTCACCCGGGCGCATCGCCCAGGGATGCCCCGCCGGCACCAGCGCGCAGATCCGTGACTCGCTCAGCGCTTGCAGATGCAGCCCCTTGCGCGGCTCGACCTGCGTCAGCACCGCGACATCGGCGTGTTCCGACAACAGCGCCGCCAGGGTTTCCTGGGCATTGCCCAGGCGCAGGTTCACGGTGATCCCCGGATAGCGCGCGCGCAAACTCGCCAGCATCGGCATGACCATGTGCGGTCCATCTGCGGCCACCTCCAGACGTCCGGTCAATAACTGCCGGTTCGCCTCAAGCAGCGTCTGCGCTTCTTCCGCCAGGCCAAACATGGCCCGGGTGATCGCCGCCAGTTTGGTCCCCTCCTCGGTCAGTTCCACCCGTCGCGCGGTGCGCCGCAGCAAGGTGATCTGGTAGTGCTCCTCAAGCGCCTTGATGTGCCCGGTGACCGCTGGCTGGCTGATAAACAACCGCGCCGCAGCACGGGTGAAGCTGCCTTCACGGGCCACAGCATCGAAGGCACGGAGCTGAAACAGATTCATGAATAACCCTCACTGATGGCTGGCATAACAACAAACAATTTGATTGATGCAAGCGCGAATTGCAACGTAGGCCCCGTAGCTTCATCCCACAGCGTTTTCGCGAGGACACACGAATGAGTACCGCCGCACCGATTCTGCTCACTCCCGGCCCGTTGACCACGTCGGCCCGCACCCGCCAGGCCATGATGGTCGACTGGGGTTCGTGGGATGACCGCTTCAACCAGTTGACCGCCAGCCTGTGCGAGCAATTGCTGGCCATCCTCAACGGCGCCGCCAGCCACCACTGTGTGCCATTGCAAGGCAGCGGCACTTTCGCCGTCGAAGCGGCGATCGGCACGCTGGTGCCGCGCGACGGCAAAATCCTGGTATTGATCAATGGCGCCTACGGCAAGCGCCTGGCAAAGATCTGCGAAGTGCTCGGCCGCTCTTTCAGCACGTTCGAAACCGCCGAAGACGAACCGACCACCGCCGCCGACGTCGACCGACTGCTGCGCGCCGACGCTGACATTACTCACGTGGCGCTGATCCACTGCGAAACCAGCACCGGCATTCTTAATCCGTTGGCGGAAATCGCCGAGGTCGTTGCGCAACACGGCAAACGCCTGATCATCGACGCCATGAGCTCCTTCGGCGCATTGCCGGTGGATGCGCAAAAAGTGCCGTTCGACGCGCTCATCGCCGCCTCCGGCAAGTGCCTGGAAGGCGTGCCGGGGATGGGTTTTGTCTTTGCCCGCAAGGAATCACTGGCCGCCGCCGCCGGCAACTCACACTCGCTGGCGATGGACCTGTACGACCAACACGCCTACATGATGAAAACCGGACAATGGCGCTTCACGCCGCCGACCCACGTCGTCGCGGCGCTTCACGAAGCGTTGCTGCAATACAGCGAAGAAGGTGGCCTGCCGGCGCGGCACGCACGTTATGCAGCCAATTGTCAGGCGTTGATGGAAGAGATGAGCAAAATCGGTTTGCGCAGCTTTTTGCCGGCGGCCATTCAGGCGCCAATTATTGCCACTTTCCATGCGCCGCAGGATCCGCGTTACCAGTTCAAAGACTTCTATGAACGCGTCAAGGCCAAGGGTTACATCCTCTACCCCGGCAAATTGACCCAGGTCGAAACCTTCCGCGTCGGCTGCATCGGCCACGTCACCCCGGACGAAATGCGCCAGGCCGTAGCAGCGGTTGGCGAAGTGCTACGCGAGATGGAAGTGCTCGACATCTGAAGGCCCCACGGTCCTACAGGATCGCCAAATTCGAACAGCTTTTTCACAGGAATTGATTGCCATGAACTACACCAACCCAACCAAGCTGCAAGCCGCGATCCTCGACTGGGCCGGTACTGTAGTCGATTTCGGCTCGTTTGCGCCGACGCAGATTTTCGTCGAAGCCTTCGCCGAGTTCGATGTGCAGGTGTCGATCGAAGAAGCCCGTGGGCCGATGGGCATGGGCAAGTGGGATCACATCCGCACCCTCTGTGATCAGCCGCAGGTTGCCGAACGTTATCGCAATGTGTTCGGCCGCACGCCCACCGACGATGACGTTACCGCTATCTACAACCGTTTCATGCCGTTGCAGATCGAGAAAATCGCCGAACACTCGGCACTGATCCCCGGTGCGCTGGACACTATCGCTCAACTGCGCGCGCAAGGAATCAAGATCGGTTCCTGCTCCGGCTACCCGAAAGCCGTCATGGACAAAGTCGTCGAACTGGCCGCCAGCAACGGCTACGTCGCCGATCATGTAGTCGCCACCGACGAAGTGCCCAACGGTCGCCCATGGCCAGCGCAAGCGTTGGCCAACGTGATCGCGCTGGGCATCGACGATGTGGCGGCATGCGTGAAGATCGATGACACGGCGCCGGGCATTCTCGAGGGTCGCCGCGCCGGGATGTGGACCGTTGCGCTGATTTGTTCAGGCAACGCGTTGGGGCTGGACTACGAGGGTTTTCGCGCGCTGGATAGCAATGAACTGGCCAGCGAGCGCAAGCGCATCCACGTGCTGTTCGAAAGTTCGCGCCCGCATTACATGATCGACACCATCAGCGATTTGCCAGAAGTGATCGCCGACATCAACAAGCGCCTGGCCAATGGTGAAATGCCGCAGCAACACTGACTTAATGCCAAAGAACAGCGCTGACTGCTTACGCAGCAAGCGCTGTTTTCGTATGTATCCTGCAAATATCATTGAGCAAATAACAACAGCACTCATCAACTTCGCACTTACTCGGAAATCAGGTTTCCTGCGGCATCATAGGCCAGTCCGTCCGGATACTTGATACTTCCGTCTGGAAACTTTGTGGTGCCATCCGCCCAGACAATGTGCCCATCTGCATATTCGACCGTGCCATCGGGCCACACGATTCGCCCGTCCGGATACTGCACTCGACCGTCCTCGTGTTGAATGATGCCATCGGGTCGAGTGATGGATGTTTTATCCGCATCGATCAGGCTACCGTCCGGCAATGTCGTCGAGCCATCTTGGTGGGTTGTGGCGCCGAGTGTTTGTATCAGTGCAATCAAAGCCAACGGATCAACATTGACGTTAACTGTCGGCCACGGCATTGGCGGTCGTTTGGTGCTGGCCGGATCAGTCGGACTGATGGGGGCAACAGGGCGGGTCGGCTTCACCGGGCGGGTGGGCGATACAGGCGTGGTCGGTTTCACCGTACCGGTCGGCGCTACAGGCTTGGTCGGCTTCACCGTACCAGTCGGCGCTACAGGCTTGGTCGGCTTCACCGTACCAGTCGGCGCTACAGGCTTGGTCGGCTTCACCGTACCGGTCGGCGCTACAGGCCTGGTCGGCTTTACCGTACCGGTCGGCG
The DNA here is from genome assembly GCF_049897785.1 of Pseudomonas sp. TSRC2-2. Lineage (NCBI taxonomy): Bacteria > Pseudomonadati > Pseudomonadota > Gammaproteobacteria > Pseudomonadales > Pseudomonadaceae > Pseudomonas > Pseudomonas sp. TSRC2-2. The sequence goes on from NZ_JAFCWZ010000012.1 coordinate 219,835, forward strand.
CTACAGGCCTGGTCGGTTTCACCGTACCGGTCGGCGGCTTGCCTGGGGTGACGGAGGGCCGCGGACGTGCTCCAGGGGCCTTGGTCGTTGCTTTTCTCAGGGTATATTCGTTTGCTTTGCGGGAAATAAAGTTGATCATAATTATTAAAACTCAAGCAATTAGATTTGGTAGTCCTGATTCTCGAAACCTTATCAAGAACCTGAGCAAACAGTATCTATCATGCTCAGACAACTCAAACCCATGTAAACACAAGATATAAACAACAACCCGTTACACCCACCTGACAAACACGCCGCCAACTTTCAATCTGCACACCCTGAAACAACAAAGCGAGTTTTTCAACATTCAATGCCCCTGACAAAAACATAATAACCAAGGCAGAAACATGGCCTGAGGTTTAGAGTTGGTATAGGTCATCGGATGTCGATGGCACAGTCAACCATGCCCCGAGAGGAACCCCCTATGCCATGGACAAATTCCGAATCGCGTTACAGCACTGTTTCGATTCTGCTGCACTGGCTGATGCTCGTGCTGTTGGTACTGGTTTACGCCAGCATGGAATTGCGCGGTTTCTTCCCCAAGGGCAGCGGCGCTCGCGCGCTGATCCGCGAAATGCACTATCTGCTGGGCCTGACCGTGTTTGTACTGGTGTGGTTTCGCCTGCTCGCACGCAGCCTCGGCCCTGCGCCGAAAATCTTCCCCGCATCACCCGCCTGGCAGACCGTCGTGGCGCGGCTGATGCACTGGGCGCTGTACCTGTTCATGCTGGGCATGCCGATTCTCGGCTGGCTGATCACCAGTGCCGAGGGCCATCAAGTCATGTTTTACGGTTTCGATTTGCCGTTATTGGTCGGCGAAGACAAGACGCTCGCCAAACAAGTTGAAGGCTGGCATGTACTGATCGCCACGATCGGCTATTGGCTGATCGGCCTGCATGCGCTGGCGGGTATTTATCACCACTACGTGGTGCGCGATAACACCCTGCTGCGGATGATGCCCAAGCGCGGCTGAGCGTCAGGGCATCGTGGCAAACCCGCGTCGCCCTTGCAGGCCGCCCGTGTGAATGAAAATCAGACGAGTGCCGACGGCGAATCCGCCAGACTCGACATGCTGCTTGAGCGCCAGCAAGGCTTTGCCGGTGTAAATCGGCTCGAGAGGGATGCCGCTGGTTTGCTCGGTCAGTTCGATGAAGGTCAGCAACCCTTCGTCAACCTTGGCGAAGCCACCGCGGCTGGCGTCGATCAGTCGATAGCTCGCCGCAGGCTCGGCGGCGTGCGCAAGGATGGACTCGATGTTCGGCGCTACGCCGTGATCGTCCGGCACCGCCAGTGCGCCATACAGTGAGCGCTGGCCTTTCTCGGCGAGCGCCAGTCCGGCCAGTGTCGTGCCGGTGCCACAGGCCAGCCACCAGGCGTGGAAATCATTCCAGCCCAGCGTGGCCAGTTGTTCATCGACCTGCTGCCTGATCGCTGCGCAACCCAGTGCGCCGGCCATTCCGCCACCGCCCTCGGGCACGGCATGCAGCGTCGGATATTGCGCTTGCCACGGCGTCCAGAATCCTGGTTCGTGCCGCGCGCGATAGCCCCCGTAACCCAGCCAATGCAACTGCATGCCAAATGCTTGCAGATCCCGCGCTGTGGGCGTGTCCTGGGGATGGCCACGCAGCAGTCCCACGGTTTTGAAGCCCAGCCGTTTGCCTGCTGCCGCCAGCGCGTGCAGATGATTGGAATGCGCACCGCCGAGGCTGATGATGCCATCGGCACCAGCGCGCTCAGCGGCTTTGAGGTGTTCAACGAGTTTGAACCATTTGTTGCCGCTGATCAGCGGGTCGATGCGGTCGAGGCGCAGGATCGCGACTTCGATGCCGGCGCTTGCGAGCCAGTCCAGGCGGAGCGGTTCGAGGGGGGCGTGGGGTAGCCAATCAAGAGGAGGCAAAAGCATGGGCACTGCGCAATCAGGAAAAGACCACATACTAGTAGGAGCTGTCGCAGGCTGCGATCTTTTGATCTTGCATTTAAATTCAGGATCAACAGATCGCAGCCTGCGGCAGCTCCTACAGAATGTGTTTACAACTCAGCCGCGAGGCGCGAACCCTGATTGATCGCGCGCTTGGCATCAAGCTCTGCGGCGACATCCGCGCCGCCGATCAAGTGCACGTTCTGCCCGGCTTCGACCAGGCCGTCGTGCAACTCACGCAGCGGATCCTGCCCGGCGCAGATCACGATATTGTCCACCGCGAGCAGTTGCGGCTCGCCGGTTTCGCCGATGCGTATGTGCAGGCCGTCGTCATCGATGCCGAGGTATTCGACGCTGTTGAGCATCTGCACCTGCTTGTTCTTCAGACCGGTACGGTGAATCCAGCCGGTGGTCTTACCGAGGCCGTCACCAACCTTGGTTTTCTTGCGCTGCAACAGGAACACCTCTCGGGCGGGAGCGTGCGGCGCGGCTTTGACGCCCGCCACACCGCCACGGGCTACCAGCTGCATGTCGATGCCCCACTCCTTCCAGAACGCCGCGCGATCCAGACTGGTGGCCACGCCTTGATGAACAAGAAACTCCGACACATCGAAACCGATACCGCCAGCTCCGATCACCGCGACACGCTTGCCGACTGGCTTGCGCTCGAGAATCACATCCAGATAACTCAGCACCTTGGCATTCTCGACGCCCGGAATCGCCGGCACGCGTGGTGCAATACCGGTGGCGAGAATGATTTCGTCATAACCGCCCTCAACCAGTTTCGCCACGTCGACGCGGGTGTTCAGGCACACCTCGACATTTGTGGTCTGTAACTTGCGGTTGAAGTAGCGCAGGGTTTCGAAAAACTCTTCCTTGCCCGGCACGCGCTTGGCGATGTTGAACTGGCCACCGATCTCGCTGGCGGAATCGAACAGCGTCACCTGATGACCGCGCTCAGCGGCCACGGTGGCGGCAGACAACCCCGCAGGACCGGCACCGACCACGGCGATTTTCTTGATCTGTTGCACCGGCAGGTAATTGAGCTCGGTTTCGTGGCAGGCGCGCGGGTTGACCAGGCAACTGGTGAGTTTGCCGCCGAAGGTGTGGTCGAGACACGCCTGATTGCAGCCGATGCAGGTATTGATTTCGTCGGCGCGGCCTTCAGCGGCTTTATTGACGAAATCCGGATCGGCAAGAAACGGTCGCGCCATCGAGACCATGTCGGCATCGCCTTCGGCGAGAATCTGCTCGGCGATTTCCGGGGTGTTGATGCGGTTGGTGGTGATCAGCGGAATGCTCACCGAGCCGCGCAGCTTGGCCGTGACCTTGCTGAACGCTGCACGCGGCACCTTGGTGGCGATTGTCGGAATCCGCGCTTCGTGCCAGCCGATTCCGGTGTTGATAATGGTCGCGCCGGCCTGTTCGATGGCTTTGGCCAGTGTGACGATTTCATCCCAGGTGCTGCCACCCTCGACCAGATCGAGCATCGACAGGCGGAAAATGATGATGAAGTTCGGCCCGACCGCTTCGCGCACACGACGGACGATTTCCACCGGCAGGCGCATGCGGTTTTCGTAACTGCCGCCCCAGCGGTCGGTGCGGTGATTGGTATGGGCGGCGAGGAACTGGTTAATGAAATACCCTTCCGAACCCATGATTTCAACGCCGTCGTATTCGGCGGTTTGCGCCAATACCGAGCAGGTGACGAAATCGCTGATCTGCTTTTCGATGCCCTCTTCGTCCAGCTCTTTGGGCTTGAACGGATTGATCGGCGCCTGAATCGCACTCGGGGCTACCTGTTTCGGGCTGTAGGCATAACGGCCAGCATGGAGAATCTGCATGCAGATCTTGCCGCCCGCCTCATGCACCGCGCGAGTGACGATGCGGTGCTTGAGCGCCTCTTCTTCGGTTGTAAGCTTGGCCGCGCCGGAATACACGCCGCCCTCGTCATTCGGGCCGATACCGCCGGTGACCATCAGGCCGACACCGCCACGGGCACGTTCGGCGAAGTACGCCGCCATGCGTTCAAAGCCACCCGGCTTTTCTTCCAGGCCGGTGTGCATCGAGCCCATCAGGGTGCGGTTGCGCAGCGTGGTGAATCCCAGGTCCAGCGGGGCCAGCAGATGCGGGTAATGAGCGGCGGTCATCGGTAACTCCACAACGAGCGATCACGGAAATTTGCGGGAGCTCTGCGTCCCCCGTCAGTCATGTTCGACAGACTAAGAGTCGCACCGCTGTCACTCAATGACCGTAACTGACAAGTTATTGATCCAAATGCGCAGCGCCCCTTGGCAACCCAAGCCATGGGCCCTACCCTAGTCGCCACATCCTGTATCCGGCTGTTGTTGGTTTTCATGCGCAAACTTCTGTATCTGTTTTTCTCCATGGCCCTCGTTGCCGCCCTGACCACCTACGCCACGTGGGCGGCGGACCGGCCGGCGGGGCATTACCTGTCGGACCTGCGCATCAAGCTCGCCGTCGATCAGGGCACGCCCGCCGACCGTGGCAATCTACTGGGCATCCAGCCCGAACTGTTCCCGACTGATTACCAAAGCTCCGCACGCCTGCACCGAAAACTCGCGGCGTATCTGCAGCAGGCGCGGGATCAAGGCTTGCTCAACGAAAAAACCGTGGTGGTTATGCCTGAGCACGTCGGCACCTGGCTGATGATCAGCGGCGAAAAAGACGAGCTGTATCAGGCGCCGACGCAGGCAGAGGCGATGAACTGGCTGGCGGCAAGCAATCCGCTGCTGTTCGCCCGCGCCTGGCTGCGGGCCAAGGGCGAGCAGCGTCTGGATGATGCTTATCTGCGGATGAAATCCAAGGTCATGGCCAAGGATTATCAGGCGCTGTTCGGCGGTCTGGCCAAGGAGTTCCAGGTCACTCTGGTCGCCGGCTCCATTGTGCTGCCGGAACCAAGCATTCGCGACGGTCAGCTCAAACCCGGCAGCGGCGCCCTGTTCAACAGCAGTGTGGTATTCGGCCGCGACGGCGCGCCGCTGGGCCAGCCGCAACGGCAGATGCACCCGATTTTCGATCAGCAGGGTGTGATTCAGGCGGAAGACAAACACGCCATACAGGTCGTCGATACCCCGGCCGGGCGCCTCGGCGTCCTGATTGGCAGTGACAGCTGGTACCCCGGCAACTACCGCACCCTCGATGAACACGGCGCGCAACTGGTAGCCGTGCCCGCGCAAGTTGTCGGCCAAGGCGCCTGGGACAAACCGTGGCGCGGTTACAAGGGTTCAAGCACGCCGGGATCGGTAAGCCTCAAGCCCGGCGACCTCAGCGAAGGTCAGGCCTGGCATCGACTGACTCTCACCGCACAACCGCCGAGCAGCCGCGCGATTGCCGGCGTCAGTGTGTTCATGCGCGGGCAGTTCTGGGATAAACCAAGCACCGGCACAAGCTTCCTCAGCAGCAACGGCCAACAGTTCGCCGATGGTGAGTCCCGTGGTGCGCGTTTGCTGAACGTGTGGCTGTAAACCATGAAGCCGCAGCCGATGCGCCTCGGGGATCTGTCGGTGGGCTTCGTCCACAGTCTGGCCGATGCCGTGCGCAGCCACAACGCCGACCCGCTGCCTTTACTTGAGCAGTACGGCCTCGATGCCGCGCGGCTGGCGGAGGCTGGTGCACGCTTGTCGATACCGCGTTACATGCGCTTGGGTCATGCGGCGATTCAACTCACCGGCGACCCGGCGCTGGGCCTGCGCATGGGGCGAAAGATCCGCTTGAATCAGGCGGGCCTGGCCGGCATCACCGCCGCGCAAGCGCCCACCGTGCGCGAAGCCGCCCGCTGCCTGACTCGCTTCGAACCGCTTTACGGCTCCAACTACCGCGGCCAATCCAGTTTCCATGAAGACGCCAACGGCGCCTGGCTGCGCTTCTACTCGATCAGCCCGTACAACGCCTATAACCGCTTCGTGGTCGACTCGATCCTGGCCGGCTGGCTGCACCAGTTGTCGAGCCTGTGCGGCCAGTCGTTGCGCGCCGAACGCCTCGAAATCGAATTCGAAGCACCGGATTACCGCGACGCCTACACAGTGCTCGGCGATTGTCCGATCCAGTTCGGCGCCGAGCGCAATCAACTGCGCCTGAGCCTCGCCAGCCTTGCCCTGCGCAACCCCGAACATTGCCCGAGCACCTGGAGACATCTGCTGCAACTGTGTGAGCGCGAACTGGAACAACTGACACGCACGCGCAGCCTGCGCGAGCGCATTACTCAATTGCTCGGCCCGTTACTCAATGGGGGCCGCGAGCCGGATCTCGAAGAAGTCGCGGCACGCCTGAAACTGCCAACCTGGACCTTGCGGCGCAAACTTGCCGAGGAAGGTACGCAGTTCCGCGCGATCCTCAATGACACACGCCGTGACCTGGCGATGACCTATATCCGCGACACCGAACTGGCATTCGGCGAAATCGCCTACCTGCTGGGGTTCGCCTCCGCCGAAGCGTTCCAGCGCGCATTCAAGCGCTGGAGCGCCCAGACGCCCGGCGAGTTTCGCCGTAGTCATCGCTCGGGGGCTTGAAGCTCAGAGCTCGGTTGCGTCGTCCGCCGGCTCCGGCTGATCCAGCTCAAAGGCCTGATATTCGAGCAGTTCTTCCTGATACTCATCCATCGTATAAATCCCCCAAACTGCTCGCTGTGAAAATGGCCTGATCAATCGACCTGTGCCCTGAGCATAAAGTGCCCGTGTGAAGGAAAAGTGAAGCGCGACCTTCATGAATAAAACGTAGCAGGCGGTTTGGGATTTATCGCGGGAAGGTTGCCGGGGGAATGTAACCGGATCTTTAAGCGAACCGGGAACCCCTGGGGGAGCGAGCAGATTTGCTCCCGCAGGGGTTCGCTGACGTTATTGGCCCGACGCGGGCATCGCCGGAATCGGCTCGGACGGTGGCGCAATATCCGGGTTGGTCGGTGGCGTGATGGTTTCGCTGGCCGGCGCTGGCTCTTCGACCGGCGCCGGTGTTGGCGCGATCGGTGCCGACTCCGCTGGTGGCACGACGGGCTCGGAACTCACTGGCGCAGCTTCAACCGGGGCCGGAGCAGGCTCGGCAGCCGGCGCTGGTGTCACCGCCGGTTCCGCTGCAGGTGTCGGTACCAGTGGCGCAGCCACCGGTGCAGGCGTCGCTTTCGGCTCCGGCACACCGAGGTCGGTTTGCGGTTTTTCTTCGATATGTGCCGCTTTCTTCGCATCAGCGGGCAGGAACTGCTCCACCAGCGTGAAGAAGCGCTCATAGAATTTCTGCGCAGTGACCGTCTCGCTGGCGACTTTGACCATCGAATCGTCCGAGGAGCCGATCGGCATCGACACCGAACCCAGCACACCGACGCCGAGGCTCGCAGAATTATTGGTCTTCTTCAGCGCATAACGGTCCTGCAGGGCGTTGGCGAACACCGTCGCATGATGCCCGGCGCTGCCGTCTTCGGCGCAGACCACGTTGAAGCTGATCTCCAGGTGCGTCTCGCCGGTCTGCTGGAAACTCTTGTGACCGCTGACCAGTTTCGGATCACTGCTGGTAATGATGTAGCCCTGACTGAGCAACGCGCGCCTGGCTGCTTCGCAACTGGCGGTATCGGTCACCGGGTAGTTGCGCGAAAAGGTGCCGGAGTCATCGAAGTTCTCATGCTCATAGATCGGCTTGTCCTTCGAACAACCGGCTACCGCAGTCAACAAAAGCGCCAGCCCGACAACACGCATGGGATTGGAAATCAACATTGAACATCCTGAGGAAAACAGTCCGGGGCGTATTGTGCAACAGATCGTCGCCCCATGGCGCATGGAATAGTGTCAAGAATCGGTTACAACTTTACCGATCATGGCCATCGGGAAAAGCTGTGCTGACAAATGATCGATCAACGCGCGCAATTTCGCCGTCCCTTGTCGGCTGGACGGCCACAGTACCCAGCCTGGCAGACTCGTTGGAGCATGCCCGACCCAATGGTCGCCGAGCCCCCCAAAAAAAACCCCGACCAATCAGGCCGGGGCTTCTTCAAACGCCATTCAAAAGATCAAAACCGCTCGATCTTCGCCTCGGCCTCCAGCTGCTTGCGATAAGCCGCAAAGTCCTGCTGCCCCTCACGGGAAGCCAGGAAGCGACGATATTGCGCCTTCTCTTCTTCCGTCGGCGCAGCCGCTTCATTGACGCCATTCAGACGCACAATCATCAGACTGCCATCCGGCAACGTAACGCTGGAGAACGTCGGCTTGTCCTTGGCAGCCGGCTTCGGCATACGGAACAACGCCTGCAGCACAGCCGGATCAACACCTTCCTGAGCACGCGTGGCCGCTTCGGTGATCTTCCAGTTCTGGCCGTCAATCGCTTTGTCCAGCGGCGCCTTGCCATCGCGCAGATCAGCGATCAGCTTCTCGGCACGGGTCTTGGCCTCGGCACTGGCGTGCTCCTTGGTCAACTGAGCACGGATCGCCGCGCTCACGCTTTCCAGCGGCAGTTGCGCAGGCTTGAGATGCTCCTTGGCGCGCAACACGATCACGGTTTCCGGGTCCAGTTCGATGGCGGTGCTGTTGGCACCTTCATCAATCACTTCCGGGCTGAACGCGGCAGTGACCACCGCACGGTTGGCCGCGACACCTTCACCACCTTCACGGCCGAACGGCTTGGAGGTGTGCACAGTCAGTTTCAGATCCGCTGCTGGCTGCGCCAGGTCAGAGGCTTCGAACGCCGAGTCTTCCAGTTGCTTGGTCGCCTCAACGAAACGCTGCTCGACCTGAGCCGCCTTCAATTCGCGGGTAAGCTTGTCTTTCAGACTAGCCAGGGTCGGCACCTCAGGTGCTTCCACGCCCAACAGTTTGATCAGGTGATAACCAAAATCGGTACGAATCGGCTCAGACACCTGGTCTTTCGACAGCGCGTACAGCGCCTTTTCGAAGGCCGGATCGTAAACGCCAGGACCTGCGTAACCAAGGTCACCGCCATTGTTGGCCGAACCCGGATCCTGTGAAAACTCTTTGGCCAACACCTCGAATTTTTCACCCTTGGCCAGACGCGCCTGGACTTCGTCGATCTTCGCCTTGGCCTGCGCTTCGGTAGTCTTGTCGTTCACTTCGATGAGGATGTGCGCGGCACGACGCTGTTCCGACAGGTTGGCGATCTCTTTCTGGTACGCCGCCTCAAGATCTTCATCCTTGACCGCAACCTGATCAAAGAACGACGACTTCTTCAGCTCAACGTAATCGATGATCACCTGATCTGGCGTCATGAATTCCTTGGCGTGTTCGTCGTAGTAAGCCTTGACCTCGTCATCGGTCAGCTTGACCGCAGCCGGGTCAGCCTTGACGTTGAGCGTGGCGAAATCGCGGGTCTGTTTTTCCAGACGGGCGAATGCCAGGACTTCGGCGTCGGTGACAAAACCGCTGCCGGCAACACCAGCGCGCAGCTGGCCGATCAGCATTTCCTGAGCCAGCATCTGGCGGAACTGCATACGGCTGTAACCCAGCTGGCGGATCACCTGATCGAAACGCTCGGAGCTGAACTTGCCGTCGACCTGAAATTCAGGCGTCTGCAGGATCACCTGATCCAGCGCGGCTTCGGAGAATGAGAACTTCGCCTGTTCGGCGCCTTGCAGCAGCAACTTGCGGTCGATCAGGCCTTTGAGAGCCGATTCGCGCAGCATTTTTTCGTCGAGCAAGGAAGCATCGAAGTCCTTGCCCAGCTGTTGCATCAGCTGACGGCGTTGCATATCAACGGCCTGGCTCAGCTCGTTCTGGCTGATTTCGTCACCGTTGACCTTGGCCGCCTCGTTCTTGTGAGTCGTGGCCTGGAAAATGGCATCGAAACCGGTCAGAGCCATCAGTGCAACGATGACCCCGATAATGGTCTTGGCAATCCAGCCTTGTGAATTGTCCCTGATATTCTGCAGCATGCGTCCCCCAGAAACGGTTGAACTTCAATTTATGCAACCGTGGAGCGTGGGTAGAATCCGGATAGAAGAAAGGCGCATCCGAGGATGCGCCTTCTCGTAACTGGCGGAGCGGACAGGGCTCGAACCCTCGATCCCGGCGTTACAGATGCCTGTTCCAGCCACCTGCTCTACCGCTCCGCTGCCAAGTCAGGCTTGACCCCGACCCGGATGGGTAAAAACCTGAAAACTCAGTTAACAGCTTCTTTCAGTGCTTTACCGGCTTTGAAACCTGGCTTCTTGGCAGCCGGGATTTCCAGAGTCTTGCCGGTTTGCGGGTTGCGGCCGGTACGAGCCGGACGGTCAGTCACGGAGAAAGTACCGAAACCAACCAGAACAACGGAGTCGCCAGCCTTCAGAGCGCCAGTGACGGATTCGATAACAGCGTCCAGCGCACGGCCAGCAGCAGCTTTCGGGATATCAGCGGATGCAGCGATAGCATCAATCAGTTCCGACTTGTTCACTCTAAGTCCCCTTATATCTATTTTGAGATGTTTCTAAGTTTTTTGGTGAAAGCAAAAACGAATGCTGAATGGCCTACAGACACTTAAGAGCCGCTTTATAACAAGGGCTCTAAAATGCTGTCAAGGAAAGCCCCCCAAGCTAAAACGTATTAATGCGTGCTAATTCTTTCCTTGGCATCAGACTCGCGTTTTTCGTCCTTGGCAACTATCTCCGGAGCCACATCCGGCAAGGGCTCCGGCGCGTATTGCAGCGCAATTTGCAGGACCTCGTCAATCCATTTAACCGGTTTGATCTGCAGATCCTGCTTGATATTGTCAGGAATCTCCTTCAGATCGCGGACGTTTTCTTCCGGAATAATCACAATCTTGATTCCACCGCGATGCGCCGCCAGCAGTTTTTCTTTTAAACCGCCGATTGCCAGAACCTGACCACGCAAGGTGATTTCACCGGTCATGGCGACATCGGCACGCACCGGAATGCCGGTCAAAGCCGAGACCAACGCTGTACACATGCCCACGCCAGCACTTGGGCCATCTTTCGGTGTGGCACCTTCCGGCATGTGAATGTGGGTGTCGCGCTTCTCGTGGAAGTCCAGCGGAATGCCCAGGCTCTTGGCGCGGCTGCGTACCACAGTTTGTGCAGCAGTGATCGATTCGACCATCACATCACCGAGCGAACCGGTCTTGATCAATTGCCCTTTGCCCGGAATCACCGCGGCTTCAATCGTCAGCAATTCGCCACCGACCTGAGTCCACGCCAGGCCAGTCACCTGCCCCACCTGATCCTGCTGCTCAGCCAGCCCGTAGCGGAACTTGCGCACGCCGAGGAAATGCTCAAGCAGATCAGCTGTCACTTTCACCGAGAAACGTTTTTCCAGTGCATGCTCCTTGACGGCCTTGCGGCAGACCTTGGCAATCTGTCGCTCAAGACCACGCACGCCCGCTTCCCGGGTGTAGTAACGGATGATGTCGCGGATCGCTTCCTCATCAAATTCCAGCTCGCCCTTCTTCAGACCATTGGCAGCGATCTGTTTTGGCGACAGGTACTTCACGGCGATGTTGATCTTCTCGTCTTCGGTATAGCCCGGCAGACGGATGACTTCCATCCGATCCAGCAGTGCCGGTGGTATGTTCATCGAGTTCGAGGTGCACAGAAACATCACATCGGACAGGTCGTAATCGACTTCCAGGTAGTGATCGTTGAAATTGTGGTTTTGCTCCGGGTCGAGCACTTCCAGCAACGCCGATGCCGGGTCGCCACGCATGTCGCTGCCCATCTTGTCGATTTCATCGAGCAGGAACAGCGGGTTGCGGACACCCACTTTCGTCATCTTTTGAATCAATCTTCCCGGCATCGAACCAATGTAAGTCCGACGGTGACCACGAATTTCTGCTTCATCACGCACGCCGCCCAGGGCCATCCGTACAAATTTTCGGTTGGTGGCGTGAGCAATCGATTCTGCCAGCGAGGTTTTACCTACACCTGGCGGACCGACGAGGCACAACACCGGGCCACGGATCTTCTTCACGCGCTTCTGCACAGCGAGGTATTCAAGGATGCGTTCCTTGACCTCCTCGAGGCCGTAGTGATCAGCGTCGAGAATGTCTTCTGCACGGGCCAGGTCGAGGCGTACTTTGCTCTGCGCCTTCCACGGCACCTGGACCAGCCAGTCGATGTAGGAGCGCACCACGGTGGCTTCAGCCGACATCGGCGACATCTGCTTGAGCTTGTTCAGCTCGGCAGTGGCCTTGGCCATTGCATCTTTAGGCAGGCCGGCAGCATCAATGCGCTTCTTCAGCTCTTCGATTTCGTTGTGGCCTTCGTCGCCATCGCCGAGCTCTTTCTGAATGGCCTTCATCTGCTCATTCAGGTAGTACTCGCGCTGACTGCGCTCCATTTGCTTCTTGACCCGACCACGAATGCGTTTCTCAACCTGCAACAGGTCGATCTCGGCATCCAGCAGCGCCAGCACGTGCTCGACACGCGCCGACAGATCGATGATTTCGAGGATTTCCTGCTTCTGCTCGATTTTCAGCGCCATGTGCGCAGCCATGGTATCGACCAGACGACCCGGCTCATCGATGCTGTTGAGTGACGACAGGACTTCAGCCGGGACCTTTTTGCCCAGCTGGACGTATTGTTCGAACTGCGACAGCAGAGTGCGCACGAAGACTTCCGACTCGCGCTCAGCGGCGTCGACTTCTTCAATCAGAGAGACTTCAGCGCGGCAGTGGCCATCGACTTCGCTGAAGCGTTCGACGGTGCCACGCTGCTCACCCTCGACCAGAACCTTGACGGTGCCATCAGGCAGTTTCAGCAGCTGCAGAACCGTGGCAATCGTACCTACGCGATAGAGAGCGTCTTCACCAGGATCATCGTCAGCCGGGTTTCTCTGGGCCAGCAGAAGAATCTGCTTGTCACCCGTCATCGCTGCCTCAAGGGCTTCGATGGATTTCTCGCGCCCCACGAACAGCGGGATAACCATGTGCGGATAAACCACAACATCACGCAATGGCAGGAGAGGCAATTCGATGGTTGTCTTCATGATTTCGCCTCTACGGCGGCCGTATGGCCGTAATCAGATGGAATTAAGCTTGAAACCAAGATGGGGGCTGCCTTGAAAAAAAACAAGCGTAAAGCGGATGTAAAAAACGACATAAAAAAAAAGAGGCCCGAAGGCCCCTTCTTTGTTGCGGCGCTGCGAACGCTTACGCGTCCGGAGCTGCCTTGGCCGTCGGCTCACTGTTTTCGTAGATATACAGTGGCTTGGACTTGCCCTCGATCACGCTTTCATCGATCACGACTTTGCTCACCTCGGACTGCGAGGGGATTTCATACATCGTGTCGAGCAGCACACCTTCGAGAATCGAGCGCAGGCCACGGGCACCGGTTTTACGTTCCAGGGCTCGCTTGGCGACCGACTTCAACGCGTCGGAACGGAATTCCAGATCCACGCCTTCCATCTCGAACAGCTTGGCATACTGTTTGGTCAGAGCATTTTTCGGCTCGGTGAGGATTTGCATCAGCGCAGCCTCGTCGAGTTCGTCCAGTGTCGCCAGAACCGGCAGACGGCCGACGAACTCCGGGATCAGACCGAACTTGACCAGATCGTCAGGCTCGACTTCACGCAGGGATTCACCGACTTTCTTGCCTTCTTCCTTGCTGCGCACTTCAGCGTTGAAGCCGATGCCGCCTTTGGTGGAACGGTTCTGAATGACCTTTTCCAGGCCGGAGAACGCGCCACCGCAGATGAACAGGATGTTACGGGTGTCGACCTGCAGGAATTCCTGCTGCGGGTGCTTACGGCCACCTTGCGGCGGTACCGAAGCGACCGTGCCTTCGATCAACTTGAGCAAGGCCTGTTGCACGCCTTCACCGGAAACATCGCGGGTGATCGACGGGTTGTCGGACTTGCGGGAGATCTTGTCGATTTCGTCGATGTAGACAATGCCCATCTGGGCTTTCTCTACGTCGTAATCGCACTTCTGCAGCAGCTTCTGAATGATGTTCTCGACGTCTTCACCTACATAACCCGCCTCGGTAAGGGTGGTTGCGTCGGCGATGGTGAAAGGAACGTTCAGCAAGCGGGCCAGTGTTTCGGCCAGCAGGGTTTTACCGGAACCTGTCGGGCCGATCAGCAGAATGTTGCTCTTGCCGAGTTCGACGTCGTCAGCCTTCTTGTCACGCTGGTTCAGGCGCTTGTAGTGGTTGTACACCGCTACGGCCAGAACCTTTTTTGCACGCTCCTGACCAATGACGTACTGGTCAAGGATGCCGCTGATTTCTTTAGGCGAAGGCAATTTATGCGCGCTGCTTTCGGCCTGTGCTTCCTGCACCTCCTCGCGGATGATGTCATTGCACAGGTCGACGCACTCGTCGCAGATAAAGACCGAGGGGCCGGCAATCAATTTGCGCACTTCATGCTGGCTTTTGCCACAGAAGGAGCAATAGAGCAGCTTGCCGTTGTCCTCGCCGTTGCGGGTGTCAGTCATTCGTTCGATCCAAATCCGATAGGCTTGCAACACAAGATGAAGGCTATTGCGGGCTTTTTCAAGCCCGCCGCTGATCGGACATGCCGATCAGGCCTGTTTTGCGATGCTTATATTAAGCTGGACGCTGGTTGATCACTTCGTCGATCAGGCCGTATTCCTTCGCAGCTTCGGCACTCATGAAATTGTCGCGATTGGTGTCGCGCTCGATTTCTTCGAGAGTACGGCCGCTGTGCTTGGCCATCAGCATGTTCAGTCGCTCGCGGATGAAGAGGATTTCCTTGGCGTGGATTTCGATATCCGACGCCTGACCCTGGAAACCACCCAGTGGCTGGTGAATCATCACGCGCGAGTTTGGCAGGCAGAAACGCTTGCCCGGCGCACCTGCGGTGAGCAGGAATGCGCCCATGCTGCAGGCCTGACCGATGCAAGTGGTCGATACGTTCGGCTTGATGAACTGCATGGTGTCGTAGATCGACATGCCTGCAGTCACCGAACCGCCCGGCGAGTTGATGTACAGATGGATGTCCTTGTCCGGGTTTTCCGCTTCAAGGAACAGCAGTTGCGCACAGATCAGGTTGGCCATGTAGTCCTCTACCGGGCCCACCAGAAAGATCACTCGCTCCTTGAGCAGGCGCGAGTAGATGTCGTAGGCGCGTTCGCCACGAGCGGACTGCTCGACAACCATCGGGACCAGGCCGCCGGCGGCCTGGATATCAGAGTTCTGCTGAATATAAGAATTACGGAACATGCTCTGCAGTCGCTCCCAAATAGTTATGTCTTGAATACGCATAAGCCAGCTCGAGAGCTGGCTTATGGTGTGCACTTCTAACGCAAAATCAATCAGTCGGCTGCTGGAGCTTCTACCGGCTTGACTGCTTCTTCGTAGGAGACCGATTTGTCGGTCACACTAGCTTTCTGCAGAACAGTATCCACAACTTGTTCTTCCAGCACAACCGAACGCACTTCGTTCAGTTGCTGCTCGTTTTTGTAGTACCACGAGACGACCTGCTCTGGCTCCTGGTAAGCGGAAGCCATTTCCTGAATCATTTCGCGAACGCGAGCTTCATCAGGCTTGAGATCGAACTGCTTGACCACTTCAGCAACGATCAGGCCCAGCACAACGCGGCGTTTGGCTTGCTCTTCGAACAGCTCGGCCGGCAGTTGGTCTGGTTTGATGTTGCCGCCGAACTGCTGAACAGCCTGCACGCGCAGACGGTCAACTTCATTGGACAGCAGAGCCTTTGGCACTTCGATCGGGTTGGTGGCCAGCAGACCGTCCATGACCTGATTCTTGACCTTGGATTTGATCGCCTGACGCAGTTCACGCTCCATGTTCTTGCGAACTTCGGTGCGGAAACCGTCGATGCCGCTTTCCTTGATGCCGAATTGAGCGAAGAACTCTTCGTTCAGCTCAGGCAGCTTAGGCTCGGACACAGTGTTGACGGTCACGGTGAACTCGGCAGTTTTGCCAGCCAGGTCCAGGTTCTGATAGTCCTCAGGGAAGGTCAGATTCAGAACGCGTTCTTCGCCAGCTTTAGCGCCAACCAGGCCTTCTTCGAAGCCAGGGATCATGCGGCCGGAACCCAGTACCAGCTGAGTGCCCTTGGCGGAGCCGCCAGCGAACACTTCGCCGTCGACCTTGCCAACGAAATCGATGTTCAGTTGATCTTCGTTCTGGGCGGCACGGTCGGCCACTTCGAAACGAGTATTCTGCTTGCGCAGAATGTCGAGCATCTTGTCCAGGTCAGCGTCAGCCACTTCAGCGCTCAGGCGCTCAACGGTGATACCTTCGAAGCCGGCAACGGTGAATTCCGGGAACACTTCGAATACAGCTACGTATTCCAGATCCTTGCCCGCTTCGAGCGACTTAGGCTCGATCGAAGGCGAACCGGCAGGGTTGAGCTTCTGCTCAACCACGGCTTCGTAGAACGAAGACTGGATGACGTCGCCTACCGCTTCCTGACGAGCATCAGCACCGAAACGGCGCTTGATTTCGCTCATTGGCACTTTGCCTGGACGGAAGCCAGCAATTTTGGCCTTTTGGGCAGTCTGCTGCAGACGCTTGTTGACCTGAGTCTCGATGCGCTCTGCCGGCACGGTGACGCTCATGCGGCGCTCGAGAGCAGTAGTATTTTCAACAGAAACTTGCATGGATATTCCTCGTTGCACAGACGTTAGCCGGCCGTTTCCGACCCCAGAATCAAGGGCATGCATTCTAGTGGGTCAAACTCAAGAAGTCACCCTACTGGAAACGGGTAAAAAAACAGCAGGCAATTTATAGGGAGCGCTGCACGAATGCCGTGCACTCCACAGGCGAATACAATTGATCAGGCCAGGGCTCTGCATCGATGCTTCTATATATAGAAGCAACTATCAGATACGCCCCGGCAGCCGTTTCAGCCAAACCGGAGCGACGAGCAGTTCAGCGCCATCCGATCCTTTAAAAGCGATGAAGTGCCCTGCCCCGCGACTCGGAATCGACTCTGGCCGGATTTCGAACCGCTAAAACAAAAAAGGCGCCAGACTGTTAAATCTGGCGCCTTTCGAAATATGGGGTGGACGATGGGGATCGAACCCACGACAACGGGAGTCACAATCCCGTGCTCTACCAACTGAGCTACGCCCACCATATTGCGTAACAAAAAAGCCAAATAACTTCTTTGTCGAAACCTCATCAGGCCCGAGGCACAGATGAAGCTTTATTTGGTGCGGATGAAGAGACTCGAACTCTTACGCCTCGCGGCGCTGGAACCTAAATCCAGTGTGTCTACCAATTCCACCACATCCGCGGATGAAGCTTTTAAAGCAAAGGCGCCAGACCGTTAAATCTGGCGCCTTTCGAAATATGGGGTGGACGATGGGGATCGAACCCACGACAACGGGAGTCACAATCCCGTGCTCTACCAACTGAGCTACGCCCACCATATCGCGTTACTTGTGCCAAAGCTGCCTAATGGCGCACCCGGCAGGACTCGAACCTGCGACCATCCGCTTAGAAGGCGGATGCTCTATCCAGCTGAGCTACGGGCGCCTTATTAATCTGTACTCTTAAAGGACTACAAACTAAGTGCTTTCCAGCGTCACAGAACCTTGATTCCGCTTCGCCTTCTTAACCAGTGCTAGGCTGTGCCCGACAAGTGCGACGAATAGTATAGAGGGCTCCAAAGGTCGTCAAATCCTTTTTGAAAAAAATTCATTTAATTAAAGGAGTTAGAGGAATTTGCTGACCAAGCGCCTTTGCCCTCACCGCTCGACATGCGAGAATGCGTTCTCATTTTTTCCCCTCTCGATGGTTAATCACGCGCAATGACTGCACAACTAATCGACGGCAAATCGATCGCCGCCAGCCTGCGCCAGCAGATCGCCCAACGAGTTGCCGAGCGTCGCCAGCAAGGCCTGCGCACCCCCGGCCTCGCGGTGATCCTGGTCGGCAGCGATCCTGCCTCTCAGGTTTATGTCTCGCACAAGCGTAAAGACTGTGAAGAGGTTGGCTTCCTCTCTCAAGCCTACGATCTGCCCTGCGACACGACTCAGGACGCCCTGACCGATCTGATCGATCGCCTTAATGACGACCCGGCCATCGATGGCGTTTTGCTGCAACTGCCTCTGCCAGAACATCTCGACGCGTCCAAACTGCTGGAACGGATCCGTCCGGACAAGGATGTTGATGGCTTCCATCCGTACAACGTCGGCCGCCTGGCCCAGCGTATCCCGCTACTGCGCCCCTGTACCCCGAAAGGCATCATGACCCTGCTGGAAAGCACCGGGGCTGATCTCTACGGTATGGACGCTGTCGTTGTCGGCGCTTCAAACATCGTCGGTCGCCCCATGGCCATGGAATTGCTGCTGGCCGGCTGTACCGTCACCGTGACCCACCGCTTCACCAAGGATCTGGCCGGCCACGTCGGCCGCGCCGACCTGGTGGTCGTCGCCGCTGGCAAACCAGGCCTGGTCAAGGGCGAATGGATCAAGGAAGGCGCGATCGTGATCGACGTCGGCATCAACCGTCAGGACGACGGCAAACTGGTCGGTGACGTTGTATACGAAACTGCCCTGCCCCGCGCTGGCTGGATCACTCCAGTGCCTGGCGGCGTGGGTCCGATGACCCGCGCCTGCTTGCTGGAAAACACCCTGTATGCGGCAGAAACCCTGCACGTCTGACCGGTCTTTTCCGCTGCAGCAGAACCCCGCCTCGTGCGGGGTTTTTCATGCCTGAGAACAAACTCGAACCGTTCGCCGGAAACCGCTCTTTTTACAGGCATTTTCACGAGATTTTCGGGTCTTTAAAACAACCATCGACAGTTCTTCAGCCATACTCCTAAAATGCGCCGGCTTTAAGAAATAACCCGTTACAAACTAACGGTATATCCAACCTTTCAGAGTTCGCCCGCGTGAAAATTCGTCTCTCGATTCTGAGCCTGTTTTTTGCTGTTACAGGCACATTCATCACGCCAACGATCAACGCTGCGGAAACCACCGCTGCCCCACGCGACGCTTCGACATTGAAGATCGCTTCCGGCAGCGCCCTGCTCATGGATATTCAGACCAACAAAGTCATTTATTCCAGCAACCCTGACGTGATCGTACCGATCGCCTCTGTCAGCAAGCTGATGACTGGCCTGGTGGTGGTGGAAGCTCGACAGAACATGGACGAATGGATCGATGTCGATATCAGGAACACCCCGGAAATGAAGGGTGTGTTCTCCCGGGTCAAACTCAAGAGCGAACTGCCGCGCCGCGATATGCTGCTGATCGCCTTGATGTCTTCGGAAAATCGCGCTGCCGCGAGCCTCGCCCACCATTATCCGGGTGGCTATGCCGCGTTTATCGCGGCGATGAACGCCAAGGCCAAGGCTCTGGGAATGACCAGCACTCACTTCGTCGAGCCGACCGGCCTGTCGGAGCGCAACGTTTCCACCGCCCGCGACCTGAGCAAATTGCTGGTGGCGGCGCACAAGCAGCCGCTACTTGTGCAACTGACCACCACCAAGGAAAAGACCGTGGCCTTCCGCAAGCCCAACTACACCTTGGGCTTTCGCAACACCGACCATTTGGTCAACAAGGCCGACTGGGACATAAAGATCACCAAGACCGGCTTCACCAATCCGGCCGGCCATTGCCTGGTTCTGGTGACGAAAATGGGCAACCGTCCGGTCGCCCTGGTGATTCTCGATGCGTTTGGCAAGTACACGCATTTTGCCGATGCCAGCCGTATCCGCAGCTGGGTCGAGACCGGGCGCAGCGCCGCTGTTCCTGCGGTGGCACAGCAATATAAAGCCGACAAGAATCTCAAAAGCCGTCAGAGCGGCGTAGTCGAAGCGGCGAAGTAGATCCAGCGGCAATGGAAAAGCCCCGAACGTTCGGGGCTTTTTTTCGTCTGCGCATCAGTCGTTGGGCAGCGGCATCTTGTCGTCATCGGGAATGCCATCGCCCGAGCTCGGCTCTGGCGAAACGTCCGGCGTCAGCACGTTTGGTCGCGCCAGCGGGTCGCGCATCGGACTGTCCGGATCCAGCACAGGATCGACCTCCGGCTCCGGCGTGGTCGGCACGCTGTCGGGTTTTTGGTCATCGAAGCTTGAATCGGTACTCATACGCACCTCACATCAAGGTTTCAGATCGGCCATCGGATCGTAGGGCTTGGCCGGTTTCTTCGGATCTTCACCGGGCTCGACATCCAGCGGAGCCTTTGCCGGGCCGACGGGATCGACTTGCGGATCGTCAAGATCCGGCGAATCCGGATCGAATCCCAGATCATCGCCCGAAGAGTGTTCGGATGAATGCGGGCCTTTCGGGGTTGAGGAATCTGCCATGTTGCCTCCTTGATACGCCCGCAACGCACGGGCACTGATCTTCAGAGGCTCGCCGGGCGCAGTCGTGCCCGGCAGATGACGAACGGAGCTCTACTGCGCCGCAAGCGCCTTTCGCGCCTGCGCCGCAGCGTTTTCTTCACCGGCCTGCGCCAGTTCATCGGCGGCTTTCAACCAACGGGCACGGTCGACGGATGCGGGAATCTGCGACGGTTTCTGAAGCAGAATCGCCCAGCCACCGGACTTCTCGAGCGCCGACTCAAAGCTGCCGAAATCCATCAATTGCCGACGATTCATGCCGGCACGCAGCAGGACCTTCTGTTTATTGCGGTCGTAGCCGGACAGGATTGCGTACCGCGGCTCGGCCCAGAATGCCGAACCTTCGCTGAAGCGCACCATGACCGGATAACCCGCAGCCACTTGGGTCAACAAGGCGGGCAGCCTGGCGTCCAACGGATAGACGACCAGGCCGTATTCGCGAGCGAGGTTCTGCATATTCTGCTGCAGTTTGTCCTCGGCACCCGGTAAGTGCAGCGGTTTTTGCAGCAGGCCCGGGGTAATGACGATGCCTTGTTGCGACAGCAAACTGGCCAGCACCTGCGGCCCACTCTGGTTCGCTTCGCCACGATAGAAAGTGCCGCTGAGTTCGACCCGTTCCGGCAAGCGTTTGACTTCCGGCGCCACATTGCCCGCACATCCGCCCAGCGCCGCCACGCAAACGGCGACCAACAGTGCACCGCGCACTCGAGAAAATACCTGCACCATCGTCACTCTCTTCCAGACGCCGGTCATCGTGTTCCGGCAACGCTCGCGATCATAGAGCCGCACCCGCCCCAGGTATAGCCTTAAACGGCAGACGCTGCGATTGCATAGAGCGAACTGATTGGTTGCTAACGACCTTTGGTCAATAGCTTGAAACACCCCATTGACTAGACTGTCACTGAAAGAGAGCGAATTGCGAAAAGCGGGCGCCCGATGCAGGGCGAAGAGGAGGCACCAATGAGCCTGACCATGACCATTGTGATGTTGATAGCCGGCTGGCTGGCCGTGGCGACGGCCATGTTGTGGGGCGTGCTGCGGATTTCACGGCGGCACCATCATCCGGTACAGACGCCGCCAGTCGATAAGACAGACAAGAACTCAGTGCGGCACGTTGCTGCGCACTGAAGATCAGCGAGATTTACCCTCACACCAGCGCCGGGCAGCGCTCTCGGCAATCGAAAAAACGTAAATAAAAAAAACCGCCTGAGCTTAAAAGCCCAGGCGGCTTTGGTGTGGTCAGCGATTAAGCCTGCTGAGCAACCTTTTTCTGCTTCGCCCGCCGCGACATCATGTTCAACACCTCGATGCCGGCCGAGAAGGCCATGGCCGCGTACACATAACCTTTCGGTACATGGGCGCCGAAGCCTTCGGCGATCAGCGTCATACCGATCATGATCAGGAAGCCCAGCGCCAGCATGACCACGGTCGGGTTGTCGTTGATGAACTTGGCCAGCGGATCAGCCGCGAGCAGCATCACCAGCACCGACGCCACCACGGCGATAATCATGATCGGCAAGTGTTCGGTCATGCCGACGGCGGTGATGATGCTGTCGATGGAAAACACCATGTCGAGCATCAGAATCTGACCGATAGCTGCGGCAAACCCGAGGGTCACGGCCGAGGCCGCAGTCTTCGGATCTTCCGGCGCCGGATCCATGCTGTGATGGATCTCGGTCGTGGCTTTCCAGACCAGGAACAGACCACCAGCGATGAGGATCATGTCCTTCCAGGAGAACGCCTGGCCAAGGATTTCGATCACAGGTTCGGTCAACTGCACGATGAAGGCGATGGTGCTCAACAGCGCCAGACGCAGGATCAGGGCCATGCCGATACCGATACGGCGCGCCTTCTGCCGATGCTGTTCAGGCAGTTTGTTGGTCAGGATCGAGATAAAGATCAGGTTATCGATGCCGAGCACGATTTCCATCACCACCAATGTGGCCAAAGCAACCCAGGCGGTGGGGCTGGCGGCGAGTTCTAACAGATATTCCATGGGTCAGTCCTGACTCTGTGTAAGACGGTTCAGATGGTCTTGGAGGAAGATTCGGATTCTTCAGCCTGTTTTTCCGGTGTTTCTTTTTTCTGGATCAAGCCACCGGTGGCATCGCTGAGCGCTTGCTCGGCGGCCCTATGGGTGTCGTCGATCGCTTGTTTGGCGGTTTCAGCCGCCGCACCCATCAATTGTTGAGCGCTTTTTTCGGCCTGATCGCAACCGGCCAGAACCAGTAAAGACGCAAACATCAATGCAGGGAATGTGTATTTCATAAGGTTTCCTTCGAATGAACAGACAGGCGCAGACACCGGCCGTCGATGGCTGGGCATTCTAGGCAGATGGACACTTCAGGAAAATTCGTATTTTTAGCGGCTATACTTCGGTTTTCACGAAGTGGCCATCACTATGCTCAATTACCGGCAACTGCATTACTTCTGGGTTGTAGCCAAAACCGGCAGCATCGTCCGCGCATGCGAGCAGCTGAACCTGACGCCGCAGACCATCAGCGGGCAAATTTCGCTGCTCGAACAAACCTATAACGTGGAATTGTTCCGCCGGGTTGGCCGGCAGCTGGAGCTCACCGAAGCCGGGCGTCAGGCCCTGCCCTACGCCGAGCAGATGTTTCAACTGGGCGGCGAGCTGGAGCTGATGCTGCGAGCGCAGCCCAACGAACAGCAGATCCTGTTCCGGGTCGGCGTTGCCGATGTGGTGCCGAAATCCATCGTCTATCGACTGATCGCGCCGACCATGGAGCTGAGCGAACCGCTGCGTATTACCTGCCGCGAGGACAAACTCGAACGCCTGCTCGCCGACCTGGCGATCCAGCGTCTGGATCTGGTGATTTCCGACAGTCCCATGCCTTCGCATCTGGACATCAAAGGCTACAGCCAGAAGCTCGGCGAATGCGGGATCAGTTTTTTCGCCACCGCTGAACTGGCCGCGCAGTATGGGCAGGATTTCCCGCGCAGCCTGCACGGCGCACCGCTGCTGATTCCCGGCGCGGAAACCGTGGTGCGCAGCCGATTGCAGCGCTGGTTCGCTGAACAGCAGATCCAGCCACAGATCGTCGGCGAGTTCGATGACAGTGCTTTGATGCAGGCCTTCGGCCAATCCGGCAGCGGGATCTTTATCGGCCCGAGCGTGATTGCCGAGGAAGTAAAGCGCCAGTACGGCGTCGAATTGATTGGCCAGACCGATGCGGTGAGCGAGTCGTTCTATGCCATCTCGGTGGAACGCAAGGTCAAGCACCCGGGCATCGTTGCGATTACCGAAGGTGCCCGACGCGAGCTGTTTACCGGGTTATGAAGCGCAGGCCTCACGCGGATTCAGCGTCATCAGCACCATGGCGAGGAACACCGAGAGCAGAATGAAGCCGGCAGCGGCGAAGCCCAGGAAGCCCAGGCCGGCACTGTCGATTACCCGGCCGCCGACAATCGCGCCCAGACCAATGCCGAGATTGGCCCCGGCGATGTTCAGCGACGCGGCAAACGCAGGCGCTTGCGGCGCGGCTTTCATCAGGCGCACATGGCTGACCAGGAACAACGCAGCCTGGGTCACGCCCCAGATGCCCATCGCCACCGCAAGACCCACTGGCGAATGTATGTTCGGCACCAGCGAAACCATGCCGGCGATCATGAACGCGCAGAACAGCACCGACGCTCCCAGCGGATGCCGATCCACCGCACGCCCACCGAGCGAGTTGCCAATCAATCCGACTGCACCAAACGCCATCAGGCACCAGCCGACCACGGTGCCATTGAAACCGGCGAGGCGTTCGAGGATGTCGGCCAGGTAGGTGTAAGCGGTAAACATGCCGCTGAACACCAGAATCGACAGGACGATATGTCCGATCATCAAGGGGCTACGCAGGATTTTGAACTGCGAACGGAAGCTGACCTGATGCTGGTGCAGACTGGTTTTCGGCAGGTAGACAAACAGCAGCAGGGCTTTGGCGAATGCGATCAACGCCAGAATGCCGAATGCGCTGCGCCAGCCGAACGCGTCGGAAATCAGCGTGCCGACCGGAATGCCGAACACCGTCGCGCAGACGATACCGAAGCCGATTTTGGCAATCGCACGACCGGCGAAATCCGGGCCGACGATATCCACCGCCGTTTCACTGGCCAATGCCCAGAACACTGGCAAGCCCAGCGCCGGAATCAAACGCGCAATGGCCATCACCCAGATGTTCGGTGCCAATGCTGCAACGGTATTGGCCAGACCGAACATGATCAGAATGCTGATGAACAGCTTGCGCCGTTCGAAACGGGCGAAATACGCGGTGAGGAACGGGCCGAACAGTGCCACGGTGAAGGCGAACAAGGTCACCAGCAGCCCGGCCTGCGGGATAGTGACTTCGAGGTCTCGGGCGATCGCCGGCAGCAGGCCGACAATGACGAATTCCGTGGTCAGCACCGTGAACCCGGCAGCGGACAACAGAAGAATAGGCAACAGCATGCGCAACTCCAGCAAAACGACGACACCAGCGATGACCCGGAGGTCCGCTGGCAAATTTGAAAATGAGGATGGCGAATCTTAACAGACTGTGTCCGCACTGAGTTGCCCAAAACTGCCGATCTGCCGGGCCGATCCGGTGGCAGATCGTCACAGGCCTGAAGGTTCACGCCTACGCTGTGATAAAGTCCGCGCCCTGAAAATCGTACAGCTGCTCAACGCTGCGTTTAGCCGCGCTGATATCACCTCGACAGGCGTTTCGTGACTGCCCACGACGCTTCGCACCCTATAAAAAACAGAGATGCCGCTATGACCGCTTCATCCCCTTCGTTACTGCAACGCCTGAAACGCCTGAGTCTGGTCAGCCAGATCGTCATTGGTCTGATCGCCGGTATTGCCCTGGCCCTGATTGCACCGGAGCTGGCGAAGTCCACCGCGTTCATCGGCAAAGTGTTTGTCTCGGCGTTGAAAGCCGTGGCGCCGATTCTGGTGTTCGTGCTGGTGATGGCCTCGATCGCCAACCACAAGCACGGTCAGGAAACCCATATCCGGCCGATCCTGTTCCTTTACTTGCTGGGTACATTCAGCGCTGCGGTGGTGGCCGTAGTCGCCAGCATGGCGTTCCCGTCGAATCTGGTGTTGTCCACCGAAAACGTTGCCGTGACCGCACCCGGCGGTATCGGCGAAGTCCTGCAAAGCCTGCTGCTGAGCGTCGTGGATAACCCGGTCAGCGCGCTGATGAATGCCAATTTCATCGGCATTCTGGCCTGGGCGATCGGCATGGGCATCGCCATTCGCCACGCCGGCGACACGACCCGCGAAGTGCTCGGCGACCTGTCCAACGGTGTGACCGTGATCGTACGCGTGGTGATTCGCTTCGCCCCGCTGGGCATCTTCGGGCTGGTGGCTTCGACACTCGCCACCTCCGGTTTCGGCGCGCTGCTCGGTTATGCGCACCTGCTCGCCGTACTGTTGGGCTGCATGCTCTTCGTCGCGTTGGTGATGAACCCGCTGATCGTATTCTGGAAGCTGCGCCGCAACCCGTACCCACTGACGCTGATGTGCCTGCGTGAAAGCGGCATTACTGCATTCTTCACCCGCAGCTCGGCGGCAAACATTCCGGTCAATCTGGAATTGAGCAAACGCTTGGGCCTGCACGAAGACACCTACTCGGTATCGATTCCGCTTGGCGCGACGATCAACATGGCGGGCGCGGCGATCACCATTACCGTGCTGGCCCTGGCGGCCGTACACACCCTGGGCATCGCCGTGGACATTCCGACCGCGATCCTGCTCAGCGTCGTCGCAGCCGTCTGCGCCTGCGGCGCTTCGGGTGTAGCCGGTGGCTCGCTGCTGCTGATTCCGCTGGCGTGCAGCCTGTTCGGCATCCCGAGCGAGATTGCCATGCAGGTCGTGGCGGTGGGCTTCATTATTGGCGTGCTGCAGGATTCGGCGGAGACCGCGTTGAACTCGTCGACTGACGTGCTGTTCACAGCGGCGGCTTGCCTGGGCGAAGAAGAGAAAGCTCAGCGCGCATGATCGTGCTGTAGGAAAAACGGGGGCGTGGGAGTTTTACAGATCGTTCCCACGCTCTGCGTGGGAATGAATCAACGGACGCTCCGCGTTCGGCTCTGGATGCGACGCAGAGCGTCCCGGGCTGCATTCCTTTGCTGCGCGTGGGAACGATCAAAGCCCGCCGAGGTGTTCACCATGGCGGGCTTTTTCGTATCCGGGTGTTTAGAACGCGCCCATGTAATCGCGTTTACCCACTTCAACACCGTTATGACGCAGCAACGCATAAGTGGTGGTGACGTGGAAGAAGAACTGCGGCAAGCCGTAAGTCAGCAGATACGCCTGCCCAGTGAAGCGCTTCTCTTTCGGCGTACCCGGGCGCGTAACGATTTCGATGCCTTCCTTGCCGTCGATCTGCTCTGGCTTGATCTCGCCGATGAAGGCCAGAACCTTGGCAATCAGCGCTTGCAGCTCGGCGAAGGTGGTTTCAGTGTCGTCGTACTTCGGCAGCTCGACTTCGGCCAGCCGCGCCGAAACACCTTTGGCGAAATCCACGGCAATCTGCACCTGACGCACCAGCGGGAACATGTCCGGGTACAGACGCGCTTGCAGGAAGGCGCTCTGGTCGATGTTTTTCGCGCTGGCGTGGGCTTCAGCCTTTTTCAGCACATCGCTCAGGGCATTGAGCATTTGTTGAAAAACCGGGACGGATGCGGCGTAGAGTGAAATGGTCATGGCAGTCTCATGTGATGGCTGGGTAATACGTGGTGGCGATTATAGCCATGCTTGATGACCGCACGACTTGCCTTTTGTTTGGCAAGGATTAGGCTAGGCGGCTTCGACTGCAGAGGGAACGCGCGATGAGCAACGAACAAGAATCCACCTCCGAACAGCTACGGCTCACTGCCACGGAAATCCGCATTCTGGGTGCGCTGATCGAAAAACAGGCCACCAGCCCGGAAACCTATCCGCTGACCCTCAACGCGCTGGTGCTGGCCTGCAATCAGAAAACCAGCCGCGAGCCGGTGATGAACCTCAATCCGGGCCAGGTCGGCCAGAGCCTGCGGGCGCTGGAAGGTCGCGGTTTTACCCGGCTGGTCATGGGCAGCCGCGCCGACCGCTGGGAGCACAAGGTCGACAAGGCGCTGGAGCTGGTGCCGGCGCAGGTGATTCTGACTGGCCTGATGTTTCTGCGCGGCCCGCAGACCGTCAACGAACTGCTGACCCGCAGCGCACGCATGCACGAGTTCGAGGACGCCGAGCAAGTGGTGCATCAGCTTGAACGCCTGATCGCCCGCGGACTGGCGGTACTGATTCCGCGTCAGTCCGGGCAGCGCGAGGATCGCTACACCCACGCGCTGGGCGATCCGGCGGACATCGAGGCGATATTGGCGGCGCGGCAGAATCCCGCAGAGCGTTCGAGCGGCGGCGTCTCGCTGGAGCGTATCGAAGAACTCGAGGCCCGCATCGCGGCACTGGAAGAACGCCTGGCCCGCCTCGAATAACCAACACAGTTCAACTGTGGGAGCGGGCTTGCTCGCGAATGCGGTGTGTCATTCAAAGGTGATTTGACTGATCCACCGCATTCGCGAGCAAGCCCGCTGCCACAGGGGATTATTCATTCAATTCAGGATCTGTGCGCTATTCGCCGTCCCAGTAATCCACGCCATCCACCTGTCGCGCGACGGCGACAAATCCCGTGGGATTGCCCTCTGCATCAACCGCGAAGTTATCCATCACCGCATATTTGTTCGAATCCGGATACTCGCAAATCTCAGGTTGCTGCTGGGTGCTGATCGCCAGATAACGCAATTCGCCGGCGCTGTTATTGATGATCTGATGGGCCTTCTCCGGCCCGCCCGGTGGGCAGGCGACCACATCACCGGCGCGGATCGGAAAACGCTCGCCTCCCAACCGCACTTCGCCCTCCCCGGCCACCACGTAGAACATTTCCTCATTGACCCGATGACTGTGGAATGGACTGCCGCGCATGCCGGGTGGCAGCACATACAGACGATAACCGAGTTTTTGCGCACCCAGTTGCTGACCGATCCGCGCGATACGCTGCTGATAGCGCCCGGCGGTTTCGCCTTCAGGGGCCAGGGCTTCGGGCAAAGCTTGAAGTTCGACCTCGTTGAGATTAATGATCGGCGGATGCATGGGCGGCCTCGGTTATGGTTTTTGTGGTGGGCAGGTGTGTGTTTGCCGGCCTTGAATAATAGACAACCAGATAAACCGAGTTGACCTCATCGCAGGCAAGCCAGCGATGAGCCCCTCGCAGCCACCGCAAGACTCAGCTGCGCGCAAAATCCACCGCCGCCGCAAACTGCGCCTCATTCGGCCGCACGCCGGTATACAGAACAAACTGCTCCAGTGCCTGGATTGCAATCACCTCAAGCCCAGTGATCACGCGCTTGCCCTCGGCCCGCGCGCGCACGATCAGCGGCGTCTGCGAAGGCATCGCCACCACATCGAACACGGTGTCCGCCGCTTTGATCACTTCAGGCTCAAACGCCAGTTGCCCCGCCTCCGGCCCGCCGTCCATGCCTACGGGGGTGACATTGATCAGCATCTGCGGGCGCTCGGCGCCAAGTTCGGCCTGCCAGCGATAGCCCAGCGAATCCGCCAAAGCACGCCCGGCGCGTTCGTTGCGAGCGACAATCAAGCCGTTCTGGTAACCGCCATCGCGCAAGGCACTGGCCACCGCTTTGGCCATGCCCCCGCTGCCACGCAGGGCGAACGTGGAATCCTTGGGCACCGCATGCCCTGCCAGCAACTGCGCGACGGCGATGTAATCGGTGTTGTAGGCCTTGAGGTGGCCGTTGGTATTGACGATGGTATTGATTGACTGGATCGCCGCCGCCGAGGCATCGAGCTCATCGACCAATGCAATGCAAGCCTCTTTGAACGGCATCGACACGCCGCAGCCACGAATGCCCAGGGCACGGATGCCACCGACCGCGCCGGTCAGGTCCCGGCTGCTGAAGGCCTTGTAATAGAAATTCAGGCCCAGCTGTTCATACAAATGGTTGTGAAAACGCAGACCGAAATTCCCCGGCCGCCCGGACAGGGACATGCACAGTTGGGTGTCTTTGTTCGGGTTCATCTGCATGCAACTTCTCCTTCAAACGCACTTTCGGATGGGCAGCATTGGCCGGCCCACCGGGTTCTGAATCATCATCGCGGCTTGTTTGTGGCGCTGCGCAGCCGGGTAAAGAAGCCGCCACAGACCTTACACAAAATTTACCCAGCGGCTGTGCTGAATTTCGCGAATTTGCTGTCTTAGCTGTATCCCCGCGACAACTGTGGGCCTGATTCAGGCCGCGGCGCCGGGTCGAAGAACCGAGGACTTATCATGATTCGTAAACTTCCCATCATGGCTTTGTTGATTGGCGCGCTCGCAGTCACCGGACAGGCTGAAGCGGGTGGTGGCCATGGCTGGCAGGGCCCTGCAGTGTTTGGCGCGATCGTCGGCTCGGCCATCATCGGCTCGGCACTGATCAACCAGGATCGGCCGGTGTACGTGCAGCAACAGCCGGTCTATGTTCAGCCGCAACCGGTCTACGTGCAGCAACCGCCGCCACCGGTCTACTACCAACCGGCGCCGGTGTATGTGCAACAACCGGTTTACGTGCAGCCGGCCCCCGTTTACTACGGCCCGCCGCGCGGTTATTACGGTCGGCCCCACGGCTATTATGGCGGCCCACATGGCTACTACGGCGGTCCACGCTGGTAAGCGCAACACAGAGCCCTGCTTTCGAGCGGGGCTTTTTAATGACCGCTGGTCGGCCAACGTCTGAAAAAATCTCGCCAAGGTCGCTGTGAGGACAGTTTGAGCAGCTAAAGTCGGCATGATGAACTCGATCGTTGGCACTTTTTTCATCAAACGGTCACTGTTTTGTCATGACGGAACCGCAATCTGAATCCGTCCGTAAACAACAGACCGATAACAACAAGGACGACTGTATGCCCACCCAAAATCCGCACCGCATCGTCGGTTTGTGCACCTCGAGCAAGGTGTACGGCGCGCTCACCGAGCTCAAGCACCTGGAAGGCCATCGCTGCGCCAAGCTGCTGTCCCTGCTCGCCGAAAACCTCGTGCACAAGGGCCTGCTCAATGAACGCGAAGTCATGCACATGCTCGATCAAGTGGTCGAATGAAGCCAGACCTCACTGGCGTCAATGACCACTATCGAAAGCGTTGATTGTCCGTCGTGCCGGCAAATCCCTAAGGTAGCCCCATCAGTTTGATGGAGGTTTTCCCATGGCTCAGGTTCAAATCATGTCGGTGATCGGCAGCGCAGTTCCCGCTTCGCTGCGTGCATCCGGTTTGCTCGCCTGCTGGTATCTGGTGCGCGATGGCGAGCCGATCAGCGGCCCGCTCACCTCCTTGCCAGCGGCGCAGGCCTTGTCGCAACAAGTCGCCAGCAGCGCATTTCATGCCTAAGGCAGTTGCACCTTGGGCTTGGTCTCGACAAACAGTGCCCAGCTCGACAGGAACAACGCGGCGATCAGCGGACCGATCACAAAGCCATTGAGGCCAAATACCGCAAGGCCGCCGAGTGTGGAAACCAGAATCAGGTAGTCGGGCATTTTCGTGTCCTTGCCCACCAGAATCGGGCGCAGCACGTTGTCGACCAGGCCGATCACGAATACGCCGAACAAGCCCAGCACCACGCCCTGCCAGATCATGCCGCTGAGCAGGAAGTAGATCGCCACCGGCGCCCAGACAATCCCCGCCCCCACCGCTGGCAACAGCGACAGAAATGCCATCAGCACCGCCCAGAGCAACGCGCTGGGAATGTCGAGAAACCAGAAAATCGCCCCGCCCAGCGCGCCTTGCGTCACGGCCACCACCACGTTGCCCTTGACCGTCGCGCGCACCACGCGGTTGAACTTCAGTTGCAGGCGGCGCTTGTGGTTTTCCTCCAGAGGCACGGCAGTGCGCATCCTGCGCGCCAGCTCGGGACCATCGCGCAGAAAGAAAAACAGCAGATACAGCATGATGAAAAAGCTCACCACGAACTCAAACGTGCCCTGGCCAAAACTGAACGCCTGCGTCGCCAGCACCTGACTGCCCTGCATCGCAGACTTGACGATTTTCTCCCGCAGACTGTCGAGCTCGCCCATGCCAAAGCGGTCGAGCAAATGCTGAAAATATGGCGGCAAGCTGTGCTTGAACTGCGCCAGATACGCGGCGATGTCCAGCTCACCGCTTTCGATGTTCTTGTAAACCGTCGCCCCTTCCTGCACCAGCAGAATGCTGACGATGATCACCGGCAGAATCGCCATCACCAGGCACAGGCTCAAGGTGCACAGCGAGGTGACGTTGCGTGGCCAGCCGAATTTCAACTGCAACTTGCGCTGCACCGGCGCAAACAGAATGCCAAGGATGACGGCCCAGAACACCGCGCCGTAGAACGGCAACAGAATCCAGATAAAGGCCACCGTGACCAGTACCAGCAGCACTGTCAGGGATTTGAATTGCAGACTCTTTTCGTTCATATCCGGTCCATGTCAGTCAGGCGTCACGCACGCCTGCCCCACTTAGTCAGCCGCCGCGCGCGCGAGTGCCATGTTTATTCATGGAGCATAGATCCAGATCAATAAACGCTCGCGACAGCTGCCCTACCCTGCGCGGCTTTTGCGACCGACGCCCAGATGCCAACTCTCATCGCCCCCGAGCTCCTCGCCCCCGCCGGCACCCTGAAAAACATGCGCTACGCCTTTGCCTACGGTGCCGATGCGGTCTACGCCGGTCAGCCGCGCTACAGCCTGCGGGTGCGCAACAACGAATTCGATCACGCCAACCTGGCGCTGGGCATTCGTGAGGCGCAGGCGCAGGGCAAGCGTTTCTATGTGGTGGTCAACATTGCTCCGCACAACGCCAAGTTGAAGACGTTCCTCAAGGATCTGGCGCCGGTGATCGAGATGGCGCCCGATGCGCTGATCATGTCCGACCCTGGCCTGATCATGCTGGTACGCCGGCATTTTGCGCAGATGCCGATTCACCTTTCGGTGCAGGCCAACACGGTGAATTGGGCGAGTGTCGAGTTCTGGCAGCAACAGGGGCTGAGCCGGATCATTCTGTCGCGCGAATTGTCCCTGGAAGAAATTGGTGAAATCCGCGAGCAGGTACCGGCCATGGAGCTCGAAGTGTTCGTGCACGGCGCGTTGTGCATGGCTTATTCCGGGCGCTGCCTGCTTTCCGGCTACATGAACAAGCGCGATGCCAACCAAGGCACTTGCACCAACGCCTGCCGTTGGAAGTACTCGGCGCACGAAGCTACGGAAAATCAGCTCGGCGAGATCGTCCAGACCTTTGAACCCGAGCCGACCCTAGGCCTCGGCGCGCCGACTGATCGGGTATTTCTGCTTCAGGAAGCCAACCGCCCGGATGAATTGATGCCGGCCTTCGAAGACGAACACGGCACCTACATCATGAACGCCAAGGACCTGCGCGCCGTGCAGCATGTCGAGCGGTTGACGCGCATGGGCGTGCATTCGCTAAAGATTGAGGGCCGCACCAAATCGCATTTTTACTGCGCACGCACCACCCAGGTGTATCGCCGAGCGATCGATGATGCCGTGGCCGGGCGCGAGTTCGATCGCAGCCTGATGCTTGATCTGGAATCGCTGGCCCAGCGTGGCTACACCGAGGGTTTTCTGCGCCGGCATGTACATGACGAATACCAGAATTATCAGCACGGCAGTTCGGTGTCGGAGCGCCAGCAGTTTGTTGGAGAACTGACCGGCGAGCGAAGGGATCGCTTGGCGCAGGTGAAAGTGAAGAACCGGTTTGCCTTGGGCGACCACCTGGAGTTGATGACGCCCAAAGGCAATTTTCATTTTGATCTGCATGAGTTGCAGAGTGCCTGCGGGGACGCGATCGAGGTGGCGCCGGGGGATGGGCATACGGTGTACGTGCCGATACCGGACGCGGTGGATTTGCGTTTTGGGTTGTTGATGCGGGATTTGGCCCCGATTGAACGCTGAAAACACGCCTCTGCAGGAGCTGCCGAAGGCTGCGATCTTCTGATTTTGATCGTTCGCAGGCGGAGCGTGGGAACGGTCACTGTCGCAAACTTGCCTCGGCAAACTCCTCGCGCAACATCGCCACAAACGCCTCCCGCGCCGGGTGCACTCCGGCATTCTCATGCCAGTAGAACAAATTCTCGATCGCCGTCAGTTCGGCAAACTCATACCCCACGCAGCCCGCGCCTTTGGCGTACTGCTCGAACACGCCCTTGGGTACCAACGCCACCCCAGCGCCAGCACTGACGCAGCCGACAATAGCCCCGTAACTGGCCAGGCTGACGATCGGCAGCGCCTGCCCCTGGCGCAACAGCCAATGCTCGAGTGCGGCGCGGTAAGGGCACCCCTGCGGCCACATGAACACGGTTTTGTCTTGTAAATCCGATATGTCGCGCACCGCACCGAATGACGTCGAAGCGATCAGCAGCAATTGCTCGCGGTACATCGGCGTACGATTGAGCTGCGCACGTTCGACATCCACCGCCACGATCGCGCCATCCAGGCGATGGTTGACGGTGTCGTCGAGCAGCTGGCCCCAGGTGCCAGTGGTGAGCTCCAGCGCCACTTGCGGATAACGCTTGTGGAATTTCGCCAGCAAACGCGGCAAGCGCCCGGTGGCTGAAGATTCGATGGCGCCGATGCGCAGCGGTCCGGATGGCTCGGCAGCAGGGTCGAGCGCACGTTTAGCTTCAACGGTCAGCGCCAGAATTCTTTCCGCGTAAACCAGAAAGGTACGCCCCGCCGGGCTGATGCGCAGCCCGCGCCCCTCGCGCAAGAACAGCGCTACGCCCAATTCGGCCTCCAGCGCTTTGATCCGCGCAGTGATATTCGACGGCACGCAGAACAGCTTTTCAGCGGCGCGAGCAATGCTGCCAACCTCGGCCACGGTCTTGAACATGCGGATTTGCGCCAACTCCATAATCATCACTCCGAGTGAATAGTCGGCGCAGTATAAGTCAGTTGTGGCGAATGATCGGGCGCCCGGATACTCGGCGCATCCCCTGCTCTGGTGCTTCGATAATGCCTTCTACCCTTGCGTGCAAAATCATCCTGGCCATGGCATTTGTTGTCGGCTGCTGGGGCTATTCGCCCACCGGTATACACGTCGGCTTGCAAGGGTATGGGCCCGGTCATCTGGCCTTGCTGCGTTTTCTGCTGGCATCGCTGCTGATGGCGCTGATCGCAATCTTCAAAGGCATTCGCCTGCCGCAATGCCGCGATGTGCCGTTGCTGTTTGCCTTGGGTTTTTTTGCCGTCAGCCTGCATCACGTCGCCTTGAATATCGGCCAGCAAGGCATCAGCGCCGGCGCTTCCAGCGTGCTGGCGCAATCGAGCCCGTTGTTCAGCACGCTGCTGGCGCAGTGCGTGTTCAAGGATCGCGTCAGCGCCTGGCGCTGGGGTTGTGTGTTGCTTGGGTTTGTCGGCGTAGTGATCGTGGTCAGCGGCGATAAAGGCTTGGGCGCTATCGGTGCACATGGGTTGCTGATCTTGCTGGCGGCGTTTTCCTGGAGCATCTATTTCGCCCTGCAAAAACATCACGCGCGGCGCTACGACGGCTTCAGCCTGGGGTGCTATGCGGTGTGGTCGGGAACGTTGCTGTTGCTGATCTATCTGCCGGGGCTGGCTGAAGCCGTGATGAATGCGCCGACGCCTGCGCAGTGGGCGGTGTTGATGTTGGGGGTGTTTCCCAGCGCATTGGCTTATCTGGCCTGGGGTTTCGTGCTCAAGCATGTGGATTTGAGCCGGGCGACGATGACCTTGTATCTCATACCGCCGGCGGCCATGGGAATAGCGTCGTGGGGTTTGGGGGAACGGCCGACGTTAATGGTGCTGTTGGGCGCGGTGGTGGTGTTGACCAGCGTGTTGGCGTTGAATCTGGAGCGTGGGATTGGGGTAGTTCGGGCAGTTGAGACCAAGGCGTAAATCTGTTGTGAAGCAGATGCCGTCTTCGCGAGCAGGCTCGCTCCCATAGCGGATGTCTGTAGGACACAGATCCGCTGGGGTGGCTTGCCAGCCATGAGGCCGGCAAGCCAGGCAACAATTCAGCGCAAATCATCCGACAACGGCGTCGGCTCATCCGCCGGCGGGACATCTTCTTCGTCATCCGGCGGATCCTTCCAGTCATCCGGCCGGTCGCCATCGCTCAATGGGTCGCGCCCCGGGTGCATGCCCGGCGGTGCGTCATGATCACTCAGCGTCGGCTCGTCGGTGCCGGATACGGGGTGGGTCTGCTCGGTGGGCACCATGCCACCGGGAACAAGCGCGTCATCAGCCATGCTGCACCTCTCATTACTGGCCCGGATTATCCGGGGCGTATGGTTTGGAAGCGCGGCCATCGACGGCGTGCGATAGATCAGACCAGCGGCATCAACTCCGGGCGATAAAGCGATCGCGACTATTGGTCAGGTGCAGCCACATCGCGGCGCGGGCAGCGTCGGCGTCCTGACGTTTGATCGCATTCAGAATCGCCTCGTGTTCCAGATTGGCCAGATGCCCGAGTTTGCTCAGATCCGCCGCGCCGCGCTCGGCGGCATTGAGCCGATTACGCGGGATCATCGCGCTGCCCAGGTGCTGCATGATCTCGCTGAAGCAAGCGTTGCCGGTGGCCTCGGCGATCAGCAGATGAAAGCGCCGATCAGCTTCCACGCAACTGTCGTTGTTGGCCAGCAGCCGCTGATAGTCATCCAGCGCCTGACGCATCTGCTGCAACTGCTGCTCACTGCGCCGCTGCGCCGCCAGCGCCGCCGCTTGCGTCTCCAGGCCCATGCGCAACTCGAGAATGCTGCGCACGCCAAGTGCAGTGTCGACATTCAGGCGCAGGCCCTGCTCCGCTGCGCGCTCGATGACGAAAGTGCCGATGCCATGGCGCGTCTCCACCAGCCCCGAGGCCTGCAACTTGGAAATCGCCTCGCGCACCACCGTGCGGCTCACACCATGCTCCTGAACGATGGCGTTCTCCGACGGCAGTTTGTCACCGGGCAACAGTTGTCCCAGCAGGATGCTCTGGGTGAGCTTTTCCACCAAGTCATGAGCGAGGTTGTGCGTGCGTTTGCGCGCGGGCGCGTCGAGGTCTTCTTGCATGATCGGTTCCGGTGATCGGGGCTGGCCGATCGTAGCACTGCGTCGTGACGGTTGAGATGGATTTTAGCGGTTGATGGTTCAGCAACTTGTATGACAACACTCAATTATCTCGGGTATTTTGAGGCGGGGCTGCCAATGTCCATCATTGGCCACATTCAAAGAAGCGCTCCGCCCACCTAGCGAAACAGCCAGTAAATACGGGCCGCTATCCAGTTATCGCATAAGAAACCGCACGAACAGAAGAATTTAATCGCCCCTCCCCACTTGTAGGACAAAAATACTCAGTTGTATGATGTCTAGCAACAACGCACCACCCGGCCCTACCCGCATAAAAATAATCAGTGGGAGAAACACAAGTGAAAACCTCCGTCTCGGGGATGCAGGAAAGCGTCGATCCGACGCTCGCCTCAGCCATCTCCAAAGTCAAACGCCACGTCCTGCCGCTCTTCGTGATCATGTTCATCGTCAATTACATTGACCGGGTGAACATCGGCTTCGTCCGCACACACATGGAAACCGATCTGGGCATTGGTGCTGCCGCCTATGGCTTCGGCGCCGGGCTGTTCTTCATCGGTTACGCCCTGTTCGAAGTGCCGTCCAACATGCTTCTGCAGAAAGTCGGCGCACGCATCTGGCTGACTCGCATCATGTTCACCTGGGGCGTGGTCGCGGCCTGCATGGCGTTCATTCAGAACGAAACCCACTTTTATATCCTGCGGTTCCTGCTCGGTGTCGCCGAGGCCGGGTTCTTTCCCGGGGTGATTTATTACTTCACCCGCTGGCTGCCCGGCGTCGAACGCGGCAAGGCGATCGCGATCTTCCTCAGCGGCTCGGCCGTGGCCTCGCTGATTTCCGGCCCGCTGTCCGGCCTGCTCCTGCAGATCAACGGCATGGGCATGCACGGCTGGCAGTGGATGTACTTCATCGAAGGGATGTTCTCGGTGTGCCTGTGCGTCTTTGTCTGGTTCTGGCTGGATGCCAAACCCCACGACGCGAAATGGCTGACCCGCGCCGAACAGGATGCGCTGGTCAGCGCCATCGACGACGAGCAAAAGGCCCGCGAAGCCGCAACGCCGATCCGGCCGTCGCTGGGCAAACTGCTCAAGGACCGGCAGATCATTCTGTTCTGCCTGATCTACTTCTTCATTCAGCTGACCATCTACGCCGCGACTTTCTGGCTGCCGAGCATCATCAAGAAGATGGGCGAACTTAGCGACGTGCAGGTCGGCCTGTTCAACTCGATTCCGTGGTTGCTGTCGATCGTCGGCATGTACGCTTTCGCGTCGCTGTCGGCGAAGTGGAAACACCAGCAAGCGTGGGTCGCCACGGCGCTGTTGATTGCCGCAGCGGGGATGTTCATGTCCACCACTGGCGGGCCGATCTTTGCCTTCGTCGCGATCTGCTTTGCGGCACTGGGTTTCAAATCCGCCTCATCGCTGTTCTGGCCGATCCCCCAGGCCTATCTGGATGCGCGCATCGCAGCGGCAGTCATCGCGCTGATCAACTCGGTAGGCAATCTCGGCGGCTTCGTTGCGCCGACCACGTTCGGCCTGCTGGAGCAACACACCGGCTCGATTCAGGGCGGTCTTTATGGTCTGGCCGCAACCTCGATCATCGCCGCAATCATCGTCTTCGCCGCGCGCACCACGCCCAAACCCGCTGCTGAAAAGGCTGTGGCCGACGCCGCGCCGAAACACGCCTGACTTCGTCTCGACAAGGAAAACAACAATGACTGTTCACGACACCGCCAAAGCTCCGATCATCACCGACATGCAGGTCATACCGGTGGCCGGTCACGACGGCATGCTGCTCAACCTGAGCGGCGCCCACGGGCCGTTTTTCACCCGCAACATCGTCATCCTCAAGGACAACGCCGGCCACACCGGCGTCGGCGAAGTGCCCGGTGGCGAGCGCATTCGCCAGACCCTGGAAGATGCACGCAATCTGGTGGTCGGCAGCCCGATCGGCACCTACCAGAAAATCCTCAATCAGGTGCGCCAGACCTTCGCCGACCGCGATGCCGGCGGCCGTGGTCTGCAGACGTTCGACCTGCGCATCACCATCCATGCGGTCACCGGTTTGGAAGCCGCCCTCCTCGACCTGCTCGGCCAGCACCTCGACGTGCCGGTGGCGGCGCTGCTCGGCGAAGGCCAGCAGCGCGATGAAGTGAAAATGCTCGGCTATCTGTTCTACGTCGGCGATCAGCATGAGACCGACTTGGCCTACCGCAGCGAACCGGAGGCCGACAACGACTGGTTCCGTGTGCGTCACGAGAAAGCCATGACTGCCGAAGCGGTGGTGCGTCTGGCCGAGGCGGCGCACGCCAGGTACGGCTTCAAGGATTTCAAACTCAAGGGCGGCGTGCTCAGTGGCGATGCCGAGATCGAAGCGGTGACGGCACTCGCCGAGCGCTTCCCCGACGCGCGGATCACCCTCGACCCGAACGGCGCCTGGTCGCTGAAAGAAGCGATTCGTTTGTGCCGTGATCAACATCACGTGCTCGCCTACGCCGAAGACCCGTGCGGTGCTGAGAACGGCTATTCCGGCCGTGAAGTGATGGCTGAATTCCGCCGCGCCACGGGCCTGAAAACCGCGACCAACATGATCGCCACCGACTGGCGCGAAATGGGCCACGCGATCCAGTTGCAGTCCGTGGATATTCCGCTGGCCGACCCGCACTTCTGGACCATGCAGGGTTCGGTACGCGTGGCGCAGATGTGCCACGAGTGGGGTCTGACCTGGGGCTCGCATTCCAACAACCACTTCGATATTTCCCTGGCCATGTTCACCCACGTCGCCGCTGCCGCACCGGGCGAGATCACGGCCATCGACACTCACTGGATCTGGCAGGACGGCCAGCGCCTGACCAAGGCACCGCTGCAAATTGTCGACGGCTGCGTGCAAGTGCCGCAGAAACCGGGACTTGGCGTGGAGCTGGACATGGATCAAGTGGCCAAGGCCCACGAACTGTACAAAGGCATGGGCCTCGGCGCGCGGGATGACAGCGTCGCGATGCAGTTTCTGATTGCGGGGTGGAAATTCGATAACAAGCGGCCGTGCCTGGTGCGGTGATCTAGCAGGCGCCGCTGATTTCAATTGTGGGAGTAGGAGCTGCCGAAGGCTGCGATCTTTTGATTCTGTTTTGAAGATCAAAAGATCGCAGCCTTCGGCAGCTCTTACAAATCGGTTTTCAGCCTTGAGATCTGCAGCAGCCCGGTTTTGAACGCCTTCATCGCTACCGTTTCCGCTCGCGACTGCAACCGCGTCAGCCAGTAACTGCCCGTGGTGATCTCGAGCGCAAACGGCTGGCAAATCGCATCTGCCGCCAGTTGCCGGGCGAACATCAGCGGTGGCGCCAACGCCA
The DNA here is from genome assembly GCF_049897785.1 of Pseudomonas sp. TSRC2-2. Classification (NCBI taxonomy): domain Bacteria; kingdom Pseudomonadati; phylum Pseudomonadota; class Gammaproteobacteria; order Pseudomonadales; family Pseudomonadaceae; genus Pseudomonas; species Pseudomonas sp. TSRC2-2. Next base: position 259,461 of record NZ_JAFCWZ010000012.1, read on the forward strand.
CGCCGCCGCCCTGCAATGCCGCTTCCATCATCGCCAGCGATGAGTCGAAAACGATGCTCTGCGGTGGTGCGGCTTGCGTCGCCAGGCCTGCCGCCTGAAACCATTGCGGCCATTCATCGGTGCGATAGGAACGCAACAAAGTCTGTTGCAGCAGATCGCCCGGCGAATGCAATTGCCGAGCGATTTGCGGCACGCACAACACCGACAACGGCGCATCGAGCAAGCGTGTCGCCTCGATGCCATGCCAGGCGCCAGCGCCGAAACGAATCGCGTAATCCAGACCTTCCGCCGCTACGTCCACGCGGTTGTTATGTGTCGAGAGGCGTAAGTCGATCAGCGGATATTTCTCCCGGAAGTCCGCCAGCCTCGGCAACAGCCAGCCCACCGCAAACGTACCCACGGCGCCGACTGTCAGCATGTCGCGATACTGCCCACCGGCCAAACGCTCAAGCATCTGTGCGATGTTGTCGAATGAGGTGCTGAGAATCGGCAGCAAGGTTTCACCTTCACTGGTCAGCATCAGCCCGCGAGGCAGGCGTTTGAACAGGGTCAGGTTGAGTTGCGCTTCCAGGCTTTTGACTTGATGGCTGACCGCCGCTTGCGTCACGCACAGTTCGACGGCAGCGCGGGTGAAACTCAGATGACGTGCAGAAGCTTCAAACGCGCGCAGTGCGTTGAGGGGCAATTGAGGTCGAATCATGCGTTGTCCCGAATTTTTCTAATGGCTCGTGCGAGTTTTCATCGTTTGCCGTGGGTCGGCAAAGTGCCTAAATTGGCCGCGCTGATCAGCCGCCCGATGAAAAAATCACCCGCAGTGTAGCGGGATACAGCCATCGACACTCATGGAGAGTGATTCACTCATGTGTTCCTTCAAAACGAGCAAGGTCTCTTCTTACAGCATTTTCGCCCTGTTCTTCAGCAGCCTCGCCTGCCATGCCGCCACGCCGACGGATGCGCAATTACAGGCACTGGTCACGCAAGCCGTGACCCCGGTGATGCAGCAAAACACCATTCCGGGACTGACTGTCGCGCTGACGCTAAAAGGTCAGACGCATTACTTTAACTACGGAGTCGCCGACAAGGACGCCGGGCAAAAGGTCAGCGAAAACACTCTGTTCGAGGTTGGTTCGGTGAGCAAAACCTTCACCGCCACCCTCGCCGGTTACGCCCAGGCCATCGGCAAACTCGACCTGTCGAGCAAGGCCAGCCAGCTTTGGCCAGAGCTCAAGGGCAGCGCCTTCGACAACATCAGCGTGCTGCAACTGGGCACCTACAGCGCTGGCGGCCTGCCGCTGCAATTTCCCGCCAAAGCGGATTCTTCCGACAAGATGCTTGGCTATTACCAACAATGGAAACCGCAGTTTCCTGCCGGCAGCCATCGCCTGTATTCCAACCCGAGCCTGGGCCTGTTCGGCTACCTGACGGCGAAAAGCCTCGGCCAGCCCTTCGAGCAGGCAATGACCCAGACGCTGCTGCCGAAACTCGGCTTGCAGCACACCTTCCTCAGCGTGCCGCCAGCGCAATCGAAGCTCTACGCCCAAGGCTACGACAGCGCCGATCAACCGGTGCGCGTCAGCCCAGGTGCCCTCGACGCCGAAGCCTACGGCATCAAAACCAGCGCCGCCGACCTGCTGCGTTACGTTCAGGCACAGCTGAAACCAGCGAGCCTCGCGCCTGAACTGCACAACGCCATCGCCAACACCCACATCGGTTATTACCGCGTCGGCGACATGACCCAAGGCCTGGGCTGGGAACGCTACCCATACCCGATCAGCCTGGAGAAACTGCAGAACGGCAACTCGACCCCCATGGCCGTGGAGCCGCACACCGTCGAGTGGCTGACCCCGCCGCAAACTGAGCCGGCCAACGTGCTGTTCAACAAAACCGGTTCCACGCGAGGCTTTGGCGCCTATGTAGCGTTTGTGCCATCGCGGGACATGGGCATTGTGATTCTGGCCAACAAGAATTATCCGAATGCCGAACGGGTGAAGATTGCGCATACGGTATTCGCGGCGTTGGTGGACTAAAAGCAAACGATCGCAGCCAATGTAAAAAGGGGCGAGAGAATGAATTCTCTCGCCCCTTTCGTTTGCAAAGCATTTACGGCCGCCGATCAATCATCCGGCATTTGCGGCGGTTTGCTCGGTTTCGCTGGTTTGCCTGGCTTGGTGCCCTTCGCGCCTTTGGCCGGCTCCGGTTCGGTAGCGACGGGAGTCTGTGCGGCGGCCGCAGCGGCGGCTTCTTTTTCGGCCATGGGCATGGCGTCGATGGTTTCGAAGATTTTCGCCAAGCTCAATGCCTTGGCCTCGTCACCCGAGGCGGAGAGTTTGGTTTCGCCGTCCTTGCCCACCAGGAACACTTTCGGATAAGCCCCTGCGCCCAGTTTCAGCGAACGCAGCAGCGCCATGGTGTCCTGCTGGCCCAAGTCCTTGCCGTCGAGCTGGCCGGACATGCTGAGGATGGTGTAGACCTTGATGTTGCGATCGGTGACGCCCTTTTTGTTGGCCGGGTCTTCTAGGGACTTTTTCAGGCTCAGCCACACCGGGTCGACGGTGCTTTGCGCAATCACGATCAGCGGGCGGGCGCGGCCCACGTCCCCGGCCAGGGGTGAATCGCTGTCCGCGGCGAACAAGGGGCCGGCGATCGCCAGCAAGAGGGTCAGGGTCAGGGACCTGATGAGCATGCGCATCTCCTTTTGATATCCACGCACTACTGATTGCGCATCGTGGTGATTGTTCCGGCGGCGTCTGGCAAAAAGGTATTGCCCTGTCAGAAGCTTAGGTCAGGGAAAGCTTTGCGCAAACGCTACGTCGATTTGATTAACAGCCATGAGCGCACTAGGGTGGCCGTTCTGCCAAAGAAATGGAGTTCACCCGCATGCACATCGATTTTCTGTGCGATCACCCCGAATTTATTGAAGAGCTGGCCACGCTCAATTTCAAGGAATGGGGTGAGTTTCGCCCCGGACAAACTGTCGAGGATCGCATCGAGCGCATGCGCGAATCCGTCATTCAGCGCTAACCCGTGGTGAGGTGGCTCGCTGCAAGGCGCCGTCTCACTCCAGCGCTGAATCGAGTGCCGAGAGCAATTGCGAGGGGTCGACGGGTTGTCCTCCGAGCTTGAGTTCACCGCTATCGAGATCAACCCTCAACCTCACCGACGCCCGATCGCCAGGGTACTTGCGCAGCACCAGCTCGATACCACTGGCGGTCTCGTCGACGGTACTGAGCAAATCCCACAGACTCTCGCTCAGATCCAGCAGCACTTTTTGCTGCTGCAGATCGACTAACTGCGGCGCATAGAGCCAATGGCTCATGCGCATCTCACGCGGCTCGACGGTGATGGCGAGACGGCCCTCGCAGTGGACATAGGTTTCATTCATCGACGGATCAGAACGCCAACTTGTAACCAATCAACACCAGCATCGTCGCCAGGCACGGGCGCAGGACTTCGTCGGAGATGCGCCCGGTCAGGTGGCTGCCGAGCCAGATGCCCGGGAGCGAGCCGACCAGCAGGAAGCCGAGCACGCCCCAGTCCATGTTGCCCATGCTTGCGTGGCCCAGGCCGGCGACGAGGGTCAGCGGTACCGCATGGGCGATTTCGGTGCCGACCAGGCGGCGGGTTGGCAGCAACGGGTAGAGGATGAACAGCGCGACGGTGCCCAGTGCCCCGGCGCCGATCGAGGTCAGAGCAACCATGGTGCCGAGGATCAGACCGGTGATCACCGTCATGACATTCAGGCGCGAACCGCTCGGGTTGTAGTTGCCGCCGGCGCGTCTGTGGGCGAATTCGAGCAAGCGTTTCTTAAAGAAAATTGCCAGGGCAGTGGCGAACAGGACGAAGCCGAGCGCCTGTTTGATAATGGCGTTCATCGCGTCCGGCACGGTGTGCAGGGCACTGAGGAACCACAGGGTCATGGCCACGGCCGGTACGCTGCCGAGAGTCAGCCAGCCGGTGATGGCCCAGTCGATGTTCTTGTTCTTCCTGTGAACGAGGACGCCGCTGGATTTGGTGATCGCGGCGTACAACAGGTCAGTACCCACCGCCGTCGCCGGGTTGATGCCGAACCACAGCAGAATCGGCGTCATCAACGAACCGCCGCCGACACCGGTCATGCCGACGATGAACCCCACCACCAGCCCGGCAATCACCAGGCCGAAATTTGCCAATTCCATTCATACGTCCAGAAAACGACAGGAAAATCTGGCCCGCAGCATAGCGATTTTTCTTATAACCACATATATCGATGCGGTCTATCGTTATGCCATATCGAATTTGCCGCAGACACCACGGTGGATCTTTGTGCTACAGGAAACCTGCGGGGGCTCACTGCACCGGCAGGAAATTCAAGAACAACAGACTCTGCGCGTAATTCAGGCCGATCCTGCGATAGCGCTCATCGAGCATCTGCGTGAGCAGATCCAGGCGCGCGACGATTTTGCTGAATTCAGTGGCGAAGCTGAGGTTGCTGCCCTCCTCCGATATTTCATTGGAGAACAGCAATGGCTGACCATCCTTGTTCTGCCGTTGCGACAAGATCCACATGGCTTTTTCGATGTTGCGCGCAGCGTTGTGCACGAAGGTCGGGTTGATCGCGTCGGTCATGTAGAACTCGGTGCGATTGCCGTGGGCAGTGACCAGCATGCTGCCGATCGCATAAATGAACGCGCCGACGCGATCACCAAGGAACTCCGGACTCATCGCATAGCTCAGCGCCGCCAGGTCCTTGCGCCCGCCCAGCACGGGCAGCGGCTGCTGTTGCTCGACGGCGAGGCGTACCTGTTTCACGGCGGTGTTGATGTTGAGGAAACCGGACTTGCGCAGCTCTTCGGGGTTGCGCAGATAGAGCTTGCCCATCAGCCGGTAGAGGCTGTCAAGGTTGTCGCGCATCGCCAGGGTGGCCATGCGGTCGACGCTGGTCTGCAGAAATTCCTGCGGCTGCCCTTCACGCATCTGGTTGAAGAAGCCGTTGCCATTCTGGTGGCTACAGCCGCTGACCAACAGCGACAACAGGCAGGCCAGCAGCAGGCACAGGCGGCGGTGGGCGGCGGTGGTCAGGGCAAAAACACTCGGCATGAAATCTCGGACGGGCACTTGGCTGTGCGGCGGGAGTCACCGCATCCTGGCCATGCATAGAGCCGCCGATTTCGAAAAAGTGCAGTGCCTGGGCAGTGAGCCGACCTTCGGCGCTTTTCGCCACATTAATTAGTCGGACTTTATATTTGCCAATACCGGTAAATCCGCTATAAATCCTGTTGCTCCCCATAAATAGCATGACTAGTTACGTGTAGGAGCTGCCGAAGGCTGCGATCTTTTGATCTTGCCTTAAAAAATCACAATCAAAAGATCGCAGCCTGCGGCAGCTCCTACAGGGGATTTCGGTGTTTAAAACAACAACAAAAAGGAAGGTCAACCATGCTTCAATCCCGTCACCTGCTCTCCGGCCTCGGACTGTCCCTGATGATCGCTACCCTCTCTGCCAATGCGGCGGGCCTGACCGCCGAACACAAAGCCTTCGGCAAAACCAATGACGGCACGCCCGTCGAGCAGTACATCCTGCGCAACAGCCACGGCATGCAAGCCACCGTCATCACCTACGGCGCGACCCTGCAAGCGCTGAAAGTTGCGGACAAGCACGGCAAGTTCGACGATATCGTGCTGGGTTTCGATGATGTGCAGGGCTATCAGAAAGGCGCTGCGTACTTCGGCGCGACCATCGGCCGCTTCGGCAATCGGCTGGCCGAAGGTGCGTTCGAACTCGATGGCAAACGCTATCAAGTGCCGCAGAACGACAAATCCAATGCCTTGCACGGCGGGCCCGAGGGGTTCGACAAGAAAGTCTGGAAGGCAAAGGAAACCAAAGACAAGGATTCGGTGGGCGTAACCCTGACCTACCTGTCGGCCGATGGTGAAATGGGCTTCCCGGGCAATCTGACCACCGAAGTCACCTATCGCCTGACCGAAAATAACGAGCTGCGCATCGACTACACGGCCAGCACCGACAAACCGACCGTGCTCAACCTGACCAACCACAGCTACTTCAACCTGGCCGGTGCCGGCAATGGCGACATTCTCAAGCAAGTGGCCATGATCAACTCAAGCCATTACACGCCGGTCACCGCCAAACTGATCCCGACCGGCGAGCTGGCGCCCGTGGCCGGCACGCCGATGGACTTCACCAGACCGACGGCAATCGGTACGCACATCAAGGCCGATCATCCGCAGCTGAAATTTGCCGAGCCGAAACAGGGTGGCTTCGATTTCAACTGGGCGCTGGACAGCAAGGGCGATATCAGCAAAGTCGCCACCGAAGTCAGCGACCCGCAATCCGGGCGTGTGCTGCAACTGTTCACCAGCGAGCCGGGCGTGCAGTTCTACACCAGCAACTTCCTCGATGGCACGGTAAAGGGCAAGGGCGGCAAGGTCTATCCACACTGGGGCGCGTTCACCCTCGAGACCCAGCACTATCCGGATTCGCCGAACCAGCCGGACTTCCCGAGCACGCGACTTGATCCGGGGCAGACTTATGCCCACAGCGTAATCCTCAAGTTCTCCGCCAAGTAAGGCCCACGCCGCATGATAGTTCCCACGCTCTGCGTGGGAACTATCTTGTAGGAGCTGCGGACCGCTGCGGTCTTTTTTGCTTTTTGAACCCCAACGCTATTCTGCTGCCCACTAAAGACACCCATTCTTTAAGGGAGGAGGTTTGAATGCGTACCCTTGAGTTGGCCGGCGTGCAGGTTCCCGTGATTGGTCAGGGCACCTGGCGCATGGGCGAGGATCGTTCGACGCACGCGCGTGAAGTGGCGGCGCTGCGCACCGGCATCGAGCTGGGCATGACCCTCATCGACACCGCCGAGATGTACGCCGAGGGCGGTGCCGAAACAGTGGTCGGCGAAGCCATCGCCAGTCTGCGCGATCAAGTCTTTCTGGTCAGCAAGGTCTACCCGCACAACGCCAGCCGCCAGGGCATCCCGCAAGCCTGCGAGCGCAGTTTGCGTCGGCTCGGCACTGATTACATCGATCTCTATTTATTGCACTGGCGCGGTCAGTACCCTCTGGAGGAAACCGTAGAAGCCTTCGAACGCCTGCGTGAGGACGGCAAGATCGGCCGTTGGGGCGTGTCGAATTTCGATGTCGACGACCTCGAAGAACTCTCCAGTTCGGCCTGCGCCACCAACCAGGTGCTGTACAACCTCGAAGAGCGCGGCATCGAGTTCGATCTGCTGCCGTGGTGCCAGCACCAGCGCCTGCCGCTGATGGCGTACTGCCCGATCGGCCAGGGCGGTGCAATGCTCGCCGAGCCGGTGCTGCAAGAGATCGCCAGCCGTCACAACGCCACCCCGGCGCAGGTTTCGCTGGCGTGGCTGCTGCGTCAGGATGGGGTTATTGCGATTCCCAAGGCTGTGCGTCCGGAGCATGTGCAACTCAATGCCGGGGCGGTCCAGCTGCAACTGGAGGCCGGGGATTTGACGGCGCTGGACAAAGTGTTCCCGGCGCCACAACGCAAGCAGCGGCTGGCCATGGTCTGAGCCGCCGACTGCGAGGGCTTCGCGATGAGAAGCACAGATCTGCACGACCCGTACAAACTGCAACGTTTCGTTCAGGCACAGGACCCGGTGTTCGAACGGGTCCAGCGTGAGCTTGAATCGGGCCGCAAGCGCAGCCACTGGATGTGGTTCGTCTTTCCACAATTCGCCGGGCTGGGCGGCAGCGAAATGGCCCGGCGCTATGCCATTGGTTCAGCCGAGGAAGCGCAAGCCTATCTCGCCCACGAACCGCTCGGTGCGCGACTGCGCACCTGCACGCAGTTGGTGCTCAACGTGCCGCAGCGTTCGATTGCCGAGATTTTCGGCCACCCCGATGACTTGAAATTCCACTCTTCGATGACCCTGTTCGCCCAGTTCAGCGTCGAGGACAGCTTGTTCCATCAGGCGCTGGAGCGTTACTTCCACGGCATTCTCGACGAGTGGACGCTGCAACTGCTCGACTCAAAACAGGCCCAGTTGCCCACCGATCAGGGTTGAGAAGTCGTCGTCGACAAACGGCAGAATCGCATCCGCCACCGGTTGCAGTTGGCGGGTGATGTAATGGTCGTAGTCGATGGCGGCGCGGCGCACTTCCAGTGGCTCGGGACCGGCCAGCGTGATGACGTAGCTGATCCAGCCGCCGTTCTGATATTGCCGGGGCCGACCCTGCTCGGCGTTATAGTCGTCGGCCAGCCGCGCCGCGCGAACGTGCGGCGGTACGTTGCGTTCGTAATCGTCGAGGGTACGGCGCAGACGCTTGCGGTAGATCAGCCGATCGTCGAACTCGCCAGCGAGGGTCTTGCGCACGTAGTCACGGACGTAATCCTGATACGGCTTGCGCTGGAAAATCCGCTCGTACAGTTCCTGCTGGAATTGCCTGGCCAGCAGCGACCAGTCGGTGCGCACGGTTTCCAGACCCTTGTAGACCATTTCCTCCGTGCCATCAGCGCGGGTGACGAGGCCGGCGTAGCGCTTCTTGCTGCCCTCCTCCGCGCCGCGAATCGTTGGCATCAGAAAGCGCTTGTAGTGAATCTCGAACTGCAATTCCAGCGCGCTGTCCAGTCCGTATTCCTCACGCACATGCGCGCGCCACCAATCGTTGACGTGTTTGACCAGCGCATGGCCAATCTGCGCCGCTTCTTCCTGGCCGTGCAGCCTGCGCAGCCAGACGAAGGTTGAATCGGTGTCGCCATAAATCACCGCGTAGCCCTGCTCTTCGATCAACTGGCGGGTGCGCAGCATGATTTCGTGGCCGCGCAAGGTGATCGACGAGGCCAGCCGGGTATCGAAAAAACGGCACCCGCTGGAGCCAAGCACGCCATAGAAGGCGTTCATGATAATTTTCAGCGCCTGGGACAGCGGCGCGTTGTGTTCGCGCTTGGCGGTTTCGCGACCTTCGGCCACCCGCGCCACGATCGACGGCAGGCAATGTCGGGTACGCGAAAAGCGTGCGCCACGGAAACCCGGCACCGAGTCGGCGTCGTCCGGGTGACGCAGGCCTTCGATCAAGCCCACCGGGTCGATCAGAAACGTGCGAATGATCGACGGGTAAAGGCTTTTGTAATCAAGCACCAGTACCGATTCGTACAGCCCCGGCCGTGAATCCATGACAAACCCGCCGGGGCTGGCCTGCGGCGGGTTAGTGCCCAGATTCGGCGCAACGAAGCCCTGGCGATGCATCAATGGCATGTACAAATGGGTGAAAGCCGCCACCGAACCGCCGCTGCGATCGGCCGGCAAACCGGTGACGCTGGCGCGTTCGAGCAAAAACGTCAGCAATTGGGTTTTGGCGAAGATCCGCGTGACCAGTTCGCAGTCCTTGAGGTTGTACTTGGCCAGCGCCGGTTTGTCTTCGGCGAACATACGGTTGATCTCGTCCATGCGCTGGTACGGATTGTTGATCGCCTTGCCTTCGCCGAGCAGGGTCTGCGCGACGTTTTCCAGGCTGAACGAGGGGAAGCTCCAGGTCGCCGAACGCAACGACTCGATACCATCGATGATCAGCCGCCCCGCTGCCGAGGCGAAATAATGATTGCGGCTGCCGTGTTCACGCCATTGCATTTCTTCGCCGCCACGGCCGATTTTCAGCGGCACGCCAAGACGCCGGGCATGTTCGTGGAGGATGCGCAGGTCGAACTGCACGACGTTCCAGCCAATGATCGCGTCGGGGTCGTGGCGGGCGAACCAGTCGTTGAGTTTCTTCAGGATGAGTGTGCGCGAGTCGCAGTATTCAAGATCGAAATCGACAATACTCGCGTCGCCGTTCGGCGCGCCGAGCATGTACACCTGCCGCTCGCCACAACCTTGCAGGGCAATCGAATACAACTCGCCGTTCTCGGTGGTCTCGATGTCGAGCGAGACCAGCCGTAGTTTCGGCCGGTAGCCGGGGTCAGGTTTCAACTGGGCATTGATCAGCACGCCATCGGCATCCGGCGTACCGTCGAACAACACCGGCGCGGTGATGAAGCGCTCCATCAGATAGCGTTCCGGTGGGCGCACATCGGCTTCAAACACATCGACACCGGCGCGATTGAGCGCGGTTTCGAGGCGCATCAACTGGCCGTGCTGCTGGCAATAAAGACCGAGCACCGGGCGATGCTGGAAATCCTGCAGTGCGAGCGGGCGCAGTTCGACATTTTTTTCGCCATGTAACAAATGCTCGGCCGCTTCGCGCTGTGCGACGGGTATAAACGCAACCGACGGCTGATGCGCCAGGCGCACACGGCGTGGCCCGGCGTCGGTCGCCAACCAGAACTCCACTTCGGTGCCGGCCGGCGTATCGCGCCAATGCCGGGTCAGGACGAAGCCCTGCTGTAAATCCACCACTGCGACCTCAAACAATCAAACCGACCGACATTCTACGCGGCATTGCTGCGCCTGGCCTTGGCGAAAGACGCTGCTGATCTGCAGAAAAACCCGGCAAATGGCGTTTTTTGCACGCTAACTGCCGCTTTGCCACCTTGCCCTGCGCGGCTGCGTCTACGATGCTTGATGAACAACGACAACACCTGAGTAACCGCCATGAAGACCGTCGCCCAACTGCTCAAGCTCAAAGATCAGAAAAATCAGGAAGTGCACCAGATCAAACCCGATCATATGGTGCTTGAAGCGCTGATGAAGATGGCCGAGAAAAACGTCGGCGCCTTGCTGGTGGTCGAAGACGACAAGGTGGTCGGCATCATCAGCGAACGCGACTACGCCCGCAAACTGGTGCTGCACGGCCGCTCCTCGGTGGGTACACCGGTGCGCGACATCATGGTCAAGGACGTGATCACCGTGGACACCCGCCAGACCGTCGATACCTGCCTGGGCATCATGTCGGACAAACGGCTGCGCCACTTGCCGGTGGTCGAGGACGGCCAGTTGATCGGCCTGCTGTCGATCGGCGACCTGGTCAAAGAAGCGATCGCCGAACAGGCTGAGCTGATCAAACAGCTGGAGCAGTATATTCGCGGGGAATAACTTTCGATCTTCCGACCACCATTTGGCCATGTGGGAGCGGGCTCGCTCGCGAAGGCGGTAGGTCAGTCAATACAACTTTGGCTGACCTACCGCTTTCACGAGCAAGCCCGCTCCCACAGGTTTTTTTGGTGTTCACGCAGGCCAATGCCGCTCGAATACCGGTGCCAGCACCGGGTGCCGGTCAATCCTTTGCAGCCACGCGTAAAAACCCGGTCGCGTCTGGCGCAGATGTTCACGGCTGCCGGCCCAGCGGCTCACCACTGCCGCCAGCACATCCAGTGCGCCGGGCGTTTCGTCATCCAGATACAGCTCGCCGGAAAACTGATCGGCAAACACCTCCCAACTGAAGTGCAGGCGCTGGCGCGTGCCGGCGATCAGGTTCTGCCGCGCGGTTTCGTCGGGCGTGCTCAGCCAGCGCTCGGGGTAATCGATTATGCCGACCGCTGCATAGCAATTGCTGACGATATAGGCGAGGCCGCGAATCGCCTGATCACGATTGGCAGCCTCGCTGGGTAGCAGACCGGACTCAGGAAACGTCAGGCCCAGATGAATCAGGATCGCCGCACTTTCGGTCATCGCGCTGCCGTCCGGCAGTTGCAAGGTCGGTATCTGCTTCAGCGGATCGAGTTTGCCCAGCGCCTCGTCGGCCTCGGCGCTGGCTTCGGTATCAATGAACCGGTAGGCGATCTGGCACAGTTCCAGTGCCGCCTCGATGGCGGCCGCGCCGGAGTTCTTGTGCCCATAGAGTTGGTACATGTGCGTTTCCCCCGATAAGGCCTTTGCACAGGGTAGATGGCTGTGGCTCGGGTGTAAAAGTCTCCGACGCAAGCCCTGCAGGAGCGGACTTGCTCGCGAATGCGGTTTGCCTGTGACGTAAATATCGCCTGACTTGACGCTTTCGCGAGCAAGCCCGCTCCCACAGGGGAAATCGGTGGGGTTTGAAATTTATTTTTCCGGCACTGCATCCAATCGCCTTCGCCACGGGTAGTCCCTGTAACAGCCACTCTTGTGCTGTCAGCGCTCTACCTTTTTCGGAGAATCATCGGATGAACATCACCCAGCTGATTGGCCTCACCGGTTTGCTCGCCTTCACGGCGACCACCTTCGCCCAGAGCAGTTATCCCGACGCGATCAAGGTGCCGGACGGGCACAAGATTGCCCTGGAAACCACCGGCGTTGGCGAGATTACCTATGAATGCCGCGACAAGCCCAATATGGCCGGGCAGACCGAGTGGACTTTTGTCGGCCCCAAAGCAGTGCTTAACGATCGCAGCGGTAAACAGGTCGGCAGCTATTTCGGCCCGCCAGCGACCTGGCAAGCCAAGGACGGTTCGAAAGTCACCGGCACACAATTGGCCGTGGCGCCGTCGAGCCCGGGCAACCTGCCCTATCAACTGGTCAAGGCCAACCCGGCCGAAGGCAAAGGCGCGATGACCGGCGTCAGCTACATCCAGCGTGTTGCGCTCAAGGGCGGCGTGGCGCCGGGCAGTGAATGCACGATGGCGAACAAGGGCAAGCAGGAAGTGGTGAAGTACCAGGCGGATTATATTTTCTGGGCGGCTAACTGACCTGGGCATCATTGGAGATCCAAATGTGGCAGCGGGCTTGCTCGCGAAGGCGTTGCGTCAGCCAGCCTATAAGTGCCTGATGCACCGCATTCGCGAGCAAGCCCGCTCCCACAGGTTCTGTGTGATTTTGGGAAATGTGAGCTAGATTGCACCCCATGCCTTTACCCGATCCCCAGTTCGATTACGAAGCCCGCCTCAAAGCCTGTGCCCGGGGCGAGCGCGCGGCTCTGCGCGATTTGTACGTGCAGGAAGGCCCGCGCCTGCTCGGTGTGGCCAAGCGTCTGGTGCGCGATACGGCGCTGGCGGAGGACATCGTCCATGAGGCGTTCATCAAGATCTGGAACGGCGCCGCCGGGTTCGATCCGGCGCGCGGTTCGGCGCGAGGCTGGATGTTCAGCGTGACCCGGCATCTGGCCTTGAATCAGTTGCGCAAGCAAAGCAGGGAAACGCCGTTCAGTGAGGAACATGAGGCAGCGGCGCCGGATGAGGCGATCGATGTTCACTCGGCGCGCATTCATCGCTGCCTGGAACAACTGGAACCGCAGCGGCGCACCTGCATTCTCCACGCCTACGTCGACGGTTACAGCCACGCGCAGATTTCCGCACGCCTCGACACGCCGCTGGGCACGGTCAAAGCGTGGATCAAGCGCAGCCTCAATGCTTTGCGGGAGTGCATGGGATGACCGGCGAATCAGCGCAGGAACGGGATGAACTGGCTGGCGAATACGTGCTCGGCACTTTGTCGTTCGAGCAGCGCATCGAGGTGCAACGGCGCCTGCCGAACGAGCCTGAACTTCGTGCGGCAGTGGATGCGTGGGAGCGGCGCCTGCTGGAGTTGACTGATCTGGCCGAGCCACAGCAGCCGTCGGTGCAGCTATGGCCGCGTATCGAACGCAGCCTCGAACGGCTGACGGTGAGAAAACCCCTGACGTCGTGGTGGAACCTGCTGCCGCTGTGGCGCGGTTTAAGCGCCGCAGGCCTGGCCGCGACATTGATCCTCGGCACGATCCTGCTGACCCGGACTGCGCCGACACCGAGTTATCTGGTGGTGCTCGTGGCGCCGCAAGACAAAGCGCCGGGCTGGGTGATTCAGGCGAGCAATGCGCGCGAGATCCAGTTGATTCCGCTGGGCGTGGTCGAGGTGCCGGCGGACAAGGCGCTGGAATTCTGGACCAAGGCGGACGGCTGGTCGGGGCCGGTTTCCCTCGGTCTGGTCAAACCGGGGCAGGCGTTGTCGGTGCCGCTGGACAAACTTCCTGCGTTGCAACCCAACCAGCTGTTTGAGCTGACCCTGGAAGGCGCCAACGGCTCGCCGATCGGCAAACCGACAGGGCCGATTCAGGCGATCGGGCGTGCCGTCAAAGTCTTGTAATGTGCTCTGTAGGAGCTGCCGAAGGCTCCTACATTAACCATCATCGCTGTCGATGTTCACCATCACGGCAATGAAGTTCTCATAAAAAATTCCGGGCGTAACATCAGCTCCATACCAACCAACAACACCCCGGAGCACACCATCATGAAACGCCAGACTCTTCTCAGCATCGCTTTCTCGGTTTTCGCAGTTAACGCTTTCGCCGCCACCCCGGCGCACACCATGATCGCCGCAGACGGCTCGGATCACCTGTATCAGAACGCTGTCGCCGCTGATGGCTCTGATCGCCTGCAAGGCAACACCGTCGCCGCTGATGGCTCTGACCGCCTGCAAGGCAACACCGTCGCCGCTGATGGCTCTGATCGCCTGCAAGGCAACACCGTCGCCGCTGATGGTTCTGACCGCCTGCAAGGCAACACCGTCGCCGCTGATGGTTCTGACCGCCTGCAAGGCAACACCGTCGCCGCTGATGGCTCTGATCGCCTGCAAGGCAACACCGTCGCCGAAGGTGGTTCGGATCGCCTGATCGAACGTCGCGTTGCCTGAATGCATCGCTTTACGCGCAACACCGCAGAGAAACCCGGCTTCCGCAGCCGGGTTTTTTATGTCTGTGGCATCAGCCGGCCCTGGCCATGCAGCGTTTGTAACGCTCGTCCACGCGCTTGGCAAACCAGGCTGTAGTGAGTTTGCGGGTGATCTTCGGGCTCTGCAGGACGATTCCCGGCAACACCGCACGCGGCAGTGACTTGCCTTCGGCCCGCTCCGCCAGTTCGAACACGCGCTGATAGAGTTTGGTCTCTTCGAATTCCAGGGTTTTGCCTTTCTCCAATTGATCGCGAATCGTCGGGTTGCGCATGCCCAGCGATTTGCCGAGGGTGCGCACCGCCAGTTCGGTGCTGCCGGGCATGATCGAGTCGTAGCGAATCAGGTCGCCATCCAGCGTCAGGGGAATGCCGGAAGCGCGGCTGACCGCGTTCTGGAATGCAGCATTGCGGCTGGCGTACCAACCGGCGTTGAAATCGGCAAAGCGATACAGCGGCTCGCGGTAATTGACCGGGTAACCGAGCAAATGGGCGATGCCGAAATACATGCCGCCGCGCCGGCTGAACACTTCACGGCGGATCGTGCCGTCCACCGGGTACGGATAATCCTTGGCGTGCGCCTCGGCAAATTCGATGCTGACCTGCATCGGCCCGCCGGTGTGCACCGGGTTGAAACCGCCGAACAGCGTGCGCCCCATCGGCACCATGCCGATGAAGTCGTCGAAAATCGCGCTCAGCTCTTTCTCACTGCGCGCCGCACTCAGGCGTTCGCTGTAGCTCTTGCCATTGGGCGAGCGCACTTGCAGAGCGCCGCTGACCAGCAGGCCGGGGATGTGCACCTTGGCAGCGCGGCGATCGATCTCATCGCGAGCAATCTTGCCCAGACCGGGCACCGTCGGGTCGGCCTGGAAAGTGGATTCCTGCTCGGCCACGGCCAGTACCGAACACAGATTTTGCGTCGTGGTGTTGATGCCTTGCGCGGCGAACGCGGCGTAAATGTCCGTGGCCCAGCCCTGACGATCGGCAGTTTTGGCCGGCAACAGGCGAACGATTTCCGCCTTCACTTCGGCCGGCGGACGCGGCGCCGGTTCGTTGCTGCGCTGGCTGGCGCAACCGGCGAGCAGCAGCACGGCGCCAACAGTAATGAGTAATCGCATGTTGCTCCATCCAGTCAAATCAACCACGACACCATACACAACCCCTGTAGGAGCTGCCGCAGGCTGCGATCTTTTGATCTTGATGTTGACCTTGATCTGCAAAAAGCAAGATCAAAAGATCGCAGCCTTCGGCAGCTCCTACGACGGATGACAAACTGATTGCAAAACGTTACTGCGAAACTCTATCATTTGCACCTGGAGTCGCATTAGCGCAAGGAGTTCCGCGCCGCCCTTTATTTATTCATTGGCCGCTCGCCTCCAGGTATTCGACATGCCCGCTTCAGCTCGACTCGGCGCTCCGTTCCGCCCGACTTTGCTCGCCCTGCTGTGCTCCCTGACCGTCACCGCCCACGCCGCTGAAAACAACAGCAAAGAGCTGGTGCTCGACGACGTCAACATCAATGCCCAGGCCCCTGCTCCCAACGCCCTGCCCCCGGTCTACGCGGGCGGTCAGGTCGCGCGCGGTGGACAGTTGGGCGTGCTCGGCAACCAGGACATGATGGACGTACCGTTCAGCGCGGCGTCGTACACCGAGCAGCTGATCCAGGACCAGCAGGCGGAAAATGTCGCCGACGTGCTGCTCAACGATTCCTCGGTGCGCCAGGCCTCGGGCTTCTCCAACCAGGCGCAGGTCTTCATGATTCGCGGCCTGCCACTCAATGGCGACGACATTTCCTATAACGGCCTGTACGGCGTGTTGCCCCGGCAGATCATTTCCACCGATGCGCTGGAGCGCGTGGAAGTGTTCAAAGGCCCCAACGCTTTCATCAACGGCGTGACCCCGACCGGTTCGGGCATTGGCGGCGGCGTCAACCTGCAACCCAAACGCGCGGGCGACGTGCCGCTGCGCCGCTACACCACCGACATCAACAGCGAAGGCCGGATCGGCCACCACTTCGATATCGGCCAGCGTTTCGGTGAAGACAACCGCTTCGGCGCGCGGGTCAACCTGTCGCAGCGCGAGGGCGACACCGGCATCGATCACGAGAACCAGCGCTCGAAACTGTTCGCCATCGGCCTCGACTATCGCGGCGACGCGCTACGGATTTCCGGCGACTTTGCCTATCAGAAGGAACGCGTCAACGGTGGCCGCAGCTCGGTCAACCTCGGCACCGCCACGCACATTCCGGACGCGCCATCGGCGGACACCAACTACGCGCCGAAGTGGGGCTACACCGATATCGAAGACACCTTCGGCATGCTCCGCGCCGAGTACGACCTCAACGACAACTGGACCGCTTACGCCGCTGGCGGCGCCAAGCACACCCGCGAGGTCGGTCGCTACAACTCGACCACACTGGTTGGCAACAGCGGCGCGTCGTTCACCACCGGCTCGTTCGTCCCGCATGACGAGGACAACACCAGCGTCATGGCCGGTCTGAACGGCAAATTCAACACCGGGCCAGTCAGCCACAAGCTGAATTTCGGCCTGACCGGGATCTGGGCCGAGCAGCGCAGTGCTTATGACTTCGACCTGACCCGCTATTCGAACAACATCTACCACCCGATCACCACCCCGGCACCGGTCGGCAACTTCTCTGGTGGCGATCTCAACGATCCGGGCATCGTCGGCAAGACCTTCAACCGCAGCGTGGCGATTTCCGACACCCTCGGGTTCTTCGACGATCGCCTGCTGGTCACCGCCGGTCTGCGTCGCCAGCAACTGGTCGTGCAGGGTTACAGCTACGCCAGCTACGGGAGCGGCCCGCGCTCGTCGAGCTACGACGAATCGATCACCACGCCGGTGTACGGCATCGTATTCAAGCCGTGGGAACATGTGTCGCTCTACGCCAACCACATCGAAGGCCTGGCCCAAGGGCCGACCTCGCCGACCAGCAGCGGCGGTTTTCGCGTGACCAACGGCAACGAAGTCTATGCACCGAAACGCTCCAAACAGACCGAACTGGGCGTAAAAGTCGACATGGGCACCTACGGCGCGAGCCTCGGGGTTTATCGCATCGAACAGCCAAGCGACGGCTACTGCGAAATCAACAGCGCCACCACTTGCACCTACGTACGCGAAGGCGAGCAGATCAACAAAGGCGTGGAGATGAACGTGTTCGGCGAGCCACTCGACGGCCTGCGCCTGATCAGCGGCCTGACCTTGATGGACACCGAGCTGAAAAACACCCTCAACGGCACCAACGACGGCAACCACGCCATCGGCGTACCGACCTTCCAGTTCAACGCTGGCGTCGACTGGGACGTACCGGGCCTGCAAGGCGTCGCGCTGAACGCGCGGATGCTGCGCACCGGCGGACAATACGCCGATGCGGCGAATAACCTCAGCCTGCCAACCTGGAACCGCTTCGACGCAGGCGCGCGCTATGCATTCAAGGTCTCGGAGAAGGACGTGACGCTGCGGTTCGGCGTTGAGAACGTGGCAAACAAAAAGTACTGGGAATCGGCTCAGGGTGGCTACCTGACCCAAGGTGAACCGCGAGTGGCGAAGTTGTCGGGGACTATCGACTTCTAAGCGTTATCGCATTGTAAAAAAGGCCCCGCAGCTTCACGGTTGCGGGGCCTTTTTGGGTTTTGCGGTGCATGACCCGGCCTCTTGGCGAGCAAGCCCGCTTTCACAGGAGAAATACAGTCCAGTGTGGGAGCGGGCTTGCTCGCGAAGGCGGTGTATCAGAGCCAGAAACGTTGCCTGACACTCGCAATTCGCGAGCAAGCCCGCTCCCACAGGGGATGTGCAGTGTTGATTAAATTCCTGCCAACGCCAGATCCATCGCAAAGTAAGTAAAGATCAGATCCGCCCCGGCGCGCTTGATTGCGCCGAGGCTTTCGCGAACCACGCGATCTTCATCGATCGCACCCGCCTGGGCGCCGAACTTGATCATCGCGTATTCGCCGCTGACCTGATACGCCGCCAGTGGCAGGTTCGAGGCCTGCCGAATGTCGCGGATGATGTCGAGGTAGGCACCGGCCGGTTTGACCATCAGCGCATCAGCGCCCTCTTGCTCGTCGAGCAGCGATTCGCGCAGTGCTTCGCGGCGGTTCATCGGGTTCATCTGATAGCTTTTGCGATCGCCCTTGAGCGCACTGCCCCCGGCCTCGCGGAACGGGCCGTACAGCGCCGAAGCGAATTTGGTCGAATAAGCCATGATCGGAATCTGCGTGAAGCCGGCCGCGTCGAGCGCTTGGCGAATCGCCCGCACCTGGCCGTCCATCGCCGCCGACGGTGCGATCACGTCAGCCCCAGCGCGAGCGGCGGCCACGGCTTGTTTGCCGAGATTGATCAGAGTCTGGTCGTTGTCGACCTCGTGGTTGTGCATCACGCCGCAATGGCCGTGATCGGTGTACTCGCAAAAACAAGTGTCGGACATCACGATCATTTCCGGCACGGCGTCCTTGGCGATGCGCGACATGCGCGAGACCAGACCGTCTTCGCGCCAGGTGTCGCTGCCGTTGGCATCCAGATGATGGGACACGCCAAATGTCATCACCGACTTGATACCGGCGCGGGCGTAGCGCTCGATTTCGCTGGCCAGCTTGCGCTCGGGAATACGTTGTACGCCGGGCATGCTGGTGATCGGCACGAAGTCGTCGATCTCCTCCTCGACGAAGATCGGCAGGACCAGATCGTTCAGGCTGAATTCGGTTTCCTGGAACAGACTGCGCAGGCTCGCATTGCGGCGCAGACGGCGGGGACGTGCTTCGGGGAACTGACTGGACATGGGGCCTTTCCTGAAAACAGCGAATGAGACGAAAGTCGTAGGGGGCGAAGCTTATGCCTTGCGGCGGGTGCGGGACAAACCTGGATCAATCAAGAGAGCGTTACCGGGCTTGCAATAATCCTGCTGATCGCGTGACTCCCTGTGGGAGCGGGCTCGCGAAGGCGGTGGGTCAGACGCGTTAATGTTGACTGACGCGACGCTTTCGCGAGCAAGCCCGCTCCCACAATTAGAGTATGCCGTTCAAGAAGGAATGGTCAGCCCGCGAATAACCGCCGGGCGAGCGAGGAACCGCTCCAGCACCCGCGTGACGTTCGGGAAATTCTGAATCCCGACCAGATCGCCTGCCTCATAGAAGCCGAGCAGATTGCGTACCCACGGGAACGTCGCGATGTCGGCGATGGTGTAGCGCTCGCCCATGATCCAGTCGCGGCCTTCGAGGCGGGTGTTGAGTACGTTCAGCAGGCGTTTGCTCTCCTCGACGTAGCGATCACGCGGACGCTTGTCTTCGTAGTCCTTGCCAGCGAATTTGTTGAAGAAACCGAGCTGGCCGAACATTGGGCCAATGCCGCCCATTTGCCACATCAGCCATTGAATGGTCTCGTAGCGCAGCGCGCCTTCCTGAGCGAGCAACTGGCCGCTCTTGTCGGCCAGATAAATCAGGATCGCGCCAGATTCGAACAGCGGCAGCGGCTGACCTTTCGGGCCATGCGGGTCGAGAATCGCCGGGATCTTGTTGTTCGGGTTCAGCGAGAGAAACTCTGCCGACGTCTGATCATTGGTGTCGAAACCGACGCGGTGCGGCTCGTACGGTAAGCCGATCTCTTCGAGCATGATCGACACTTTCACGCCGTTGGGGGTCGGCAGGGAGTAGAGCTGAATCCAGTCCGGGTACTGCGCCGGCCATTTCTGAGTAATCGGGAATGCAGACAGATCGGTCATTGGAAGCATCCAGTCACAAATTGAAAGCCGATCATAAAGTAGGCCCGGGTTGACGCCTACACGAACCGTAACATCCTGTCGCTATCCTGCCTGCATGCCCGCAAAGGTTGCCGTTAGAGTGCTGCGCACTGGCCCGAATCGAACCAAACGGGCATTACAGGACTCTGAGCTATGCCTTTCTCGCAGAGGAAGCTGTTCACGACAGGGAAACACCCGGTGCTGGGAGCCCGCGGTGCCAAGGTTTGTCAGCCTTAACCGATTTTGCTGAAGAACTTTCGAATTGATGACGAACCTGATGAGTTTCGCCAAACGCTTCAAACATCGCGCGTATGTGGCTCTGCCCTCCCTGCTGGCAGTCAGTGCGCTTTTTCTCTCGCTTGAATCCAGTGAAAGCCGCGCGCAACCGGCGGACGGCACGCAGACGCTGGTGTTCCTGCGCCACGCGGAAAAACCCGAAGGCGGCCTCGGTCAGCTCAACTGCCAGGGCCTGAACCGCGCCATCGACTTGTCGACACTGCTGCCGGAAAAATTCGGCAAGGCCGATTACGTGTTCGCCGCCAACCCGACGCGCAATGTCGAGGAAGGCGAACTGGACAACTCCTACAGCTATATTCGCCCGCTGATGACCATCAGCCCTGCCGCGATCAAGCTTGGCCTGCCGGTGAACATCGAGTTCTCCGCCAACGACACCAGTGACCTGGCCCGCGAGCTGCTGAGCGAGAAGTACCACAACTCGACGATCTACACCGCCTGGTCCCATGGCTACCTGCCGGATCTGATCAACAAGGTTGCCGGCAACGCAGTGGGCGAGCGGCAGAAGATCACCGATGACTGGGCCGGCGATGATTTCGACTCGTTGTATGTACTGACCCTGAAATGGCACAACGGCAAGGCCAGTTTGCAGAGCCGTAGCTACAAGCAGGGGCTGGATAACGGCAAGGACACCTGCCCGACCTGAGTTTTGTAGCGCCTGACCTCGCGAAGAGGTCAGTCGCTTGCGCCTCAAGCCTTCTGACTCACCCGCCCGCGCAAATACTCGATCACCGCCTCCTGCTCCCCAGCGAACTCGATCCGCCCGCCCTTCTTCTCGCGCTGGAACACATACATCGGGTCGTAATACTCACGCAGCAACCCCTCGATCCAGCCGCGATGCAGGTCCACCGCGCCGCTGCGTCCCTGCTCGGCCAGCGCCTGCTCCATCAACACCAGCATCCGCGAATGGCGTTCACCGCCAAGGCGTTTCTGCACATTGTTGAGGCTTTCCAGCAGGCGTTCGGAGAACAAGGCAAAACCGTTTTCGCCGTGCAGCGAAGCAAACTCCGCCGACAGATCGATGACGTAATCGCGCAGGATCCGTTCGACACGATACTCGAAACGATCTTCCAGCCAGACCATCGGGTACTGCTGCATGCCCTGATACAGCGGCAGCGGCAAGGCACAACTGCCAACGACGCGGCTCTCGTCTTCGAGCACAAACTGCTCGATACCGGCAGCGCGCTTCTTCAGGAAGTCGATGGCCAGGCGATTCTCGAAATCGATGTTCGACGGCTGCCCGGTGGCGCGTTTGCCAAAACTGGAGCCGCGATGGTTGGCGTGGCCTTCCAGATCCACACCGTTGCGCAATTGCACCAGCACTTCGGTCTTGCCGGTCCCGGTCATGCCGCCGAGCAAAACGAAATCACACTGCGCGATGGCCTGCTCAAGCGTGTCGATCAAAAAGCTGCGCATCGCCTTGTAGCCGCCACCGACGCGCGGATAGTCGATACCGGCCTCATCGCGCAGCCACTGCTGGGTGATTTGCGAGCGCAGACCGCCGCGAAAACAGTACAAGTAACCATCGGGATGAGCCCGGGCGAAGTCGGCCCAGGCCTGGATGCGCTCGGCCTTGACTGCGCCGGACACCAGTTGATGGCCCAGCTCGATCGCCGCCTGTTGGCCATGCTGCTTGTAGCAAGTGCCGATCTTCTGCCGTTCCAGATCATTCATCAGCGGCAGGTTGACCACGCCGGGGAACGCGCCTTTGTGAAACTCGACCGGCGCGCGGGCATCCATCATTGGCCGGTCGTTGAGGAAGATATCGCGGTAGTCGGTGCAGTCGCGGAGCATCAAATCACCTCGACTGCGTTCGTCTGTCGCTCAACCAGTTCGCCGATCGGCGCAAGGCTCAGACCCAGTTCGGCGGCGACACCGAGGAACTCGTCATTGCCTTCAGGCGTGACCGCAATCAGCAGACCGCCGCTGGTCTGCGGATCGCACAGCACGCGTTTGTGCAACTCCTGCACGCGGCCAACCTTGCTCGAATAGCTGTCGAAGTTGCGCAGCGTACCGCCCGGCACGCAGCCCTGATCGAGGTAGTACTCGACGCTGTCCAGACGCGGCACGCGGTCATAGGCGATGCGCGCAGTCAACTGGCTGCCGTCGGCCATTTCCACCAGATGCCCGAGCAGGCCGAAACCGGTGACGTCAGTCATCGCCGTAACGCCGGCGAGTTTGCCGAAACGGCTGCCGGGCTTGTTAAGGGTGCACATCCAGTCACGTGCGACACCGACATCGGCAGCGCGCAATTTGCCCTTCTTTTCGGCGGTGGTGAGGATGCCGATGCCCAGCGGTTTGGTCAGGTACAACAGGCAACCGGCGGTAGCGGTGTCGTTGCGCTTCATGTGGCGCTTTTCCACAAGGCCGGTGACGGCGAGGCCGAAGATCGGCTCCGGCGCATCGATCGAATGCCCGCCCGCCAATGGAATACCCGCCGCGTCGCACACCGAGCGACCGCCACGAATCACTTCCCGCGCCACTTCCGGCGCCAGCACATTCACCGGCCAGCCGAGAATCGCGATCGCCATCAACGGATCGCCACCCATCGCGTAGATATCGCTGATCGCGTTGGTCGCGGCGATGCGGCCGAAGTCGAACGGGTCATCGACAATCGGCATGAAAAAATCGGTGGTCGACACCACACCGCGCTCGGCATCGATCTCGTAAACCGCCGCGTCGTCGCGCGATGCGTTGCCGACCCAGAGTTTTGGATCAAGGTTTTGTGCGCCGCTGCCGGCGAGGATCACTTCCAGCACCTGCGGGGAAATCTTGCAGCCACAGCCGGCGCCATGGCTGTATTGGGTCAGACGAATCGGCTCGCTCATGGGAGAGTCTCTGGCAATGAATGGGGCGGATTCTAGCAGAGCGCGAGCGCGCAGATTCTTGTGCTGACCGAGCGACGCCTTGGCGGGCAGGCTCGCTCCCACATTTATAGCGCGATGCCCTGTGGGAGCGCGCCTGCGCGCGAAAGCAATCGAAACTGCCTGCATCACTCCGTCAGCCCCGCCTGCAAACCTCAGCAAAAATCTGCGTAATCGGCCGATGCGGCTGGCGCTTGTGCATCTGCCGCACTTGCTCGCTTAGTCGCAACAGCTCTTCACTGGGCTTGGCCCATTGCTCTTCGGGCAGCGGCTCGGACCAGGCGCGCATGACTTCCGGCAGCGCCTGCTTGCCGATTCTTTCCAGACGGCGCACTTCCCATTCGACCAAACGGTTTGGAATCGTCCATAAAGTCATGACGTGATACAGGTACCAAAAGAATCCCGACAGCCGCGAGCGGCGGCCTTCACGGATCTGCTGATGCATCCGCGCGCGGGCATTGCGAAAAGTGTGCAGGCCTTCGTGGGGTGGGTCGTCCGGGCCTTGCAGATCCTGCAAATCCTGAATCGATTTGAGGTCGTTGACTTCGTACTCCATGTAACCGCGAATTGCTTCCCAATGGCTGATCGCGAGCTCCAGGCCGGCGCATTGGAATTCGAGGCTGGTGAGGGTTTCGCCGTGATGAAAACCGATGCCCATGCCGTATTGGCGATGGATGCCGAACTGGGTGGCGCCTTTGGCTTCGATGATCCATGCGCTGAGTGATTCCCATGGAATAAAGACTGATTCGGTGGCGCCCTCGGGCATGAAGCAGACTTCGCGGCGTTGGCGGTTGAAGCGGGTTGGGATGAGGGAGAGGCGTTTTTTGTGAGCGTGGTGCCAGACGCCGAGGCCAATAAGAAGGATCAAGGGGCCGCAAATTGATTGGTTCTCGTAACCCGCTTCGAACACACCAACCATTGACTCCCAAATGGCCCCGTTCCCATAGCCAAAAATAATGCCTAGTAACCCTGTAACTAAAGGAAATAAAACGATGATCATAAAGGCGCCTGCGGTTGGCCCACCGAAAATTAGCTGCCACGTAAATACCTCTGGCAATCCAAGCCCAAAGTCCATGTATCCGTCGTTTAACTCTCCAATATGCGGCCCATAAGGCGGCATTGCTGTAGGTAATGGCAACGGTGCGAGATAGGTAATTCTTCCGCTTGGGAACGGCTCTACATCGCCCGGTCTTCTAATCACCTCACTTTGCGCATCAACAAGAGGCTCATTGTGATTATTCAGCATGGTCGGCCCATTCGAGATATTGAATTTCAACCAGCATAACCATCGGGTTTTGCTTGACCGACCCGGTAGCAACAACTGAGAAATGGCCGCCACCTCGAGGGTCTCCCACCTCGGCCAAGTTCAACCGAAACATCCGCATCCAGCGCGGTGCCCTGTGGGAGTGAGCCTGCTCGCGAAGGCGCTCAAACAGGCAAAAAACTTCCCACCCTCTGGTCACAAAACTGCTCTGCATCAGCCCACAGCCCGCCTGCAAACCTCAGCAAAAATCTGCGTAATCGGCCGATGCGGCTGGCGCTTGTGCATCTGCCGCACTTGCTCGCTCAGTCGCAACAGCTCTTCACTGGGCTTGGCCCATTGCTCTTTCGGCAGCGGCTCGGACCAGGCACGCATTACCTCCGGCAGCGCCTGCTTGCCGATTCTTTCCAGACGGCGCACTTCCCATTCGACCAGACGGTTGGGAATCGTCCATAAAGTCATGACGTGATACAGGTACCAAAAGAACCCCGACAGCCGCGAGCGGCGGCCTTCACGGATCTGCTGATGCATCCGCGCGCGGGCGTTACGAAAAGTGTGCAGGCCTTCGTGGGGTGGGTCGTCCGGGCCTTGCAGATCCTGCAAATCCTGAATCGATTTGAGGTCGTTGACTTCGTACTCCATGTAACCGCGAATCGCTTCCCAATGACTGATCGCGAGTTCCAGGCCGGCGCATTGGAATTCCTGGCTTATGAGATTTTCACCTTGATAGAAACCGATGCCCATGCCGTATTGGCGATGGATGCCAAACTGGGTGGCGCCTTTGGCTTCGATGATCCAGGCGCTGAGCGATTCCCATGGAACGAAGACTGGTTCGGTGGCGCCTTCGGGCATGAAGCAGACTTCGCGGCGTTGGCGGTTGAAGCGGGTTGGGATGAGGGAGAGACGTTTTTTGTGGACGTGGTGCCAGACGCCTAGGCCGATGAACAGCGTAAAAGGCCCGGTAAATACAGTGTTCTCGCAAGCCTCTTCGAAGATGGCAAGCATTGACGCCCAAATGGCTTCTTGACCAAAGCCGAAAATAATTCCCAAAAACCCAGTAACAACTGGGAATAAAAAAAGCACCGAGAACGACGTAGCAAATGGCCCACCCAGAGTCATTTGCCACATGAAAACTTCCGGCTGGCCTAATCCGAAGTCCATGTAAACATCATTGAGTTCACCGATATGTGGGCCATAAGGGGGCATCGGTGTGGGCAGTGGCAACGGTGCGAGATAGGTAGTTTTTCCGCTTGGGAACGGCGCCACATCCCCCGCTCTTCTAATCACCTCACATTGCGCAGTAGCAAGAGGCTCATCGTGATTATTTAGCATGGTCAACCCATTCGAGGTATTGAGTTTCTACCAGCAGTACCGGAGGGTTTTCCTTGACCGAGCCGGGAACAACAACGGCAAAATGGCCGGTATCCCGAGGGTCGATATGTATGACACGGGTTCGGGATGCCCACTCGCCATTGCCATTAACAGCTTGAATACATACGGCAAGTTCGAGCGTTTCCTTTGCAGGCACGTACTCAGAGTCGGGACGGACGGGGTATTGAAGGCAAAGTACCAAACCATCTGGCGATGACTTTGCGATTCGCAGACTGCTCAATATCTCCTCACTGATGACTTCCCTGCGCACTTGCGGCACACCGCGACCATGCAGCGGTAGAACAAGTCGATGGGCGCCGATTCCCAAGCGATGGGTCGGTTTACCGTTCAACGGCGGCAGAAGATCATTTAGCGCCAGCCTCGGCAAAACCAAATGAATATCGCTGGGCTTGGCGCCAAATAGTAAGGTCTTCAGCCAAGTGTCACCGGGATCAGGTCCCGATTGGGCATAAGGAGCGTGTATTAAAAAAGCGAGATAACTTTGATAGTCATCCAGGGAGTGGTCACCGCGCATCTCTTCATCACGGCTCCAGGGCGTGATTTTCAACCACTTGTCGTGGGCAGAGAGGTTGTAACGATTGAACAGCCACGTTCCGACGAACTCCAGCACGGTGAACAACGCACCGGCCAAATTGAAGCGAAAGAACACTAAAGAAAGACGTGTACCAGCGGCAGCCCAGGCGACTGTCCGTGCCGCATTGTTTTGGGCATTAATTATTTTATAGCCAGCAAACAGCGTTTCACTTAAACCGTATGTGTTGGCGGACGCCATGCCGCCAGCGCCCAGCGTCGCAAGTGCAGCCCCGGTTTGCGCCGAGTGATCTCCGCTACGAACAGCTTCCTGCCAATTGCGTCTGTGATTGTTAAAACTGTTAACAGATGACAGTAGACCGAAGGTGTAAGTGAATCCCCCCAACCCCACATGCAACTTCCCCACTTGCACACGAACCTGTTGCAACGCTTCAAGCTGCAAACTCCCGACAAGACTCGTGCTGCGAGCCTTCAAAGCTGTATCAGCAAGCCCCTGCGCAGCGGTAAAACCCGCAGCGCCTGTAGCGGCAAGAGCCGCAACAAAATCCGCCCGTTTCTTCCTGTCCCTCGTCTGCTTCATCACCTCCCGATAAGCCCCCAGCAAATTCACCACCTGCACCAACACCACCAACAACCCCATCCCCTCCGTCCGCACCAGACTCGCTTTCGAAACCCCCGCCACCCCCGCGCGAATATTCTCCAGCAACCCACGTAACTCCCCCTGCTGCGCCGGCGGAAACACCACCGTCACGCCTGCTTTCGCCGGCGTGGCGCCATACAGCCGGGCCGAGCGATCCGGCAGTTCGTCAATCGGGCTTAACGCTGCCGCGAGGCGGCCTTCGAACAAGGCCAGTTGCGTGCGCACGCGGACGATTTCTTCCTGCAATTTCACCGCACGGGCGGTTTTGTGGCCCTGGCGATTTTTGTTGTGGGTGAGCTGGTTGCGTTCGCGGTTGAGGGTTTTCAGGTAGTCGCGTTCGCGCAGCACTTCCTTGATGCTGGTTTGCAGCGCCGATTGTTCCGCCGGGGTGGACACGGTGAAGGTCACGCCGCTGGTTCGCGCGGCGTCGAGCACGCGTAGGCGCAGCGCTTTGGGCAGGCGCTGGAACAGTTCGTCCAGTTCGGGGATTTTCTCGCCGGCAAGATCAAAGCCTTCCAGCGCCCGGCTCAGGCCGAGGTTCAGCGCCGGGCTGTAGGTGTCTTGCACCGCGTCCGCCAAGACGCGACTGTGTGCGGGCAGGTCGTCCAGTGCTGGCAGCTGCGGCTGCTCGATGCTCTGCAACTTGGCCAGCCAGTCCGGCAGGTTGTTGAACATCGCCATGCCGGCGTTGAACAGCGTTGAATATTGCCCGGCGTGTTCGGTCTGCAGGCGCAGCGGCAAGGTGTAGAACAGCGGGCGGGTCAGTTGCGGGTGTTGTTCGAGGTAACCGAGCATTTGCTCATTGGCCGCGTCGCTGCGGCCGATGTCCTTGAGGCAGGCGTATTCGCTGGCGAGCGCCTGATCGATCTGCACTTGCCCATCGAAATACCACGCCGAGCGATGGAAACGCCCGGCGCACAGCAGTTGCGCGCGATCGGCGGTGATGCGTTCGAGCAGGCGATTCCAGCGTCCGAGGTTGTCGCGATGACTGTTGAGCACCTCGTCCATGGCCGGGCGGTCGATCAGGTCGTTGACGCCGCGCTTGCCGCTGAGCAGCGGGCCGTCGAGCACGTCGTTCATCCGCCGGTTCTGATCCTTGCCCAGATCGACCAAGGTACTCAGGTGGCGCTCGACGAAATCGGCCGGGGCCACTTCAGCAAAATATTCGCGGGTGTAAAAGCGTCGATCCGCCTCGGCGGTGACGCGAGCGTGTGCGGTGAAATCAGGCGCGACGCCGTCGAAACGGTTCAGCGCCAGCGACTGGTCCAGTGCCTTTTCGCGCTGTTGCTGCAGTTCAGGTCGAGCCTGGGTATCGGTCGGGACAACCTCACCACCCTTGTTCAAATAGTCGAGCAGCGCCTGCCGGGTATTTTCCCGATCCGGCTCGGGCAACTGCTCAAGCTCAGCAAACAATGCCTGAGCGCGCGGATCCTCGCTGGCCTTGGCCAGGGTGTCGAAATCCTGAGCGCCCAACTGGCTCAGCGACTCGATGTAACTGGCCAGCAGATAGTCGCGCTCGTTGTTGTCGGTGTTGCTCCACTGCTCGATCCAGCCGACCACCAGGTCCTGATAATCAGCCAGATCGCGCATCACCCCGAGGTCGTCGTTGACCAGCAGAAACAGCGTGTCGTCCTGATAAGGCCCGCGCACCCGGCCGAGGAATTCGCCGATATGCGCCTCGCGAAAACGTCGCGGATTCTCCCACAGATAAGGTTCACGCTCGTGCTCCGGCGCGTCGCTGACCTGCACCACCGGCATCCGCGTGGCGTCCGCTTCGACCACCGGTTTCGCCGTGCAGGCCACTTCCGCCAGCCACTGTTTGGCCTGGGCCACGGTGAGCAGATGTTCGCCGCCGATCAGACAATGCACCGGGCCGAGATCGACCGCCTGCATGAAGTGCTCAAGTTCCTCCGCGCTGTCCAGCACCTGTTGGCATTTCGCCGCGCTCAACTGCACGTCGGCGAAGGTCACGTAGAGGGTGCTTTTGCGCGAAAAGATCAACGCCGGACGTTCTTCAATGGCGCTGCGCTGATCCTCGCTGACGCTTTTGCCGCGATGCAGCAATGCGCTGACGACGCCTTCAAGCACGCGGTATTCGTAGAGCTCGCCGCTGAGGCTGTCGACGATGTACAGCCAGCCATCGCGCAGGCGGCGGATGCCCATCGGGCGCGCGGTCAGGGTGTACGGCAGCGTGAGTTCGGTGCTGGGGTCGAAGGGTTTTTCCACCAGGCCGTACGCGAGGGGCAGCAGTTGCACGTGGGTGTTGCGCAAGGGGCAGGCGGCGGGGCCGATGATCGGGGCTTTGGACGCGGCGGCTGCCGCAAGGTCGGCGGGATGGTTCATGGTCGGACTCTTTCAGACGCCCATTGGCGGGCCATTGAAACGGCCAGCGTCAAGCGCTCACCGATCGGTTGTAGGGAGGGCTCGTGTAGCAAGTGCTGGATCTGCGGATGCTGATCCGGATCAGCACCATTGAGAGACGCGACAAGGTTGGCGAAGTAAAGCCATTCCGATTGGCTGCTCAGGCCGAGCGCGCTGGCTTTTGCCTCGATTTGTTCCAGAAGCATCCAACGTTCAGCGATGGTTTCCCCGGTGTGAAACCGGGGAAAATATTCAAGCAAATACGCATCGACTTGTAGCAACATCCGCCGCCGATCCACCCCATCCAGCGCGGCATCCTGCTCGGCGCTCAACCGATACGGCGCCACCAGCGCCCCACCCTGCCCTTGACGAGGTCGCTGACAGTGCCAGACTCCCCGCGCGCCATCCGCCGTGACCACACACCCCAGCGGCCCGAACAGACTCGCATCGCCGCGGGCAAACAGCGCCTGCGCCACGGCGGCATCCGCCAGCCGCAACAGCACCGGCGAGCCGACCGGTAACTCGACCATCAGCAACTGGCGCAAGTGCGCCACGATTTCATGCACTGGCGCAGCGCTGAACAGCAGCACGCCCCATTCCTGTCGGGCATGCTGCAGATGAAACCGCCCCACCGGATCCTCAGCGTCAGTGAGCGTCACCAGCAAAGGCGAGACGTCACGCAGGGCCGAAAACGGTGGTTGGTCGTACAGCGCGAAGGCATTGGCAGCAGGATCGAGCCGTTGCACTTGCGCCGGCAAATCGGTGATCGTCGCACCGTCGAGCAGCACAAACGCCTGCTGCTCATCCCACGGCAAACCTTCAGGCCAATCCGTCAGAAGCTTCATGCCTGGGCCGCCTCGCAGATCAGGCAACGCGAGGTCCGCGTGGTCAGCAACGCATGACGTTGCTGCACGGCATCGAACGTCGCCTTGAGCAACGGCGCGGCACCCGGCAGCAACGGCTCGGCTGGCAGGGACACCGCTGGCACCCCTCCCTGGACAATCGGCGTACTGCTGAAAATTCCTGCCGCCCCCACCGTCAACCAGTGCCCGCCGGCCGCCAGGGTTATCTGCATGCCGCTGTTGAGAACCACCTGCTCGCCCGCGCCGAAATGCAGCTGCTGCGCGGCACTGACGCGCTGGCTGGCCACCCGCACATGCCGCTCGCCCTGCACCCACAGATGATCGTCCTGCTTGAGTTCAGTCAGGCGATTGCCGTGCGTGAGGTGATGTTCCTCATCGCGCAACTCAACGCTTGAGACGCCGCCGATGACCTGACTGTGGAGGTTGTCGATCTGGATACGCAGGTCATTGAGCACGTGCTGAACGAAGTCGCGCTGCGCCCTGATGGAAATTTCTTCGGCGCCTTGCCTGTCCTCGATGCGCAATTCATTGTAACCACCGCCGCCGGGGCTGCTCTGGCTGCGCCAGATACTGCGCGTCTGTTGCGCCGGCAGGTCCAGTGGCACCGGGGTCTCGGCGTTGGGCAGGCAGGCCAGCAAATGCGGTTTGTCCGGATCACCATCGGTGAATCCCACCAGCACTTCCATGCCGACCCGCGGAATCTGCACGCTGCCGTAGCGGTCATGTGCCCAGGCGGTGGCCACGCGCAGCCAGCAACTTGATTGTTCATCGCGCTGGCCGTCTCGATCCCAGAGCATTTGCACTTTAACGCGACCGTACGGATCGCTGTAGATCTCCCTCCCAGGCGGGCCGGTCACCACCGCCAACTGGCTGCCACTCACGCGCGGTTTGCCATGCTTGAGCTTGGGGCGAAACACCACATCCCACGGTGTCGCGACGAAATGGTTGCGGTAGCCCTGACTGAACCCATCAGCGTCGGCCTGCTCGGTGAACGCTTCCTCAAGCACTTGTGGCTGTCGGCCGATGTGCTCAACCTCGGTCAGCAGCCATAAATCGTTGCAGTCGGCGCGCGAATAATCCGCCATGGTCATGAAGCTACCGCCGCGCATCAGCGCCTGGTTGCTTCGCCCGCTGGCCAGACGATAGTCGGCACCATGGCGCTCCAGCGCACGCTGGCTGAGGTGCTTGCCGCGATCGCGATGGGTGAACTGGCCGGGAAACTCATAATCCTCAAGCAGCGGAGCCCGCGCTGCACTGGCCTTGGCGTCCAATTGCACTGCGGGCTTTTCGAAGTGATAGTCGCGGCGCTCGACGAGATTGGAGCGCGGCTCCAGGCGCACAGTGAACTGGTCGATAACGGGCGTGTCGGCAACCAGGCCGTTGCCCTGCACATAGCGCGTCGCCACGTCGTGTTTGAGAAATGCCGTTTGATCATCGCCGAACACCAACAGGTGCGCCTCACGGAGGTGGCGGAAGTGAAAGTGCAAGCCCTCCTCTTCGCACAGCCTCTGGATAAAGTGCAGATCCGATTCCTGGTATTGCACGCAATACACCCGCTCCGGGTACTCGGCGCTGAGCTGAAAATGCCAGGCATCGGCCTGCATGCCGTGATCGCCCAACACATTGGCGATGATCTGCGGCACGCTCAGGTTCTGGAAGATCCGCTGATTGCGCCGATGCGCGAGGTAGGCAAGATGCGGCGCCAGCGTGATCTGGTAACGGCTCAGCCGAGCACCGCAATCACTTTGACCGACCCGATAGACCAGCCCGTGCATGCCGCTGCCGTCGGCACCAAAACAGAGGAAGGCCGGCCGATGCAGCAGGTCTTGCAGATCGAGATCGGGGCGTTCGCTGACCAGCTCGAGATTGAGTTCGTAGGTCTGGTTGAGCGCTTCCCGGGTTCGGAAGCTGAACACTTGAAGATCATGGGAAACGCCCTCGATATCGAGGGTAAAAACAACGGGCCTTCCAGCGATGCGCATCCACCTGTCCCTGTGTCTGATTGAAAGACAGGACTGTGCAACGGCGCGATGCAACGGGTGAAATCAGACCTTTCCCTTTTTTGCCGGCTCGCGAGCGAACCGGAGGCGGCTGACAAGGGATCGACCGGGATCCTACGGAAATGATCCCGTATCGCATGCCCTTTCAATGTGGAAGCGAGCTGCTCGCCCAGGGCGTGGGCGGGTCAGGGCAGCAAAATGATCTTGTCGCCACCGCCCTGATTGACCTCGGCATAGCGCGCCACTCCTTCAGCCAGCGGCACTTGCACCAAGCCCTGCGGCAGCGGCAAGCAATCCTCATCGAAGAACCGCCCGAACTGCTCGAGCATCGCGGCGCACGCCTCAACGCCGTACAACAAAGAGTTAATGCCGACCACCGAGCCGCCCTTGCGATACAGCGCCAGCGCCGGCAGTTGCACATGGCCGTCGACCGGCGCGGCGATAATGGCGATGCGACCGAAAGTGGCCAGTGCCGCGACCGAGGCCGGCAGCCAGAAACCTGTGGTGTCGACGATCACATCAGCGCCGCCGCGATACACGGCATTGACCTGCGCACCGAGGTCTTCAGGCTTGTCCAGTTGAATCGTCTGATAGCCCTGCTTCTGCAAATCTGCTACCTGCCCGGGCCGGCGCGCCGCCGCCAGCAATTGCGCGCCGCGCACTTTTGCCAGCGCCAAAGCCGCTGTGGCCACTGCCCCGCCGCCGATCACCAATAACCGCGTGTCGGCGCTGACCAGGCTACGTTCCAGCGCGTCCCACGCCGTGGTGTACGGCACGCCGAGGCTGGCCGCCTGGGCGAAACTCAGGTGCGCCGGTTTGTGCGCCACACCGCTGGCCGGCAGTTTGACGAATTGCGCATGAGCACCGTCGGCGAAGAAGCCCAGCTCGCGCCCGGTGCCCCAGACTTCCTGACCGATCACTGCTTGCGGCCCCTCGACCACCACCCCGGCAAAATCCCGCCCCGGAATCCGTGGCAAAGTGGTGTAAGGAAAACGGCCGAGGACGTTTTTCACATCGCTGGGATTGAGGCCGGCAGCCTTGATCTGCACCAGCACTTCATCGGCACCGGGCACCGGGGTCGGGACGTCGACGAAACGCAGGGCAGACAGGTCGCCGGTCTGATCGAATTGCAACGCTTTCATGGGCACATCCACCGAAAGGAAAAAAGGAAATTCAGGACAACCAGCCCGCGACCAGCTGCCGGCCCAGCGGCCACAACTGCTCACCGGCCAACATGCCGAGCAGACCGACCAGCGCGATCGCCGGGGGTGCGGGAGAACGAAAATCGAGCGCGCCGTAGAGCAGGCCGACGCCCAGGCCAATGGCCAGAGAAATGAGGTAGTTCATGGGGGAACTCCGCCGCAACAAGTGATGGGCAGAGTCTAGGGAAACGGGCGGAGCGCTATCGGCCAAGGACTTCTGAATTTCGGACAAATGACTGGCGCACCGCAAAAACCCTGTGGGAGCAGGCTTGCTCGCGAAAACGGTGTGTCAGGCGGTGAGGGAATGGCTGACACACCGCTTTCGCGAACAATCCCGCTCCCACAATGCAACCATGCAGGCTTGGTTAATCGTGTTCTACAGCAAATTGCGAAGGCGCCACGCCCAGCTCCCGGCGAAACATGTCGCTGAAGCTGCTCGGCGAGTAGCCCAAATCGCGAGCGATGACGCTCACCGCCACGCCCTGAATCAACGCTGCCACCGCTGTGGCCAACTGCACCTGCCGCCGCCATTCGGCGAAGCCCATGCCGAGGCTGTCCTTGAACAGCCGCGCCAACGTACGCACGCTGGCCCCGGCATTTTCCGCATGCTGCTCGAACGGAATCTCCAGCGACGGCGCGGCCATCACCGCCTGGCAAAGATTCATCAGACGCCGGTCGGACTCATCCGGCAGCGGAATCTTCAGTTGCGAACGCCTTGCCCGCCGCAACTCCAGCAACGCCAGACCGACCAGTGCCTCGTAATACTCAACCTCGCCGTCATCGCCCTGCGCCACCAGCCCGACGATCAACTCGCGCAGCAAACCGCCGACTTCGATCACCTGCACCGTCGCATCCAGCGTCGCCGCCAGCGCCGGGCGCAGGTAGATATTGCGCATCTGCAAATCCGACACCACGCGAATCCCGTGCGGCACCCCGGGCGGCAACCACACCGCCCGCTGCGGCGGTACCACCAGCGCTTCGTGCGGGGTTTCCACCCACATCACTCCGCTCATCGCATACAGCAACTGGCCCCAGACATGCTCGTGCGGCTCGATGAACAGGCCTCGCGGATACGTCCGCGCCAGCGGTTGCACGGGCACATCGGTGTCGGTCAGATCAGGGGGCGCGGCGAGGGCCATGGCGAGTGTTCACAGGGGGCTGGCGAAGCCGCCATGGTAACCAGCGCGCCCCGCCCTCGCCAACGGGAGATACCGTCGGACAATCCGAATGAATTTTCCCGGCACAGCGCGATCCGTTTAATACCACAGGGAGGAATTCGGGCTTTATGAACAACGCAAAACTTTACGTCATCGACTACACACTGCATGGCACCCCCAAGACGTTCATTATCCGCTCGGACAAAATGGACAACGCCGAAGCCTGGCATTGGGCAAGCTGCGACGCGGGCGTGGGTCGCATCCCGCGCTTTGGCCGCGAGAAAGTGCAAAAGACCAGCAAACCGACGGCAGAAAAATTCGGCCTGCAAAACGTCACCTGGCGCCAGACCAACTGACCCCACCGCCTTCACCGCAGGCTTGGCAAATCGACAGGGAGAATCGACGATGACCGACACTTATCACCCGGCCCGACTGGATTACGGCCTGACCACGTTTTTCGGCCAGATCACCAAAACGGTGGATTGCGAGGTCGCGCTGGAAACGGTCGCTGATGATCCTTACCGCTTCACCTTGTGCGTGCAGGCACCGGTGCCGGAAGACCTCGACCAGGCGAAGATTGTGGTGATCAAGGTTCAGGGACGAACATTGCAGGGTACGGTGAGACACTTTGAACGACGGGACGACAACAGTCTGAAAATGGAAGTGGAGCCTGATTAGGCTCCACTTTTTTTGGCCGTGCCTATTTCGGATGAGCGCAGCCGCAGCCCTTCATCGCACACTCTTCGCCGTCCTTGTGATGGTGAGCGCAAGCCTCGCAGCAATAGTGTTTACCGTGTACAGCGTAGGAATGATCGCCCTCTTTGAGGGTGCAGTTGCAGCCGGGGCAGTCGCATTTTTTATCGGACATGGGGCAGACTCCTTCAGTGGTGGTTGTCTGGGGCTTGCGAGCAAGCCGTAGGGGACAGTGTAGAAGGTGGTTTTGCAGGAGTGTTCAGGGTCTGGGCGACGCAGAGAGATGGCAATAGCAAAAGATCGCAGCCTTCGGCAGCCCTACACACAATGAGCGTTAGCTTCAGCAGATATACACACGTATCCGAATTCATCCGATCACTGCGCCTGCCGCGAACTCCGATACATAAACACCAGAGCCGCCGCCAAACACACCATCGCCAGGATCCTGCTCGAAGACAATTCGATCGCCGGGTTCCCCAACCAGCCAAAATTGTCGATCAACATCCCCATCCCCAACTGCCCGACAATCACCGCCACCGTCGCCACAGCTGTCCCGACCACAGGCACCGCGCCGACCATCACCATCATGTACACCACGCCAAACAGCGCCCCGGTCAACTGCCACTTCGGCACCTCAAGCAGACTCACCGCCTGCGCCGGCTCGAAAAACAGAATCAACAACCCGGTCACCACCGCGCCCACCGCAAAGGTCAGCAAACTGGAACGCAGCACGCCAACCGTCTCACCCAAACGCCCATTGATCGCGGCCTGCACACTCAGCACCGCACCGGCCAATACCACCACTGCCAACAAAATCACCAGACCCATCACTCACCCCCGCGCAATCAGAACCAAAGCCACCACAATCAAGCCCAACGCCAGCCAGCGCTCGCCGTTGACCTTCTTGCGCGTCGCGCCGAACCAGCCGAAATGATCGATCAATACGCTCTTGCCGACCTGACCGGACAAAATCGCAATCATCGTCATGGCAATGCCGATGTGCGGGGTCGCCAGCGTCAGGACCACCACGTAGATCGGCCCGAGGAATCCGCCGATCAACTGCCAGCGCGGCAGCTCGGTCAACGCAGGACCTTTCTGTGGGCCGGCGAACAGCAACAGCAAAAACAGAATCGCCGAACCCACGCCGAAGATGCTCAACGTCGCCCACAAATGCCCGACCTGCTCACCCAGCGGCCCAAGCAGCCCGGCCTCAACCGACAAACCCATGCCGGCGAGAATGACCAGCGGCAGCAACAGCAGACGCAACACCGATCGCTTGACCGGCGCCGCCACTACCCCTTCATTCAACGTCTGCATACACAACCTTCCACACTCATAAACAATGGCGCGGATTATCGGCTGGTGTCGCTGTGCGATAAATGGGAGCATCCGGACAACACTTTTGCGCAACACGCACAGCGAGACACAGCATGCACGGGCTCAACGAACTCGGATTCAAAGCGTTAAGGCTGTTCGTGGCGGTCCTCGACCACGGCAGTTTTTCCGAAGTCGCCCGCCGCGAAGGCGTCGCGCCCTCTTCCATTTCGCGGCAGATCCAGTTGATGGAACAGGCGCTGAACCAGCAATTGCTCTACCGCCACACCCGCGCGGTCACACCGACCGAAGCCGGACGCACGCTCGGCCACCATGCACGCTTGCTACTGGTGCAACTGGAAGAAGCCGAACAGGCGTTGCAGGAGCAGCAAAGCGAACCCACCGGACTGGTGCGCATCAACGCGCCGGTGGTGTTCGGCCAGCGCCATCTGACACCGTGGCTGGGCGAGCTCTGCGCGCGCTATCCGAAACTGCAACTGGACATCCAGCAAACCGACCATTATGTCGACCCGCTACAGGAAGGCGCCGACCTGCTGTTTCGCATCGGCGCGCTGCATGATTCGAGCATGCAGGCACGCATTCTGGCACCGCACCGCTTCCAGGTCGCCGCCAGCCCTGCCTATCTGCAACGCCACGGCACGCCGCAGCATCCCGACGAACTCGCGCAACACCAGTGCCTGGCCTACAAAGGTGCGGCGGGTCAGCAGCGCTGGTTTTTCCGCCGTGACAGCGAGGACTGGACGCCGTACACGGTCAGAGGCCCGATCACCGGCAACCACGCCGACACCCTCACCCAGGCCGCTCAGCAAGGGCTCGGGCTGGTGATGTTTCCGTCGTGGCTGATTGGCGAAGCGGTGCGCGCAGGCACGCTGGTGCCGGTGCTGGGGGAGTATCAGGTGTCGAACAGTCTGGAGCCGCAGCAGATCGCCGTGCTGTGGCCGGGGAGCCGACGGCTGTCGGTGAAGGTAAGGACGGTGATTGATTTTTTTGTCGAGTGCTTTGGCGAAGTGCCCTATTGGGACAGACCTTAAGCCCACTCGATCCCATTGTAGGAGCTGCCGAAGGCTGCGATCTTTTGATCTGCCTGTGAAAGATCAACAGACCAAGATCAAAAGATCGCAGCCTTCGGCAGCTCCTACAGGGGATTGCGGACGCGTCAGATACGGAACTGCCCGACCAGCTTGCCCAACCGCTGCCCCAAGTCCGCCAGACTGCGCGAGGTCTGCGCACCCAGTTGCGTTTCATCGGCGACGCTGTCCACCGCCACGGCAATCTGGTGCACGCTGCGGTTGATCTCTTCAGCCACTGCCGTCTGCTCTTCCGCGGCGCTGGCGATCTGCGCGTTCATCGAGTTGATCGTCGCAATCAATTGCGCCATCGCGTCCAGCGACGCGCCGGCCTGATTGGCTTGCTGTGACGTGCCGTCGCCGGCTTCGCTGGAGCGGCGCATCGCCTCCACAGCCTGCTGCGTGCCCGCTTGCAAGCGGTCGATCATGCCCTGAATTTCCTGGGTGCTGATCTGCGTGCGGCTGGCCAGCGCGCGAACTTCGTCGGCCACCACCGCAAAGCCGCGCCCGGCCTCACCGGCCCGCGCCGCTTCGATCGCGGCGTTGAGCGCCAGCAGATTGGTCTGCTCGGCGATCGAACGGATCACCCCAAGCACGCCGACAATCGAACTGACGTCCTGCTGCAGGCTGTCCAGCGACACGCCGCTGTTGCGGATGTCATCGACCAGCGCATGAATCTGTTTGATGCTGCCTGCCACCACGCGCTTGGCGCTCTGGCCTTCTTCATCAGTCTGCTGGGCGGCGACGGCGGCGTTTTGCGCGCTCTTCGCCACTTCCTGAGCCGCAGCCGACATTTCGTTGATCGCGGTGGCAACCTGATCGGTTTCGTGGCGCTGACGCTCCATGGCTTGATCAGAACGCTGCGCCTGTTCCGAGACCTGGGTGACCAGCCCGGTCAGTTGCGTGGTCATCTCGGTGATCTGCCGCACCAGGCCGTGGATCTTGTCGACGAAACGGTTGAACGAGCCGGCCAGTTCGCCGAGCTCGTCCTGGCTGGTGATGTTCAGGCGCCGGGTCAGGTCGCCCTCGCCCGCCGCGATGTCATCGAGGCTGGCTTTCATTTGCGTCAGCGGACGCAGAATGGTGTTGGCCAGCAGCATGCCCGCCGCCGCAATCACCAACAGCACCAGCACCGCGACGCCGACGATGCTCAGCACCACGCCTTGCACCCGCTCCTGCACTTGCGCCTCGACCTGCGCCACTTGCGCTTCGATGCCGTCGAGATTGACCGAGGTGCCGACCGCCATGTCCCACTTCGGCAGGTATTCGGTGTAACCGAGTTTCGGCACCAGCACCTTGGCGTTGCCCGGCAGCGGCGAGCTGTATTGCAGATAGTGAGTGCCGTCCTTGGCCACTTTGACCAGGCCGAGGTTGACGTAGACGCCGTTCGGATCGCGGTTGTCCTTGAAGCTTTTGCCCACGCCGTCGGGGTCGTTGGCCTTGAACAGGCGCACGGTCTCGGAGTCGTAGCCGAAGAAGTAGCCGTCCTTGCCGTAGCGGATGCCCGAGAGCAATTTGATTGCCTGGGCGCGCGCCGCGTCGTCGCCCGGTGCGGCGGCGTCGTACAGCGGTTTGATCGTGGTCATGGCCACGGCGACGTAACTTTGCAGGGTGGCCTTGGCATCGCTGAGCAGCCGCTCGCGGGTCTGTTCGACTTCCTTGCGCGCCTGTTCCTGAAGGATGAACAGCGTGGTCACGCTGATGACCAGCGCAAAGAGCAGCACCGGCAGAACGGCAAGGGACAGGACTTTAGCCTTGAGACTCAGGCGCATCGGGGGACTCACTCTTTTGGTTTTGTTGGCGTGGTTAAAGGCTTTAACGGCACGCCGGAGCAAAAGTTGAGCGAAGGGATTACCCCACTCCCCTGTGGGAGCCAGCCTGCTGGCGATAGCGGCGTTTCAGTTGATCGTTCCCACGCTCTGCGTGGGAATGCCTCATCGGACGCTCCGCGTTCGGCTTCTGGAAGGGACGCAGAGCGTCCCGGACTGCATTCCCACGCAGAGCGTGGGAACGATCACAGGGTGATCGGTGACAGGGTCAGAGGACCATCGCGGCCACCCAGCCGAATGCCAGCAGCGGCAGGTTGTAGTGCAGGAAAGTCGGCACCACGGTGTCCCAGATGTGGTGATGCTGGCCGTCGATGTTCAGGCCGGAGGTCGGGCCGAGGGTCGAATCCGAGGCCGGCGAACCGGCGTCGCCCAATGCACCGGCGGTGCCGACGATGCACACGATGGCCATCGGGCTGAAGCCCAGTTGTACGCACAGCGGCACGAAAATCGCGGCCAGAATCGGCACGGTGGAGAACGACGAGCCGATGCCCATGGTCACCAGCAATCCCACCAGCAGCATCAACAGTGCGCCGACGCCTTTGCTGTGGTTGATCCACGCAGCCGACGATTCAACCAGTGTCTGCACTTGCCCGGTGGCCTTCATCACTTCGGCGAAGCCTGAGGCCGCGATCATGATGAAGCCGATCATCGCCATCATTTTCATGCCTTCGGTAAACAGGTCATCGGTCTCGCGCCACTTGACGATGCCGGACACCGAAAAGATCAAAAAGCCCACCAGCGCCCCGATAATCATCGAATCCAACAGCAGTTGCACCACGAACGCCGAAGCAATGGCCACGCCTGCAATCATCAGGCTCAGCGGGTTGTATTGCACCGCCGCCTGCTCGACCTGTTCGATTTTGGCAAGGTCATAAACGCGCTTCTTGCGATAGCTGATGAACGCCATCGCCAGACCGAAGACCATGCCCAGCGCCGGAATGCCCATGGCGTGGGTGATATTGATGCCGCTGATGTCGACGCCGCTGCGCGCGACGTTGGCCAGCAGAATTTCATTGAGGAAAATGTTGCCGAACCCCACCGGCAGGAACATGTACGGGGTGATCAGGCCGAAGGTCATGACGCAAGCGATCAGGCGGCGATCGAGTTGCAGCTTGGTCAGCACATAGAGAAGCGGCGGCACCAGCAGCGGAATGAACGCGATGTGGATGGGCAGAATATTCTGCGAAGCAATCGCCACTACCCACAGCAGGCCGATCAACAGCCATTTGACGTTACCGCCGCTGGTCGCATGTTGCCGATCGACCATGGCCAGAGCCTTGTCGGCCAATGCATGGGCCAGCCCGGACTTGGCGATCGCCACGGCGAAAGCGCCGAGCAAGGCGTAGGACAACGCCACGGTCGCGCCGCCGCCCAGGCCGCTGTTGAACGCCTTGAGTGTGGCATCGATGCCCAGACCACCGGTCAGGCCACCGACCAGCGCTCCGACGATCAGCGCGATCACCACATGCACGCGCGACAGGCTGAGGATCAGCATGACGCCGACGGCTGCTATGACTGCATTCATTTTACTACCTCGAAAAACACTGCGGTGGACAACCGACCGCCAGACAGGATGAGTCCGCCAGAACTGCTCGGCGGAGCCAAAAGGGTCTTGTTAAAAGGGCGCGCACTGTGCCCCAAGCAGCCTCAAGCTGCAAGTTTCGAGCGGCAAGCGAAAAGCAAATCCTTGCGCCCACGCCTCGCTTTTCGCTTGCCGCTTGATCGTTCCCACGCGCAGCAAAGGAATGTCTCAATGGACGCTCTGCGTCCGCTTTGGGACGCGGAGCGTGCCGGGCTGCATTCCCATGCAGAGCGTGGGAACGATCATCAAGGTCCGGCTCTAGCTGCGGCTTGCGGTTTGCAGCTTGCCGCTCAAGAAAGCTGTTTTTCAGCCGTTACAGTGCAAAGTCTCAGATATTTATCGAATAAGGATGTTTTCCATGTCGCTCAGACACCTTTCCATCCAATGGAAAATCACCCTGCTCGCCGGCCTCTGCCTCGCCGGTATCGTGACCCTGCTCGTCGGTCTTTCGCTCTACCGCATGGAGCACAGTTCCGCGTTGGTCAAGGCGTCAAGCATGGAAATGCTCACCGAGTCGGCACAGGCGCGCATCGAGTCGCAGGGTGAGGTGCAGGCGGCGGGCATTCGTCAGCAATTCATGGACGCCTATCAGTACGGTCACGGTTTCTCGCGCCAGGTGCTGTTTTTGCGCGAGCAGGCCGAGAAGCGTTTTCTCGACGCCTTCGACCTGCGCGAGGACATGACCCGTCAGGTCAAATCCGCGCTGCAGGCCAACCCTGACCTGCTCGGCCTGTCGCTGGTGTTCGAAGCCAATGCGCTGGACGGCAAGGACGAACTGTTCGCCGATCAGGCTGAGCTGGGCAGCAACGACAAGGGCCGTTTCGCCCTGTACTGGTCGCAGCCGACCCCGGGCAAAGTCACCTCGATGGCGCTGCCGGAAAGCGACATGAGCGACACCCGCACCGGCCCCAGCGGTCAGGCGGCCAACGCGTGGTTCACCTGCCCGCGCAGCACGCTCAAACCCTGCGTGATCGAGCCGTACTTCTATGTCATCGACGGGCAGAAAGTGCTGATGACCAGCATCGTCTTCCCGCTGTTGCTCAACGGTAAAGTCATCGCCTCGCTGTCGGTCGACATCAATCTCAACAGCCTGCAAGCGGTCAGCCAAAACGCGAGCAAAAAACTCTACGACGGTCAGACCGCCGTCAGCATCGTCAGCCCTGCAGGCCTGCTCGCCGGCTACAGCGCCGACGCCAGCAAACTCAGTCAGCGTCTGGATGCGGTGGATCAAGCCAGCGGCAGCGAGTTGCTGCGCCTGCTCGCCTCGAGCACTGGCGTGAGCAGTCTGCACAGCAATGGCCAATTGAAAGTGCTCTCGCCGTTCCAGCCGATTCCCGGCGGGCCGGCCTGGGGCGTGCTGCTGGATGTGCCGGAAAAAGTCCTGGTCAGCCGCGCCGAAGCGCTCAAGCAGCAACTGGATGCGAGCAATACTTCGGGCACGCTGATCGAACTGAGCCTCGGTCTGCTCGCGGCGCTGATCGGTCTGCTGCTGGTGTGGCTGATGGCGCGCAGCGTGACCAAACCGATTCTCGGCGTGGCACACATGCTTGAAGACATCGCCAGCGGCGAAGGCGACCTGACCCGGCGTCTGGCCTATGACAAGCAGGATGAGCTCGGGCAACTGGCCGGCTGGTTCAATCGCTTCCTCGACAAGTTGCAGCCGATCATTGCCGAAGTGAAACGCTCGGTGCAGGACGCGCGCAACACCGCCGACCAGTCTTCGGCCATCGCCACTCAGACCAGCGCCGGCATGGAGCAGCAATATCGCCAGGTCGATCAGGTCGCCACCGCGTCCCACGAAATGAGCGCCACCGCGCAAGACGTGGCCCGCAGTGCCGCGCAGGCCGCCGAAGCCGCAAAGGACGCCGACCGCGCCACCCGTCAGGGCCTGACCGTGATCGACCGCACCACCGCGAGCATCGACACCCTCGCCGCCGACATGAGCGCGGCGATGGTTCAGGTTGAGGGCCTGGCCGCCAACAGCGAGAAAATCGGCACGGTGCTGGAAACCATCCGCGCCATCGCCGAGCAAACCAATCTCTTGGCACTCAACGCCGCCATCGAAGCTGCCCGTGCCGGTGAAGCCGGACGCGGTTTCGCCGTGGTCGCCGATGAGGTGCGCAACCTGGCGCGCCGCACGCAGGAGTCGGTGGAGGAAACCCGTCAGGTCATCGAGCAATTGCAGAACGGCACGCAGGAAGTGGTCGGTTCGATGGGCAACAGCCACCGTCAGGCGCAGGGCAGTGTCGAGCAGGTGGGCCAGGCGGTAACGGCGCTGCGGCAGATCGGCGATGCGGTGACGGTGATCAGCGACATGAATCTGCAGATCGCCAGCGCCGCCGAAGAGCAGAGCGCAGTGGCCGAAGAGATCAATAACAACGTGGCGACGATTCGCGATGTGACCGAATCATTGTCCGGGCAGGCGAATGAGTCCGCGCGAGTGAGCCAGTCGCTCAACAGCCTGGCGAATCAGCAGCAGCGGTTGATGGATCAGTTCCGGGTCTGAAATCCACCGTCTATCGAATGTGGGAGCGGGCTTGCTCGCGAAGGCGGTGTGTCAGGCGAGACAATGATCGACTGACACGCCACTTTCGCGAGCAAGCCCGCTCCAACAGGTCAATCTTTGGCAGTTTCAGAGTCACCGCTTAGGCAGTTCAATCACCACTTTCAACCCGCCCCACTCGCTCTCGCCCAGCACCAGCAAGCCACCCCACGTATCGACAATGTCCCGCACAATTCCCAATCCCAGCCCATGCCCATGGGTCTGCTCATCCAGCCGCGTGCCGCGGCTGAACACCTGAGTGCGCTGCTCTTCGGGGATCCCCGGGCCGTCGTCTTCCACGCTCAGCGCAAAACCGTCAGTGCGCTCGATGACGCTCAGGCGCACTTCGGCATCGGCCCATTTGCAAGCGTTGTCGAGCAGGTTACCGAGCAGTTCAAGCAAATCCTCACGATCCCACGGCAATTGCAGCCCGGGCGGTGCGACGTAATTCAAGGCCAGATGTTCGCCGTGGATCATGTTCAGCGTCGCCAGCAGCCCCGGCAGTTCGGCATCGCAGTCGAACAACGCGCCGGGCAGCGCATCCCCCGATAACCGCGCGCGATTGAGTTCGCGATTGAGGCGCTGCTGCACCTGTTCCAGTTGTTCCTTGAGAATCCTGCGCAGCTCGGGATGGTCATCGAGCTTTTCGCTGGAAGCCAGGCTCAGCAGCACTGCCAGCGGGGTTT
Source organism: Pseudomonas sp. TSRC2-2 (assembly GCF_049897785.1). Classification (NCBI taxonomy): domain Bacteria; kingdom Pseudomonadati; phylum Pseudomonadota; class Gammaproteobacteria; order Pseudomonadales; family Pseudomonadaceae; genus Pseudomonas; species Pseudomonas sp. TSRC2-2. Next base: position 304,027 of record NZ_JAFCWZ010000012.1, read on the forward strand.
TCAGCGCGTGGCCGAGATTTCCCAAGGCATTGCGCGAGCGCTTGAGGCTGTCTTCGGTGTGGGCGAGCAAATGGTTGATCTGCGCCACCAGTGGCTCCAGCTCCACCGGTACCTGATCGTCGAGTTGCGAGCGCTGGCCCTGTTGCAGTTGAGCAATCTGCTCGCGCGCGCGTTCCAGTGGTTTCAGCGCGCGGCGTACGGTCAGACGTTGCAGGAACAGGATCAGCAGCAACGCCGCCAGCCCCAGACCCAGGCCGATCTGGCGCATGCGCTGGAAACTGTCGCTGACCGGCGTGTAATCCTGAGCGACGCTGATCGAGATTGATTGGCCCAGGCGCCGATAGTCCGAGCGCAGTATCAGCAAGCGCTGCCCGCCCGGGCCCAATTGCAGGTTGCTGTGCAGCCCCGGTTGTTGCAGCAGCGGCAGCTCCTGATCCCACAGCGAGCGCGAACGCCAATGGCTGTCAGAGAAGTCGATGCGAAAGTAATGCCCGGAAAAGGGCCGCTGATAGGCCGGCGACAGATGCCGCTCATCCAGTTGCAGGCCTTGCGGGCCGCGCACCAACGCCACCAGCAGGCTTTCGCTGTCGTTGCGCAGGCCGGCTTCGAGGTAGCGCTGCAAACCGACTTCGAACAACCACAGACTGGTCTGCGCCAGCACCAGACCGACGATCACCATCACACTGATCAAACCCAGGCTCAAACGGCGCTGGATTGACCTCATGAAGCTTGCCCGCCAAACAGATAGCCCTGACCGCGACGGGTTTCAATCACGCTTTTACCGAGCTTGCGCCGCAGGTGATTGACATGCACTTCTAGGACGTTGGAGTCACGCTCGGTTTCGCCATCGTAGAGGTGTTCGGCGAGGTGGCTTTTCGAGAGGATCTGTTCGGGGTGCAGCATGAAATAGCGCAGCAGGCGAAATTCTGCGGCGGTCAACTGGATGTCGGCGCCGTCGCGAACCACGCACTGACGGCCTTCGTCAAGATGCAGACCGGCGGCTTGCAGGGTCGGCTGATTGGCCTGGCCCTTGGAGCGGCGCAACAGCGATTGAATGCGCAGGTACAGCTCTTCGGGGTGGAACGGTTTGGTCAGGTAATCATCCGCGCCCGCCTTCAGACCTTCGATGCGCTCGGCCCAGGAATCGCGCGCGGTGAGGATCAGCACCGGAATCGCCAGCCCGGCCGCGCGCCACTGCGCCAGCACGTCCAGCCCCGGCACGCCGGGCAGGCCAAGATCGAGGATGATCAGGTCATAGGGCTCGCTGCTGCCCTGATACACCGCATCGCGGCCGTCTGCGAGCCAATCCACCGCGTAGCCTTGGCGTTGCAGGCCAGCGAGCAATTCGTCGGCCAGCGGTACGTGGTCTTCCACCAGAAGCAAACGCATCGATCAATCTTCCTTGTCTTTGACTAACTCGCCGGTATCGGCCTTCAAGTGCAGCTCGCGCGCTACGCCTTCGACCGTCAGCAATTCGACTTCGTAAATGTACACGTCGTGTTTTTCTTCCAGCTCGACCTCCAGCAGTTTGGCGCCGGGGTAGCGGTCCATGGCCTGCTGCAGCACTTGCTCCAGTGGCAGAATCACGCCCTGGCGACGCAGTTCCAGCGCCTCGTCCTGGTCAAGATCCCGGGCCATGACAGTGCTGCAGAGCAACACCAGCGCCAGCGCTGTCAGGCGGGTGGCGCGAATATTCAGCTTCATTACGTATCCTGATGATCCCTGAGCACTTCACCATCGACGGCATTCAACTCCAGATCCCACTTCAGCCCTTTGGGGTCGCGCAGTTCGATCTGGTAAATGAACTTGCCGTACTCTTCCTCCAGCTCGGTTTCGGTGATTTCCGAACCGGGGTGTTTTTCCAGCGCGATGGCGTTGAGCTTCTCGAAGGAGACGATAGTACCAGCGTCGCGCAAACGAAGCGCTTCGTCAGGCCCGAGATCGCGCGCGCAAGCGGTGCTGGCGGTGAGGCCGATGATCGAGGCAGTGGTCAGGGCAGTCAGGGTATTCATGGGTGTCTCCGAATTCTTGTATGTTGCTTACGGTGGGCACCTTAGCGGGGTCAACTTAACTGAAACTGAATGGCCATCATTGTGCCCCTCAGTCTGATCGTTCCCACGCGCAGCAAAGGAATGCCTCAAGGGACGCTCCGCGTTCCAATGGGACGCAGAGCGTCCCCGGCTGCATTCCCACGCAGAGCGTGGGAACGATCTGTACGCCGTCGTCGCGGGCCCTCCCACAGGATTCGGCGGTGTGCTTATAATTCGCAGCTTGCTAACGATCGAGACCGGTATGACCGCCATCCACATCAAGTTTCCCGCCCTCATCCTCAAGGCCGGCCCGCGGGCCATGGCGAGGATTCGTGCGCAGGGGCTGCACGCCGCTGACGTCGGCACCCTGCCCGGCGCGGCCGGTGGGCCGAAGGCGCTGGGGATTCAGGGGCTCGATCTGGCGTTGTTCGGCGAGTGGCTGCCGAGTGCGCCGCGCGAGCGTTCGCTGATCGGTGCATCGGTGGGTTCCTGGCGCTTCGCCAGTGCCTGCCTGCCGGACGCCGCCGAGGGCATTCGCCGCCTCGGTCAGCTGTACGCCGAGCAGAATTTCAACAAAGGCGTGACCATGGCCGAGATCAGTCAGAGCTCGCAGCGCATGCTCAACGACCTGCTCGACGGCCGCGATGCGAGCATCCTGGACAACCCCGATTACCGTCTGAACATCATGGTGGTGAAAAGCCAGGGACGCCTCGCCGAAGACCATCGCGGGCGCCTTGGTCTGGCGCTGGGTTCAGTGATCGCCGACAACCTGCGCGGTCGTGCACGGTTGTCGCGGCACTTCGAACGGCTGATCATCCACGATCCGCGCCTGGCCCCGCCGCTCGATGCCTTGACCGATTTCCCCTCGCGCTTCGTTGCACTCAATACCGGCAATCTGCGTCAGGCCCTGCTCGCTTCCGGGTCGATTCCGATGGTCATGGAAGGCGTGCGCGACTTGCCCGGCGCCGGCGCGGGGACGTTCCGCGACGGCGGCCTGCTCGACTATCACCTTGACCTGCCCTACAGCGGCGACGGCATCGTGCTCTATCCGCACTTCACCGATCGGGTGATTCCCGGCTGGTTTGACAAGACCCTGCCATGGCGCCGCGCTTCGGTGCAGCGTTTGCAGGACGTGGTGCTGGTCGCGCCGTCGAAGGAATATCTGGCGCGTCTGCCCTACGGCAAACTGCCCGATCGGAACGACTTCAAACGCTTCATGGGCGATGCGCCGAACCGGCAGAAATACTGGCACGCGGCGATGGACGAAAGCCGCCGACTGGGCGACGAATTTCTCGAACTGACGGCCAACGGTCGCCTCGCCGACCGGTTGCTGACCCTTTAGTCAGCACGGTCAAAGACAAGCTGATAAACTCGCCGCCTGCCCGAATCGCTGCGGCGAACGCCATCTGAACAGAGCCGAAATTACCGTGGAAATCTTCAAAGATTCCACGGTAGCCTCCCGCCTAAAACCCCTCCGTTTCATAAACCCCCGCGTAACCGCTGATACATAAGCCGATCGAGTACCAAGCTGTACCGTGCGATACCTTCCCAGTGACAAAGACTTAGTACATCATCCAGTACATTGAGATCAGAAAGCAGAGGATGTACTAGTGGCAATCTCGGACACTGCGGCCAGGCAGGCCAAGCCGAAGGACAAGGCATACACGATCGCCGACTCCCTTGGGCTTTCCCTCTATATAGCCACCAGCGGCATAAAAAGCTGGCACTTTCGATTCACTTGGCTTGGTAAACAGGCGCGGATTTCATTCGGGACTTACCCGGATACAGGCCTAAAGGAAGCGCGCGCGCGTCGAGACGCCGCACGGGAAGACATTGCCAGCGGGATTGACCCGCGCAATTCGAGAAGGGAGAAAAAGGCTGAGATGATCGAGGCCGGGGGCCGTACCTTTCGTCGTGTTTACGACGAGTGGCTGGCATTCAGGAAGGGGAGCATTTCGCCTGGAACATACCGAATCATCAGCAACTTGATGGAACTGGATGTACTGCCAGCTTTTGGCACGCGGCAAATCGACTCTATCAAGCGAGCCGATGTCATCAGCTTGATTCGGAAGATTGAGAAACGCGGCTCGGTAGCCACCGCCGTCAAGGTGCGTCAGCGAACAGGCCAGGTTTTCAGCTATGCCATTGCAATTGGCTTGATCGACGTAAACCCTACCGCAGAGATGCACGCAGTCACTGAGCGCATGGGCCAGCACAAGCCTCACCCCTTCCTGCCTTTCAGCGAAATGCCGAAAACGATAGCGGCTGTTCAAGAATCATCTTCAGGCCAGCAGCTTCGAGCGGCATTCATGTTGATGATCTACACCGCGTCCCGCCCGGGAGAGGTACGTCGCGCTGAATGGTCGGAGATCGATCTCGATACTGCCGTATGGGCAACCCCCGCCGCCAAGATGAAAATGCGCAGAGACCACTCGGTGCCTCTGCCTACTCAAGCGGTTGATCTTTTAAAAGCAATGCTGCCGATCACGGGCCACCTTCGTTACGTTTTCGTCAATCGCAGTGACTCGACGATGCCGATCGGCACCAACTATGCAAACAACGTTCTGGACGCCTGCGGCCTGACCGGAAAGCAGTCTCCACACGGTTTCCGCCATCTCTTTTCAACCGAGATGAACGGGAGGGGCTATAACCGAGACTGGATCGAGCGTCAGCTTGCACACGCAGACAGCAGCTTCATCCGCGACGTTTACAACCACGCTTCCTATCTCGAGCAGCGACGGGCAATGATGCAGGAGTGGGCTGATCTGGTGACGACCGAGCGAGCTTAAGCGGATTGCCCGTGGTCGCGAATACTGTGAGTGACCACGCCCCACACTTCAAACGTGTCGCCTTCGAGAATGTGTCGATCCGGGTAGCCACTGCTGGCCGACCTCAGGACAGGCCGGCCATGCACGTAGACGAGGAACTTCACTGCTGGTTCCTGGTTGATTACGCCTATGACCATGTTACCGGCAACTGCCTCTCGTCCTTTGTCCACCACCAGCAAATCGCCGCTGAAAACGCCGGCGCCTTTCATGCTGTCGCCCTCGCACATCACCAGGTAAGTACCGGGGGCTCGAATGTTCAGTAATTGATCGAGGGAAATTTCGAGATGGTCGGGGGCGTTCATGGTCGGCTCAGGGCTGTATGGGCAGACAGTATTCTATGCTGATACGCCTTCTATGTAAGAGCTGCTCGTCCGCATTTGATCAAGGAACATCCTTGAAGAAGATGTGGTGACCGAGCCGGAGTGTCTGCTTGGCCTTTGCCGCCCATGCCGGCGCCTTGATGCTGGTAGCGTAGTAGTGGGTGGCGCCGCCGGTGGGATCCGGCACCTTGCCGTCGATCACTTGGTCAGCCGCTACCCG